>NZ_JAWXCX010000001.1:2400000-3140269 GCF_033845285.1 Marinococcus sp. PL1-022 | reverse complement strand
CAAAGCGACAATTAATATCATATCAACTGTGCTTCACAGCGTCAATGATTTTTTCAAAAAAAGTTGGTGGAGCCTAGCGGGATCGAACCGCTGACCTCCTGCGTGCAAAGCAGGCGCTCTCCCAGCTGAGCTAAGGCCCCATATATTAGATGGTCGGGAAGACAGGATTTGAACCTACGACCCCTTGGTCCCAAACCAAGTGCTCTACCAAGCTGAGCTACTTCCCGTTATTGAATGAATAATTGGTGCGCCCGAGAGGACTTGAACCCCTAGCCTTCTGATCCGTAGTCAGACGCTCTATCCAATTGAGCTACGGGCGCATAAATGGAGCGGGAGACGGGATTCGAACCCGCGACCCCCACCTTGGCAAGGTGGTGTTCTACCACTGAACTACTCCCGCAAAATCATGGTGAGCCATGGAGGATTCGAACCTCCGACCCTCTGATTAAAAGTCAGATGCTCTACCAACTGAGCTAATGGCTCGTATTAATGGTGGAGGATGACAGGATCGAACTGCCGACCCCCTGCTTGTAAGGCAGGTGCTCTCCCAGCTGAGCTAATCCTCCACAAATATTTAAATGCCCGGCAGCGATCTACTTTCACGGGGGGAGAACCCCCGGCTATCATCAACGCTGAAGAGCTTAACTTCCGTGTTCGGCATGGGAACGGGTGGATCCTCTTCGCTGTTGCCACCGGACTGGCCCGTCGGGCCCTGACAACCAAATACCGAGACCGCAGCCACGGCCGCGTATCGTGCTGTGCGTGGATAAGACTTCGACCGATTAGTATCCGTCCGCTGCACATGTCGCCATGCGTCCACGCCGGACCTATCTACCTCGTCATCTTCAAGGGGTCTTATCTCCGTAGAGGGGAAAGGTCATCTTAAGGGGGGCTTCATGCTTAGATGCTTTCAGCACTTATCCCGTCCACACGTAGCTACCCAGCAGTGCTCCTGGCGGAACAACTGGTACACCAGCGGTGTGTCCATCCCGGTCCTCTCGTACTAAGGACAGCTCCTTTCACCTTTCCTGCGCCCGCGACGGATAGGGACCGAACTGTCTCACGACGTTCTGAACCCAGCTCGCGTACCGCTTTAATGGGCGAACAGCCCAACCCTTGGGACCTACTTCAGCCCCAGGATGCGATGAGCCGACATCGAGGTGCCAAACCTCCCCGTCGATGTGAACTCTTGGGAGAGATTAGCCTGTTATCCCCAGGGTAGCTTTTATCCGTTGAGCGACGGCCCTTCCATGCGGTGCCGCCGGATCACTAAGCCCGACTTTCGTCCCTGCTCGACTTGTAGGTCTCGCAGTCAAGCTCCCTTGTGCCTTTGCACTCTGCGAATGATGTCCGACCATTCTGAGGGAACCATTGGGCGCCTCCGTTACTGTTTGGGAGGCGACCGCCCCAGTCAAACTGCCCACCTGACACGGTCCCGAGGCCGGATCACGGCCTGCGGTTAGAATGTCGATACCACCAGGGTAGTATCCCACCAGCGCCTCCTCCGAACCTGGCGGTCCGGATTCGATGGCTCCTACCTATCCTGTACAAGTGGTACCCACATCCAATGTCAAGCTACAGTAAAGCTCCATGGGGTCTTTCCGTCCTGTCGCGGGGAACCTGCATCTTCACAGGTATTATAATTTCACCGGGTCTCTCGTTGAGACAGTGCCCAAGTCGTTGCACCTTTCGTGCGGGTCGGAACTTACCCGACAAGGAATTTCGCTACCTTAGGACCGTTATAGTTACGGCCGCCGTTTACTGGGGCTTCAATTCGGCGCTTCTCCCCCCGAAGGGGGATAACGCCTCCTCTTAACCTTCCAGCACCGGGCAGGTGTCAGCCCCTATACTTCGCCTTACGGCTTCGCAGAGACCTGTGTTTTTGATAAACAGTCGCTTGGGCCCTTTCACTGCGGCTCCCTGGGGCTATTCACCCCGGGGAGCACCCCTTCTCCCGAAGTTACGGGGTCCTTTTGCCGAGTTCCTTAACGAGAGTTTTCCCGCGCGTCTTAGAATACTCATCCCACCTACCTGTGTCGGTTTACGGTACGGGCACCACGTTCCTCGCTAGAGGCTTTTCTTGGCAGGGTAGGTGCCGGCCCTTCGGGCCCCGTAGGGCCCTCCTGGTCACCGCTTGGCCGTCTGGGGGAGGGATTTGCCGCTCCCCCGGCCTTGCCAGCTTCAACGCGCATGTCCAGCAGCGCGCGGCCGTGCCTGCCTGCGTCCCCCCATCACTCAAATGGAACGGAGGTGGTACAGGAATATCAACCTGTTTTCCATCGCCTACGCCTTTCGGCCTCGGCTTAGGACCCGACTAACCCTGAGCGGACGAGCCTTCCTCAGGAAACCTTGGGTTTTCGACGGAAGGGATTCTCACCCTTCTTTTCGCTACTCATACCGGCATTCTCACTTCCAGGCGCTCCACCGGTCCTCACGGTCCGGCTTCAAAGCCCCTGGAACGCTCCCCTACCATCTCTCCCATGCGGGAGAGTCCACGGCTTCGGTGCTGCGTTTAGCCCCGGTACATTGTCGGCGCAGAGTCACTCGACTAGTGAGCTATTACGCACTCTTTCAATGATGGCTGCTTCTAAGCCAACATCCTAGTTGTCTAAGCAACTCCACATCCTTTTCCACTTAACGCAGACTTAGGGACCTTAGCCGGTGGTCTGGGCTGTTTCCCTCTCGACGACGGATCTTAGCACTCGCCGTCTGACTCCCGGGCAGCAAGTCGCTGGCATTCGGAGTTTGACTGAATTCGGTAATCCGGGAAGGACCCCTCGTCCAATCAGTGCTCTACCTCCAGGACTCTCATACCCGAGGCTAGCCCTAAAGCTATTTCGGGGAGAACCAGCTATCTCCAGGTTCGATTGGCATTTCACCGCTACCCACGACTCATCCCCGCAATTTTCAACTTGCGTGGGTTCGGGCCTCCAGCCAGTGTTACCTGGCCTTCACCCTGGTCATGGGTAGATCACCTGGTTTCGGGTCTACGCCCGCCTACTGCATCGCCCTCTTCAGACTCGCTTTCGCTGCGGCTCCGCCTTTGCGGCTTAACCTTGCAGACGAGCGTAACTCGCCGGTTCATTCTACAAAAGGCACGCCGTCACCCCTTAACGGGCTCCGACTTCTTGTAGGCACACGGTTTCAGGATCTGTTTCACTCCCCTTCCGGGGTGCTTTTCACCTTTCCCTCACGGTACTGGTTCACTATCGGTCACTAGGGAGTATTTAGCCTTGGGAGATGGTCCTCCCAGCTTCCGACGGGATTTCTCGTGTCCCGTCGTACTCAGGATACCCCCGGCGGGGGGAGGATGTCGGCTACCGGGCTGTTACCGTCTCTGGCGGGCCTTTCCAGGCCGCTTCGCCTATCCTCCCCGCCTGCCGTGCGGGGGTCCTACAACCCCGGGATGCAAGCATCCCGGTTTGGGCTGATTCCGTTTCGCTCGCCGCTACTCGGGAAATCGCGTTTGCTTTCTCTTCCTCCGGGTACTAAGATGTTTCAGTTCTCCGGGTCTACCGTCCGGCGCCTATGTGTTCAGCGGCCGGACGCCTTCCCATGACGGAAGGCGGGTTTCCCCATTCGGACATCTCCGGATCAAAGCTTACGTACAGCTCCCCGGAGCGTTTCGCCGTTCGTCGCGTCCTTCTTCGGCTCCTAGTGCCAAGGCATCCACCGTGCGCCCTTTTCTTCTTAACCACTCGATACGCGGTCATTCTTCGACGCGGCCGCCGGCCGAAACAGCCGGCAGCCTTGTGTTGCTTGTGTGTGTTGGTCTCGGTATTCGGTTGTCAAGGTCCAACGTTCGGTAATAATTATGGTGGAGCCTAGCGGGATCGAACCGCTGACCTCCTGCGTGCAAAGCAGGCGCTCTCCCAGCTGAGCTAAGGCCCCGAGTTATAATGGTGGGCCTGAGTGGACTTGAACCACCGACCTCACGCTTATCAGGCGTGCGCTCTGACCAACTGAGCTACAGGCCCATTACAAACTCCAACTATATAGGGTGATATATAGTTGAATTGTTCTCTCAAAAGGAAAGCCAAGCCAGGCCCCTGCCCGGTCCCTGCGGGACCGGGGTACTGCTCCATAGAAAGGAGGTGATCCATCCCCACCTTCCGGTAGGGATACCTTGTTACGACTTCACCCCAATCATCTGCCCCACCTTCGGCGGCTGGGTCCCAGAAGGGTTCCCTCACCGACTTCGGGTGTTGCAAACTCTCGTGGTGTGACGGGCGGTGTGTACAAGGCCCGGGAACGTATTCACCGCGGCATGCTGATCCGCGATTACTAGCGATTCCGGCTTCATGCAGGCGAGTTGCAGCCTGCAATCCGAACTGAGAATGGCTTTTCTGGATTGGCTCCCCCTCGCGGGTTCGCATCCCGTTGTACCATCCATTGTAGCACGTGTGTAGCCCAGATCATAAGGGGCATGATGATTTGACGTCATCCCCACCTTCCTCCGGTTTGTCACCGGCAGTCACCTTAGAGTGCCCAACTGAATGCTGGCAACTAAGATTAGGGGTTGCGCTCGTTGCGGGACTTAACCCAACATCTCACGACACGAGCTGACGACAACCATGCACCACCTGTCATTCCGTCCCCCGAAGGGGAACCGCCTCTCTCGAGGCGTAGCGGAAGATGTCAAGATCTGGTAAGGTTCTTCGCGTTGCGTCGAATTAAACCACATGCTCCACCGCTTGTGCGGGCCCCCGTCAATTCCTTTGAGTTTCAACCTTGCGGTCGTACTCCCCAGGCGGAGTGCTTAATGCGTTAGCTTCGGCACTACGGGTATCGAAACCCCTAACACCTAGCACTCAGCGTTTACGGCATGGACTACCAGGGTATCTAATCCTGTTTGCTCCCCATGCTTTCGCACCTCAGCGTCAGGTACAGACCAGAGAGTCGCCTTCGCCACTGGTGTTCCTCCACATATCTACGCATTTCACCGCTACACGTGGAATTCCACTCTCCTCTTCTGTCCTCAAGTTTCGCAGTTTCCAATGGCCTTCCACGGTTGAGCCGTGGCCTGTCACATCGGACTGACGAAACCGCCTGCGTGCCCTTTACGCCCAATAATTCCGGACAACGCTTGCCCCCTACGTATTACCGCGGCTGCTGGCACGTAGTTAGCCGGGGCTTTCTGGACAGGTACCGTCAGCACGCCAGCCTGTTCGACTGACGTGGGTTCTTCCCTGTCAACAGAGCTTTACGATCCGAAAACCTTCATCACTCACGCGGCGTTGCACCGTCAGGCTTTCGCCCATTGCGGATGATTCCCTACTGCTGCCTCCCGTAGGAGTCTGGGCCGTGTCTCAGTCCCAGTGTGGCCGATCACCCTCTCAGGTCGGCTACGCATCGTCGCCTTGGGGAGCCCTTACCTCTCCAACTAGCTAATGCGCCGCGGGCCCATCGGACTGTGCAAGGATCCGAAGATCCCTGCTTTACCGCTGACCTCAGGCGAGGTCAGGGCGCATTGGGCATTAGCCCCGGTTTCCCGGGGTTATTCCCATCAGTCCGGCAGGTTGCCCACGTGTTACTCACCCGTCCGCCGCTCGTTCCACCGGTTTCCTCCCGAAGGAGTCCGCCGGCTTCCCGCGCTCGACTTGCATGTATTAGGCACGCCGCCAGCGTTCGTCCTGAGCCAGGATCAAACTCTCCGTAAAAAGTTTGATGCTGTGGCATCCGAAATGCCCTAAATTTGATTCTTTTCTTTGGGGCTCTGGCTTGTCTTTCCTTTTCAAAGAACAATCTGTCGTTATTTTTGCGACTTTTATATGTTAACACCGAAGTGTTATTAAGTCAATAACTTTTTTCAGCTGTCTGAGCAGCCCGCCGCTCTCTTTACGGCGACAAAAAATAATATATCATCGTTTCTTATTTGTACGCAACCCATTTTTATATTTTCTTTTAATTTTTTTATATAATTGCCGGCTTTCAAATCAGAAAGCCGGCAGAAAGCTTTCTACTCTTCGCGTGAAGCCTGGCTCCGCATTTGTGGAAACAAAAGCACGTCTCTGATAGAAGCAGAGTTTGTAAGCAGCATCACCAGACGGTCAATACCTATCCCGAGTCCTCCCGTTGGGGGAAGTCCATATTCCATTGCTTCAAGGTAATCATAGTCCATCATGTGAGCTTCTTCGTCTCCAGCTTCTCTTTCTTCCACCTGTTTTTCAAACCGCTCCCGCTGATCCACAGGATCGTTTAACTCACTAAAGGCGTTCGCATGTTCACGCCCTACAATAAATAACTCAAAGCGGTCTGTAAATCTGGGATCTTTTTCATTTTTCTTTGCAAGCGGAGAAATGGCGAGTGGATGACCGTACACAAATGTAGGCTGAATTAGTTTTTCTTCAACAAAGTGCTCAAAGAATTCGTTAACCACATGGCCAAAGGACATCGTTTCCCGAATTGGCACATTATGTTCTTTAGCCAGTGCTCTCGCTTCTTCGTCACTCATTTCCTGCCAGAAATCTACACCGGTTTCTTCTTTGACAGCATCTACAATATGCATTCTTTTCCACTGATTGCCAAGTTCAATCTGCTCTTCTCCGTATTGCAGGGTGGTGCCCCCAAGCACATCTTCAGCAATCTGTACGATCAGGCTTTCGGTCAGATCCATAATATCTTCATAGTCTCCAAAAGCTTCATACAATTCCATCATGGTAAATTCGGGATTATGACGGGTGGAAATACCTTCATTACGGAAGACGCGGCCAATTTCATAGACTTTTTCCATACCGCCGACAATCAGCCGTTTTAGATGCAGTTCAATCGCAATACGAATGTAAAGCTCCATGTCCAGGGCATTATGATGAGTAACAAATGGACGTGCCGATGCTCCGCCCGGTATCGTATGAAGCATCGGTGTTTCTACTTCCAAAAAGCCCTGGCGGTTCAAATGATTTCTCATGGATTGGATAATTTTACTCCGCATGATAAACGTATCCTTTACTTCCGGGTTCGCAATAAGATCTAAATAGCGCTGGCGGTAGCGCTGTTCAATATCCTGAAGACCATGATATTTATCAGGCAGCGGGCGAAGAGCCTTTGTTAAAAGGGTTACTTCTGTTGCACGCACAGACAGTTCCCCTACGTTCGTTTTGAATGCACGGCCGCGCACCCCGACAATATCTCCAATATCCATATCCTTAAAGCCTTCGTACGCTTCATCGCCGACTTCGTCTTTCCGTACGTAAATCTGGACCTGCCCTTCAAGATCCTGCAGATGTGCAAACCCCGCTTTTCCTTTTCCACGTTTAGTGACCATGCGACCTGCTATCGTAATATCCGTATTTTTTTCGCTTAACTCCTCTTTAGAGAAAGCGTCGAACTCCCGGTGCATGGTTTTTGAATCATACGTACGCGCGAAGCGTTCTCCAAACGGGTTTTTTCCTTCATTAATCAATGCCTCTCTTTTTTCCCTGCGTACACGGAACTGGTCGTTCAGCTCTTGATCCTGGCTCATAGTAGTCTCCCCTTTAGATCGTTTTTAATTTTTCTTCTATATAAACATCGTTTGTTTCCAGTTTCAGTGATGCATTCATAAGCAGAGCGGCTTCCCTGAAAGAAGCCGCTCTTAGTGCAAATACTTATGCCATGCTGGGAGCTTCCGTAGAACCGACAAAATTATATAGTGTTTCCGCCACTTCGTCGCGTGTATTCAGTTCATTTACTCTGCCCCGTACCTTGGAGCCGCCGTGCATGCCCTTCAGATACCAGGCCACATGCTTGCGCATCTCCCGAACGGCCACATCTTCGCCTTTCAATTCTATCAAACGGTCCATATGCACAATACATACATCCATTTTTTCCTTCGGAGTTGGTTCTTCCTCTACAAGCTTTCCTGTTTCCAAATACTGCACTGTCCGGTAAAACATCCATGGGTCCCCAAGGGCGGCACGGCCGATCATCACGCCGTCCACTCCGGTCGTATCAAGCATTGCCTGGGCGTCCTGAGGGGTAGATACGTCTCCATTGCCAATTACCGGAATATTCACCGAGTCTTTTACTTCCTTAAGTATTTCCCAGTTCGCCACGCCTTCATACATCTGCACCCGGGTGCGCCCGTGTACCGCAACGCCTTCACCGCCGGCGGCCTCAATAGCCTGCGCGTTCTCCACAGCCAGTATATGCTCATCGTCCCAGCCCATCCGCATTTTCACCGTTACGGGCTTATCTACTGCGTTCACTGCTGCTTTTACCATTTGATAAATTTTATCCGGGTCGAGCAGCCACTTGGCCCCTGCATCACACTTAGTGATTTTCGGTACAGGGCAGCCCATATTGATATCAATGATATCTGCATTCGTATGCTGATCCACTACTTCAGCAGCCCCAGCCATCGTTTCCTGGTCCCCGCCGAAAATCTGAAGACTGAGCGGCTTTTCCCTTTCATCCACGTAGAGCATCCGCATCGATTTTTCATTTTCGTGCAGTATTGCTTTGTCGCTTACCATTTCTGCGCAGACCAGTCCTGCTCCAAATTCCTTCGCTATCAGCCGGAATGCAGGGTTGCTGACTCCCGCCATCGGAGCAAGCACCACCGGGTTATTCATTTCTATATCGCGAATTTTTAACACCACAGCAACCTCCTATGTGTTGGCTTTATTATTTTACGTGTCGTCGTTGTCTATTAACAGCTCGCCCCAGTATACTACATCGGCCCGTTCCTTCTCCGGCAGTTTTTTTACATACCAACGAACCGTCTTGTCCTCGTGAACAAAACGGTCCGGGGCAATATCAAAAAACGGCACAAGAACAAAGGCCCGCTCAGTTAACCGGGGATGAGGAATAATTAAATGCTCCTTGTTCATATTTTCTTCATCATAGATAAGAATGTCAAGGTCCACTGTCCTCGGCCCCCACCGTTCTTCACGTATGCGCTCAAGCTCATGCTCGATACGGTGAAGCGCCTCAAGCAGTTTCTCCGGTCCGTAATCAGTACTCCATTCGGAAACCATGTTCAGAAAATGCGGCTGATCGGTCACTCCCACCGGCGCGGTTTCATACACCGGCGACAGCTTTGTCAGCTGCATCTGTTTCTCCTGCTGCATAGCCAGGACCGCCCGCTTTAAATACTCCTCCCGTTTCCCGAGGTTTGACCCCAGTGCAATAAAAACCTGGGTCATTCTGGACGAGTCCTGGTCATTTCAATGGCAACATGATCGTAGTGTCCTGGGATTGGCGGATCCGGTTTGATCACTTTCACGTGAAGCTGCTCCACAATATTAAAACGCTCAAATATTGTTTCGGCAATTTTTTCAGCAATCGTTTCCACCAGCCGGTACGTTTGGTTTTCCACGGCCTCTTTCACTGCTTCAAATGCTTCGGCGTAGTTAACGCTTTTTTCTACGTCATCCTCTGCCGCTGCCGGCTTTAAGTCCGCTTCGAGTACTAAATTGACGCGAAAGCGCTGACCTAGCCTGTTTTCCTCTTCAAACACCCCGTGATAAGCGTAAAACTCCATTCCCTGCAAATGAATTTTATCCAACCGAATGCTCCTTTCTTACTCCGAGCATAGCGTCCATCATCCGGGCTACGCGCGTCATTTCTTTGACGTCATGCACACGGACGATATCGCACCCTCGTTCAATACCCAGGCTCACCGTCGCGCCTGTACCTTCCACACGATCATGGGCAGGAAGCTCAAGTGTTTTTGATATGAGCGATTTACGGGAGCTGCCAAGGAGTACTGGATACGAAAGCGACGTAAACTGATCCATCTTCCGCATCGCTTCGAGATTCTGCTCATAGGTTTTTGCAAAGCCGATGCCGGGATCCAGAATAATGCGGTCTTCCTTGACTCCGGCCTGCTCGCAAATAGCTATGCTTTCATAAACGTCCTGAATCATGTCAGGCATCAAATCCTGGTACTCCGTATTATCACGGTTGTGCATTAAAATTATCGGCACATCGTATTCAGCTGCTACCCGGGCCATACCGGGATCTGCTTTCGCTCCCCATACATCGTTAATGATATCCGCTCCGGCTCCGAGAGCTGCCTCGGCCGTGGAAGCTTTATAGGTATCCACGCTGATAGGCACGCCAATCCGGTCCCTCAGGGCTTCGAGTACCGGAACGATCCGCCGCTGCTCTTCTTCTGCCTCTACAAATGCCGCTCCCGGGCGTGTGGATTCACCGCCGATATCTATAATATCCGCTCCGTCCTCCACCAGCTTTTCTGCCTGCGCGACA
Source organism: Marinococcus sp. PL1-022 (assembly GCF_033845285.1). Lineage (NCBI taxonomy): Bacteria > Bacillati > Bacillota > Bacilli > Caryophanales > Bacillaceae > Marinococcus > Marinococcus sp. PL1-022. Next base: position 3,130,078 of record NZ_JAWXCX010000001.1, on the reverse strand, counting down.
GCCTGCTCCACCCCGCTGTACCGGCCTCCGTCAGAAAAGGAATCCGGCGTCACATTTAAAATCCCCATGACAAACGTCTTTAAGGAAAAATCAAGCTCCCAATTCTTCCATCGCATTACCTGATTGCGCATTTTCTCTCCTCCCTGGCGTGCCAGCTGTTATTTTTTTTCTCTTTCGTTCTGATAGCGGCTGTGCAGCAGCCGGGCCGCTGAATAACTTGGAAAATAATAATCCCCTAAGGCACGCACTGCTGCAATTTCCTGAATAGAATTCGTAACAAACATTTCCTCTGCTGCTTCTATATCCTGCGGAAGAAAGTATCCTTCCTCCACAACGTAGTCATTTTCATGTGCTAACTGTATCACAAATTGACGGGTAATGCCGTTTAAAATACCTGTTTCCACTGCCGGCGTATACAAGGTATCTTTTTTCCGCCAGAAAATATTGGAGACGATGCCTTCTGCAACATATCCCTCTTCGTTAACGAAAATCCCTTCCGCCTCCGGCCGGTCTTTTATTTCCTGTTTGGCAAGCCAGTTGTTCATGTAATGATGCGACTTCAGGCGCTCCCGACCTTCCGGACTGTTCCGTCTCAGCTGAAGCCACAGGGCATCCTTTTGCACAGGCTCCGCTCCCGCTGCCGGAAGCGGCTTCATGTAAATAACAATAGCCGGCTCAAGGTAGGGGGTCGTCTGAATTCCCAGGCCCCCCGGCCCTGCGGATACGTTATACCGCACGTAGGCATCCTTCAGTCCATTGGCATCAAGCAGCTGCCTGATTTCTGCTTCGACTGTTTTCCGCTCATAGTGAAAGACAATGCCGAGCTCTTCTGCACCGGCTTCGAGCCTTTCCATATGAGCATCCAGTAAAAACGGATGACCATTATACACCCTAAACGTCTCAAATAAGCCAAGCCCATACATAAAACCGTGGTCAAATACAGAAAGACGAGCTTCGCCCGCCTTCTTTATTTCCCCGTCTATATGCACATACAATGCTACAGCACCTCTTCAGACTTCCGGTGCCGGTCCACAAAGCGCTTGAGCATCTGTTTTCCTTCACCGGTCATAATCGATTCAGGGTGAAACTGTACACCCTCAACAGGGAGGGTGCGGTGGCGGATCCCCATAATCTCCCCGGCTTCCGTTTCCGAGGTGATATCAAAGCAGTCCGGCAGTGTGTCTCTTTTCACAATTAACGAGTGGTACCTTGTCGCCGTTAACGGATTTGGAAGATCAGCGTAAATACTTACACCGTCATGGTGGATCTCCGACGTTTTCCCATGCATCAGCCGCTCCGCCCGTACAACATCGCCGTCGAAGGCCTGCGCAATCGCCTGGTGGCCGAGACAGACACCAAAAATCGGGATTTCTCCGGCAAAGCGGCGTATCGCTTCGACGCTGATTCCTGCCTCATCCGGACTGCAGGGCCCCGGGGAAATCATCAGAATATCCGGATTCAACCGGGCGATCTCCTCCACTGTAATTTGGTCGTTACGCCGTACTTCGAGTTCTTCTCCCATTTCACCGAGGTATTGCACGAGATTGTACGTAAACGAATCATAGTTATCAATCATTAAAATCATGCGAAAATCTTCCTTTCTATTCTAGTCTCAGCTCTGCTCATGGATAATGCCGGCCTCTGCTTCACTCTGTCTTTTCGCTTCCCATAATGCTTTAGCTTTTTTGATTGATTCTTTGTATTCTGCTCTTGGATCAGAGTCGATGACGATCCCGGCCCCTGCCTGCACATGAGCGTACCCGTCCTTGGCAAGCATCGTGCGGATGGAAATGTTCAGCTCCGCATCCTTGTTGTAGCCGATCCAGCCGAACGATCCTGTATAGAAACCCCGGCGTACCGGCTCAAGCTCTTCAATAATTTCCATCGTCCGTATTTTCGGAGCACCGGTGATCGTCCCTCCAGGAAACACTGCCCTTATCATATCATATACCTGCTCTGTTTCAGCAAGTATCCCCCTTACATTGGAAACAATATGCATCACGTGGGAATACCGCTCCACCGCCATTAATTCATCCACCTTCACCGAACCGTAGTGGCAGACACGGCCAAGATCGTTTCTTTCAAGATCGACGAGCATAACATGCTCAGCCCGCTCTTTTTCTGTGCCCATCAATTCCTGTTCAAGCGCCATATCCTCCTCTTCGTCCTTTCCTCTCGAACGGGTCCCGGCGATCGGGCGCGTGGACACCTCTGCACCCCGTTTTTTAACCAGCAGCTCCGGAGAGGCGCTAACCGTCTGCCAGTCCGGTGTATGCATATAGCCCATATACGGGGAAGGATTCAGCTCTCTCAGCTTCTGATAAATGTGAAAGGCTGAGGTATGCAGGAGCTGTGTCTGGCGGGTGGATAAATTCACCTGAAACACGTCTCCCGCGGCAATGTATTCTTTAATCTGCTCTACCGCTCCGCCGAATAATTCCCCGGAAAAGGACGGCACCGACTTTTCGGCAGAGACAGCCCCCTTCGCTTCTGAACGCTCCTGCCCGGAAAACGCTTCAGCCGCTTCCGACCATGCTTTTTTCCATTTCCCGAGAAATTCACCGGCGTCTTCCTCTTCGGCATGCAAATGCCAAATCCACGTTTTACCCGCTTTTTTATCGTGAATAAAAAACAGATCGTACAGGAGAAAATACGCATCCGGCATTTTCAGATCATCCACCGCAAGCTCCGGCAGATGCTCAATATATCGTACATAGTCATAGCTTATCTGGCCTACTGCGCCTCCCTGGAACGAAGGAAGAGCAGAGTCCGTTGGCAGATTGTACGGCTCCATCCATTTTGCCAATGCTTCAAGCGGGTCTCCCGCATGCATTTCAGTGCTTCCCTGCCTATGAAGGGTCGTCTCTTTGTTTTTCCCTTCCACTACCCCAAAGGGACGAAGGGCAGCAATATCGAGTTCGCCCTGGCGCCCGCTTTCAAGCAGCACGTGATAAGGCTCCTCCCTTGCACGAAACTCAAACGCCTGAAAAAACTGGTCATTTGTCTGAAAAAACGACGTCGTACTCTGTGTATATGATTCTCCTGCTTGAGGCCCTCGGGCCAGTCGCTCATCCATTATGTGTATGCCCCCGGTTTCATCCAATTCTCTCTGTTTTACAGAAAATTCTCTTTATATTTCCTACAAGTCTACGAAATATTTTATAAAAAAACAATCAGAACGCTGCGTTTGCTTCATTACCCTTTTTCGTTATCATTCACTCCAAATAAACCAAAGTGCATCATTAAAGATAATTCCATAAAAAAAGCCCGCCCCTTTTCAGGGTACGGACTCTTTAAAGAATTTATGCTAGTCTGTAGTCTCTTCAAACTGATAGAGAGGCGTACTAAGATAACGCTCCCCGTTACTAGGAATGACAGCCACAACTTTTTTGCCCTTGCCGAGCTTTTTCGCTTCCTGAAGAGCAACGTAAATAGCCGATCCGGAAGAAATACCGCCTAAAACGCCTTCCTCACGGGCAGCACGGCGTGCATATTCAAACGACTGCTCCGTCGTTGCTACCGCTACTTCATCATAAATCTCTGTATTCAGCGTGCCCGGTACAAATCCGGCACCAATTCCCTGGATTTTATGAGGGCCTTTATTTCCGCCGTTTAGAATCGGGGAATCCGCTGGTTCAATACCTACAATACGCATCTCCGGATAGTGCTCCTTCAACAGGCCGCCTGCACCGGAAATCGTACCGCCGGTGCCGATGCCGGAAACGAAGGAATCAATCGGCCCATCAATCTGATCCAGCAGTTCACGGCCAGTCGTTTCACGGTGGATTTTCGGATTCGCTTCATTTTCAAACTGCTGCGGCATAAAGTAGCCTTTTTCTTCAGCAAGCTCGTTCGCTTTAGAAATCGCACCACCCATGCCGTCAGGTCCCGGTGTGAGCACCAGTTCCGCACCGTATGCACGAAGAAGATTGCGACGCTCCATGCTCATTGTCTCCGGCATTACCAATACCGCCGGGTAGCCTTTGGCAGCTGCTACCATCGCCAGGCCGATGCCTGTGTTACCGCTTGTCGGTTCAACAATTGTATCCCCTTCTTTTAAACGGCCATCCCGCTCGGCAGCTTCGATCATCGCAAGACCAATACGGTCTTTTACGCTGCTTCCTGGATTCATATACTCGAGTTTTAAATAAACATCTGCATCATTTTCCCCGGTTAAACGGTTTAGTTTTACTACGGGAGTATTTCCAATGAGTTCTGTAACGTTATTTGCAGCCTTCATTCATGCTCCTCCTTCAAACACCAAGTAAATTCATTGGTTTTATAATAATTTAATCGTACCAATTTGGTCAACTTCTGTCAATCTGTAGATCAAAAGGCGCACAAATAACCTAGGAGCGGTTTTCAATTTCGGAGGTGCGCTCTTTCAAACGTTCCAGGTCGTCGACATCCAGGTGATAGACCTCATTACAAAAGTGACACGTCGTTTCGGCTCCCCCGTCTTTTTCAATCATATCCTGGAGCTCATCGGTGCCAAGAGAAATAATTGCATTTTCCACCCGTTCCTTGGAGCACTGGCAGGAAAACTGAACCGGCTGCGTATCGAGCACGTTCACTTCTTCACCGAGGATAATATGAAGAATTTCCTCCGGGGTTTTGCCGTGTTCAATCAGCTTGGACACCGGCGGCATCTGTTGTATCTGCTGCTCAAGGCGCGCTACATATTCTTCCTCTGCGTCGGGAAGCACCTGAATAATAAACCCGCCTGCTGCTTTCACAGAGTTATCCGGATTGACAAGCACTCCAAGACCAACAGAAGAAGGCAGCTGTTCGGAATTTGCAAAGTAATACGTGAAATCGTCTCCGAGTTCACCAGAAACAATCGGAACGTTGCCGGTAAACATATCCCGCATGCCGAGATCTTTAACGACTGATAAAGTTCCTTCCGTACCGACGGCACGGGCTACGTCCAGTTTACCGCTATCGTTCAAATCGAAGTGAACCTGCAGATTGTGGGCGTATCCCCGGGTGTCGCCCGAAGAGTTGCTGTCGACAATAATCGGACCCATCGGCCCGTGCCCTTCAATTTTAATGGTCAGCTTGTCGTCACCCTTAAGCATTGCCCCCATCATGGAACCCGCTGTCATCGCCCGGCCTAAAGCCGCCGAAGCAGTCGGCCATGCCTGGTGGCGTCTGACCGCCTCATCCACCATTTCTGTCGTGTGCACAGCATAAGCACGAACCTGATGATTAAACGCTGTTGCTTTTACTAAATAATCCTTCATTGATTTAATTCCTTCCTTTCCACTCTTGCTCTCTATATCATTATATTATCTTTGAAAACCTGATACATAGTATTGTACAAAACCCATCGAAAAACAACTAATCCGCTCGCATTTTCTCTGTTTATGCTATACCGCAGAACGCGCAGAGAAAAACGTCCGCTTTCTTTCAGCATACAAAAAAGGATGCCCGTTTAAAGGCACCCTTTCTTTTATACTAGTCGCGACGGTTTGTATCGTCACTGTCGGAGCTCGAATCTGAAGAAGCTGTCGTTTCTTCCGAGGAGGTCTCCTCCGAAGAAGAGTCGCCGCTGTCCTCTTTTAGGACATGGTCAGCCTCTTCCTCTTCACGCTTTTGTTCTTCAGTTTTCGTAGCACCCATTTCTTCATCCGATTTATTCGAATAGTGATCCTCCGGAAGCTTGCCGTCTTCAACAAGGGAACGGATCTGCTCTGCATCCAGCGTTTCCAGCTCCAGAAGACTTTGGGCTACAAGCTCAAGCCGGTCTTTATACTGCGTAAGAATTTGTTTACAGCGTTCGTAAGATTCCATAATGATTCTTTGCATTTCATTATCAATTTCGTGAGCGATAGCGTCACTGTAATTTTGTTCGTTCTGCATGTCACGGCCAAGAAATACCTGACCGCCTCCGCTTGAACCAAACTGCAGCGGACCGAGCTTTTCACTCATACCGTACTCGGTAACCATGCGGCGGGCGATATCTGTCGCACGCTGGAAGTCATTATGAGCACCTGTACTCACTTCGTTAAACATGACTTCCTCGGCCACACGGCCGCCTAACAGGCCGACAATTTTATCGAGAAGCTCCGGCTTGGTCATAAAGTAACGATCTTCCTTCGGAAGCATCATTGCATAACCGCCGGCCTGGCCACGAGGCACAATGGTCACCTTGTGCACCATATCCGCGTTTTCAAGCTTCATACCAACAACTGTGTGGCCTGCTTCGTGGTGAGCCACGATGTTACGTTCTTTTTCTGAAATAACGCGTGATTTTTTCGAAGGACCGGCAATAACGCGGTCGATCGCTTCTTCCACATGCGTCATTCTGATCTTCTGCATATCAGCACGGGCTGCTACAAGCGCCGCTTCATTCAGAAGGTTTTCGAGGTCCGCACCGGTAAAGCCAGGCGTACGCTGGGCAATGGCCCGGAAGTTAACATCCTCTGCAAGCGGCTTGTTACGCGCATGCACCTGAAGAATTTCCTCACGGCCGTTTACATCCGGACGGCCGATAAGAATCTGACGGTCAAAACGTCCCGGACGCAGAAGTGCAGGGTCCAGTACGTCAGCACGGTTAGTAGCCGCAATGATAATAATACCTTCATTGCCGGCAAAGCCGTCCATTTCAACCAGAAGCTGGTTCAGCGTCTGCTCACGTTCGTCATGGCCGCCGCCGACGCCGGCACCACGCTGGCGTCCTACTGCGTCAATCTCGTCGATGAAAATAATACACGGCGAATTTTTCTTCGCGTTTTCAAAAAGGTCACGTACACGGGAAGCACCGACACCGACAAACATTTCCACGAAGTCTGAACCACTGATGGAAAAGAACGGTACGTCTGCTTCTCCGGCAACCGCCTGGGCGATCAGCGTCTTACCTGTACCCGGAGGACCGACAAGAAGTACGCCCTTTGGAATACGGGCACCGATGTTGGAGAATTTACGGGCATCTTTTAAGAAGTCAACGACTTCTACAAGCTCCTGCTTTTCTTCCTCCGCACCGGCTACGTCTTTAAAACGCACCTTCTTTTTGTCTTCCTGGTACATCTTCGCCTTACTTTTACCAAAGTTCATCATCTTGCTGCCGCCGCCCTGGGACTGGCTGAGCAGGAAGAAGAATAGAAGGAAGATAATGATGAATGGGATCATCGTCGTAAGGAAAGTAACCCAGCCGCTCGTTTCTTCTTCCGGCTGTGTATCAAATTCGACAGCATTGCCGTTTGGCCCCTGCGCTGTCTGCAGCTGCTGTGTGGATTCATTCGTCATCGGAAGATACGATTCGTATGTTTCCGCATTTTCGGCATTTTCACTGGTAGCAGCTGTTACATTGTAAACTCCGCCCTCGGGCTGAAGCGTAATAGTAGCAAATTCGTTCTCACTGAGACGTTCGTTGAACTCTGTACTGCTGATTGTATTTGTATCTCCACCATCGTTTTGGGCAAAGCTGATAATCCCTATAATAACCAGGAATAAAAAAAGCCAAAACACAGTGTTACGAAAAATTCGGTTCATTCCTGACCTCCTCCTGCATACATCGAAAGCTGCAATAATAGTATCATATTCACTTGTCTGTTCCTAATCATCCGCCTTGATAAATCTCGGGCTTTAACACACCGATGTATGGCAGATTACGGTATCTTTCTGCATAATCCAGACCGTAGCCCACGACAAATTCATCCGGCACAGTAAAACCAACCAGGTCTGCGGTAAGGTCAACCACCCGTCCTTCCGGCTTATCCAGAAGCGTTACCACCTTCAACGACTTTGCTCCCCGGGTCTGCAGGAGACTGATTAAGTATTTAAGCGTCCGCCCGCTGTCGATAATATCTTCAAGTATCACGATGTCCCTGTCGTAAACCGTGGTGTCCAGGTCTTTGATAATTTTAACTTCCCCAGTGGAAACTGTCCCTCCGGCGTAGCTTGAAACGTCCATAAAATCCATTTCAAGATGAATGTTCATGCGTTTGACAATGTCCGCCATAAAAGGAAGTGCTCCCTTTAAAACTCCGATCACTAAGGGAAAACGCCCATCGTATTCTTCCGTAAGCGTCGTGCCCAGATCTTTAATTTTTGCCTGCAGCTCTTCTTCCGAGATTAATATATCCTGTATTTCGTCGTGCATCTGAATGTCTTTACCCTCCCAAGCGAATTTCATTCTTTCATCCGGGCTGTTATTAAACAGCCGCTGTTTTATTTTATAAAACTATAGTCACAAAACAGAAGCAGTACAACCGTGTTATAAGCCGCCATTGTTAAAAATGGTCCATTTTCAATCATAGCACGTATAAAGGGAATTTGCTTCCCTGCACAAAAAATTTTCCGAAATTGTCACTTCTTATTTCACGGACCCTTTAGTCCTTTTTCCATACGAAGTATGCTGCCTCTTTTTCATAACGAAAGGAGGCGCGGAGGCGGGGAATCCATAAAACGGTTCCCTTTTCATCTGTAAATACGGGCCAGAACGAACGTTCATGCTTTGGGACTTTTTCGTCTATAAACAGACGATGAACCTTTTTCGCTTCCTTCATGCCTGGTATATGTATTCGGTCCCCTGCCCGCGGGGGTCTTACGTATATCGGGAACGAAAGAATTCTTTCCGGCACCGCAATCCACACCTCCGTATCTTCCGGCCGTGCATGATTTACTCCCACAATCCCGGCGCCGTATTTATAGTTACCGTAATCAGAAATACGTATCGGTTCAGGAAAAGAAGGGCCTGATTCCTCACGGCTTAAAAATTCCAGCCTGCCGTAGGATTTGCGTATCAGTATTCCCCCGGGTAAATGGAGCTCTCCCGACGAGCCGGCGGCAGAAGCCAGATCTATACAGGCATCCACCAGCGAAGCAGAAATGCCTGTTTCTTCTGCAGAAAAATAATAATTTAATAGTAGCGAAACCGTTTCCCTTTGTAAAGCAAGAGGGGTTTCGCGAAAACAATCCATTTTTACAGAAACGTAATTCCGCTCAAGCCTTTCTCCGTAAAAATCGAGAGAAGTGCGGGCCTGCCTGCGCATATAATTCTGCTGTTCTTTCTGCCATTCATACTTTTTCTGCATGTGCTGATGCACTAAAGGGAATTCCTCTTTGAGCGCCGGCAGAACATGGCGGCGCACCCGGTTACGCCTGTAATCGTCCGTAGAATTGCTTTCATCCTCCACGTAAGGTATGCCATGCTCTCTGCAATAAAACAGAATCTCTTTTTTTTTCACCCCAAGCAGGGGACGCGCCACCTCAAAACCGTTCATCGTACGCTTCGGGGCGATTCCTTCTTCTCCGAGAAGCGACCGGCCCGATGCAGCCTGCATGATTATTGTTTCAAGCTGATCATCTGCATGGTGGCCGGTTATCAGCACGCTGTAGCCAAAATGTTCCATGGTCCGGAAAAAGAAATCATACCTTTTTTCCCGTGCCGCTGCCTGTGTCGTCTTATCTTCAGGAGACTCTTTCATAAACATTGCCGAAGAAAAAAAAGGCAGCTGCTGGTCCTCCGACCACGTCCGCACCACCCGCGCCTCTTCTTTCGATGCTTCCGGACGGAACCCATGGTTTACATGCGCGATTCCCAGGGTGAATTCATATTTACTCTGTAAGCTTTTCAGGATGGACGCAGCTGCCATGGAATCTGGACCGCCGGACACCGCTGCGAGCACTTTCGTCCCCCGTGGTATCATGTCCCATCTGGTAATCCATTCTTCAACGATGTGTTTCATAGCGCTGGCCCACCCCTTTGCCAACAGAAAATACCGAAAACGCGAACACGAGGCCCGCCGCAATGGCAATGGCCTGCAGCACTGTTTCCACGCCCTGCTCCAGTCCGTATAAATACCGTTCCTGCACAAATGCAAGCATCGTTTCATAAGCCCGGCTGCCCGGAATCAATGGAATAATGCCCGGCAGACTGAAGGTGGTCACCGGCACTTTCATAAACCGGGCAAACCACTGGCTGACAAACGAAGCAAAAAAAGCAGCCACCGCTGCCGCAAAAACGAGCGACAATCCTAAAACCGGCATCAGGGAATAAATGGCCCACGTGCATACACCGATAACGCCGCCCCACCAGACGAGCCGGAGCGGAATATTAAAAATAATCGCAAAAGCGATCGTTGCGACAAAACAAAGGCCCAGCTCTAATGCAAACATCGCCATCGTTATTTCCCTCTTTTCCTCAATCTATACGAAAAAAATTGTGAGTGCCACTGCCACACCGCCTGCTATAGACATGCTTGAGACGGCAGCTTCGGCTCCCCTGGCCACTCCTGCCACTAAATCTCCCGACATTAAATCACGCACCGCATTCGTCAGCGGCACGCCTGGCACAAGAGGAATAATCGTGCCGATAATGACCTGGTTGGTATTCATCACAAGTCCCATCTGCACCATCAGCATAGCCACCAGAGCACCTGTAAATGATGCCAGAAATTCCGAGAAAAACTTTACTTTCAGTCTCATTTGGTAGCGTACAAGCGCTACCGCTGTCACAAGTCCGCCAAGCGCTGCCGGCAGCATATCCATGAAGCTCGATCCAATCAAATATGAAAAAGCACCCCCGCCGATACCAGAAGCCAGGTAAATGAACCATACCGGATAATTCATTGGTGCTTCTTCTATTTCTTTTAACTGCTTCTTTACTTCCCTTGAAGTAAGAAGACCGCTCACATACTCTCTCGACAGCTGATTGACTGAAGTTACTTTGCTTAAATCCTGGTAGCGTTCCTCGATTCGGAGCATTTGTATATGATCACGCTGGTCTACAGGCGATTTAAACGACAAAAAGATAGCTGTTGTCGTCACAAAGGTGTTCACCTGCTCCATTCCGGCAGCCTGCCCCATTCTTCTCATTGTGTCCTCTATCCGGAATGTTTCTGAACCGTAACGAAGCATAAGCTGTCCGGCATGCAGACACATGGCCATAACGTCATCTGCTTTTTCCACGTGCCTCCCCGCCCTTCCTCAATTAATATGTAAACATGCTTTCCGTTAAAGTATAGAATACTCGCCAGCGGAACAAAAGTAGTTTTCAGCAGTGAAACCGCTTTAATTAATTGGCACAAAATAAAACCACTGCCCGAATCAGCAGTGGAAGCATTCAAGTTATAATTTGGTAGCGGCGGAGGGGATCGAACCCCCGACCTTACGGGTATGAACCGTACGCTCTAGCCAGCTGAGCTACACCGCCATTTATTGCGACATTCACGATTATAAATTGTTTTTATATTAAAAGTCAATATGGGAGATGAAATTAATTTCAGCTGAAGCATTTCTCCAAACAAAGAGAGCCTGCCGTGCGCTGGCAGGCTCTCTCCAGGGTTGGAAGCTTTCGGCATTACTTGCGGGATTTTTTTCCCCGTTTCTCTGTATGCTTACGGATAGTGGCCAGGCGTTCTTCACTGTCTTTCATGAAGCTGCTCATTTTGTCTTCAAAGCTTGCCGGACGCTGCTGCGGAGGTTTCGATCCTCCGCGGGGCCGGTCTCCCCCGCTTTTTGGACGGCCGCTGCCGCTGCTTTTCGGGCGTTCTTCCTGAGGTCGGTCCTGCGCCTTACGGATAGAGAGTCCGATTTTTCCATCATCCTCTACCTTCATCACTTTTACTGTCACTTCATCCCCGACGGACAGAAAATCACTGATGTTTTCGACGTATTTATCCGCAACTTCACTAATGTGAACGAGACCTGTTTTTCCCGGCTCCACTTCTACAAAAGCACCAAACTTCGTAATGCCGGTAACCTTGCCCTGTATCTTGCTGCCCACTTCAATTGCCATCTAAAAAATGCTCCTCCTTATGGATCCTATATGAAATATAAAAAGAGATTAGTGCAAAAGAAATAGAAACGCCTCACGTTTTCAATTTCTCTGTGTCCAAGTAATTATACTCGAAGCCAAAAAACAATGTCAATTAGATGAATCGCTTTCCGGAAGTTTATAAAGCGTTTCCCCTTCTTTGGTTAAATAATATTCTTCCCGGGCAACTTCCGCTATGTAATCAAGGTCGTTGTAATCCTCCACCTGCTGATTTAAGTCTGCTTCTTTATCCTCAAGGTTCACCATCTGCTCTTCCAGCTGCTGCTGCTCTTCATTGTTGGCTGCAATTGTCTGCCACTGGGAAAATAAAGTGATTCCCATCAATATGACAATAAAGGCAGTAACGACAGTTAAAGCCGTCATTCTTTTTTTCAACCCACGGCGCTGCTTTTTCTCTGCGGCTTCTTTACGGGCATCTGTCTGTGTCGGCTGGTGGGAGTGCGGTCGATGAATGTTTGTTACTTTTTTCTTTTCCTCAATCAATCAAGAGCTCCTCCTTCGCTCGTCTCTGCAAGCTTTGTTGTAAAACACGCGCTTTATAAAGCGTTTACGATTTTAGTTATGTTAATCATAACGGAGCAGCGAAAGAGTTTCAACACGGTTTTTCCTCTTTATTACAGTTTTTCGCTTTATTTTTTCTATTTTCGCAGATTTTCTTCCATCCTAAATAATAAAGCCGCCCCAAAAAGGAACGGCCGTTCGTGTTATTTGCTTTCTTCTTCCATCAGTGTATACATCGACTCTGCTTCGTCTTTTTTCGTTGTATCCTTAATGGCTTCCACTCTTAGCTTTAATGTTTTCGAAGCAAAGCGTACGATGATTTCGTCTCCAGGCTTTACTTCCGTTCCAGCCTTCGCCTGATTGCCGTTTACCGTAATGCGTCCCTGAGCAGCTACTTCCTTTGCCAGGGTTCTCCGCTTAATCAGACGGGACACCTTTAAAAACTTATCTATTCTCAACGTTACAGTTCCTCCTTCTTCGCTTCCTGCCACCACGATTCCGCTGTCTGCAGAAAGTTCTCTTCCTTCCAATGCCGGTTTTCTTCCTTCATTCTCCGTTCAATGTAGGCAAAACGATGGAAAAATTTCTGGTTCGTCTGTTCCAGCGCTTCCTCCGGATGCACCCGAAAGAAGCGGGCGAGATTAACGAGCACAAATAAAATATCCCCAAATTCTTTTGAGCTTTTTTGTTCGTTTCCTGCCTGAAGCTCTGCTTTCCATTCTTCTATTTCTTCATGGAGCTTGTCCCACATCGGGGCATCATCACCCCAGTCGAACCCGGCCTTCGCAGCCTTTTTCTGGATTTCATAGGCTCTCATGAGTGCCGGCATTGCCTGGGGAATATCCGCCAGTAGAGAATCTTCTTCGCCATCTTTGCCTTTTTCAGCTTGTTTAATCTGTTCCCACTGCGTGTTTACTTCTTCCGGAGTAGCCGCTGCTGACTCCGCGAATACGTGCGGGTGGCGACGGATCAATTTTTCTGTTACTGATTCTACCACATCATCAATGGTGAAAAAGCCTTCTTCTTCCCCGATTTGAGCATGAAGCATCACCTGAAGTAAAATATCTCCCAGCTCTTCCTGAAGGTTGTCGTCGTCCTGCGCATCGATGGCACTTAATACTTCGTAGGTTTCTTCAAGCAGATATCTTTTCAGCGACTCGTGCGTCTGTTTTCTGTCCCACGGGCATCCATCCGGCGCACGGAGGGCGGCGATAATGCTTCGCAATTTGTCCCAATCCCCGAAACGGGCCGAAAATGGAAGCGGCGGTACATAGACTGACATTAGATTATCGACAAATTCTTCGCGGTCAAGCTCGTACAGCGGAAGCTCCTGCAGCCGTTCTGCCCCAGTCCCCGCTCCGGAAATCATGTGCACCGTGTGCTCTTCCGGGTACAGCTCCATCAGCGTCAGCTTCACCTCCGAAGCTGTCATACGATCATACACCTGGGTAAGCAGCAGATGAGTGGAGACCTGAACCTCTTCTCTTTTCAGTGCCGTCGCATCCAATAGCTGAAAGCCTTCACTTGGATCCAGGCGCAGGGCTGCAAACACAGGGTCTAAGAAGCTTTGCCCCCCTATGATATCCACCCGGCATTTCCCGGCATTTTCCGCTTCAAGCAGCTGCTGCACCACCATTTCTGCCACTAGTGGATGACCCGGAACGGCATAACAAATTTCTCCGTGGGCTTTGGAAGCTTCCAACAGCTCTTTTGTCATTAATCCATATGCCTCTTCAAACAAATTTGTCTGTTCGTAAATCCGGTCAAATGTTTTATACTCCGGCAGCTCATCCAGCAGCTCTCTGACTACCGGATGCTCCCCGGTACGCAAATACAGAGAGGAGGCTGAGCGGAGACGACGGTAAACGTTCAGGGGAAGCTGTCCGGCGTCCCCTGCCCCGAGCCCTAAAACGGTAATAATCGGTCGCATATCTGCACTATTCATTAGGAAGTCCCTCTCTTTTCATTCTTGTTTCCGCCTGCGGAAAATATGTTCCACTCCCGGCGTTCGAAAAGTCTTAAGCCTTTGACAAGGGCAAGACAAAGTGCCAAGCCGGCACCGGAGAGGCCAAGGGCCCACATGCCAGCGACCGTCCGTGCATCCACGCTGCCGGCAGGCAGCTGCAGCACCCATAGTCCAGCTCCAAGCAGGACCAACAGAGCCCCCAGGCATGCGCACCACCTGATGGAAGGCCAGGAAACCAGCCGGTGCTTCTGCAGGAGCGCCCCCTGAAGAAGGCTTGTAACAGCAAGACCTATGATCGTCGCCGCTGCTGCACCAATTGCTCCAAAGGCCGGGATAAGCACTACGTTCCCGACAAGCTTTATGAGGCCTCCGGCCACTATCGATCCGGCAGCCATCCGGACACGCCCTCCCCCCTGGAGGATCGCGTTTGCAGTTACAATCCAGCCGCTGAACAGAAGTGAAATAGCGAGCACAGCCATAAGATCTGTCCCTCTGCTGTTTTCAAACAGCATCACATTCACAAAGCCAGCTACTGTATACAGCCCTACAGCCGCCGCTCCGCCGATAACCAGACTGATCCGAAGAGCAAGCCCGCCAAGGACAACTCCTTCCTTTCCCTGCAGAGAAGGAAGTACAGCCGCTGCAAGCGCCGTAGATACTACTGTACCGAACTGGAGAAGCGGCTGAGCCCGGTCCAGAACCCCCTTCGTTTCTTTTGCATCCCGCCCGGAAATACCATACGCCTCAAGGCCGGGAACTACAGTAAACGCATCAATCCATTGATAAAATAAAAACACCATGGCACCGAGACAGGCAACCACTCCTGGTACCAACAGTTTTTTCATCATTATTTTATACTCTTGCCCGGCTCCCCGAAAACGAAAAGACAGCGATTTGCTACGGTGCTGAGACCACCAGAGAAGCAGCAGAATCAACGCCCCGGCACCGGCACCTGCTATGGACGCTCCCATAGCCCCGGCTCCTATGTCATACACTCCCTGTCCAGCCGACACTGCCGCCCAGGCAAATAAGAGAATAAAGCTTACCCGGCAGACCTGCTCCACTACATGCGATAAAGCGGTCGGCTCCATTCTTCCCCTCCCCTGGTAATATCCGCGTCCAAGCGAAAGCACAGGCACGAGAAGAAATACGAATGAAGCCACACGCAGCACCGGCGTAAGCTTCCCGTCCCCCATGGCACCTGCTGCCACTGGAGCAAAAAGAAACAGAAACACAAAAGCCAAAGCTCCTGCAGCTGCCAGCACCACTCCAGCCGCTTTCATCGTTTCCAGCCGTTCGGATGCTTTTTTCTGCTGTACCATTTCCCCAGCCAGCACAGCCGGAAAACCGTAAAGAGCAAGAATCATCGCTATACCGTAAAACGGGTACACCTGCTGATAAACATAATACCCAATATCTCCGGTCATATTCTGATACGGAATCCGGTAAACAGCGCTGAATACTTTCCCTATAAGGGCAGCCGCTGTCAGCAGGGAAACGCTTTTTAGCAAACGGGCGAAAGAGCTTGTGTCATTTGTCATCTTCGATCCCTTCTATCCGCCCGCTTTATTTCGGGGACGTTGTTTCCTCCGGCTCTTTTTTTGCTTCCTGCACGCCTTTGACAACCGCCTGCACAGAAGTGAGAATTTTCATTTCCTCGAGCCGCTGATGCTGCACTGATATTTGAATCTTTTTCCCGCTGGTCCCGATACCGATATGACGACCCAGTTCATTGACAAGTCCGAACAGCGAAGCGCCATCTGCCTCACTGCTTGCTCCTTCGCTTACCAGAATAATGGTTTTGTTCGCTTCCTGGGAAATGGACTCCACTCCGGAAGCTTCCGCACGCAGACGAATATTACTGAGAATAAACAGCTTTTCCACTTCCACCGGGTACGCCCCGAAGCGATCCATCATTTCACTCTGCAGATCTTGCATATCCTCAAGCGTTTCAAGCCCCCGGAAGCGTTTATACATCTCTATTTTCTGCTTGGAGTCATCAATATAAAAATCAGGGATGTAGGCGTCTGCTTTCATGTTCATTTCCATTTCCGGCTCCTGCTGCTTCGGCTGGTCTCCCTTACGTTCTTCAATAGCTTCTTTAAGCATCTGCGAGTATAAATCAAACCCCACGGATTCAATGTAGCCGTGCTGCTCTGCGCCGAGCAGATTACCTGTTCCACGGATGGAAAGATCTCTCATGGCGATCTTAAAGCCCGAACCAAGCTCCGTAAATTCCTTGATCGCCTGCAGCCGCTTTTCCGCCACCTCAGAAAGCACCTTGTCGCGCTGGTACGTAAAATACGAATAAGCTACGCGGTTGGACCTGCCGACCCGACCGCGGATCTGATACAGCTGGGAAAGCCCCATCCGATCAGCGTGGTTAATAATAAGCGTATTCACGTTCGGGATATCGACCCCTGTTTCTATAATCGTTGTCGTGACCAGTACATCCTTGTTGCCCTCTAAAAACTCCACCATAACCGATTCGAGCTCCTGCTCATTCATCTGCCCGTGAGCGTAAGCGACCTCTGCCTCCGGCACAAGCATCGAAATCTGGTCAGCCATCCGGCTGATATTATCCACCCGGTTATGCATAAAATACACCTGGCCGCCCCGGCTGATTTCGCGTTCTATAGCTTCTTTGACCAGCGTCGGATTGTATTCCATCACATACGTTTGTACTGGAAAGCGGTTTTCCGGAGGGGTCTCGATGACAGAAAGATCACGAACGCCAAGCATCGACATGTGCAGCGTTCTTGGAATCGGCGTTGCCGTCAGCGTTAATACGTCGATGTTTGCCTTGAGCCGTTTGATTTTCTCCTTATGAGTAACCCCGAACCGCTGCTCTTCATCGACAATCAGCAGCCCTAAATCATGAAACTGTACATCTTTGGAAAGCACACGGTGCGTGCCGATCACAATATCGACACTTCCTGCCTTCAGCCCCCGGGTCGTTTCATTCTGCTGTTTTTTCGTCCGGAAGCGACTCATCAGGCCGATGTTAATCGGCTGGTCGGCAAAACGCTCTGTGAGCGTGTCGAAATGCTGCTGGGCCAAAATCGTTGTCGGCACCAAAATGGCCACCTGCTTGCCATCCATCACTGCTTTGAACGCCGCCCGTATGGCCACCTCAGTTTTTCCGTAGCCAACATCACCGCATAAGAGGCGGTCCATTGGACGTTCACGCTCCATGTCTTCGCGGATTTCTTCAATCGCTTTTATCTGATCCTCTGTTTCCTGGTAAGGGAAGGTGGCAGCAAACGCCTGTTCTTCCATCGCATACCGGTTGAAGGCATGCCCCTTGGTAGCCTCCCGTTCCGCATACAGCTTGATCAGGTCGTCGGCAATGTCTTCAACAGAGGACTGTACTTTGCGCTTTACGCGCTTCCAGTCGTTGCCGCCGAGTTTATAAATTTTAGGATCCTTTTCTTCTGACCCCACGTACTTTTGAACCTGGTCAATCTGCTCGACCGGCACATACAGTTTATCGTTGCCCGCATAGGATACGTTTAGGAAGTCCTGGTGCACTCCTCCAACGTCGAGGGTTTCCATTCCCAGGTATTTTCCGATGCCATGGTTCACGTGAACGACCAGGTCTCCCACCTGAAGCTCCGAATAGCTCTTGATACGTTCAGCATTGTTCAGCTTTTCACGGCGCCTTGAGCGGCGTACCTGTTTTGTAAACGTCTCCTGTTCCGTAATGACGGCAAGCTTCTCAAGTGGCAGTTCAAATCCGCTGTCGAGCCGTCCCTGCACAATAGCAGGACGTCCCGGCGTAAACGGCCCATCCTTGTTTGCCCGTTCTGCTTCCACTCCGTAATCATCGAGAATTCTCTGCAGCCGCTCGAGCCGGTCCTCTGTCTCAGCGGCAAAAACGATACGAAATCCTCCGTTCTGCCAGCGTTCAATTTCATTTTTCAGCACCGGCAGTTGACCGTGAAACTGCTGCATTGCCTTGCTCGTGACATTCGCCACCCGGCGCGGGTGAAACTCGGACAAACTACGGGTAAATAAAGAAAAAAGCACCTTCGGGAAGTCGATGTTTTTCATCAGCGTATGAAACGGCACCGAAAGCTGCATTTCTACCGGCAGTTCTCCCTGCTCCACCATATTTGTCCGCCACTCTGCCTCTTCTTCATCCAGACGTTCTGCCGTTTCCTGTACCCGGCTTACTTCATCGATAAAAAAGATCGTTTCCGAGGGAAAATAATTGCTCAGGGTAGCCGGCTTTTCATAGAAAAACTGCATATATTTGTACAGACTTTGGAAGCGCACGTGCTGCAGCAGCTGCTCCCGCTCTTCCGACAGGCGCTCCTGCACCTTCTGTTTCACGGTCTCGTCCTTGACCGTTTTCAGCGTTTTGCTCAGTCCGTCCTCAAGGTGAGAGGCTGCCCGCTGAAATTGCTCCGGATAAAGGATGGTTTCCTGGGCGGGGCTGATATTGACCTTAGTAATCTGTTCAATTGTCCGCTGGTCCTCCGGATTAAATAAACGAAGAGAATCAACTTCTGTATCAAACAGCTCCAGCCGCACTGGATTGTCCGCCGTCAGTGAGTAGATGTCGATAATACCGCCGCGGATACTGAATTCACCAGGAGCAGCCACCATATCGGCGCGCTGATAGCCGGCAGAATAGAGAAATTGCTGGAGCGCATCCAGGTCAAGATCGTCACCGGTATGCAGCGGCCACTGGGCTGCTTCCCAAACAGCAGGCGGAGGCAGCAGACGGCGCAGGCCGGCCACCGGACTCACAATAATTCCGTCAAAACCGCCGATCAGACGGTCGAGCACTTCAATCCGCTGCGATCTCATTTCCGGACTCGCTACCGCAATTTCAGCAGAAATAAGCTCATTGACCGGATATATTAATACGTCCTTTTCCGACCATTCCAACAAATCATCGTACAGCTTCTGCGCCTGATACAGCGTATGCGTCACTACCAGCTGAGGCTGTTGCGTCTTCTCCTGGGCAAGCGTCATAAATAACGTTCTTGCCGATCCGCTGAGCCCTGAAATCAGCTGCTCCGGCACCCCGTTTTGAAGATCGCTGATAACTTCACCGATCTCCGGGTTGGAGGCCAATATCGATGGTAAACCCTTCATGCTCGTTCCTCCCTATTTATGGTGGTCTCTTTTTTTATCACGCAAAAGGGGAGCGGAACTCTCCAGTCCCACCCCGTCCTTCTATTAATTAAACTCATTCATTACTTCATCAAATGATTTACTGCTCCAAGCTTCCGCCGAAGCCGCTGCCTTTTTAACAGCCTCATCCATCTGCTTTCTCTCTTCCGGGGGAAAGGTGCCAAGAACGTAGTCGATCACAGACGCCTTCTCCGGCTTTCCAATCCCAATGCGCAGCCGCTTGAACTCCTTTGTACCCAAATGTTCAATCAACGAGCGTATGCCGTTATGGCCGCCGTGGCCGCCCTTTTTACGCAGGCGGACGGTACCGGGAGCCAGATCCAGATCATCATAAACAGCTAAGACGTCTTCCGGGGACGCTTTATAGAAATCAAGCATCGGGCCTACTGCTTCTCCTGAAAGATTCATATAAGTCAAAGGCTTTACCAGTATCACTTTTTCGCCCCCTGCCATTGTTTCGGCAGTTTCGCTCCTCCACTTGCTCTTTTTCCATGACAGCTGCCACATGGAAGCGAGCTCTTCCACAGCTTCAAATCCAACGTTATGGCGTGTCTTGTTATATTTTTTCCCCGGGTTGCCTAACCCGACAATAAATTTCATGCTGGTCCCCCGCTCTGCCTCGTACGTATAATGTTTAGGCTGCTTCTTTTTATTGTACTAAAAAAACTGCTTTTTGACGTTTGAAACGATTACGGCGCTTGTTTTATTTTAAGATATTTCAGCTTAACAGCATAGCATAAATAAAGATCGCAGGGCGCCTGTCAAGCAGCGTCGCCTGCGATCTTTATTTATGACGGAGGGCACGCCCTCCGTCAGCTTTGGTGCAGAAATTATGAATTGTTGTTGTCGTTGCTGCCTTCTTCAGAACCTTCTTCGGATTCTTCGTCCGCATCTACAAGCTCAGGCTCTTCTGCTTCTTCTTCGCCTGGCTCTTCCGGCTCTTCTTCCGGTACAAGAACAGTAACAATCGTTTCTTCCGGCTCACTCGTAATCGTGTAGTTTAAACCTTCTGGAAGGTCTGCCACCTGAATGGAGTCGCCGACGTTCAATGTCGAAATGTCCACGCTGATACTCTCAGGAATTTCAGCAGGCAGTGCGCTGACAGTAATATTGAACATCATGTGGGAGACAACGCCGCCGTCTTTTTCCCCTGGAGCTTCACCGGCAAGGTTTACAACAACGTCTGCTTCCATTTCGGAGGTCATGTCTACTTCAAAGAAGTCAACATGAATGAAGTAATCCTTGATGGAATCAACCTGCATATCATGCACGATGACCTGGTGCTTTTTGTTTTCGCCTTCAATACTCAGATCAATGATGCCGTTCTTTCCGGCCTCACGAATCGTTTTCAGGAATGTAACATTGTCGACAGAGATAGGCTGGCTTTCCGTTTTCTTGCCATAAATAACGGCTGGAATTGTGCCCTCTCTGCGGAGTTTTTTCGTCACTGACTGTTTTGTTTCAGGACGACGTGCTGCAGTTAACTGCGTAGCCATGGTATTCACCTCATAATTAAATTTTATTTTCACGTGTTCGCGTAATTTTGCCCACTTGAGACAGAATTATACCAGAATCCACATCAAAAATCAATGGCTTATTCAAACCATTGATTTTCTTGTAGATTAATTAAACAAACGGCTGACCGACGTCTGCTCAAAGACATTAATAATTGCTTTAGCCATAAGCGGGCCGACGGAAAGCTGCGTTATTTTATCAATATTTTTCTCTTCCGGAAGCACGATGGAATTTGTTACTACAAGCTCTTCAATCTTCGAATTTTCGATTCTTTCTATCGCCGGGCCGGAGAGTACCGGGTGGGTGCAGCATGCGTACACATGGTTTGCCCCCGAATCGATTAATGCATCCGCTGCGAGAGTGATCGTACCGGCGGTATCAATAATATCATCAATAATGATGGCCGTTTTGCCTTCTACGTCACCGACGATATTCATGACCTCTGAAACGTTTGGACGCGGCCGGCGCTTATCAATGATCGCAATAGGAGCCTTTAAGCGGTCTGCCATTCTGCGTGCGCGCACCACGCCTCCGTGGTCAGGCGATACAATAACGAGATCCTCCAGGCCCTTTTCGTTGAAGTGACGGGACAAAATAGGTTCTCCCTGCAGCTGATCCACCGGAATATCGAAGAATCCCTGAATTTGCGTCGCGTGCAGATCCAGGCTCAAAATCCTGGTCGCTCCAGCTGTTTCCAGCAGATTGGCAATCAGCTTGGCTGTAATTGGTTCTCTCGCCCGTGCCTTACGGTCCTGGCGTGCATATCCGTAATAAGGGAGGACAACGCTGATTGTTTTTGCCGAAGCCCGCTTCATCGCATCGATCATAATCAAAAGCTCCATGAGATGCTCATTGGCCGGGTCTGAAGTCGACTGCACCAAAAAGACATCGCAGCCGCGGATACTTTCTTCAATGTTTATCTGCACTTCTCCGTCACTGAATCGTTTTACAGAGCTGAGTCCCATTGTTGTACCGATCTGTTCAACAATTTCCTCTGCCAGCCTTGGATTCGAGTTCAGGGTGAATACTTTCAAATTGGAGCGATCCATCGTGGACATTTTTTAATTCCCTCCGTCACTTGTTTTGCTTTTTACCTGCATTTAATTTTTCGCTTACATAGTTTTCTTTATTCGTCTGTCTTGATCTCGCAATAGAGAGCGCATCCTCCGGAACATCCGAAGTAATAGTGGAACCTGCTGCTACGTAAGCGCCTTTCCCAACGTTTACCGGCGCTACAAGATTGGAGTTGCATCCGATGAACACGTTATCTTCAATTTTCGTTAAATGCTTATCCATACCGTCGTAATTAACAGTAATGGAGCCACAGCCGATATTCACATTTTTTCCTACCTCTGCGTCTCCGATGTAGCTTAGGTGGGATGTTTTGCTTCCCTGTCCGATGGATGCTTTTTTAATTTCAACAAAATTTCCGATTTTGGCTTCATCACCGATCGATGACGCCGGCCGGATATGGGCATAGGGGCCGATTTGTACGGAGTTTCCTATCTCGCTGTCTGTCACTGTCGACTGACGAACCACTGTTTCGCTGCCGATGACAGCATTGCTGATTTCTGAATGCGGGCCGAGCTGGCAGGAGGTTCCTACATGCACACTGCCGCGGAGAATAGTGCCCGGCTCAATGACTGTATCAGCGCCGATCACAGATTCTTTGGAGATGTAAGTATTCTCCGGATCGATAATGGTTACTCCCTGCCGCATCCAATGTTCATTGATGCGGCGCTTCATGGCTTTTTCAGCCTGGGATAAGGCCACGCGATCGTTCACCCCGATTGTCTCAGAAAAGTCCGGAGTGGTCCAGGCAGATACGGTTTCCCCCTCCTCCTGAAGGATACCAATGACATCAGGAAGGTAATATTCACCTTGAACATTATTGTTATCCACCTGGCTGAGGGCATGAAACAATGCTTCATTATCAAAGCAGTAGGTCCCCGTATTAATTTCCCGGATGCTTTTTTCTGCTTCGTCTGCATCCTTATGTTCAACGATCCTGACCACTTCTCCACTGCTGCCCCGGACGACCCGGCCGTAACCGGCAGGGTCGTCTGCTACGGCTGTCAGAATGCTTGCTTTTGCTTCCATTTGTTCGTGGTGATCCATCAGCGCCTGCATCGTGCTCCCCTGGATCAATGGAGTATCTCCACACGCAACGATGGTCGTCCCCTTTTTGCCCTCGAGCATCTGCCTCGTCTGCATTACAGCATGAGCCGTGCCAAGCTGCTCCTCCTGAAGCACATAAGAAGTACGCTCCTTTAAATGCTCTTCGACAGCTTCTGCACCGTGGCCGGTCACCGTCACTAATTGGTCGACACCGGCGTCTTCGAGTTCGTCCACTACGTGCTCCACCATCGGTTTTCCGCAGACAGGGTGAAGTACTTTATAGAGGCTGGATTTCATGCGGGTGCCTTTTCCGGCAGCTAAAATAACGGCATAGCGATTGTTCATGTAGGTTCCTCCATATGCGCATTTTTGTCCATTAAGAATAATATCTTAAAAGCTTTCGATTTTCAAGAATACACTATTACCTATTCTACATAATGAACGTTT
This sequence comes from Marinococcus sp. PL1-022, assembly GCF_033845285.1. NCBI lineage: Bacteria > Bacillati > Bacillota > Bacilli > Caryophanales > Bacillaceae > Marinococcus > Marinococcus sp. PL1-022. The sequence continues at coordinate 3,106,604 of NZ_JAWXCX010000001.1, read as the reverse complement.
TCCTATCCACCTGATTTCGTTTACAGCCAAAAATAAATAACGGCCTCCTTGAGACCGTTATCGCTGCCCTGATACATATGATATTACGAAGCGCCGGCTTCGTTATAATTTTTTTCTGCGGGCTGTTCTTCCTGTTCGTCATATTCTGCCAATACAGCAGCCTGGATCTTCTCTCTCGCTGCTGACGAAATAGGATGGGCAATATCACGGAATTCCCCATCAGGGGTGCGTTTACTCGGCATAGCAACAAAGAGACCGTTATTTCCATCAATGACCCGAATATCATGGACCACAAACTCTTCATCGAATGTAATCGACGCAATTGCTCTCATTCGTCCATCAGTATTTACCCGGCGCAGCCTGACATCTGTTACCTGCATATTTTCACCACCTTTGATTTATTAACTCTCTCCTCTATATGTATCTCCTCTGCCGCACAAAACGTAAAGAGGCTGATTATTAGTTTCTATATTATTTGGTAAAGTCCTCCCCAGGCAAAAAATCACCTGCAGATATATTTGGTTTTGAAGTATATAAACATGTATTCAGTATAACGATGTTTTATGTATGTTACCACATCTTTTTACTCGAGCTAAAAGTCCTGTCTTTAAAAAATCCTTCCTCTATTCTTCTTATCGGCCTGTCACCTGCTTTTTTCTACCCATATCGTAAAAAAACAGCACCCCGGCTGCCATTTGCACAGGCAGCACAGAGTACTGTTTTTATGGAGCCAATAAAGCAATGACTTCAATTTCCACTTTTACATCCTTAGGAAGACGTGCCACTTCGACACATGAACGGGCCGGCTGATGCTCCTGAAAGTAAGACCCATACACTTCATTAATAACCGGAAACTCATCCATATCTTTAATGAATACTGTTGCCTTAATAACGTGATTCAGCGAGGAACCGGCTTCAGCGAGCACTGCCTGCAGGTTTTGAAAAACCTGATGCGTCTGCTCTTCAACGCCGCCGCTGACAATTTCGCCCGCCGTGGTCAAAGGGATCTGGCCGGAGCTGTAAAATACATTATTTACCTTTATACCCTGTGAATATGGGCCAATGGCCTCTGGAGCCTGATTAGTATATACTTCCTTCATCTTGATCTCTCCTTTTCCAGCTTTGTTAGAAAATTGCCGGGAACTACACGGATATTTTTCGTCTTTTCGTTCACCTCTTCCACTCTTGCAATGCTTACATAATCATCCACCAGCCGCTCTCCGGCGCCTTCAGCTTCTACGAGCACTCCAATACCCGCTACGTTTGCCCGGAACTCCTGCAGCAGCTCTATCATACCGCTCACCGTACCGCCTGCTTTCATGAAATCGTCCACTACAAGGACGTTGGATCCTTCCGGCAGGCTCCTCCGCGCCAAGGACATCGTCTGAATACGTCTCGATGAACCCGATACGTAATTGATGCTCACCGTCGATCCTTCTGTAACCCGGTGGTCTCTCCGCACAATGCTTACAGGTACGTCAAGGTATGTACCAATTGCGTGTCCAAGCGGAATGCCTTTCATAGCCACGGTGACAACCGCATCAATCTGCCGGTCCGCAAAAACAGAAGCAAACATTTTTCCCACTTCGTTCATCGTGCGCGGACGCCCAAGAATATCCATCATATATAAATATCCTCCAGGCAGCAGCCGTTCTTTGTTTTCGAGCTTTTCACACAGCTCTTCGACAAACAATTCTGCAGTGCTTTTTTCCACTTTCGGTACATATCGCACGCCGCCGCTCGCGCCTGCCACCGTACGCAGTGCACCAACGCCCTGTGTTTCAAAAATTTCTTTAATGATAGTCAAATCTTCACTTACCGAGGATTTGGCGGAATCATACCTCTCCGTAAAATAACCAAGAGAGATAAGTTCATGTGGATGCTGCAGCAAAAAATTGGTCATATCAACCAATCGGCCGCTTCGTTTCAATTTTTTCATGCTTACCTCCGTAAAATCCGAATATTTAGCAAGAATATACCATTTTCATACGGATTTTATCAAGCGTTTCGGTTGTTCAACAGACGAACCGCGTACACTTGGGAGCAGAAACCACGCAACGCATTATACACACGGCTTACTTTACTTTCCTTATCCACCAGCCCGAAAACAGTAGGACCGCTGCCGCTCATCAGCGCAGCATCCACACCGGAATCGAGCATGCGGGCTTTAATCTGGCCCACCTCGGGGTACAGAGGCAGAGTTACTTCTTCAAGGGTATTGGATAAAGAGCGGCACAATTGTTCATAATTGTTACTCCGAATCGCCTCGACCATCGCAGGTGTCATCTCCCGGCGTTTTTTCGACGCATCAATTCTGCGGTATATCTCCCCGGTGGAAACGCCTGTAGGAGGTTTAGCTAAAATTACCCAGCAGGACGGAGGCGGGTCAATGTGTTCAATTTGCTCCCCCCGGCCAGTGGCGATCGCCGTTCCGCCGTGGACACAAAAAGAGACATCTGAGCCGATCAGCGCCCCGATTTCCGCCAGTTCATCCATGTCCGCACCGATTTCCCACAGCTCATTCACTCCCCGCAGCGTAGCTGCGGCATCACTGCTGCCACCGGCAAGTCCGGCAGCGACAGGGATATTTTTATGTATGAAGATCGATACGCCGTATGCAATCCGGTATTTATCCTTTAACAGCTTTGCAGCCTGGTAAGCCAGGTTTCTATGGTCTTCCGGAAGAAAGCCTTCTGACATTTGCACGACAATTTTTCCATCTTTTCTTCGCTCAAACTCCAGACGATCAGCCAAATCCACCTGGGCCATCACCATTTTCACTTCGTGATAGCCATCTGCCCGTTTACCTAAAACGTCGAGCGTCAGATTTATTTTCGCCGGAGCCTTTTTTGATAACTTCACCATCATTCTCCTTCTCTCATCTTCCTCCACGTTTACCGCACTTTCAACCTTCTAACATTTTAGTTGAAAAACAGCAGCATGTACAGCAGGAAAAGCTTCCCCTGCTGCCGCAGGCGCGCGCAGATTCGGAAACCAGGCTTTCGCGCGCGTTTCGTCGTCCTTTTTTCAACATGATTTTAAACACGAAAAAAGCTTCCTGCTTAGCGCAGAAAGCCTGTATGCTGTCCGGGGACTGCATTCGTATGTGTTAGTTAAGCCTGAAGCTCTTCTTCTTCCGTTAGATACAGTTTGACTGTCTGGGTGAGTACATCTGTATAGCTGTAAGAAAGACGTTCGACAGGATGCTGGGCTCTGTCCAGTTTGACAATAAAGACGGAAGGATATGTTTCTTCTAAATACCCGGAACGTTCGACGGTTTTCTTGCGTCCGCCATTAGCAATTACCGTAACTCGTTTACCTACTTTTAGATCCAACGCTTCTTTAATCTCCACCAATGTTTTTCCCATTGTCTAACCCACCTCACTAAAAACAATGTTAACATAACCCGGATTAGTTGTCAAAAATTTTTCATTATAACAATTCTTTAATTTGAATGTCAATTACTAAATCTTCTTTTTCGGAATGTCTTAAAATTCTTGATAAAAAGGAGCAAGTTCGTTGGCTAATAGAGCGAATTCCTCCATAGAAAGCGTTTCCCCGCGTCTCGCAGGATCGATGCCGGTCTGCCAAAACGCATGCAGCAGTCTTTCTTTACCCTCCGGCCCAGCGAGCTGGTGAAGCAAATTGTTCCACAGGGTTTTTCTGCGTTGGACAAACGACGCCCGCACCAGACGGAAGAAGAATTCCTCATTCACTGTGTGCACCGGTGGAGCGGAGCGCTTTCTCAGGCGGAGAATCAGCGAATCCACTCTTGGCTGCGGAATAAAAACGGTTTTAGGAACGGTCATCACCTTCTCTGTTTCCGCAAAGTATTGCACCGCTATGGATAAGGACCCGTAGGCTTTTGTGCCAGGCACTGCCGCCATTCGCTCTGCCACTTCTTTTTGCAGCATAATCACAATGTTTTTAATCGGCAGCCTCTGTTCAAGCACTGCCATCAGGATGGGAGTTGTAACGTAATACGGAAGATTTCCTACGACGGATATGCTGCGGCATTCACTCATCTGTTCACGAATAAAAGCCCCAAGCTCCACCTGCAGAATGTCGCGGTGGTGTACCCGGACATGCGGATAAGGGGCCATCGTTTCTTCAAGAATCGGAAGCAGGCGCTGGTCGATTTCGAATGCTTCCACCTGCCCCGCCTGTTTTGCGAGATGCTCTGTGAGCGCTCCGATGCCGGGTCCTACCTCTATGACACCGTCCTCCGGCCCTATGCCCGCTGCTTCTGCAATGCGCGTTAAAATGTTTGCATCGATTAAGAAATTTTGTCCCAGGCTTTTTTTAAACGCAAATCCGTGTCTTTCCAATATATCCTTTGTCCGCCCCGGGGTTGCTATATCCTTCACGCCTTCTCCTCCTCTTCCAATAATTGTTCATATGCCGCAGCGAATTCAGCCTGACTGATCTGAAACATTTCCAGTCTTTTCAAAAACTGCTTTCCATTAGCATAGCCAATGTTCAATATTTCCCCAAGACGGGCGCGTTTATCTCTTGAGCCGCTTCCGGCGAACAGGCCGAGCTCCAAAAGGTCCTGCCTTGTTACTGCTGCTGTCACTTCCGGATGCTCTTTTTCGCTGCGCACGTGCCTTAAAGCTTCCCGGATCGTTTCTGCAGAAGCATGCTCTACGCCCAGACTCTGGCCCGGGCTTCCGTAAGCTTTTCCCTTTGTTAAAAAAGCGTGCTTGCACCCAGGCACACGCCGGCTGACAATCCGGCGTATTCTCTCGCCCGGCACGTCCGGGTCAGTCAGAATGATAACTCCTCTTCGCTCCCTGGCCAGTTCAATCCGGCGGAGCGCTTCCTCACTTACTGCCGACCCGTTTGTTTCAATAGTGTCTGCCTCCACCGCGTTGCGGACGGCTGCAGTATCAGACTTGCCCTCCACTACGATACATTCATAAATACGCACGGTTACCTTCCTTCTAAGCCAATTTAGTCTTTTGCTATGATACAGCCCGCTTTTCCATTCTTCATGGAAAGAGCGGGCCTGTTCATCGTCTACAGACGAAAAAGCTGTTTAGCATTTTTTGTCGTCTGTTCAGCCAATTCCTCATACGGAATTTCTTTCAGCTCTGCGATTTTTTCAGCCACCAGCTTTACGTACGCCGGCTCGTTTCGCTTGCCCCGGTAAGGGTGCGGCGCCAAAAATGGACAGTCGGTTTCCACCAGCAGCCGGTCCATCGGGATTTCCCTGCTTACTTCCTTAGGAAGCTTTGCGTTTTTGAACGTTACCGGGCCGCCAAAGGAAATATAAAAATTCATATCCATGCAGCGCTTCGCCGTCTCGGCAGTTCCGCCAAAGCAGTGCATAATACCACCGACTTCTCCCGCATTTTCTTCCTCGAGCAGGTCGACAATATCATCATGGGCCTCGCGGTCATGAATAATGATTGGCATATTTACTTTCTTTGCCAGGTGTATCTGCCGGCGGAAGACATCTTTTTGTACATCCTTTGGAGACTTGTCCCAGTGATAATCAAGTCCCATTTCTCCGAGGGCAACCACGCGGGGGTGGCCGGCGAGTTCCTCAAGCCAGTCCAGGTCCTCATCAGTCATGTCGACAGCGTCAACCGGATGCCAGCCAACTGCTGCATAAATAAAATCATACGTTTCCGCCAATTCTATCGCTTTAGGAATCGTCTCCCGGTCAAAGCCGACGACCGTCATGTATTCGACTCCGGCTTCTTTGGCCCGTCCGATCGTTTCTGCAACTTCTCCTTCAAATTGTTCTACGTTCAAATGAACATGTGTATCAAAAAGCATTACATTCTCGTCCCTTCTTTAATTCACGACCGATCCGTTCGGAAGAGCCTGATCAATAGTAGCAAGCGTAAGTTCCTTTCCTTTAGAAGCTGCCAGAATCATTCCTTCCGACCATTCTCCCCGCAGCTTCACCGCTTTCAGATTGGTCACACAGATCACCTTCCGGCCTTTTAGATCCTCCGGTGTATAATGCTCTGCGATGCCTGAAATGACCTGACGCTTCTCATCCCCCACGTCCAACTGGATTTTAAGAAGTTTATTAGCCTTTTTGACTGGTTCTGCGTCAATGATTTCCGCTACCTTCAGTTCCACCTTCCCAAAATCATCAATCGTGATTTCACCGTTTTCTTCCGTTTCCTCTTCCTCTTCTGCTTCCGCTTTTACCGTACCGCCCATTGACTCAATAATATACTTCACTTCCTCCTCCTGCTGAAGACGAGGAAAGACGGGTACAGCCTTTGCGGCTACTTGGGTACCTGCTTTTATATGGGCGAAGGATTTTGTCGTCTCCCAGCCTGTAATTTCTTTATCTATCCCAAGCTGCGACCAGATGCTCTTCGGCGTTTCTGTCATAAACGGCTGAATCAGTATGCTGATTACCCGCAGAGATTCTGCCAGGTGGTAGAGCACGGAGCCGAGCACTTCCCGCTTGCTTTCATCTCTTGCCAGAATCCACGGCTGCGTTTCATCAATATATTTGTTTGTCCGGCTGATGAGCTGCCAGATGGCTGTCAGAGCCACCGAAAACTCCATTTCTTCAACCGCATTTTCTACCTTTGTGACGGTCGCCTCCATTAGTTCAAGCAGCGAAGCATCATACTGAGTCGCATTCTTTACATAGGCCGGGACGGAGCCGTAAAAATATTTGTTAATCATCGCCACAGTACGATTCAAAAGATTGCCCAGATCATTTGCGAGATCATAGTTCAGCCGGTCCACAAATCCTTCCGGCGTGAATACCCCGTCAGATCCAAACGGAACTTCCCGGAGCAGATAGTAGCGGACAGCATCCAAACCGTACCGGTCGACAAGCGGAATCGGATCAACAACGTTGCCTTTGGATTTCGACATTTTTCCGTCCTTCATTAACAGCCATCCGTGGCCGAACACCTTCTTTGGAAGCGGCAGATCGAGGGCCATCAGCATAATCGGCCAGTAAATAGTATGGAAACGCACGATTTCTTTGCCAACAATATGCACATCTGCCGGCCAGTATTTTTGATATTCTTCGTCGTGCTCTGTCGTATAGCCGAGCGAAGTGATGTAGTTGCTAAGTGCGTCAATCCATACATATACCACGTGCTCCGGGTCGCTTTTGACAGGGATGCCCCATTCAAAGGTCGTTCTTGAAATAGACAAATCCCCGAGACCCGGTTTGATAAAGTTATTAATCATTTCGTTTTTACGGGATTCCGGCTGGATAAATTCCGGGTTATCTTTATAAAACTGGAGCAGGCGGTCCGCATACTTGCTCATTTTGAAAAAATACGATTTTTCCCGTACCTTCTCCACCGGATGGCCGCTTTCCGGACTGATGCCGGCGGTGACATTGCCTGCTTCGTCGTACTGTTTGTCCTCAAGCTGAGTTTCTGTATAAAAGGTCTCGTCCGGCACCGAATACCAGCCTTCGTATTCACTCAGATAGATGTCCCCGTTTTCTTTCAGCTTTTCAAAAATGATCTGTACAGCATCGCGGTGGCGGTCTTCGGTTGTACGGATGAAATCATCGTAGGTAATATTTAATTTGTCCCACAGCTGCTTAATGTTCTGCGCGGCGTCATCGACGAACTGCTGCGGGCTTACCCCGTTCTCCTCCGCCTTTCTTTCAATTTTCTGCCCGTGTTCATCTGTTCCGGTCAAGTACTTTACATCGTAGCCTCTCAGGCGCTTGTAACGGGCAAGAGCGTCTCCGGCCACTGTCGTATACGCATGTCCTATATGAAGCTTTCCACTCGGATAATAAATTGGTGTCGTTAAATAAAACGTGTTCTTTTCTTCTGGCATGTTTATGTCCTCCTTCAAAGTGTGTAAGGTCTCTTCCAATATAAAAAAAGCCTCCGTCCGCCAAGGGACGAAAGCTACGCTCACGTGGTACCACCCAAATTTCCGTTATTTTTACAAACAACGGCTTATTTCCAGGCGCATCCGGCCCCCGGAAGTTCAGCGTTAACGCCGCCGACGGCCCGTCTTTACTATTACAGCTCACACGGACGCCCTCCCGGACCATATTCTCTAGTTCCGCCGCACCGGTTTTCAGCATTCCCGGTTCTCTGTGCCGGCTTCTGTAGATACTCATCCATTCGTCGGGCCAATATTTTCTACACTAATATACTATGTGTTTTTTTTCTTTTCGTCAAAAATATTTTCATTCGACAATTCGACAAAATTAGTTTTTAGCCAAGTAAATATTTTCCTTTTATAAATTTTTATGGTTTTTGTACAAAATTGGAGTGGTTAAGACTTTATTTTTTAAAAATTAACATAAAAACAGAAGTATAAAATGATTTATTTGCGTATATGTGATTGAAATTTTTGTTAAATTTCACAGAAACCATGATTCAAATTCGTTGACGGTATTAGAAAACATTGGTATTGTTAGCTTACAGATAGAAAATGTCGAATTTTGACGAATAAAGCTAAATCTAAGGAGGACCTACCAATGAAATCAACAGGTATCGTACGTAAGGTTGACGAATTAGGGCGCGTAGTTATTCCAATTGAACTCCGCCGCACACTTGAAATCCAGGAGAAAGACGCTCTTGAAATTTATGTGGACCATGACCGCATTGTATTGAAAAAATACAAACCAAACATGACCTGCCAGGTAACCGGAGAAGTGTCGGATGATAACTTATCCCTTGCTGACGGTAAAATTATTCTCTCCCCTGAAGGTGCTGAAGCAATTATTAAAGACCTTCAGGATTATGTGCAAAACCATAAATCGAACGCTTAAGTTCACGAAAAAGCCTTTCCTTTTGGGGGAAGGCTCTTTTTTTATGATTTATTTAACCCGTGGTAAGCTGCGTATACTTCCTGCTTTTTAACATTTCGGCGCTGGGCAGTTTTTTTAATCGCTTCCTTGCTTGAAGCACCCGCTTCCACGTATTTCCGGACCTCCTCCTCCATCGGCCCATGGTCCTCTTCTTCGGATTCATCCGACACAGGCTTCTCTACAATTAATACGCACTCCCCTTTAATGTCTCTGTCTTCAAAAGCAGCAGCTGCTTCAAGCAGGGTGCCACGGACAAACTCTTCATATTTCTTCGTTAATTCTCTAGCTACGACAGCCGGCACGTCCCCCCATTCTTCATATAGAAAGTGGATGGTCCCGAGCAGACGGTACGGCGATTCATACAAAACGATTGGTACGCCTGACGGAAGCTGGTGCAAAACCGTGCGTATGTCTTTTTTCTTTCGCGGGAGAAACCCATGAAAATAAAAGCCGCCGCCCCCGAGCCCGGAAGCCGTCAGAGCTGGCAGAAGAGCACTTGCACCCGGAAGCGGCACTACCGGTATTCCGTGCGCAATGCATTCCTGCACAAGTTCATCCCCCGGATCCGATACCAGCGGCGTGCCGGCATCACTTACCATCGCCACCTGTCTTCCCTCTGTGAGCCACTGCAGAATTTTCTCCTGCTTTTGGCGCTTGTTATGCTCATGGTAGCTCTCCAAAGGCGTATCTATCTGATAGTGCTGAGTAAGCTTTTTTGTCTGTCTCGAATCCTCGGCCAAAATATATTCCGCTTCCTGAAGTATACGGACCGCCCGAAAAGTAATATCCTCTAAATTCCCAATCGGTGTTGGCACTAAATAGAGCATGCCAGTATTTTCAGTAGCTTGAAAGCTGAACTGCTGGGTCATCGTGTGCCTCCTTCATTAACCGTTGTTTGTGACTGCGGGGCAGCTGCTTAATGCGGTATTCCTCCCGCATCGCCTCTGCTTTTGTAGGGAAGTCCTGAAAATAAACGAGCCTCACAGGCCCCCTCCCCTTCGTATACTTCGCCCCCCGGCCTGCATTGTGGGCTTCGAGCCGCTTTCGCAGATTGTTTGTATAGCCGGTGTACAGGCTCCCGTCCCGGCATTGCAGTATATAGACAGCATGCTTACCTTGTTCCATAGTACGCCTGAAACTCCTCTGTATACTGTCCGTCCGCGTTATATACAATAATCGCGGGAAGACATTCCAAACCGGGCCTGCCGGCCTTTATTCCCTCCACCATCACGATATTTGCCGCCCGTTCTGCCTTTGGATGAACAAACTGTATCCGCTTCGGCTCGATCCGGTATTTCTGGTAATAACTAAGCAGCTCTGCAAGCCTTTCCGGACGAAGAACCATAGCCACCTTTCCCTTCTGCTTGGCTAAAAATGCGGCGCCCCGGACAAATTCCTCCAGGCTTCCGTGCTCCTCGTGGCGCGCGTTTGCCAGCTTTTCCTGCTTATTTTTCATTGCCAGCCGGCTGGTATCAAAATAAGGAGGATTGCACGTCACCAGCGACCACTGATCACCGTGATACCTCGAACGAACCGTCCGTACGTCTGCCTGCTGAACGGTAACCTGCCCGTCCACTTCATTCATGGCCATCGTCCGTACCGCCATATCACACAGCTCCGGCTGTCTTTCTATACCTCTCACAGGAACACGGCTCCGCTCTGTTAATAACAGAGGGATGATCCCGTTGCCGGTGCCAAGGTCGATAATCTTCCCAACAGTTTTCGGCACAGAGCAAAAATACGCAAGCAGCACCGAGTCAATGGAAAACGCAAAAGCATTTTCATGTTGAATAATAGGCTTTTTAGAAGGGGTATGGTCGAATCTCTCTCCTTCTTGTAATACCTCTTTCACTGCCTACGCCCCCTGATTTTATATTGTTTCACAGTTTTTTTCATATATCCACCTTCTGTTGATTGGCCTGCTGAAAAGCTGCATACCGTCCCTGCTGTCGAAGAAGCTCACTGTGCGTTCCCTGTTCTGCAATTTCTCCATTGTCCATTACATAGATGATATCTGCTTTTTCAATAGTATTTAAACGGTGGGCTACTACAAAAGAAGTACGCCCTTTCATTAAACGCCCCAGCGCCTCCTGTATTCTCATTTCTGTTACTGTATCCACGCTTGAAGTTGCTTCATCAAGAATCAGAATTTTTGGGTCGGACAAAACTGCCTTGGCGATGGAAAGCAGCTGCCGCTGCCCATGACTGAAGCCACTTCCTTCCTTTCCAAGCATCGTCTGGTACCCTTCCGGCAGCCGTTCGATAAATGCATGGGCATTGGCTGCCTTCGCCGCTTCTATCACTTCTTCATCCGAAGCATCCAGATTACCATAGCGTATGTTTTCCATTACAGTTTTTTCAAACAGAAAATCATCCTGCAGAACTACGCTCATCTGCTGCCGAAGGTGCTTAATATTCCATTCGGAAAGAGGGGTGTGATCCACGTAGACCTCGCCGGCTTCCGCCGTATAAAAGCCGATGATTAAATTCATAACGGTGGTTTTTCCAGAACCGGTGGGTCCTATAAAAGCAGCTGTTTCGCCGGCATTTACATGAAAATCAATGCCGCGAAGCACCTTTTCATTTTCATAGCCAAACGATACATCCTGAAACTCCACTTCCCCCGAAACAGTGTGTGCTGTTCCTTCTTTCTCCCGGTGGTCCTCTGCTTTTTCGTCCAGAAAGGAAAAAATTCTCTCTGCCCCGGCAAGCGCCGCGAAAAGAGCATTAAACTGGTTCGCCAGGTCACTCAGCGGCCGGGTAAACTGACGGGAATATTCCACAAAAATCACGATTGTGCCAATGGTAACCGCACCGACACCATAATATGCCAAAATGCCTCCGGCTCCTGCAGTGACCGCGAAATTAATATTGTTTAAAAAATTCATCCATTTCGGGATAAAGCCAGAATATGTCTGAGCCCAAAATCCGGCATGACGGAGGGTGTCGCTTTCCTGTTCAAAGTTCCTCATGACACGCGGCTCTTTAGAAAACACCTTCACGATCGACTGTCCGGAAATCGTTTCTTCGGCATACCCGTTCACTGCCCCAACCGCCTGCTGCTGCTTTTGAAACAACAGTCTTGTGCGCCTCGTAATCCAGCGCAGACCAAAAAACATGACCGGCAGAAACAAAAGCGTAAAAAAGGTGAGAAGCGGGCTGATCACCAGCATGATAACGAGAATTCCGGTAAACGTTAACAGGCTGGTCATGATCTGTACGACTGACGTGTTTAAAGTAGTTGATATGTTATCCATATCGTTCGTCATTCTGCTCATAATGGATCCATGCTGCCGTTTGTCAAAAAACGAAAGCGGCAGTGTCTGCAGATGGGAAAAAAGGTGATAACGAAGCTTAAAAACGGCCTGCTGGGCAAGAGAAATCATCATGTACGTCTGGATGGTGCTCATGACACCCCACCCAACGTATACAGCAAACAACAGCAAAAGTATCGTTCCAAGCCCTTCGAGCTGCTGCGGCACTAAATACTGGTCCACAATATGGCCGAGAAGCAGCGGTCCCGAGAGCATAAAGGCAGCAGTAAAAAGAACACAGACAAAAACAGCTGTCAGCCGCCATTTCTGAACGGCCAGGTAAGACCAGAGCCTGGCTGTGGTGCGTTTCCAGTTCTGTATCCGCTCGGTGTCCGGGCGGCCGTCTGCCTGTGAGGGGTCAATGTCCGGGTGTTTATATTGAAACGGCGAGGTAATCCAACGCTTTTTCATGTCGCCGCCTCCTTCCCGTACTGTGATTGATACAGCTGCCTGTAGAATGCAGACTCATTATACAGCTCTTCATGAGTACCGAACCCGATGACTTCCCCGTGCTCGAGAAGCAGCATTTTATCCGCCTTTAGCGCCGTGGAAAGCTTTTGAGTCACTAAAATAGAGGTGCATGGGTACGCTTCAAGGGCCTCCAGGAATTCAGCCTCCGTTTCCGCATCCAGCGCACTGGTGCTGTCATCCAGGAGCAGCAGCCCCGGGTTCCGCAGCAGCGCCCGGGCAATAGTCACCCGCTGCTTCTGGCCACCCGAGAGGTTTACGCCATTCTGGCCGATCATCGTCTGCTCCTGCTCGGGAAGAGCCCGGATCGTTTCCTCAAGCTGAGACGCTTTCACCGCCTTGCTTATTTCCTCAGCTCCAGCTTCCTCAAGCCCCCACTGAATATTTTCCCGGATCGTCCCTGAAAATAATTTCGCCTCCTGGGGCACATAGCCAATCTGCGTTCTTAACGAAGCAATGTCGAGGTCCCTGATGTCCGAATTATCAATAAAAAGACGGCCACTGACCGGTTCGTATAAACGAAGCATTAACTGGAACAAAGAGGATTTACCGGCCCCGGTCGCCCCGAGAACCGCCATCTGCTCGCCGTGTTTCACGTGGAACGTCACATTATTCAGAGCCGGAACCCGGGTGTCACTATAAGCAAAAGTTACATTCTCAAATTCAACATTTATACTTCCTTCTTCTTTTACTTCCTCCTGCCCGGAATTTTCTTTTTCGGTGCCTTCGAGCACCTCTTCAATCCGCGAGGCGGAAGTTCTGGCCCGTGCAAGCAGCGTAATCAGCATACCGACAACCCCAAGCGCGCCAGTCATTCTTGTAGCATAGTTAACCACCGCTACCACCTCACCTACCTGGGCCTCGTTGTTCTGCACGGCAGATCCCCCAATCCAAAGCATGAGCACAATCGCTGCATTCATTAAAAAAAGCAGGATGGGCGAAGTAAGAGCTGTATAACGAAAAGCTTTAAGAGCGCTAGCCTGTAAAGCTTCATTCTGTACAAAAAAACGTTTAATTTCATGCTGCTCACGGCCAAAAACCCGTACAAGCCTTAGACCGCCAAGGTTTTCCTTCATTACTCTGTTTACCGCATCAATACGTTTTTGCAGGCTGCCGAAATAAGTCATTCCTTTTGTCATCAGCCATGCAAGTATAAGCAATAAAAAAGGAATAAAGATTACAAGTATGAGCGCCATTCGGACATTTACCACAAAAGCCATGACAGTCGCGCCAATTAGTAAAAGCGGCGAACGCAGCATAAACCGGAGCAGCATCACAATCATGTTTTGTACCTGGGTAATATCGTTAGTGAGCCTGGTAAGCAGCGAGGACTGCGGGAAATCCTGCAGATTCTCCAGACTCGACTCCTGAATACGCTTATACATTTCATTGCGCAGATCAAAGCCGGTGCTGTGCCCGACATGATCAGCGAAAAAACAGTTCAAAATCCCGACACCGAAGCTGAGCAGGGCCAGGCCCGCCATCGCAAGCCCAAGGCCCACCACCAGACCGATATCATTGTTTGCCAGGCCGTCATCGATCAGCCTTGCAAGAAGAAGCGGCTGGAATAGTTCCACTGATAATTCAATTAAAATCAGAAAAAAAGACAACACTGCTGCTGCTTTATACGGACGCGCGTAGCGTAAAATAGTTTTCATCAAAAGACTCCTTGCACATTTCTGCCCGCGTAAAGAATTATTTATATTTTAGCACATGCCTGCAGCCTATTTCTTCTCGATCCGGCATAAAAACCGGCCTTCTCATACGAAAAGGCCGGCTGGCAGCTACACGATGTCGAGCGGTTGTTTTGTCTGCGGCTTCGGAAAAGCCTGATCAAGCATTTCGATTTCTTCATTTGTCAGTGTCACACTCGCCGCTTCGGCATTCTCCCGCACATGCTCCGGATTGGACGTTTTCGGAATGCTTAACACCATTCCTGAATGAATGGTCCAGGCGAGCGCAATCTGCAGCGGAGTCATGCTCCGTCGTTCAGCGATTCTCTGCAGGGTACGGCTTTCTATAAGCGTACGCCCTCCTCCCTGGTCCAGTGGGCAGTATGCCATTACCGGCATCCGCTGCTCCTTCATCCACGGCATCAGATCAAACTCAATTCCCCGTGAAGCCAGATGATATAGCACTTGATTGCAGACGGCATTATCTCCGTGCTCAAGCGAGAGCAGCTCTTTCATCTCCCGGGTATCCAGGTTGGAAACGCCCCATCGCTTGATTTTTCCATCTGCTTTTAATTTTTCCATCCCCTTCACCGTTTCTTCGAAAGGAACACTTCCGCGCCAATGGAGTAAATACAAATCCAGCTGTTCTACGCCGAGACGGCTGAGCGACCCTTCACATGCTTTTTCAAGTTTTTCGCCGTCTGCGTTATTGGGAAGAACCTTAGAAACAAGAAAGGCTTCCTCTCTTCTTCCTTTCAATGCCTCTCCGGCGAGTTCCTCTGCCTTACCACCGCCGTACATTTCAGCTGTATCAATAACCGTCATTCCATAATCAAGTCCCGTACGTAATGCTTCTATTTCCTGCTCCCTCAGCCCGGCATTGTCTCCCATATGCCATGTACCCTGGCCAAGCGACGGAAGCTCCGTGCCGTCCCGAAGGGTTATTGTGCGAGCCTGAACGTTTTCCTTGATGCTTTTTGAAGTATCGTCCATTGATGATCCAGTCCTTTCGCATTGCTTTTATTGTAATACCGGCCATTTCGGTAAAAGACCGTTCAAGCCTTTCTTCACACGGACAGCCTTCTTTTCATTTTTATCGTTTTTAACGGCGTTTCCATAAACATTTCTGTGAAGCGCTCCGTTTCCCGGAAGCCCTGCTTCCTGTAAAAAGCTTCAGCCCGGGTATTCCCTCTTCCACATACACTGTCATCGTCTTCTTTTCGGCAGAAATGCGTCCCATTCCGGCATCGAACAGTTTTTGCCCCCAGCCGGACCGCTGATACCCAGGGAGTACGTAAAGAGCTGCCAGCTCTGCCTCCTCCTGCTGGAGCACGTTAATATAGCCTATCAGAACGCTTTCGGTAACTGCAGCTAAAAATATGGACTCTCCACGCTTAATATCAAACATTTTTTTAGAATACGCAGCGTCAATGAACGCCTCTCTCGTCCGGGCCGGTATTAAATTCTTATACGTATGCTCCCAGGTGAGCTCAGCCACCCGTCGCACCGCTTCGTAGTCCTCCTCTTGTACCAGCCTGATCATCTGCATGCCCTCCTCGCTGAAAAAGCTCGCTGTGTGTCCTGAAGATATAAACGAAACCGCTTGTCTTTACAGACAGGCGGTTCCAGATGGATTTTTTTATTTTTGATTTAAAAAGGAGAGGCAGAATAAGCAGTCCCCATCCGTCCGCAGGCTGCCGTAATGCATATTACAAATGTGGAAGCCTTCATGGTACAGGCGGGCAAGATTGTCATAGCCCTCCCCCATGCTGCTCGTCTGAATGCGGCTCGGCCCAGGCTGAGACGCGCCTCCGGCTAATTCCTTTTCCTGTATTCCCTCACCGCTGTCTTCCACCCGCTGACGCAGATGCTGATTTTCAAGTACGAGTGCCTGGTTCTCTTCAATCAGCATCGCCAGCTGTTCTTTGAGCTCTCCCAGTTCATCATGGAGCCTTCCGATCCGCTCTTCCATATGAATCACCTGGGAGAAGATTTCTTTTTTATCCACTCGCACTCCCACCTTCTCCGTCCGTTTAACTGTTATCCTGCGATGAAGCCTTCATCAAGCAGCTCGTCCAGCGAAAATTCCAATACTCTCTCTTCTTCTGCGTAGTTCACCTGTACGAGACGTTCTAAAATATTGATACCGGCCACTTTTCCTTTGCCTTCCGGGGTATTAATATGCTCGCCAACGTCCGGCATTTCACGCTTGGCTGTTTCATAATGATCATTTTCATATTTCAAACAGCACATAAGCCTGCCGCACAGGCCGGAAATCTTTGCCGGATTTAAGGAAAGATTCTGATCCTTTGCCATTTTAATGGAAACCGGCTCAAAATCCCCGAGAAACGTCGAACAGCAAAGCATTCTTCCACACGGACCAATCCCACCGAGCATTTTGGCTTCATCCCGGACACCAATCTGCCGGAGTTCAATCCTCGTACGAAACTGGGAAGCTAAATCCTTCACCAATTGGCGGAAATCCACCCGGCCTTCTGCCGTGAAATAAAACAAAATCTTATTCCGGTCAAAGGTATATTCCACGTTCACCAGATTCATATCCAGCTGATGTGTCGAAATTTTTTCACAGCCGAGATCGTAGGCTTCCTGCTCAAGCTGTTTGTTTTCTTTTACAGCGGCATGATCATCCTCATCGGCAAGCCTCATAACCTTTTTAAGCGGCAATACGACATCATCGCCGCTGACCTGCTTATTTTCAAGCACTACTTTTCCGTACTCAATTCCTCTGGCCGTTTCTACTATGACCCAGTTTTCTACCTGCGCGTCATGGCCGTTTGGGGAAAAGTAATAAATCTTTCCCGCCTTTTTAAACCGGACGCCTACTACATCATGCAATGTCATGATCCCTCCTGTAACTGGATCAGCAGCTGTTCCATCAGAAGCTGCGCATTCGCGTTGGCCCGGAGCCGGCGCTTTGCTTCTAAAATTGCCTGCAGTCGGGCAACGACCTCCATTTCTGAAAAACGAAGGGCTACTCGTTCCAACGTCGCTTTTTGATCGAAGTATGTGATGTCATCCGAACCGTATGTGATCGACAGAAGGTCGCGATACCAAAAAAGCAGCATATCTAAGCCGATGTCCAGTTCTTCTCTATCTGAAAAATGTCCAAGCCATTTATCCTGTAGTGTCAATAATGCACTGTGAAGGCGCTGATGCACCTCTTCTGTTAATTGTATCACTAGATTTCGACCCTGTACAATCCACTCAGCCAGTGCTGCCTCGCTTTCACGCTCCGGCACATGAGGAAGCTTTGCAAGCAGGCCGGCTGCAATTTCCCCTGTGCCCTCCCTTTCCTGGAACAGACGGCGGCGCCGTTCAATGGAAGGGGGAGAGAACGAAATCTTTTGGGCACGGGACTGAATAGTGTCCAGGAGGAAATGCGCATTCTCTGTTAATAAAATGGCCAGTGTCGGGCTTTCCGGTTCTTCGAGAAACTTCAGCAGACTGTTGGCCGCACTGGCCGTCATACGGTCAGCGTCTTCAATAATATAAATTTTTAAACGGGCTTCCATTCCTTTGTAGGTAAATTCTTTTTGAAGCATTTCCACCTGTGCTTTTTTGATTGAAGCGCCTTCCGGCTGTAAAAACATTACTTCCGAATGGTTGCCGTGCGTAATTCTGCGGCATTCCCGGCAGTCCCCGCACGGCGCCGGACCGATTTTTTCTATGCAAAAAAAGCGCTGTGCCATTAGAAGCGCTGTTTCACGCTTGCCGGCACCCGCTTTTCCCTCAAATATATAAGCATGGGCCACGCGGTCTTTATTCATGCTTTTTTCCAACAGCGACATGACTGTAGGCTGTTCTTCCTGCATGGCTTCCCAACTCATGTTAATCTCTCCGTCTTTAATATTTTTCAAACTCTTCCACGTTTAATTGAAAAACGGTCGCCCCGCCGACCTGCACTTCCACAGGGTAGGGAACGTAGGAATCTGCATTTCCGCCCATAGGCGAAACAGGAGCGACGAGCTGTTCCCGGGTTTTGCAGTTTTCCTGGATGACTTTTTTGACTTCATCCACCTGCTCGTCTTCGACACCGATTAAAAACGTAGTGCTTCCGGCTTTCAAAAATCCTCCCGTACTCGCGAGCCTGGTTGCCTGAAAATTTGCTTCCACCAGCGCATTAGACAACCGGTTACTATCTTTATCCTGCACCACAGCCACTAGCAGCTTCATGCTCCGTACCTCCTATTTCATCCAAATCCACATTATTTATTACTTTTATTTTACTGTATATGCAGCAAAAAGTGAAGCACGCCAACGAAACAGCCATTTTTTGAATAATTATTCCAATCCTTAAGCCTAAGACTTTTTGATCAATATTCAGGAATAAACACACTGGAATTGATGCCAGCAGCAAAATATGGAATACTTCAAGTAACAGTTTCCTATTTATGGCATTACCGAACCATCAGATTAAAGAAGAAAGGAAGTTGGACTCATGCGCTTTCCCCGCTGGCTGCTCCGGGCCGTTCTTATTACTGCCGTTTTATTAATAAGTTCTACAGCTATCGGTTATTCCAAGGCAGAAGACCCTTACCGGTCCTTTGACGGAATGGGAAGCAGCGTGTCTGTCGCTCCTTCTGATGATAAATTAGCGTTCACATATATCACGAACGGCCAGGAAAAAATATATACCTCAACTGCTGATGGCAAAAATCCTGAGCCGCTTACTGATCTGAATCAGCCGCAATTCTCTCCTTCTTTCCATCCGCAGTCGCCGGAGAGCATTCTATTTTTATCGGAGCAAAATGATTCGGTTCGCTCTCTTTATACAGCAGAGACAAAAAGCAGCCAGCATGAACGTTTAACTGGCAGTGAACTCCACGTGCGCGATGCTGCCTACTCCCCGGATGGCCAGCTCATTTACTTTTTAGGCATGCCTGCGGACGCCTGGAAATCTGCCGACCGGAGTACAGAGGCAGGATTTAGCATCTACTCCATGCCTGCCGGCGGAGGCGCTTACAAAAAAATCACCCGTGAAAGCAAGTATTTAATGGGAAACATCTCTCCGGACGCTACGGGCAATATACTTCTGTATACTTACACGGAAGGCCCCGATGATGAAATGCACGTGGGAATGAAGACGCTGAATAACAAAGTATATGAGGAGCATATCGAATTCGCGAACAACCTCCCCGGGGGGCTTTACAATCCGACAGCCTCGCCGTCAGAAAGCCGCTATGCCTATACAACCAACGTTGCTTCGAGCCAGGAGCAAAACTACCAGTACGATTTATTTTTATATGACCTAAAAGAAATGCAGGCCAAAAGATTAACCAGCCATGAAAACAATGTTGCTTCTCCTTCTTTTTTTCATCAGTCAGATGATATTGCCTACATGCACCAGAAAAACTGGCCGGAGGAGCCTGCGGAGTATGAACTGCGTATTGTGAACAGCGCATCCGGGGCCGATGAAGTGGTTCCCGTTAATATGGATCAAGCCGGAGATTCGCTACTCTCTGCCGGGCTCGGGGCGGCCCAAAAAGCAGTCAACGTATATGTGATTGGTTTTTTCTACACTTTGTTTGGCGGCTGGTTTATTATTGCTGCGTATAAAAAATACCGCCCGTTTCTGGTCGGGGCGGTAAGCACTACTGTTGCCCTGGGGCTATGGGGCTTCTGCCATTTTGGAGAGGCGTCCTACCCATGGATCGCTGCCATCTGCTCCGGACTTGTCGCGCCGCTCTTTATATGTACGGGGATTTTATTTCTATTCGCTGGCATCCAATCCTACCGGCTTTATATTCGCGAATATAAAGCTTCCTCCCAGTAAAAAAAGCAGCAGGGATCCGCTCCCCTGACTGCTTTTTTCTATGCTTGTTTACGGTTTTTCCATTTAGCGTACAGGTCGACCACCGTGTCACCGATGTCACGTATTTGGGCCACCTGTTCATTTTCCTTCGTACGCTTTTGATTCTCATGAAGCGTTTCGGTAGCCACTGCACGTGTCGCTATATGATATTTTCCTACGGCTTCTTTGGAACCCTTCAGCGTATTTGTAAGCTCCTGGATCGCCTCCATGTCCCGGTTGACGGAATCGTTAATAACCTCCAGGCGCTGGGTCAATGTTTCCGACTCATTAATCAAGCCGTCTGTTTTCTTTTGAATCCGCTCCATTGTTTCATTGATGGTTTTCATCTGGGAGGATGCTGCTTTAACAGCCTGAACAACACCGATAACTAACCAGATAAGCGCCAACACAATGATAGCGATACTTACGTATAAAATAGCAATCATCTGTCCGGCTCCTTCCTTCTTTGCGATATTTTCCTAATTGTCTTTTCCCTTTTTTATTTTATTGTATGTACTGAATTTGTATTTTTCCTCAACTTTTTACATCCAGGTAGGCCTGTACCTTTTCCCTGCAGTCCTTAATCACTTCTTCAAGCGGCTTTTTGGCATCGATTTTTTTAATACGTACCGGATATTTCTCCGCAAGTGTCATATACGCTTCATGTACCCTCGTATGAAAACGGGCAGCTTCATTATCCAGGCGGTTCCATTCTCTTTCTTCGGCCCGCTGGATTCTTGCTATCCCTTCCTCCGGATCTACATCAAGCAGCAGCGTGAGATCGGGCATACGCCCTTCAATCGCAAATTCATTTACGGCTGCCACTTCATCTATACCAAGACCCCTGGCTGCCCCCTGATAGGCTAGGCTGCTGTCCACAAAACGGTCGCAGAGCACAACAGCTCCTTCGGCAAGAGCCGGGAAAACCCGTTCCACCAAATGCTGGCGTCTTGCAGCAGCGTATAAAAGGGCTTCTGTGCGTGCATCCATCTCTGCATATTCCGGCTCGAGCACCAGGCTCCGGATTTTTTCTGCAATCGGAATGCCCCCCGGCTCCCTCGTTTTTAACACCTTGAAGCCCTCTTCCTGCAGCCACTTTTCGAGAGCGGTAATCACTGTGGACTTTCCGGACCCTTCTCCTCCTTCTAACGTAATGAACCTTCCTTTACTGGTGTCATGCATATGGCTCTATCCTTTCTTCCTGTGTTTCACTTTTACGAAAAAGCGGTCATCTTCTTTCCTTCCGCCCTGCAGGCGTCCCCCATTCTGCAGAAGGTCACGGGCATAGCGAATTCTTTCGCCATCCACATATTCTCCTTCAAGCCAGAGAGGAATCCCCGGGGGATAGGGCACCAGCGGCGCTGCTGCATTTCTTCCTTCTGCACTTTCAAGCAGGATCCATTCTTCGCCGCCAGGCTCTTCCTCCCAGGTGCCTTCGGAGAACCGGGGAAACAATTCAGACATGGAAAAGGAAGGGGTCCTTTTAACGTCCCGGGGCTCAAGCCCTTCCCACACTCTCTTGACTGCCTCTAAGGGGATGTTGATGTGTTCGTTGGTCAGGGGCAGAGCCCAGAGTACATAGCTGCTGCCGGCAAGCTCTGAATAGATGTCTTCCTGTTCGAGGGCCTCCTGCACCTCCCATCCTGTATATCCTTCTGGCACCGGTACCAACCATTTTAACGGATCGGCGGCTACATGCTCCGGCGGCTGTATCAGTCTGCTGCCGATGACTGCTTCAAGCTCGCGCTTTTGGGCGTAAAGCTGTTCGGCCCCCCATCCCTTATGCTGTATTGTATGTACATAATGACGGGCCGCATCGAGCGAAGCGAGCAGCAGATATGAAGGGCTGCTCGACTGCAGCATCCGCAAATAATAGGAGAGGCGTTCACGGGAAACCCGGGAGCCGGACGCATGCAGATATGCACTCATCGTGAGAGCTGGCAGCATTTTATGCGCGGACTGGACGACCACGTCTGCCCCCTGGGCGAGAGCCTCTTTTGGAAGCTGTGGACTTGCGGCAAAGTGGGCTCCATGGGCTTCATCCACAAGCAGTACCCCATTATGTCCGTGCACGAACTCTGCAAGGGAGGAAATATCGCTGCTCCACCCTTCATACGACGGGGAGGTGATGATTACCCCTTTTAATGACGGATAACGGGCCCACGCATCTGCCAGTATTTCCCGGGAAATGCCGATTGAAAGCTGCGTCGTTTCGTCTATTTCAGGCCGTGCAAACACGGCCCGGGCTCCGGCAAGCTTTACCGCATTCATCACTGACTTGTGAGCGTCACGCTGCACAAGCACCTGATCTCCCGGAGAAAAGGCGGCCATCACCATCGCAAGGTTTCCCGCTGTAGAGCCGTTAATTAAGAACCACGTTTTCGCGGCCCCAAACACCTCTGCCGCTAAATGTTCGGCTTCCGCAATCCCTTCTTCAGGCTCATGAAGATCGTCGAGGCCGGCGATTTCTGTCAGGTCGTAAGGAAGTATTTTTTCCCATTCCGTTAGCGACGCCGGAAAAACGGTGCCGTTTTTATGACCGGGCACGTGAAGGGATACCGGCCGGCCGGTTATATGCTGCTGCACCATGCGGACAATAGGCTGATCCTGCTGGGAACCCATGTCATTCACGCCCCCTTTTCAACTGTCTTATTTATCTTAACATGAAAAATTTGGCTGTTCTTTCTCTTTTTTCACTCGTGCTATACTATTCAATGATTGAGATATTAAAGGAGAGATGCCTGATGAAAAGCATTGCTGTATTTTGCGGCTCCCGCCTTGGAAGCGATCCCATATATAAAGATTCAGCAGCAGCTCTTGGCAAAGAGATAGCCTCCTCTGGTCGCACACTGGTCTACGGTGGATCCAATGTAGGAACGATGGGCCGCCTCGCAGATGCTGCGCTCGAAGCCGGCGGCGAAGTTATAGGCGTTATACCGGATAAACTCGTGGAACGGGAGATTGCCCATCCTTCCCTGAGTAAGCTTTATAAAGTATCTACGATGCATGAACGAAAAGCCAAAATGGCCGAACTGGCCGATGGATTCATAGCGCTGCCAGGCGGCCCGGGGACTCTTGAAGAGTTTTTTGAAATGTTTACATGGGCCCAGATCGGTGTGCACCAAAAACCGTGCGCACTTTTAAACGTTCACCATTATTATGATCACCTGCTTCAATTTTTCAATCATATGGAGCAGGAGCAGTTTCTCCCTGCCGACCACCGCGATAAAATTATTGTTTCCGACTCTCCGAAAGAGCTTCTTCAGCAGCTCAGCGAACATCCGGAGCTCGAAAAGAAGT
This sequence comes from Marinococcus sp. PL1-022, assembly GCF_033845285.1. Lineage (NCBI taxonomy): Bacteria > Bacillati > Bacillota > Bacilli > Caryophanales > Bacillaceae > Marinococcus > Marinococcus sp. PL1-022. The sequence goes on along the minus strand of NZ_JAWXCX010000001.1, from coordinate 3,083,261 downwards.
CATACGAGTAACAGGCATAAAGCTGTGCCTGTGCTCTTTTTTATTTATTATTACTTTAGCCGGATAAACGCTTTGCGGAGCTTCTTATTTTTCGTTATGATGATAATAATAATTAAACAAACTATGCGGAGGAACCTATGCGAAAAAAAGTGTTTATACATATTGGTTTTCATAAGACAGCGACTACGTTTTTACAGCAGAATGTATATCCCAAGCTAAAACAGGAAATCAAATACATACGGAAAAAACGAATTAATCAGGAGCTGTACGACTTACGGCTGAAACGGCTGAGCGATGAAAACATTCATACCATCCGTACGAATATCGAAGCTTTCATGGAGACGGATAATCCGGTGCTTATCTCTTATGAAGGCCTTTCCGGCAGCCCGTTTTCCCAAAAGAAATCCAAAAACAATCTAAGGGTGCTTGAGGACCTCCGCCGCACATTTCCAGCAGATACATATGACACCCATATTATTGTCGGGGTGCGGGATCAGATTGACCTGCTGACCTCCCTCTACGTTCAATATCTCCATCAGGGCGGATACAAGAGCGCCAAAGCTTTGTTTAAAGACTGGGAGGACCACGGTATTCTGGACCATTACCACTATTACCGCTATCTCCAGAAAATAGAAGAGCTTTTCGGGCCGGATAACTATTACCTGCTGCAGTACGAAAGCTTTCGAAATGATGAATACGGCCAAATTTTGCAGCTGCTTCAGTATATGGGCATCGACCGTGTGCCAAAATACAACCGCTCAAAGCTGAACCGCAGCTACGGAGTCATGCAGGCGGTACTCGCCCGCAAGCTGAATTATTTTGTTAAAACACCGCTGAATCCAAACGGTAAAATCCCCGTCGTCGACATTCCGAAGATCGGCACTGTGTCTCCGCGGCGCCTGCTTCAGAATAACGCGAGCTTTGCCCTTCATTATAAAAGGTACTCGCTCCCTGTGAATCTTCAAAAGGTACTGCAGCTGAAATACCAGAAGGATAATGAAAAGCTTGCCGAAGCCTATCACATTAAAGATTATTCCAAAAGCTAACCGAAGAGCCGCGGCTCTTCGGTTATTTTCCAATCAACGCCAGCGTATAGCGGCTCGTGCTCCCCGGTTCATAAAGATTCACCGTATCTGTGGAATACTGCAGAATCCCAGCCTGAAAGGGGTCCGATTCTCCCACCTGCACATTAAAGTCATTTTCGTACAATAATACCGTCACATCATGATACTCCTCATGCGTAACCTGAAACGTAAATTCGACGATCCACTTTCCTTCTTCCGTCTGCTCGTTTCTTAGTATTGTCTCTTCCTGAAACGCCCGGCTGTTAATATAAATCATTCTTTTTCCCCCTTTTGCTCTCTGCTTTATTCTGCCCTATAAAACCTTTTGTTACAATAATTATGATCAGCCCCCTCGCCCGGCAGTTTAAGCTTGTCCTCCTGGTGGTACGGTAAGGAAAGGCTTTGTATAAGTACGTATCGCCAAGCTGTAAAGAGAGGGGTATAACATATGAATACCATCAAATCCTATGCCAAAGAACTCATGGGCGAATTTAAAAAGGACGATGTCCCGTTACTTGCTGCCGCCCAATCCTACTATTACCTGCTTTCCATCTTTCCAATGATGATTTTAATACTTACCATTCTTCCCTTTCTTAATATTGATTCCCAGGCCGTCGTCACGCTTGTACAGAATACCGCCCCGAGCGGCATGACTTCTGTGCTCGAGGACAATATTCTTAGTATCGTGGAAACACCGCGGGGCGGACTTTTCACTATCGGTCTGATCGGTGCGTTATGGTCGGCTTCAAATGGGATCAACGCCTTCATTAACGCCTCCAACACTGCATACGATATCGAAGAAACGCGCTCCTTCCTTAAAGTCCGCGGCATTTCTATTGCACTGACGCTCGGCATGATTATTGCGCTTGCTGCCGCTCTTATTCTTCCTATATTCGGCAACCTGATCATTGATTTTATCAACTCTGTCGTCAGCCTCCCGCCGCAGACCGAGCTGCTGTTTCAAATTCTCCGGTGGGTTGTCGCCCTGACCGTAATGTCTGCTGTTCTTCTCGTGCTGTATCGTTTTGCACCAAATAAAACATTAAAGTGGAAGGAAATTCTGCCCGGTGCTATCACAGCTGCGGTGCTGTGGCAGCTGATATCTCTCGCGTTTTCCTTTTACGTCAGCAACTTCGGCAACTACTCTGCCACCTACGGAAGCCTTGGTGGTATTATTATTCTGATGCTTTGGTTTTTCCTGACCGGCATGATTTTAATGATAGGTGCTGAGCTGAACGTTATTTATCACCGCCGTCACGGAAAATCCTCCCACGCTTCCCCGGAAGAAAGCTGAGTTGGGCTGCCCCAGGGCAGTCCGTTTTTTTCCTGTAACAGCTTATAACTTTATATTCGGGTTAAAAGCCATAATAAAAGGAAGGCTACCATTCGCGGGAACCTTCCTTTTTTGCATTGTTCAACTGATGCTTGAGGACTGACTGCTGATGCTTTCCTGTAAAAACTGCATTCCTACCCACGTTTTTCGGCCGCGCTGCTGGATCCATTGGGTGCGCGCGTAGTTATCCGGAAAATGATCCTCTTTCCCGGAAATATAGACAATATCTCCCGGCTGAATGCTTTTGACGTTTTTTACCTGCACCCGGCAGCCGCTCATGCTGTAATCCTTGACTACCGCTTCATAAATAACATTATTTACTTTTACAGTTGCAGACATGTTCACCTGCTCCCGGACAGTCATCCGCTTTGCCTGAGCCGGCTGTTTTTCCGTGCCCCTGAAAAACTTCAGAAAAGCTCTCCCGAGCGAAGAACGCTCGTAAATACGCTTCGTATAGATATCTGTCATTTCTAAAAACATGACCTGGATTAAACTACGGTACTGCTCCAGAGTGACATTCTGAAATTTACCACCGGCAGCAGCCACTGCCTCGGCCTGACCGCCGACCCACAGCTTATGCACGCGAATCCCGTTAATCGGGCCGGCGCTGAGGATGAAGTTTTCTTCCTGTGAAAGCCAGGACTTTGCTTCCGGGTGCGCCACTTCAAAACGTACCCCGGTTTCACTCAAATCCAGCACCTTGCACGGAAGCGTTCTCCCCCTGGCTGACACAGTGCCCTCGAGATCCACCTTGTGCCGTTCGGCTCCGCGAAAACGCGGGCGCTCCACTGAAACCATTAATGCCAGTACAAGAGCTACAGCATTGTAGAGGATCCAGAAAATATTAATGTAGAGTACGTCTTCGTTTTGAAAAATCGTCAGAGAGGTAGTGAAATGCAGTACCACTCTAGCCAGCGCAATAAAGGTGAGTGCAAGCAGTATCAGATACGGGATACTGACTCTCCACAAAAACTGCCGGCGGTCGTTTTGGATGCCCTTGGCTGTGACATTAAACTTGATATTTTTCCGCATAAACGCTTCCGTAATTACCGAGATTGCCATGTACGGTGCCATTGCTACTTCATAAACATGGCTCCAGAGGACCGTCCGCTTTTGGTCGGACATTAACCGGAAGGCCAGCTGCGATGAAAGAAAGGCCGGCAGCCAGTAGAGCACCAGCGTTTCAAACTCTGCGTTCAGGCTGTAGATGGAAAAAATCAAAAACAACAGAGGCGCCAGCAGGAAAATCATTTTATAAACGCCGAAGAACCAGTAATTGATGCCATCCATATACAACAGCCGCTGCATAAAGGAAAGGCCTTTGATTTTCATTGGGTTCCATTTCCGGGTGACTTGAATATTGCCGCGGCACCAGCGGTCTCTCTGTTTTAAAAGATCGGCATATGTTTCTGGGGCGAGCCCAACGGCCAATGTTTCATTCACAAATACCGTTTTTTGTTCTCCCGTTTGAAGCAGCATCCCAGTCGCCATATCCTCAGTAATTACCCCGGTGGCAAATCCTCCAATATCCTCGAGCGACTTCCGCCGGAACAAAGCGTTACTGCCTACGTACATGGTAGCGTTAAAGCGGTCTTTTCCTTCTTCCAGCCGGCGCATGAAAAAATCCTGCTCATTGGTAATGTTGTCTTCAAAAAACAAATTGTACTGAAAGGGATCTGCGTTATAAAACACCTGAGGCGCCTGAACAAAGGAGACTTTTTCGTCCATGAACTGCCCAAGGGTGCGCTCGAGAAACTCGGCCTTTGGCACCATATCAGCGTCCATTGTAACGACGATTTCCCCGTCGGTTTTCGTTAACGCGTCATTCAGGTTGCCGGCCTTGGCGTGCTCGTTGCCGGGACGGGAAATGTAGCCCACACCCAGGCTTTCTGCAAGGCGGCGCACAGACTCCCTTTTCCCATCATCGCAGACATATACCCTTAGCAGTTCCTCAGGATAGCGCATCATCGTGCATGCAGTCATGGTCCGCTTTAGAAGGTCTTCGGGTTCATTATATGTGGCGATAAACACATCGACTGTGAGCAGGCTTTCCAGCTTTGAGAGCGGAATATGTTTTCGTTTAAACGGTTTCCAGGATAAAATCGTAAACATGATTGCCTGGAAATAGCCCATTACTTCTGTAGCCAATAACAGAATCCCGGCGATAAAGCTGATAATACCCAGTGTAGGAATCGTTTCGGCCGCTCTCCAAAAAAGATAGACGGCATTGACGATAAGAAAAAGAGAGAGCAGTATATGCCGGGACCAGGTCCATTTTTTTGCTGAAAAATAAAGCAGCATTAGTACAATTATTTCTGCTGCCAGAATGTACCAGAATGTGTCGTTCATGTCCTGCCCCCCTGTTACAGTATAGGATTAAAAATAAATGTCCGTTTCATATGGTCATATGCAGGCTTTACTTCCCAGCTGCTGTCAAACAGCAGCGGCTCTCCGTTTTCTGACTCCTGTTCGGTGACCCAGCTTTCTGCATCACCGACGCCCCAGACGGTAAGGCCGCTGCAGGAGGACTCCTCCATACAGGCGCCCGTCACATCTGCATAAATATCTGCCTGGGTCTTTAGACGTTCCTGTCGGGGAGCATCCAGATTCTGCAGTTTTACATCCATTTCAGTTACAGCTGTCTCAAAACCAGCCTCCCCCCAGCGTTTAAGGTTTTCCTGCATTTTTTCTTTGGAAAACCTTGGATCGGCAGCATCAATGTGAGTCTGCATGCCAATACCATCAATTGGGACACCGTCGTTTTTCCAGCTGCTCAAGGCTTCAAACATAGCATCTGTTTTCTCATTTTTTATTTCATTTCCGTAGTCATTGTAGTAGAGCTTCGCTTCGGGATCTGCCTCACGCGCCCATTTGAAGGCCAGAGGGATATACTCCGGTCCAATATACTCAAACCAGATTGTTTCTCTGTAGCTTCCGTCGTCGTTCCAGGCTTCGTTGACGACGTCCCATTCCTGCACGCGTCCGCTGTAGTGCCCCGCCATGGTCTGCACATGATCCTTCAGTACTGCTTTAGCGCTTTGTTCATCTACTACCTCTTTGTGCACCCATTCGGGCAGCGCTTCTCCCCATACAAGCGGGTGGCCGCGGACCTTCATATTATTTTGTTCCGCCGTCTGTACAATTTCGTCTGCCTTTTGAAAGCTGTAATTTCCTCGTTCAGGCTGCACAGCCTCCATTTTCATTTCGTTTTCTACGGTGAGACTGCTGAATTCTTCAACGAGCAGAGCCCTATAATTTTCATTATCTGCCAGCGGATCCCAGCGCACCGAAGCACCTATATAATGCCCGGAAGCCTCCGCGTTTGTACCAAGCGAAGCGTTTGACTTCATTACAAACCATCCTCCTGCCCCTGCCATAAGTAAGATCAGAAGCCCGGCTGTTACAAAAAAGATCTTTTTCAAAACAGCATTTTCTCCTTTTGTACATTATCATTATAAAGGCTTGCTTTTTAACTTTTATTTCCAATTACATATGTATTTATACTTAATGATACCATTATTTTGGTTCGTTAAGAAGCTTTAACCCACACTTTTCCATTTGTCATTCCAGCCGGTTTCTATGGCTGTAAATTTAAAACGGAATACAAATGACGTTTAATTACGAAGCTTTTATGTATAAAAACGCTTTGTTTTTAAAGATTTTTGCGTAAAAGCCTGTATTCCTGCCTGATTTATGCTTATAGTGTAACTAGTAAAAGTAAGATTTAAGACCTCAGCTGTGATAAGGAGGACCATGTATGCTCGCTTTTGAACGAAGAGAAAAGATTCTATCCACCCTATATAGTGATAAAAAAGTATTCGTTGCTCCCCTGGCTTCAACCTTTAACGTCACTGAGGAAACCATTCGCCGTGACCTTGAAAAGCTTGAACGTGAAGGTGTTGTTACCCGTAATTATGGGGGAGCCACGCTCAATAATCGCACGAGCGAGGATCTTCCGTATCAGACAAGAAATACGATCAATTTAGAAGAAAAAAGAATTATCGCCCAGCTGGTGCCGCCACTCGTCAAGGACGGCTCTTCCATTATGGCTGACACGAGTTCCACGGTGTATGAAGCCTTGCAGGTGCTTCAGCAGTCCAGGGATCATCTCACCATTATTACAAACAGCGTATCTATTCTTCAGGACTTTGCATTTTCATCCTTTGACGTGTTTTCTACCGGAGGAAGCCTTCGGAAAAACTCGCGATCTCTGGTGGGCCCCTCAGCCATCCGTTCAGTACAGCAGTACAACGTAGATGCAGCTGTCGTCAGCTGTAAAGGCATTTCCATGACGCAGGGAATTATGGATACAAATGAGCCGGAAGCTGATTTAAAGCAGTACATGCAGAATCAGGCCCGCCAGGTTATTCTGCTTGTCGACCATACAAAGTTCGGCGCTGTCTCTCTGGTCAAAACATTTCCTTTTGAACAAGTGGACTGCCTGCTGACCAACAAACAACCTTCGGAGGAGTGGCTCGATTTTTTCGAACAGCACGAGATCGATGTCATCTTTCCTTCATAATAAAGCTCTGTCTCTCTGCTGAAGCTGCAGGGAGGACAGAGCTTTTATTTATGAACTGGTAAGGTGACGGACAACGTCTTCAGCCATTTGATGAGTTTCCCAGGCTTGTTCATACATGTATTCCGGAATAATATCCTGTTCCACAAAAGCCAGAAAGGTTGTAGTAATAGTTTCAAATCCGCGTTTTTTCAGCGTGGATTCCCAGTCGTTTTCTCCCTGGTGCCATACGTCTTTATCCTTATGCACGCTCACGTCCCGGACATTGCTTACCGTTAAGGTCTGCTCCTGGTTCATCACGTCCACGCGTTCCAGAGTGGTGCCGGCTTCACGGTTCATAATACCAAGCGCTGTCACATTGGGTGACTCAAGCTGCAGAGTCACATGGTGCAAAAGGTCGTATTCCCCTTTACCGCTCACCGTCATGTTTTCAATGGTCTCCGGAAATAAATACAAAATCGTATCAATCACATGGATAAAGTCATCAAATACAAACGTGCGGGCATCCGCTGCCTGGTGACCCCGATGCTTTTGAACAATAATCATATTCGTATCCTCTGCTTCCATCAGCTTTTGATAGGAAGGTGCATGCCGGCGGTTAAAGCCGGTCATCAGCAGCAGCCGCTTCTCTTTGGCTTTGGTGAGCAGCCGCTGGGCAGATTCGGCGTGATACGTAATCGGCTTGTCCACATATACGTGGATGCCCATGTCAAGCAGCGCATCGATAATAGGCTCATGCGCTACGGTGGCGGTATGCACAAACGCCGCTTTCATACCGCAGCTCAGCCACTCGTCCATCTGCTGATACGTGTGAGGTATCGTATACGTATCAGCAATTTCTTTTAACGTCTCCGGGTTTCTTGTGTACACGTGCAGTTCTACGTCTTTTAGGTTGCTTAAAATGGGGAGATACGCTTTTTTGGCAATGTCCCCGATGCCAATCATTCCTATTTTCATGGTGTCCCCTCCCGGGCCTGAGCTCATCAAGATAACGGTTACAAAATCCACATAGTGGTTTTGAATACCTTCTTCCCTCAGAATACCATAAATTGTTTCTTCACCGTTTTTTCAACAGGTTATTTATAGTAATTTTCTTTCTGTTCTGCTATTTTCTGTACTTCAGCACGAATTTGCTGATACGCAAGCCGGCCGCCCAGGCAAATCAGATCATCTTCCTTGCTGTAGGGCGTACGGCTGGTCAAATGCTCAATCTGTTCATCCAGATAAGCAGACAGTACAGCGAGTTCTTTGTTTTTCACCATTCTTCACGCCCTTTTTGTACGGAAAGAATCCGGTCAAAGGAAATATTATAATAGCTGCCCCGCTCGTCCTTCCAGTGAATAAGCCGCTTAATATGATCAATATACGTACATGTCCCTGTCGTAACTACATCATGTTCTTCATTTTTCCATCTTAGTTTTAATTCATGCTTTTCTGCCCAGGCTTTACGCAGAAGCCGTTCCTTCTGTTTCCAGTCCTCCGTTTCTTTTTCCCATTCCGCCGCTATCATGCGGGCGATTGTTTTTTGTTCATCATTCATCAGCGTCACATCCCCTTCAAAGAGAAGTATATTACTTCCATTATACAAGAACGTACGTTCGAGAAAAGGATATTTTTTACTGATTTTTTGTCTGGGCAGAAAAAACCGCTCTCTGTAAGCATTTCAGTAGGCAGAAAAAATTTTTTTCTTCATACTGTACATAGCGTATTCTAAAGGAGGACAAACATGCAGGTAGATATTTGGTTTGATGTAATGTGCCCGTTTTGTTATTTAGGAAAACGGCGTTTTGAGACAGCTTTGGAAAACATGTCGTTCAGGCATCAGGTGCAGGTGGTCTATCACAGCTTTCAGCTGAACCCGGAGATGCCAAAAAATCCGGCTTCGGACATTCATACCTTTCTCTCTGAACAAAAAGGCATGGACCGGGAGCAGGTGCTTGCGTTTCACCGGCAGCTCACCGATCAGGCACGGGATATCGGTTTGGAGTACAACATGGACGAAGCAGTGCCGGCTAATTCCTTTGACGCTCACCGGCTGCTGCAATTCGCCACAGAGCGCGGCAAAAACAACCGCATGACAGAGCGCCTCTTACGCGCTTATTTTACCGAATCCAAAAACATTGCAGATATCGACACCCTCGTCGGAATCGCGGGAGATGTCGGCCTTGTGGAGGAAGAAACGAGGGAGCTGCTTGAGCTGGATGCCTACACCCCGAGTGTGCAAAAGGATTTACAGGAAGCTTCCTATATAGGAATTGATGGCGTGCCTTTTTATGTGTTCGATGAAACGTACACCCTCTCCGGCGCTCAGCCGGCAGAAACATTTGAACAGGCGCTCCAGCAGGTATGGGATGAAAAGCAGAAGGCATAACAGGAGGAGCTCTTCCTTTCCGGGAAGGGCTTTTCGTATAAAAATGGGAAGAAAGTAAAGCTTCATACACTTTTTCGCAGGGAAAACTATACCCATCCATGAAAAACGGTTCTATGTCTAATGTTGGGGTGACCCCCTCCATTATCCGGCGAGCGACCATTTATATTGATGATGCAATAACACTTTGGCCCGCAGGCGGTCGTACCGCTGGAACCCGAAGGCGTTCCGTTTGATCACCTTGGTCTGGTTGTTCAGTCCTTCCACGGTGCCATTGTGATAATCGAACGTAAAACTGTTCAGGATTTCGGTCTGCCAGCGCCGGACGGTGGCGGCAGCCTGGGCCATGTCCGGGCACCCGCTCGCTTCCACCTGCCGGTAGAAGGCGTACAGATCATCCCGGATCGCGCCGGCCTGGCCGGTTGTCATCCGGCGCTTGCTCCGCTCAAACCAGGCCCGAAAGGCTTCTTTGAGTTCATATGCCGTCCGGAGCTCTTCCGACTCGGCCAGGTAATAGTCCCGGATCTTCACCTGTTGGGCGGTGAGGTCTTCGGCTTTTTTGGTAAACACGTGCTTCAGCCGTTTGCACCGCTTGCGGTGGTAGGACGACAGGGTGTGCTGCACGCGGCGCCGGACCCGTTCGAGAGCCCAGTACACGTGCCGGTGCACGTGAAACCGGTCCGCCACGATGATCGGACGGTTCAGGGCCCGCCGGGCCGCCTGGTGAAAGGGCGCACTCATATCCATCACGACCACCTCCACCTGGCCGCCTTTCTGCTGCAGGTACTGCTTCAGTGTCTCTTTCTTCCGGTCCGGCAAAATGTCGACCGGACGTCCGGTAGCCCCGTCCGCCACCAACAGCTGATACTTGCCGGCGCTCGTGTCGCCTTTGTACTCGTCGACAGCAATCACCCGTGGCAGCTGCTCCACGTGCGGGAGCGTCCGGGAAGCCAACTCGTCAAACCGGCGCAGCGCCGTCGTGACTGACGTGGAAAACTGGCGGGCTGTATCGGTGAAATTCTTGCCGGTGACCAGCCGGAGGCCGAGGGCCTGATTCCATTCCCGGCTGTGCCGCTGATACCGATCGACCAGTGGATTAGCTTCAGCAAATCGCTTCCCGCAGGGGCAGGCGTACCGCCGCCGACGATAATGAAGCACGGTTGGCCGTTCAAACCAGGCCGTATGCTGCACCCGCTGCCACCGGTAATCGTGGACCCGCCGGGTCCACGTGCCACAGGCTGGGCACCGGGACCGTTTCCGGGGCACCGCCACCTGAAGGTGCACCATTCCTTCCCGTTCGTCGGTGTGGAGGACCCTTACCCCTTGGAGGCCGGGGATCGTTATGTTACTATACATATGCACGCAACTCCTATCCTGCTTGGTTTTCGTCGACGCAAGTATAACGGATATCGGAGTCTGCGTGTTTTTTTGTGTCTGTACCCCAACAAATATTATAGAGCCTGAAAAACAGGAGGCCTGCACCATGCTTGCTATTAAAGTGAATCGTGCGTTCCATAAATTAAATAAACATGCCGCCCCCGCTGCCGAAGCTGCGCTGAAAAGAAACGAATCAATTGTGGTGCATTTAACCAGCACCCAGGAGCGGAAACTACAGGACTCTCTGTATTTTCTTGAAGAGGAAGAATTGATTTACTGTACCGAATTAGAAGAAAAAACCAACACAGACCCCAGAACAAACACCACGCTCGAGCTCATCCCCCTTCCAAGGCTGTTCAGTGTTTTAAATGCATAAAAAAAAGCCTCCCCGGGGGTACGGGGAGGCGCATAGAGGGGTTCCCTGTCCAGTGAGATGAACCTGGGGGATCAACACCTCCTATGTTAAGCCCTTAATGTAATGCTTGTGTGAAGAACCTGTTAATGTTTTGTTATTTTCTTTCGACAGGCTGCCTTCTTCCCATAAGCACCGCAGCACAAAAAATCATAATACCAATTCCAATCGCCCCGGCAAGCCAAAGGGCATTTAACAGCGCAAGCAGGGTAAACATAAAGGTGAGCAGCATATATAAAGCAGCGGTGCGCGGCTGCCAATAAGCTGACACCTCAAACAGCCTTCCCTGGAAACGGAGAACCAAATACATAATCGCGTGCAGAAGAAAGCCAATAATAAACCAGCCCTGGAAATTTGAAAATGGAATACCATAATACCAGCCGCCTTCATTCCATATCCAGTACTCCTGCACCAGATAATTTACAGGGTCGAGCACAAAATCAATTCCAGTGACTAAAAGCGCCCCCAAAAGCACATAAAAAACGAACGCTCCCCACCCACGCAGACGTGGAAGCATGCCCAGAATATACAGCATTAACGCGTGTGAGCCCGAAACGATAGCCACCCATGCTGCTCCAATCGTCAGCGGTACCCCGAGAATCATCGCCCCAAAATCAGAGGCGTATTCATAGCTCCCGAAAAAGAGATTCAGCTGCACACCGATCCCTTCAAGAAACATCGAAAGCAGAAAAATAACAGCAGTCAGCCCGCCTCCGGTTTTCCCCCCGTACGACCGGACCAGAAAAAAAGCTCCAATTACTCCGGTTAAATACAGAAAAACAGCGTTTGCCCATTCCAGCCATACCGGGAGCAGATCGAACGTCAGCAGCACGAGACCGCATATGTACCAAAAAATAAAAAAACGAAATAATCCTATGTCGAACGATAAATTTCTCATGGGCCCTCCTGAAGTGACAGACTATTAATGGATGCCCCTTTCTATTTCCCGGGTAATACTTGTTTTAATTGTGTTTTGTAAAAAAAACAGAAAATCCCGAAGGATTTTCTGCCTGCAGACAATCTTTCCTCTATATTTTAAAGTAGCTGACTTCCTGCTGAAGCTCCTCTGCCATGGAAGCGAGCGTTTCGGCCGCAGAGGAGATTAGGAGAGGAAAACATTTTATTGATATTCAAGCTGTACACTGTTCAGCGAAGCAAAAACGCCGTTTTTATGAATTAACTCTTCGTACGTTCCCTGCTCAGCAATACGGCCGCCGGTCACCACCACAATATTATCGGCGTGCCGGATGGTCGCAAGCCGGTGGGCAATGACAATCGTCGTCCGGTTCTCCGCCAGCTGGGTCAGCGACTGCTGAATCAAAGCCTCGGTCTCCGTGTCGAGCGCTGAGGTTGCTTCATCCAAAATTAAAATCGGCGGATTTTTCAGGAAAGCCCGGGCAATTGCAATCCGCTGCTTCTGGCCTCCGGACAGCTTTAGCCCGCGCTGGCCGATTTCTGTTTCATACCCATCCGGAAGCTCCTCCACGAAGCCGTCCAGATTCGCCAGCCGGGCGGCTTCTTCAATCTCTTCTTCTTCGGCTGTCAAGCGTCCGTACGCAATGTTTTCCTTCAGCGTGCCATTAAACAGGAATACATCCTGCTGCACCATGCCGATCTGGGAACGGAGGGATTCCTTTGTCATACTTCGTATGTCTATCCCATTAATGGTCACAGCGCCGGCATCCACATCGTAAAACCGCGGAATCAGCGAGCTGATTGTTGTCTTGCCGGCCCCGGAGGAGCCGACAAAGGCAACTGTTTTCCCCGCTTCTACCGTCACGTTCATATCCCGGAGCACCGGCTGGCTTTCATGGTACCCAAAGGTGACATCCTCTAGCTTAATATCGCCTGTAAGCACTGGCGCTTCCACTGCATCAGGACGGTCGACAATATCCTTTTCTGCATCGGTCATCTGCACGAACCGTTTAAAGCCGGCCATGCCCTTCGGGTACAGCTCTAAAATGGCGCTGATTTTTTCAATCGGCTTGAACAGCACGTTCACGTACAAAATAAAGCCGACGAACTCCCCGTTTGTAATCGCGCCCGTGTAAACGAGCCATGCCCCGTAAACGAGCACTGCCAGAATCATGAGACGGGTTGTTAAGAAAATAGTCGCCGTAGTGTGGCCCATCGTGCGGTAGCCCGACAGCTTAGCGTGGCGGTAGCGGTTGTTGTTTTTGGCAAACCGGTCGATTTCAAAGGCTTCATTTGTAAAGGACTGCACTACCCGGGCCCCGGAGACGCTGTCCTCCACCCGGGCGTTCACGTCTCCAATCTCTGCGTACATTTTTGTCCATGCTTTGTTCATCTGAATGTTCGTGTAGGTAATAAGCACGATCAAAAACGGCACAAAAACAAGCGCAACGAGGGCAAGCTGCGGGTTAATTGAAAACATGATCGTAAAAGCACCCGCAAACGTCATAATGGCAATAAATAAATCCTCCGGCCCGTGGTGGGCAAGCTCCCCTATATCAAACAGATCATTCGTGATACGGCTGATAATGTGACCGGTTTTCGTATTATCAAAAAAGCGGTACGACTGGCCCTGCACGCTCTTAAACAGCTCCCGCCGCATGTCTGTTTCAATGTTAATGCCAAGCTTATGCCCGAGGTAGTTAACGATATACTGCAGGTAGGCACTGAATAGATAGATGGCAAGCAGACCGGCGGACACCCACACGACCAGGTTCCAATCCTCCTGAGGCAGCAGGGAATCAATAAACCACTGGACCACAAGCGGGAAAACCAGATCCAAGGCTGCAACAGCAATCGCGCTGAAAAAATCAATGAAAAACAGCTGTTTATGAGGAAGGTAATAGGAATAAAAACGTTTAAGCATCAGGGTCTCCTCTTCTAATCAAATTCACGCAGAAATACTTCTTTTATTTTATAGAAATGCTGATGAAATTCAATCATTTTCTGCCTGCTTATTTCCATATAATGCAAATAACCATGAAATAATATGAAAACAGGCGCTTATCGGCATGGACAACAAATATTTGCTAAAAAACAGCATTAATTATAGCTATTCTTTTTTATGTTTAATGGACAAACAAAGGAAATATGTTAACATAGATGCACTGAACGCCGTTAGGTATGTTGACCTTCCCGAAAACTTCCTAAGCTTCAGTATACAGCTGTAGAAGCTGTTTTTCTCTGTATATGCGGCGCAGTACGCCAAAAAGCCTGAAAGCATTGCTGCTTCCAGGCTCTTTTTTTGATTTTATTTAGACGGCTGTTTTTCCAAGGCTTCGTTGTCATTCCGTTCATGAGGCATGAGAAGCGGCTTCGGCACAGCTTTTTTCTTTGTAGCTTCAGAAACAACAAATATGAGAATAAACGCGATAATCACAATCACCGTACGGAAAGGGAAAAGCACAATTCCGTCTTCAATCATTGGATACGGAAGAAAGACCGGCAGGCCGATTGCCGGCTCCCCGCCGCCAAGGCGTAAAAAGATCGATACAATAAACGCTGTAAGCGAACCATACACATTCGCATTTTTATAAAACAGGGCCATGGTCAGCTGCGGGAATAATATACAGAAAATCAAATCCGATGCAAGGTACCACAGGGTATATACACTTCCGACATTTAAAGCAATCAGCGTCGATGCTGCCCCGATAATCACAATCGAGGTCTTGATGACTTTTTTCAGTTCATTACTGGAGGCTTTCGGACGAATCAGCGGGCGGTACATATTCCATGACGCCATCGAGGAGGCGGAAAGAATCGAAGAGTCCATGGAAGACATAACGGCGGCTGCAAGTGCCCCGAGGCCGATCGCCGCTACCCATCCCGGCGTCAGATGCTGCAGCACTTCCGGCAGTACCATGGCCGCTGTTTCGGGTGCTGAAGTACCAAAGGACGCCCAGTCGACATTGTAGCCGATGATACCAATAAGAACAGCAGGGACCGCCGCAATAATACATACAACGCCGGCAATGATCGAAAACCACATCGCCGTCTTTTCATCTTTAGCGGAAAGCACGCGCTGAAAATAGACCTGCCAGGCAATGCCGCCGAAAATCAACAGAAAGGCATAGTCCCACCAGTTCCAGAAATAGCTGCCCCATTCCGGATGGTTCCATCCATCAAGCGGCGGAAAAAGGTTTGCGTAGGTGCCAAGATCCGCCTGATAATCGTTCCAGTTGACGCTCAGGCTGCCGGTGCTGCCAAAGGCAAATGGCAGTACCAGAAACAAACCGCCCAAAAGCAGAATCATCTGTAAAAGGTCTGTATAGGCCACCGCCCACATGCCGCCAAATACGGTGTAGGCGATCGCAATAATAGCTGAAATGACAATCGACGTCGTAAAATCGATCCCTAAAATCGTACCGAATGTCGTCCCGAGGGCTGTCAGAATGGCACCACTCCAGAACATTTCCCCGAGAAGGGCCGGAAGATACAACAGGCCGCCCATCTTCCTTCCAAACCGCTGCTCGAGCGGATCAATAATGGTTTTGAATTCATACCGGCGCATTTTTCTCGCATAAAAAATACCCCCAATAATTAGACTGAGGGCATAACCCCAGGGCGCCTGGGCCCACACCAGGCCGTCCACGTATGTGGATTCGGCGGTCCCGTTAATATAACCGCCGCCTACCCAGGTGGCAGCCATCGTGAAAATCATGATAACAAGCGGCAGACTCCGTTTGGCCACCATCATGTCGTCGAGGGAATCAGACTTTTTAGCGGCAAAATAGGCGCCGACATAGTACATCAACGCATAGAAAACAAGCATGGCAATAAAGCCGCTCCACATCACTTCGTCCCCCGTAGCCATTATGTAAATCAGTACGGCGGCTACCAGAAGGACGAATCCCAGACTCTTTAGTAGGTTTAAATTTTTTTCTATCATCAGCAACACCTCAAGTTTTAATAAAATTCTAAATATTGCGAAAACGTTTTCCGGAGAGATAAAGTAAAACTGTTATCTCTCTTTTTCATCGTCTTCTTCTATCGGAATATATTTAAATAATTCTCCTGTTTCCATAGACTCCACGAGACGACTCAGCCATTTGTAGTACTTGATCGACTGGCTGAGGATCCGCTGGATCTCCCGTGCTTCTTCTTTTATGGACTCTTCTGCTTCTTCCGACTGAATCAGCATGTCCAATTGTTTTCGGGCGCTTTTAATGGCGCTCAAATTCGTCCGCACTTCTCTCTCCCACTGCTGGGTAAAGAAGTTGGTGAAAAAACGGAAAAAATCCTTTTCGGCTACGTAGGTCTGCTTTCGCTTTCCGCGCCGGTGCGTTTTCTTTACAACATTGAACTCCTGAAGCTTTCGTACTCCGGTGCTCATACTCGGTTTACTCATTCCGAGTTTTTCTCTCATTTCATCCAGCGTCATATCGCCTTCCACATACATTGTCCCATACAAAGTGCCAACGCTTCTTGTGACACCGTACAAATCCATGGTTTCAGCCAGGGAATCAATGATAATGTCTTTGGCGCCTTCGAGTGACTCCCTCCATTCATCCTGGTGATGAGAATCCGTCATGGGCTCCTCCTTTTCTATTAAAAAAATTCAATTTGTTAAATATTTTCTTCACAGTTTCTAATCTTAACGTATAAAAATCTCTTGTCAAATGCCTGACTAAAAATATCAGCCGGCGGTTTTTATGTTTATTCCCCGGGAAATAAAAAGCCTTCGGATATATTCGCACGCGCGTGAAAAAGCCTTATAAATCTTTTTTAAAATTTATTTATATCGGGCTGATAACCTCGAACGCCACTAAAAATTTTCCGCCAGGTCTTTGACAAGATGTTCGAAAGCTGATAAATTTAAGTTATTCAAAACGTTAAATATTTTTTTAACAAAGTTAACAATTAGGAGGCATACACATATGGATATTCGCATGTACATTGACGGCGAATGGGTAGACGCTGCTAACGGCAAAACCCGGGACATTATTAATCCGCTTGACCAAAGCGTTATCACGCAGGCAGCGGAAGGCTCCCGTGAGGACGCTGTAAAAGCCGTACAGGCTGCCCGCCGTGCATTTGACAAAGGGCCATGGGCCTCTACAACCGCTTCGGAGCGCGGAGCTTACGTATTAAAGGTAGCCCAGCTCATTGAGCGGGATAAGGAAGAACTCGCAGAGCTCGAGACGCTCGATACAGGTAAAACAATGGGAGAAAGCCGTGCCGATATGGATGATATCGCCGGAGTATTCCATTATTTTGCCGGCCTTGCTGATAAAGACGGCGGCGAATACGTTGCTTCCCCGCTTCCAGACTCGGACAGCAAAATCGTCCGTGAGCCTGTGGGCGTATGCGGCCAGATCACCCCCTGGAACTACCCGCTGCTGCAGGCATCCTGGAAGATCGCACCGGCTATTGCGACGGGAAACACCATTATCGTAAAACCAAGTGAGATCACACCGCTTACGACCGTCAAGGTATTTCAATTGATGGAAGAAGCCGGCCTTCCGGCAGGCGTTGCCAACCTTGTGCTCGGAAAAGGCACCGACGTCGGGGCGGAGCTTTCTGAAAGCGTGGACGTGGACCTGATTTCCTTTACAGGCGGTATTGAAACCGGCCGTAAAATCATGCAGTCCGCCACCTCCAATATGAAAAAAATCGCCCTTGAGCTTGGTGGCAAAAACCCTAACATTGTTTTCGCCGATGCTGATTTCGATCTAGCCGTAGACCAGGCGCTAAACGCCGCTTTCTTCCATGCCGGACAGGTTTGTTCCGCCGGAGCACGGCTTTTGGTGGAGGAATCCATCCATGACGACTTCGTCAACGCGATCGTTGACCGGGTGAAAAACATTCGTCTCGGCAGTGGTCAGGACGAAGAAACCCAGATGGGACCGCTTATTTCCGCGGAGCACTTGAGCAAGGTCGAAAACTATATCGACATCGGTAAACAGGAAGGAGCAACCGTTGCTGTCGGCGGCGGACGTCCGGACGACGAAACGCTCCAAAAGGGATTCTTCCTTCTCCCGACGATCTTTACCGACTGCCGCTCCGACATGAGAATCGTGCAGGAAGAAATCTTCGGCCCGGTACTCACCGTGGAAACCTTCACCTCTGAAGAAGAAGCCGTAGAAAAAGCGAACGACACCGTTTACGGTCTTGCCGGCGCTACATTTACCACAGACATCAGCAAAGCAGAGCGAGTGGCCTCCGGCCTCCGTCTTGGCACTGTCTGGATCAATGACTTCCACCCGTACTTTGCGCAGGCGCCGTGGGGCGGCTACAAGCAGTCCGGCATCGGCCGTGAGCTTGGCAAGGTCGGCATGGAGGAGTACACCGAAACCAAACACATCTTCCGTAACACGAACCCGGAAGCTCTGAATTTTTTCTAGATCGACAGCAACAGATAAATACAAACTCTATAAATAATCTCTCGTTTTTTATGTTGAGTAATTATCATTTTATTAATAACTCTCTACGAAATAACATAGTTGGATCAAAAGTTATTAAATAGCTTCACACACATCGTTAAACAAAGAAAAACTTTGGGGGGGTGCACAATATGAGTGAAACATTTGACTATGTAATTATTGGTGGAGGCAGTGCAGGATCTATACTTGCGAACCGGTTAAGCGCCGATAAAAATAATAGCGTGCTTGTACTAGAAGCAGGGCGAAGTGACTATGCTTGGGACTTACTGATTCAGATGCCGGCGGCACTGCCGTTTCCAGCAGGAAAGAGTCTCTATGACTGGAAGTATCTGTCTGATCCGGAACCATACATGAACGGTCGCCGCATTAAGCATGCGCGAGGAAAAGTCCTCGGCGGTTCCAGCTCTATTAACGGAATGATTTATCAGCGCGGAAATCCTCTCGATTATGAACGATGGGGGGCAGACGAAGGTATGGAGGAGTGGAACTACGCGCACTGTCTTCCATACTTCAAGCGGTTGGAAAACGCGATGGCAGCTGAAGAAGGTGACGAGTTCCGCGGGCAGGACGGTCCGCTGAAGCTGGAACGGGGGCCAGCAACGAGTCCGTTGTTCCAGGCGTTTTTTGAATCAGCCGTAGAAGCAGGCTATACGCGCACACCGGACGTGAACGGTTACCGCCAGGAAGGATTCGGGCCGTTTGATAAGCATATCCATAAAGGCAGACGAATGTCTGCTTCCCGTGCATTTTTGCACCCGGTTATGAATCGAAAAAACCTTACAGTAAGAACCCGTGCGTTTGTTGAAAGCATAGATTTTAACGGGACAAAGGCAGAAAGTGTAACATATCAACACAATGGCAAAACGCTGAAGGTGAACGCCGGAGAGATCATTCTTTCCGGCGGCGCCATCAATTCTCCGCAGCTGCTTCAGCTTTCCGGAGTCGGGGACGCTGAACACCTGCGTTCGCTTGGAATTGAGCCGATAGCTGATCTGCCGGGTGTCGGTGAAAATCTGCAGGACCATTTGGAAGCATATATTCAGTATTCCTGCCCACAGCCGGTTTCCATGCAGCCAAGCTTGAATAAGTTGAAAATGCCTTGGATCGGTCTGCAGTGGCTGCTTGGCCGTAAAGGTCACGCAGCGTCGAATCATTTTGAAGGAGGGGGATTTGTCCGCTCTAACGAGACTGTTCCTTATCCGAATTTAATGTTCCACTTTCTCCCGGTAGCAGTACGCTATGACGGCAAGAAAGCAGATACGAAGCACGGATTCCAAGTGCACGTTGGGCCAATGTATTCTGACGCACGAGGAAGCTTGAAGATCCGCTCTAAGGATCCAAAGGAGCATCCAAGCATGGTGTACAACTATCTTTCCACGGAGCAGGATAGACGCGAGTGGGTTGAAGCGATCCGCATTTCCCGTGAAATCATGGCGCAACCAGCCATGAAACCATTCAATTCTGGAGAGATCGCTCCAGGGGACGCTGTACAAACAGACGAAGAAATTCTGGAATGGGTTGCGAATGATGCCGAAACGGCGTTGCACCCGAGCGGTACTGCGAAAATGGGACCTGCTTCAGACCCAGTGGCCGTTGTTGATCCGAAGACGATGAAAGTGCATGGAGTCGACAATCTTCGCGTAGTGGATGCCTCCGTCATGCCCTATGTGACGAACGGAAACATTCATGCACCCGTACTCATGATCGCTGAAAAAGCAGCGGATCTGATCCTTGAGCAACAGCCGCTCGAACCGATGCATACAAAATTTTATCGTCACGGCGTTGATCCGTCGGATGCAGGGACAATTAAGTCCTAAAATAAAATATAAAAAGGATTCTTTTTATCCAGCGCAGCTTTTTGTAAAAGCCCTCGCTTTGGAAAAAAGGATCTTTTTTCATTCATTAAGGAGGATTTTCCCATGAGCATGAATATGAAGGTCGAAAGCATGTTAAGCTATCACACATTTGAAGTACCTACAGCAATCAAGCACGGCATCGGTGCCATTAAACATATTGGTGAAGAAATCAAAGCCTTCGGCTCTGACAAAGTGCTGCTCCTCACAGACCCGGGCATCCATAATGCAGGCGTAACAAAGCCCGTTATCGACAATCTTGAAGCTTCCGGTGTAGAGGCTGTTCTCTTCAATAAAGTAGAGCCAAACCCTCCCGTGCGCCTGATTGAAGAGGGATCCAAATTTTACACAGCAGAAAACTGCAACGGCCTGATCGCTGTCGGCGGCGGAAGCTCAATGGACACTGCAAAGGCCATCGGCGTGGAAGCTACCCACGAAGGCTCGATTCTCGATTATGAAGCTGCTGAGGGCAAAAAGCCGCTGGAGCGCCGCATCCCGCCATTCATAACTGTACCAACAACAGCAGGCACCGGCTCTGAAGTAACCCAGTGGGCAGTAATCACAGACGAAGACCGTGAATTTAAATTTAACACCGGCGGCCCGCTCATTCCGGCATACGTAACCATTATCGATCCGGAGCTGCACGTTTCCATGCCTCCGCACGTAACTGCAATGACCGGTATTGATGCGATCGCTCACGCGGTTGAATGCTATACAATGAAATTCGCCCAGCCTGTCACAGACGCAGTGGCTCTGCTTGCGATTGAGTACGCTGCAAAATACATCCGACGCGCCTATGCCGATGGTGAAGATCTTGAAGCCCGTTACGGCATGTCCCAGGCTGCGATGCTTGCAGGCCTTTCCTACGGCAGTGAATCTGCCGGTGCTGCGCACGCCATGAGCCAGACGCTGGGCGGTATCATTCCAGTAGCACACGGCCAATGCGTCGCAGCTATGATGGGACCGGTAATGGAATACAACTGGAAAGGTGCCCCGGAACGCTTTGCACGTGTCGCCCAGGCATTTGGCATCGACACCGCACGCATGAGCACCAAGGAGGCAGCTAAAGCTTCTGTGCAGTATATGTATGATCTTGCAGAAGAGCTTGACATTCCTTCCCTCGAGGAGCAGGGCGTAAATCCTGACATGACCGAGCGTCTTGCCAAAGAAGCAATGAACGACCCGCAGACAGAGGGCAACCCTCGCGACTTGAAAGTGTCCGACTACGAGTGGATCTACAAGCGCTGCTTCCATCCGGTGCCAAAAACCGTTTAATATTATCCTTACGTAAAAGCCGGAAAGAGAGCGCTCCTCTTTCCGGCTTTTTTATATTATCCAGCGCAGATTTAAAACTCTTCATACACCGCCGGATCCTGATCATTTATGCGTCCGTACGGCTGGGTCAGTGAGGCAAGCATTTCCATCTCCCCTTCGTCGAGCGCAAAGGAAAGGATCGAAAGGTTTTCAATCTGCCGGCGGGGCGACATCGATTTTGGTATCGGTATCGTGCCCAGCTGATAATGCCAGCGAAGAATAATCTGGGATACTGTTTTATTGTGATTATTTGCTATTTTACGGAGCGTCTCATCCTGCAGCACGTCGCTCGCCTTTGCAAGCGGACTCCAGGATTCGGTCTGAATATCATGCTTTTCATGCCATTTTCTCGATTCTTCCTGGTTAAAATACGGATGCAGTTCAATTTGATTAATGCTCGGCTTCACGCCTGTCTCCTTTTCAAGATGCTCCAGATGTTCCGGCAAAAAGTTGCATACCCCGATGGAGCGGACCAGCCCCCATTTTTTGGCCTCAATCAATGCCTGCCATGCTTCAACGTAATGGCCCTGCTTCGGGTTCGGCCAATGAATCAAATATAGGTCATAGTAATCCAGCCCTGCGCGGTACAGCGACTCCTGTATTGCCGGCACGGCCTTTTCATATTCATGATAGCGTCCCGGCAGCTTGGACGTAATCCGCAGCTCCTGCCTCGGAACAGAGCTGCGCCGCACGGCCTCTCCTACTGTGCCCTCGTTTTCATAGTTGTAAGCCGTATCGATCAGACGGTAGCCTGCATGAATTGCCTGGTCCACAGCATTGGCCCCTTCGTTTCCAATCACCGCCGCTGTCCCAAAACCGATAACCGGAAGCGTCAGGCCGTCATTCAGGCGGATTTCCGGAATGGAATTATTCATCAATGACTCATCCTTTCCCTGAAAGCTCAAAATATGGTCATGCTTTTATTCGGTAGTTGTCTTCCCTTTTTGGGATGTTTATTAACCTGGATAAAGACAGAAATATAGTATTGTTTAAAGATTTTAAAAAACAAACATTCCACCACAGCGTGTACATACTGTGGTGGAATATCTAAAGTCTTATACCTGTTTCAATGCTCTCCCTGCTCACGTATAGCATGATATACTGCTCCAAGCAGATTGGAATGCTGGCGGAATTTAAAAGCTGCGATCGATGGCTTGATTTTTCCCAATGGCAGAGCTTCCATGATCCTGTCCAATTGTTCATTCACCTTTGCAATAAGATCCTCACGCGCGCTCACTCCGCCGCCAATGGTGATTAGTTCCGGGTCATACATATATTGCAGGTTGTAAATGCCTGCCGCTACATAGTAATAAAATTGCTCTACAGCAGCGGCAGCTTCCTGATCGTGCTCATCGGCAAGCCGGAACACGTCTTCTCCCGTATAGTCTGCGGGGTCTCTATGCTTCGCATTGGCAAACCGGCGTACTAATGCCTGCGTCGATGCCAGCCCGCTCCAAGTCTGGTTAAATCCCGGATGGTCTGTATTTAAAAGCATGTAGCCAAATTCACCGCCATGCAGATTATTTCCCCGGTGCAGCACTCCATCCTTAATAATCGCTCCTCCGATGCCTGTTCCAATAACGATCGACAGCATGTTCCCGACCTGGGTTCCTGCCCCTTTCCACACCTCCGCATATGCTGCACAATTCGCATCATTTTCTATATAAACCGGCAGCTGCGCTCGTTCCTGCAGCAGGTTTTTTATGTTCGGACCATGCAAATAGGGAAGAGCGCTCGAGCCTTTGATAATACCTTCTTCAGTTACTGCACCCGGTGAACTCACTGCGACTGCATGCACGGGAGAAAGTTTTTCACAAAGCTGCCCTACTGTCTCCACTAAGTCATCGACGCTGGCAGGGCTTTTGATTTTTTCTTTTAATGGCATCGTTCCCTCTTCGGTGACCAACGCATACTTCATAAAGGATCCGCCCAAGTCTATCGCTAAATACGTCTTCATTTCATCCCCCGCTCTTTTATTTATAAGGCTCTTCTTCCACCTTAAGTTTACGGGTTTTAATCACATCCTGGAACCAATAGGCAGACTTTTTCATGGTCCGGTCCCGATTGTTTTCCAGGTCGATGGAGACAAGCCCATACCGGTTCTTAAACGCATTCATCGGAGATACGTTGTCCGAAAAGGCCCACAGCATATACCCCCGGCAGTTCACACCTTCACGGACGGCTTCAAGCAGCCACGATAAATGCTCCGTAATAAACGCAATCCGGTAATCATCCTGAATGATTCCTTCCGCATTCTTAAACCGCTGTTCATTTTCCACTCCCATCCCATTTTCTGCAATGAACCATTCAATGTTTCCATACTCTTCCTTCATGCGGATCGCCATGTCATACATAATACGGGGGAAAATTTCCCATCCGCGGTAGGGATTCATTTTTTTCCCCGGAAGGTCGAAGGGGTCGTAATAGTATCTTGGGTGAAACGGAACCTGCTCATTCCAGCCAGCCGTTCGTGCCTGTACACGATGCGGGAAATACAGATTCAGCCCGACGTAATCCACCGTATAGCTGCGGATGATATCCAGGTCTTCATCGGTCGCTGTAAAGGCAATATCGTGCTTGTCCATCAGCTCATACAGCTCTTTTGGATACTCCCCCTTAATCGTTGGGTCCAGAAACATCCGGTTGAAAAACAGGTCATGCTTGTTCGCCGCCTCCTGATCATGGGGCGCTGTCGAACGGGCATATGTGACTTCCGGATTGAGGATGACACCGATCTTCGCTCCGGTCCGCTCCGCGAGCTGCTTTTCCCGGAACAGCTTCACGACACGGGCGGTCGCAAGCGTTTTATGAAAGTTCCACTGCATCCATTTTTGAGTGTTTTGTTCAAAAGGGTAGCGAATGGCATCCAAATATATGCGGGTCTGTGGCACGATAGGCTCGTTAAATGTCAGCCAATGCCTGACCCGGTCCCCGAGCCGGTCCATCACTTTTTCCGCGTATTTTTCAAACAGGTGAACAACATGCTTCGACTCCCATCCGCCGTACCGTTCAAACAGCTCGGCAGGAATTTCGTAATGCTCGAGGCAGATCATCGGCTCCACGCCCTGGGCAATTAATTCATCCACCATGCTTTCCACGTAGGAAGCATATTCTTCGTCGACAATCGCATTTTCATAGTCGGTTAAAAAACGGGACCAGTTCACGGAGGTGCGAAAATGCGTCAGGCCGATCGTTTTCATGTAGCTGATATCCTCTTTGTACCGATTTCTGAAATCGGTGGCTACAGCCGGCCCGTAGCCGTCATGCCAGACATGCCGATTGTTTTTATACCAAATATCCATATATGAATCCTGGCTCTCCTTCTTTCCGGACCAGCCCTCCGACTGCCAGGCTGAAAGTGCGGCTCCGAGCATAAAATTTTCTGGAATAGTTAATGTTTTAATAGACATATTTCGGCTCCTTCGTAGTAAAAATATCAGCCTTTTACAGCTCCCTGGGTCATGCCTTCAACGATTTGCTTTTCCATCAGCAGATAAAAAATGATTGTAGGAACCAGCACAAGGGTTAACCCCGCCATCTGAGCCGGATAATTTGTTGTATAGGCTCCAGCAAAGTTTGCCAGGCCGAGCGGCAGTGTTTGAAGCGCTTCGTCGCTGATGAGCACCAGTGCGAACGCAAATTCGTTCCAGTTATTGATGAAGTTGATAATGACTGCCGTAGCAATAGCCGGCCTTGTCATTGGCAGAATAATGGACCAAAAGATACGGAAGACCCCGCACCCATCCATAATCGCTGATTCTTCCATTTCCTTTGGAAAAGAACTCATAAAGCTGGTAAGCAAAAATACTGTGATAGGTAAATTGAATGCTACATACGGGAAAATTAATGCCCAGTATGTATTTAAAATCCCTAAATTCTGCATAAGTATATACATCGGCACAAGTGTGGCATGAATAGGGATCAAAAGGCCGATCACGAGAAAGCCATAAATGAATTTTTTACCCCGAAATTCAAACCTGGATAAAAAGTAAGCTGCCAGCGCACCGGAAAAAATAGAAATCAGCACAGCCACGGCTCCCACTAATACGCTGTTAAAGAAGAATGTACCAATATTTGCCGTCACCCAGGCATCCTGAAAGTTTTCAAACACCCAATTAGCCGGAAGGCCGAACGGGTTTAATGAAAAATCCTGGCTCGTTTTAAATGCGTTCATGATCATCCAGAAGATAGGGTATGCATTCACGATGGTGAATAAAATTAAAATAATGTATACAAGCGTCCGCCGGAGTTTTCTTTTTGTTTTCGCTACAGCATCCCGGTCTACGGTAGCCGCTTCTCTTGGTTCTGCTTTATTTCCCATCATATTTCTTTTCTCCCTTCTCTATGTTCTTTTAACACCCATTACCTTCGTCGTGATCAAAATCAGGATCAAGCTGAATACGAGAATTAAAATCGAAAGCGCGCTTCCATACCCGTAGCTAAGGCCTTCAAATGTTTCACTGTACATATAGGTGGCCATTACCTCTGTGGAATGCGCGGGCCCTCCCTGCGTCATAACATAAATCAAATCAAACGTTTTTAAGCTGCCGCTTATACACAGGACAATCGCGACTAAAATAACATTTCGTATGGAAGGGAGCGTAATGTGAATGATCTTATGCCATTCCCCTGCCCCGTCAAGCTCTGCCGCTTCAAGCAGCTCCTTGGGAATAGTCTGGAGAGCGGAAAGAAATATAATGAAATACAAACCAACAAACTGCCAGACTATCGTAATTAAAATAGCAAATATGGCGGAATCAGGGTTGCCAAGCCAGTTCTGCTGGAGAAAGCCAAGTCCTGTAGTCTCCAGTAAATTATTAAGAAGACCCTGCTCCGAGTTGTAGATCATTCTCCACGTAATGGAGATGACAACAGTCGAAATAACTACTGGCAGAAAACCGATCGTACGAAAAAACTTCGCTCCTTTAATTTTCCGGTTTAATAAAAGAGCCAGACCCAGTCCAATCGGAATTTGTCCGAGTACAGAGGCAAGCACGACTAAAATATTATTGCGCAGTGACAGCCAGAACGTAGAATCCTGAAAAGCAGTAATGTAATTTTCTATTCCGACAAAGCTCATGGCAGAAAACCCGTCCCAGGCCATAAAAGAATAGTAGAAAGAAATAAAAATCGGAATAATGCCAAATACCATATAAATGATTAATGGCAGCACCAAACCTAAACCAATTTTCCATGGACTTCTGAGTAAGTGCATTTTGTCCCACCCCTTTTTAGAAAACGCTTACATTCTGATTATAAAAGGAGTGGTGGATACAAAAAATCGACTTTTTTAACATAATATCCACATTTATTGAATATTTGTTGTATGCATAGCCCGGTACTGCGTAGGGGTCGTTCCCTTATATTTCTTGAACACCTTCACAAAATATTTATACTCGCTGTAGCCGACATATTCGGCAATCTCAAATACCCGGTTAGAAGTAGTGACCAGCAGCTCTGAGGCTTTTTCGATGCGGAGCGTATTTAAATAATCTGAAAAGCTCAATCCTGTTTCCTGCTTGAATAATATACTGAAATAATTTGGAGTAATAAAGTGATCTTCAGCGATCGTTTTTGCCTGCAGGTCGTGCTGATAATTATGCTTCATGTAGCTGAGCACCTGATCAATGATCCAATTGGTTTCTTTTCTGTTTGATAAAGCTCCGGCCATGCGAAGCATATCCTCCATGAAGAAGCTTTGAATATCCTCGGCTGTATTATAAATACGCGTATCGACGTCCTGCTGAAGCTTAAACTCGTTTATATCAAACGTCCGCTCCCGAATTTGGGAAAACACCTTGTTTTTTATTATTACTTCAAGCTCCCTCATCATACGGAATGCTGGTTCAACACCTGTATCTTTTTCAATTAATTCGTCAAATACTTCCTGTACCAGTTCTTTTGCCTCTCCAGTCCGCCCTTCCATAACAAAAACGGCCAGTTGATCCTGAAATGCTTTTGCAGCAGGCAGGGAGGGCTCCTGTATTTTTTCATCCGGTCCGGATATAGCGCTTTTAGAGGTGCCTCTGATGCTGGTTATAAATGTATCGGCTTGTTCATATAGCACTCGTATATCCTGAAAAGGGCCCGAAGCAGAGACCGCTGCATGAACGTTTATCCCTTTCTCTTCGATTTGCTTTTGCAATTTCGTTATCCGTTCCTTCTTTATTGAAGAGTCTGAGTCATCCCCGCAGCATATATATATCCATTCATTTTCATGCCTCCATACACGGGCGAATTGCTTGGTCCACCGTGCCAGATTTTCTTCAATCATCTGCATTAACTGCTCTTTCTGCCCTTCTTTTTCCATCTTTTCTTTCCCCTGGGCATACCCTTTTATTTCTGCAACCACTACGTAACAGCTTTTGTACTGTTCTTCCCACCGAATCATTTCTTCAGCTGTAACATGGTGGCGGAAAAGCTGTTTTTGCACCGCGAGCTTCAGCTTCTCCCCCGGGTCATTATGGTCGTTACCAGCATAATGTTTTTTGTGCTGAAGTCGTTTTACGATTGTTAACAGCTCTTCAATGTTAATCGGCTTCAGTAAAAAATCATTCACTCCCAGGCGGAGAGCCTGCCTGGCGTATTCAAATTCGTCATATCCACTGAACATGATCACTTCTACTCCCGGATGAAGCGCTGTCAATTCTTCTGTTAAAGCAAGCCCATCCATATTAGGCATCGTAATATCCGTAAGAACGATGTCTATTGTTTGTTCATTTAATATATCCAACGCCTCGATACCATCATAAGCTACACCTTCCACCTTCACACCGATGCTTTCCCAATCAATCGTTTGAGAAAGTCCTTCACAGATCATAGGTTCATCGTCCACGATCAGTATTTTCGTTGTCATTTTCCTCCCCCTCCTCCTGGTTGAGGTGCAATTCATTATTTTTTTCTTTTAAAACAGGAAAACGTATTTGAATATGCGTGCCTGTCTTTACCGGCACTATGTTCAAACCAAATGCCTCTCCGTACGTGTTGGTAATACGCTTCTCAATATTTTGCAGCGCAAATCCCTGACGCGATTTAGGAGAGCTGCTTTTTAACTCTTTAATATTTAAGGCTCCAATGCCAAGACCGTTGTCTATAACGTCTATAATAAGCTTCTCCTCCATCCGGTAAGCCCGGACATCGATATGGATGGTCTGCTTATTTGCCCCCATCCCATGCTCAATGCTGTTTTCAATTAAGGGCTGCACAATCATTTTCATTACCGGCACCTTCTCCAGTCCCGTTTCTACAAATAAGGAATAATGAAGTTTTGCCCCCATTCTTCGTTTTTGAAGCTCCAAATAACTCTTCGTACTCATTAATTCATCCTCAAGGTCCACCCAGGTGTTGCCCTTGCTTAACGTATGCCGGAAAATCCGGGAAAGATCTTCAATGCTTTTACCAGTGTCTGGGGCTTTTTCCAGCCTCGCTGACCATCGGATCATGTCCAGGGTGTTGTATAGAAAATGCGGATTGATCTGACTCTGCATCGCCTTCAGCTCTGATTCCTTTGTCTTAAGCTCCAATTTATATTTTGTATTAATCAGTGATTGAATTTCCTGCACCATTCGGTTGAAGCGTCTGCTTAATGTACCGATTTCATCTTTGGAAGCCACTTCCACACGGGCAGTAAAATCACCCTTTTCCACCCTTTTAATTTCTCGTGTTAAGGCTCCGATAGGCTTCAAAACAAACATGAAAAAGCCTATGATGACAAGGATACTCAAAAGAATGGTGCCAATAATAATACCGGCAGTAATGTGGCGAACGTTAGAAAGCTCTGTTGCTATATACGATTCCTTCACCATGGAGACAAGATATAAATCTTCGAGCTGCTTGGAAGAAACGTAATAATCTTCACCGTTGTAGCTGTATTTAAAGGGCTCCTCCTGTTCGTTTTTTATCCGCCGCATAAGGGTTTGGTCGGAAAAAGAGCATCCGGCGGTTTCTTTGTCTGCATGAAGCATCAATGTACCATCTTCTCTCAGTACAAATAAGTCGCTGGAGTCATTTTCCAGATCACTCATTAAATAATCATACAATTGCTGCTCATTTAGGTGGATTCGCACCTCCCCTATTGAATTCGTAAAATCATACCGGCTGTTAATCTGGCGAAACAGGCTGATCACTTTTTTCTCTTCTGCCGGAAAACCTGTCTGCACTTCATATGGATCTGTCCACAGCACGCGGCCCTCCAGTTCTCTCGAAGCCTTGATCCACTTTTTATTTTCATTTTCAATATAGTCCCCCATCATAATGGAGCGACCATTTTCCCCTTCAATAAAAACAGACTGGAAGTAGCTTTTATTTGTTAAATGGAAGGTGAAGAATGCACGCAGATTTTCATTCATGTTGCTGAATTCTTCCACCGTGGCCTCCCCGTCTTCCAAAGTCAAATACTGATAAAATTCATTATTATATATAATGTATTCCGAGATATCTTCAATCTCTCTCATTGTATTATTTAAATCAGCTTCAATGGAGGAAAGATTTTGATTGGAGGTTTCCAGTGCCTGCTGGCGCAGAATGTTGTTGGACTGATAAAAAAAGATAACGCTTACTGCTAAAATAGGAAGTGTAGCCAGACAGAGAAATATGATGGTTGATTTTGTTTTGAGACTCCAGTCCTTTACTTGAAGCTTTTTACGCACTGCATCCGCCCTCCTTTCTCTGAACAAAAAGAAGGATAAACCTGAAATTCGGTCATCCTCCTTTTACCTAGTATATACGAAATTATCTTTAACGGGCAGATAGGCTGAACTACTCTACTTCTTTTTGCAGAGCTTCACCGATTTCTTCCGGCGTTGCTTCCCCAAGTGTTAAAGCCTGGAGTTGATTTTCCAATTCATCATTTAAACTCGGTGTAAGAGTGGCGTCATACACCGGCGCATTTTCGGCTTCCTGCGTAATTTCCATCATTTCATTTATTAGCGGATCCAGTTCATCATTTGGATTTTCTACATTCGTTGGCACAATCCGGCCTACAGATTGAAGCTCTTTAAACAACTCTTCGTTGTAAAGCCATTTTAAGAATTCCTTGGCTGCTTCTTTTTTCTCGTCAGAGATATCACTGTTAATCGCGCTCGCACTTCCCATAGTATTTGAGATACTGTTACGATCCCCTAAAGGAATAGTAGTAATACCGATATCCTGATCTTCCTGTTTATTTTCGATAATTTCAGTAGCCGCCCAGTTGCCGTCCATTACCATGGCGGACTCCTCCTGCAGAAACTGGTCTATCATCTGCATGCTGTCAATCGTATTCAAATCATTATTAAACGCTTCCATGTTATTTAATTCTTCGATGACTTCAAGACCCTGAATAAACTCGGGATCAGTAAATTTTCTATCTCCATTTTCCACGTCCTCCAGGAAGTCAGGACCTGTAAATCGATCCGCTATAGTTGAAATGTAGACTGACTGCAACACCCATCCTCCTGAATTCCCAAGGGAGATTGGAGTTACCTCTTCATCCTTTAAATCTTCAATAAGCTGCAGAAATCCGTCGTAATCTTCAGGAAAGCTGTCATACCCTGCTTTACTCAGCATATCCTTGTTATAGTATATAAAATGGGTCGGGTTACTATTCACCGGTACTGCGTATGTGTTGTCTTCTATAGTAAATTCGTCAAAGGAGCCTTCCTCCAGCAAACCGCTGTCAAGCCAGTAATCTTCAATATCATCGATTGGCTCCACCGCTCCGGCTTCTACAAGCGGTCGCAGCTCTGCTCCCGGCCACACCTGGAACACATCCGGCAGGTCCCCGCCAGCGGCCCGTGTGTTCAACCTTGTACGATAATCGTCGTTCGGTGTTGTATTTACATCCAGTTGAATATCCTCATGCTCATCATTGAATTTATTTACTACTTCCATGAATGCTTCAAAGTCAGGGCGGCCTGTATCAGCCGATTTCCAGTAGCTGAGCGTGACCACATCGTCATCTCCGCCGCTGCCGCTGTCATTTCCGCAGGCAGCCAGCCCCCCAAGTGCCAGTACGCCAGCCAATGAAGCCGCCACCGGCTTTTTCCATGTACTCCCCATGATTTATCCCCCTCATTAATGTAATCGCTTTCAAAAACAATCGTATCATCTGCCTTTCCATGAAGTAATATAACAAAATTTGAATAATATCTACTTTCTTAATCTGAGTGTTTCCTATTATGTAAAAAGCCGCTCCAGGTTCTGGGCATACCAGAAGCCTAAAACGGCTTGTTTGTATTAATGTCCGGTAAACGGACTCGTTTTTACTTCATATCTCTGATGTCTTGCTTCTTTGAGCAAAAAAACGTATTTGGCCTGATGAATTTTGAACTGAATCGTAAGCTCTTCCGATGGCTCCACGCTTTTGTTCAACAGCTGCTGGTACTGCTCCATTTTTTCCTTCGCAGCGTAAATATGGTCCTTCAGCCGTTCGAGCTCCTGTTTTTTCAGCTTTTTTTTCAGTGGCATACAGATCCCCCTACAGCTCGCGACGTCCTTCAATCGCTTTTGATAATGTTACTTCATCAGCGTATTCCAGGTCTCCGCCGATCGGCAGGCCATGAGCAATTCTTGTCACCTTCATGCCGGTCGGCTTCAGCAGCTTCGAAATATACATGGCTGTAGCTTCTCCCTCGATCGTAGGGTTCGTCGCGATGATCACTTCCTGAATCTGCTCATCCTGCAGCCGGGTCAACAGATCCGGCACGTTAATGTCCTCAGGCCCGACGCCGTCCATAGGGGAAATCGCCCCGTGCAGCACGTGGTACAGCCCTGAAAACTCCCGCATTTTTTCCATCGCTATAACGTCTTTGACGTCCTGCACGACGCACACAATAGAGCGGTCGCGCTGCTTATCCTGACAGATATAACACGGATCCGTATCAGTAATATGGTGGCAGACCGAACAATACGTAAGCTCCCGCTTTGCGTTAACAAGCGCTTTAGCAAACTCGAGAACATCGTCTTCTTTCATATCTAATACATAAAAGGCCAGCCGGCCAGCCGTTTTCGGGCCGATGCCGGGCAGCTTCATAAAGCTGTCGATTAATTGCGAAATAGGTGTCGGATACTGCACCTGATCTCCTCCTAGAACATTCCGGGAATGTTCATTCCTTTAGTAAATTTCCCCATGTCCTGCTCAACGAGCTCATCCACCTTCTTCAGCGCTTCGTTCATTGCTGCAAGCATGAGGTCCTGAAGCATTTCCACATCGTCCGGATCGACAACATCTTCGTCAATCTCAATGTCTAAAATCTGCTTGTCTCCGGAAGCCACTACTTTTACCGCTCCGCCGCCGGCTGTTGCTTCTACTGATTTTTCCTTCAGTTCTTCCTGAGCCTTCTGCATATCCTTCTGCATTTTCTGCATCTGCTTCATCATATTTGCCTGGTTTTTCATTATAAATTCCTCCTCATATTAGTGATCCACAACTTCGACAAATTCAGAGCCGAAGCGCTTCACTGCTTCATCCACCAGTGGATCCGGCGGCTCTTCCTGCGAATTTTCCGGAGCTTCGGATTCTTCGTCCTCGGCTTCTTCTGTACCGTTTTCCTGCTGAGTCTGCTTATACTCTTCTTTAACCCTTTCCCATTCGTTCGAAAGAATCGTGTACGGCTCCAATTCTTTTCCTGTAATTTCCCGAAGGGCGTCGATAACTTCCTGGCGGAACTTTGTTTCAATCATATTGCGGTGCATTTCGTTTTTAAAAGCCAAAAGTACGGCTGTCTCATTCACAATCACTGGTTTGGAGTTGTTCAGCCAGGCGTGGCCGGGTACGCTTTTCTCCCGCATCGCATTCATCACGCTGTGCCATTGGTTGGCCAGATCCTGCAGGTCCTGCTTTGTCGCTGTTTTTAGGATCTCTCTGACTTTACCCTGGGACGGAGAAGAAGAAGCTCCTTTTTTGGAAGCACGCCTGGCCGGCTCCGGATTAGGCTCTTCGGCTGCAGGGGCTTCCTGAACCGGAGCTGCCGGCGGCGCCGGTGTTTCTTTCAATGCTTTCTCAAGCGACGCAATGCGGTTTTCCAGACGCGCAGCTCTGTCATCTGAAATACTGCTTTCTGCCGCTGGCGCGGTAGTACCGGCAGAGGCATGGCAGGACTGAATCAGCGCAACCTCCAGAAAGATTTTAGGATGGCTCGACCAGCGCATATCCTGATGGATTTTATTTAACTGATCAATCATCTGATAAATCCATTCTGCCGGGACGTCAGAAGACAGGGATTCAAACTCCTGGTCGAGCGTGGCCCGGTCCAGCAGCTCCTGCATCCCCGGCGCTGCCTGATGCAGCAGCATATCCCGGAGATAGTAGATAATGTCTTCCATAAAGCGAACAGGATCTTTGCCTTCCTTTACCAGGCGGTCGGCTGCCTGAACAGCTTCGGCTGTATTCTGCTCCTTCAATGCCCGCACAGTATCTGTCAAAAACTGCTGCGACACGGCTCCGGTGATCGCCAGTACGTCCTCTGCCTGCACCGCTTCCTCAGCAAACGACATGGCCTGGTCAAGCAGGCTGAGCGCATCCCTCATTCCACCTTCGGCCGCCCGGGCAATCAGGTAGAGCGCCTGTTCCTCCGCCGACTCCTGCTGCTCATCGAGTATATATTTCATGCGTTCGACCAGAGTCTCGGGCTGGATACGCTTAAAATCAAAACGCTGACAGCGGGAAACAATCGTAAGCGGAATTTTGTGCGGCTCCGTCGTCGCCAAAATAAAAACAGCATGCTTCGGAGGCTCTTCCAATGTTTTCAGCAGCGCATTGAAAGCCCCGGTCGACAGCATGTGCACCTCATCAATAATATACACTTTATAACGGATATCCCTCGGAGCGGCGATCACGTTTTCGCGGATATAACGAATTTCATCCACCCCGTTATTGGAGGCAGCGTCAATTTCTATTACATCCACAACGGAACCGTCCATGATCCCTCTGCAGGCATCACATTCGTTACATGGTTCAGCTGTCGGAGCCTGCACACAGTTAATCGCTTTGGCGAAAATCTTAGCGGCACTCGTTTTTCCTGTTCCCCGTGGGCCGCTGAATAAGTAAGCATGGGAGAATTTTTCCTGAACGAGGGCGTTTTGAAGCGTTTTTGTAATATGTTCCTGACCTACTACGTCTTCAAGCAGCTGCGGCCGCCACATCCGGTATAAAGCTTGATGGCCCAACCATATTCCCCCCTTCTTTTCCGTTTCTTCCTCTATTCATTATACCTATTTATAAAGGTATTTTCAAAACTCAAACAACCTGAGGAGGCATGCAAATATAAAAATAAAACGACCCCTGAGACGGAATCGTTTAACTGATATGTTTATAGAGCCGTGCACCTTTCTTCGACAATATTTTCATAAGCGTTACCTGCGCAGTTTGCTCGGTCCAGGCAGCTCTGCGGCACACGGAAGAGTCCGCTTACTGCTGCTTCCTTCCGGACCTGACAGGGTTCGCGGGTTTCCGTTGCGCAGAACCTGGACGTCAACACCACTTACGCAGGGCAGACCCTACAAAAATAAAGCCTCGGAAAGGGATTCGGTCTTGCTATAGCGGATTGCAAGTACAGGGCACCGCTACCTCCCCACTTAGCACGGCAAATGGATTCACTCTATTTAGGCACTTCTTATCGAAGCGCATTAATAAGTATATCTATTTTTTCAGCATTATGCAACCGGTGAGGTTCAATCAGCAGACATAGATTTATATGGACCTTTACCGACTTCTTTTTCTTCCCACTCGGCAATTTTTTCTTTAATCAGATGAGGCGGTGTATGCATGATTTGCTCAGCCGGGACATTCAGCTTTTCAGATAGCTTCTGCGCCGTTTCCACGGTAAATTGATTTGAACGCACTGGAAAACCCCCTGTTTATTCAATAATTTTGTTAAATATAGCATGACCTGCTTCTATATTCCAAATAGAATTAAACGACTGTAAAGCTATTCCCCGTTTTTCTGCTGCTTATTCTTTTTCTTCTCTCTCATTCGCCTAAAAAATGAAGTGAGAAGGCTTGCACAGGCGGCGCTTTCAACTTCAGGGGTGACGTCGCAGCGATGATTAAAGCGTTCCTCCTGAAGAAGGTTCATCAGCGTCCCAGCACAGCCTGCCTTTGGGTCATACGCTCCAAAAACGACGGAAGGCACCCGGGACTGCACAATAGCCCCTGCGCACATCGGGCACGGCTCAAGCGTAACGTAAAGCGTACACTCTTCAAGCCGCCAGCTTTTTAAAAACGTACAGGCTTCCTGAATAGCAATCATCTCAGCATGAGCAGACGCCTGCTGATCTTCCTCCCGCCTGTTCCGTCCCCGTCCGATCACTTCATTTTGATAAACGATAACCGCCCCGATTGGCACTTCCCCTGCTGCTTCTGCCTGCTCTGCTTCGCGGATGGCTTCCTGCATCCAATATGTATGTAGATCCATTACCGTCTGCCCTCTTTTCACTCGTAACGGATAGTGGCGTTAAAAAAAACTGCCGTCTGGGGCAGTTCTCACTGGTAAATTAATGGCGGAGGAGGAGGGATTCGAACCCCCGCGGGCCGCAAAGCCCCTGGCGGTTTTCAAGACCGCTCCCTTCAGCCAGACTTGGGTACTCCTCCGTGCTGAAAAATATGTAGCTTGGTGACTGACAACGATAATCATAGCACAGGCCCAACCTTTGATCAACCCATACAGCAAGAAATTTTCCCCGTCCCTCTATGGCTTACGGAACGGGGAGAAATAATTTATACGGGTGCCTGCTGCTGCATTTCTTCAAATTCTTTACTAGTGCACAGCACGTAGTGATCCTTTGTTACTTCCCGGAATTCAGGCTCTTCACTCTGGTCATGATCCTCAGGGTTATAAGCGAGCCGGCGTCTTGTGCGTTCGTGCACCGGATCGGGCTGTGGAATCGCGGATAGAAGTGATTTTGTATATGGGTGCAGCGGATTTTTGTAAAGTTCTTCACTCGAAGCAAGCTCTACAAGCCGTCCGAAGTACATGACACCGATGCGGTCGCTGATATATTTTACCATGGACAGATCGTGGGCAATAAACAAGTACGTTAAATCCTCTTCCCGCTGAAGCTTTTTCATTAAGTTGACAACCTGTGCCTGAATTGACACATCGAGAGCCGAAATAGGCTCGTCAGCTATAATAAATTCCGGCTTCACAGCCAGTGCGCGCGCGATGCCGATCCGCTGGCGCTGGCCCCCGCTGAATTCGTGTGGATAGCGCTCCGCGTGTTCCCTGCTCAGCCCCACTGTCTCGAGAAGCTCATACACGCGCTGGCGACGCTCTTCTTTATCCTTTGCGAGTCCATGAATATCAATGCCTTCCGCAATAATATCAATGACCTTCATCCGCGGGTTCAATGAGGAATATGGATCCTGGAAAATCATCTGCATCTGCCGGTTAAACTTTTTCAGCTCCGACTTGGATTTTTTTCCCTGAACGTTTTCTCCCTTGAACAGAACCTCTCCGCTTGTCGCTTCGTACAGGCGGATAATCGAGCGCCCGGTCGTTGACTTTCCGCAGCCCGACTCCCCGACAAGTCCGAATGTTTCCCCTTTGTATATATCAAAATTCAAGCCATCTACTGCCCGCACGACACTCTTCCTGCCTGTTTTAAAGTGCTGACTCAGATTTTTGATCTCCAGTAATTTCTCATCGCTCATATCTACTGTCCTGCCTCCCATTTCCCGTCCATCTCGTCAATGCGCTGCTGTACTGAGGCGGGTGGTTGTACGTCCGGTGAGTTTTCGTGCAGCAGCCATGTGGCCGCGTAATGCGTCTCTGAAACCTGAAACATCGGTGGCTGCTCTTCGTAATCAATTTTCAACGCGTACCGGTTCCTCGGAGCAAAGGCGTCTCCCTTTGGCGGGTGAAGCAGATCCGGAGGCGTTCCCGGGATGGCAAACAATTCCTCCTCGCGCTGATCCACCGTCGGCATAGAGCCGAGAAGCCCCCAGGTGTAAGGGTGCTTGGGGTTATAAAAAAGCTCATCGACAGAGCCGATTTCTACAATTTTACCGGCGTACATGACCGCCACACGGTCCGCTACGTTAGCAACAACACCCAGATCGTGCGTAATGAAAATGATCGAGGTTTCGAACTCTTCCTGGATGTCTTTCATAATATCCAGAATCTGCGCCTGAATCGTTACGTCAAGCGCTGTTGTCGGCTCGTCTGCGATCAACACCTTCGGATCGCAGGCAAGCGCAATAGCAATTACCACCCGCTGACGCATACCGCCGGAAAACTGGTGCGGGTACTGATTCATTCTCGCCTTCGCGTCCGGTATCCGGACCAGCTCCAAAAGCCGTACCGCTTCTGTTTTCGCTTCCTCTTTGTTCATGCCGCGGTGCATCCGCAGCCCTTCCATCACCTGCGTTCCCACCTTCATCGTCGGGTTCAGGGACGTCATTGGATCCTGGAAAATCATCGCAAAATCCTTGCCGCGGTATTTGGTCATCTGCTTATCGCTCAGCTTGGCAAAATCCTCATCCCCGTATAGAATATTGCCGTTTTTAATATACCCCTTCGGTGCCGGGAGCAGGCCCATCAGCGCTTTTGTCGTTACCGATTTGCCCGATCCGGATTCGCCTACAATCGCCAGCGTCTCCCCTTTTCCGACCGAAAAGCTGACATCTCTTACAGCCTGAACTTCCCCGTTCGGTGTTTTAAAGGAAACACTTAAATTTTTTACGTCTAAAATGGTTTCATTACTCATGTTCGTTCCTCCCACATTCTAATCGCGCATCTTCGGATCAAACGCATCACGCATACCGTCAGCCAGAATGTTAAAGGCAATCATTAACACCGACAGCACAACGGCCGGGAATATTAATACGTGCGGCGTCGTCTGCAGGGCGTCAAAGCCGTTATCAATCAACACCCCGAGCGAGGCATTTGGAGGCTGCAGCCCCAGGCCGATAAAGCTCAGAAAAGCTTCAAAGAAAATCGCGTTTGGAATTGTAAACATTGTGTTGATAATGATTAAGCCCATAGTGTTCGGCACAAGGTGCTTGGTAATTACTTTCGAATTTGACAGCCCAAGCGTCTGCGAGGCCAGCACAAATTCTTCGTTTTTCAGCTTTAAGATTTCGCCCCGGACGATACGTGACATGCCAATCCACCCGGTAATCGCAATCGCAAGCGATATAGAGAGAATACCTGGATCCAGGACGACAATCATCAGAATTAAAATAACCAAATTCGGTATCCCGGAAAGAACTTCGAGTATTCTTTGCAGAATGTTATCTGTCTTTCCGCCAAAGAACCCGGAAATACCGCCGTAGGCAACACCTATAAACAAGTCAAGCAGCGTCGCGATGAGAGCAATGAACAAGGAAACTCTTGTACCGTCCCACGTCCTTGTCCACTGGTCTCTTCCCAACCGGTCCGTTCCGAACCAAAAATTATTTTCTTCTACTCCGGCTGCCGCATAGCTGTCCACACTAACCTGCACCTGAGCAGAGCCTACAGAGCCATCGCCTTCGCTTAATGTTTCGTATTGAACATAATCTTCATTGCCAAAACGGCTCTCGGCATTTGTTTGAGCCTGCTCCGCTGTAATATTTTCAAAAACATATGTTTCCTGGCCGTCCATGCCCAACCAGCCGATATTTTCAAGCACAGGAACCTTTGGAGGTAAATTCGACCGTGACAAATCCTGTTCTCTCGGGGTGTATTCATTCATCATTGGACCGAAGATAGCAAAAAATACGATGAGTAATAATGCTATTAAAGAAATCATCGCCGCTACGTTTTTACGCAGCGCCCGGAAAGCATCCTGCCAGAAAGTCCGGCTTGGACGGTTAATTTGCTCCATATCATCTTCCCGTACATCAGCTGGAGAGAATAGTTCTTTGTCGTATTTTTTTTCTTTATCATTTTCGTGCTGCATAACTTTTACTTCCCTCCATCCAGGCGGATTCTCGGATCAATGATACCGTAAAGAATATCGATGATTAAAATAATCAAAACAAATAAGAAACTAAAAAACAGCGTCGTGCCCATAATCATTGGGTAATCGTTTGTCGTTACAGCCGTAACAAACTGTTCCCCGATCCCCGGCACCGCAAAAATCTGCTCGATAACGAGAGTTCCTGTTAAAAGACTCACTGCAAGCGGCCCTAAAATCGTAATTAAAGGAATCAGGGCGTTACGCAGTCCATGCTTGAAAATAACTGCTGACCAGCCGACGCCTTTGGCTCTGGCTGTAGTGATGTAGTCTTTGTTTAATACCTCCAGCATTTCTGTACGCATAAATCTCGCACAAATGGCCATTGGAAATATAAGTAGCGCGATTGTCGGCATTATTGAATGGGCGAACGTTCCCCATGTCGCGACCGGGAACAACTGCCATTGCACACCTAAAAAGTATTGAAGCAATCCTGCAAAAATAAAGGATGGGATCGAAGTTCCAATAACTGCGAGCAGGGTGGAACCAAAGTCTAAAATACCGTTATGAAAAATAGCCGCGACCAATCCTAAAAGAGCTCCTAAAATCGAACCGATGAAAAGCGCTTGAATGCCCAGCTGCAGAGAAGGGCCAATCCGATTTCCAAGGATATCGGTTACTTCCCGGTTGTCAAATTGAAAGGAGATACCTAAGTTTCCCTGCACAAGTCCCAGCATATAGTCTACATATTGAAGCGGCACTGGTTTATCCAATCCGTACTGCTCCAGCACAATCTGCTGCTGGGATTCCGACAGCCGGTCTGCCGAGCTTAACGGCGTGCCGGGCATCAATTTCATTAAAAAGAACGTAACACTGGCGATAATAAATAAGGTAATCGCCATGTATACGATTCTAGTGGCAATATAACGTGCCATACATATTTCCTCCTTGTAAATGTCGCGATGTTTATTCATGGTTTGAACCTTTTAGATTTAGATACAAGGGAAAAGAGAGTATAAGCCAATTATTATGGATATACTCTCTTGCCCCCTGAAAATATTATTTTATTTAGTTGTTATTCCTCTGTGGCGTCTTCGTTCATGTAGGCCCATTTGTATTCAAAATCAGGACCAGCGGAGTTTACGACAACACCCTGGAGTGCCGGATTCCAGAGATACGCCTGAGCCTCCTGGTACATTGGAGCAATTACTGCGTCTTCCTCAATTAGAAGCTTTTCTGCTTCCAGGAAGTTGTCCCAACGCTCCTGCGGCTGATCAGCCAATTCGTTGTTTGCTTCTTCGATCAGGGAATCGTACTCTTCACTGGAATACCCAGTATGGTTGTTGCCGCTGTCTGTGACAAACAGGTTCATGAATGTGTTTGGATCCACATAGTCAGGTCCCCAACCGGACATCAACAGGTCATATTCCATATTTGTGTCGCGATCGAGACGCTCCTGGAACGGTACCTGCTGCACATTTACAGTCAATCCGTCCAGAGTGTTTTCCAGCTGCTCTTTAATATATGCACTCATATTTTGAGCTGATTCAGTATCACCTGTAAGGTAACCTAGCTCTGCGCTATCGGCGCCAATTTCTTCGAGACCCTGCTGCCAAAGCTCCTGGGCCTGCTCTTTATCAGTTGCTGAGAGGTTGCCATTTACTTCGCGGAAGTCCTCTTCTCCTTCAGGGCTGAAGACGAAGTCCCCCGGCATCAAGCCGCCCAGAGGCATTGAACCATTATTGAGAATAGTTTCTGTTAAGTCCTCTTTGTTCACAGCCATCTGGATGGCTTTACGTGTATTTTCGTTCGCAAGAATTTCATTTTCCTGGTTCATTTTAACGTACCAGGAGGTTGGCTGTTCTACTGCCCGGTAATCCTGATCCGTGCTGTACTCATCCACGAATTCTGCGGTTAATCCAGTTCGATCCAATTCCCCGGTTTCATACAGGTTAGTCCCTGTGGAAGGTTCTTTAACGACCTGTACGTTAATTTCCTCCAGCTGCACAGTGTCTGCATCCCAGTAATCTTCATTTTTTACATATTTCATGCTGTCTCCAGTGTTCCACTCTTCCATCGTAAATGGTCCGTTTGTGAGCATGTTGTCAGGATTGAGCGCATAATCATCGCCCTGCTCTTCAACAAATTCCTCATTCAATGGATAGAAGGTCGGGAACGTTGTTAAGGATTCAAAATATGGAGTCTGCTTTTCAAGAGAAACTTCCAGCGTATGTTCGTCTACCGCCTCTACCCCGAGTTCACTCGGCTCCATTTCACCTTCACTGATGGCAGTAGCGTTTTCAATAACACCGCCCATCATATAAGGTCCGTACTCGGAAGCTGTTTCCGGGTCTACTGCACGCTGCCAGGAATAAACGAAATCTTCGGCTGTTACAGGGTCTCCGTTCGTCCAGGTGGAGTCTTCCCGAAGGTTAAACGTCCATGTTGTACCGTCTTCACTAATCTCTGGTTCCCCCGTAGCAACACCATCAGTAATTTCCGCATTTTCGCCAAGGCGGTACAGGCCTTCATAAGTTTCTCCAGTCCACTGTATTCCAAACTCATCTGTAGTAAGAGATGGATCCATGGAAGGAATATCACCCGACTGCGCCAGGTTGACTACCTGATCACCGCTTGCCTGGCCTTCGCCGCCTCCGTCACCACCGCCGTCTCCGCCGGATTCTCCGCCCCCGCCGCCGGAACACGCTGCAAGTACTGTACTCGAGATTAATGCAGAAGCTAATACTGTCATTTTTGTTTTTTTCATAAGATATGTTGACCTCCCCAAAACTTTTATGTTCTTATTGTGTAAAATTTCTGTTTTCTCTGTATTTACAAAGTATACAAGATGTTGCGAATATTTTCATTAATTTTTTAATTTTTTGCGAAAATGAAAATTTATCCGCTTTGTCTATACGAAAAGCATTAATGTTTTTGCCCACAGGGCAATTATTCGTAAATGAAATGTTTCGTTCAGCGGCAGGCAGCAGTTGTGCTATAATAATGGGCGTTATAAAATTCCAGAAGGAGTACCGTCTATGCATTGGAAGCTGAATCTTTTCGTATTTGCCGCTAATTTAATAGCCGCCGGTCTGCTGTTATTCATTTTTTCTCCGGCCTTTGGACTGCTGAATATGATCAATTATGTGTTTTATGTAGGTCTGTTTTATTTAATCATTTTCATTGCAGCGTTTGTAATGCGCGGAGGGTTTTTTGATGCCATTACCCACAGCTTTCGGAAAGTGGCTCACCGGCTCGCCCCCTCCAGACCTTCAAATCAAGGCTGGGAACAACGGCTTGCGCCTTCTGAGGTCATCCAGACTTCTTTTTTCCGTGTGCTTTTCTTTCAAACCGTATCGCTGATAGTTCTGGATCTTTTACTGCTTGCTGTATACTACGCAGCTAATTAAACTGTTCCAGATTCATCTGCGCCCGTGGTACCACCACCTTTAATGTTTATTTTCATTCAGGAGTTAAATAAGAAAATGAATCCTTATACTGCTTTAATTCAACATTCACATCGGCGTTCAAAATTCCGTCAATCTGTGCTAAATCTCTGTTAACAAAATTCACTAAGTCCTCGTTATTTCTAAAATAAGCCTGTAAAATTAAATCATGATTACCGGAGAAAGCACCGACAAACCTTACTTCAGAAAAACGCTGGAGCTTACTCGCAATTTCATCCTGCATTCCGAGCTTTGTGCTCAGCCCGATAATTGTCTGCACATCGAGCCCTATTTTGTTCGGATTGGTATGTATGATAAATTCAAAAACACTATGCCGCAGCATTTTGTTAATTCTTGAACGGACAGTCCCCTCACTCACTCCCAGGCAGCGGGCAATTTCACTGTATGACTCCTTGCCGTTAGCCTGCAGATACCCGAGTATCGACATATCTACCTGGTCTAATGAAACGCTCATTGGCATCCCTTCTCTTTTTCCCATTCTCACCTTGATGACCTTGCATCCTTTATTACGAATCACCGAGATAACCACAGCTCACGTTAGTAATTTCGTAACAATTCCCCGGGTGGATTAACGTAATTATAAGTAATTGTTCTTATTATTGCAATATTCGTGAAAGAATTTTATGAATTTTTTTGTAAGATTATATAACGCCATATGATTCGAAAACAGCCCGAAGATACTCCCAATACTACAATGTAATCGCTTTCAATTCAATTACTTCTTCGCAAGCATTTTGCATAACTATAAAAAACTCTGGCCGCCTAAAGCGTCCAGAGTTTTATCGAAGCCTGCTTATTTTGCAGTAATATATTCTTTGTTGCCCATATAGCCGCGCAGCACTTCAGGAATTTTAATGCTGCCGTCCTCCTGCTGGTGATTTTCCATGATCGCTGCCACCGTTCGTCCCAGAGCAAGTCCTGAGCCGTTTAGCGTGTGCACAAATTCTGTTTTCGCATCGCGGTTCCGCTTAAAGCGGATGTTCGCGCGCCTGGCCTGGAAATCCTCAAAATTACTGCAGGACGAAATTTCTTTATAGTCTTCATAGCTCGGGAGCCATACTTCGATATCGTATTTCTTCGCTGCCGTAAAGCCCAGGTCCCCCGTGCACATGTTCATCACGCGATACGGAAGCTCGAGCAGCTGCAGTACTTTTTCCGCATGGCCGGTCAATGCTTCCAGCTCTTCATAGGAATCCTCCGGCGTCGTAAACCGCACAAGCTCCACTTTATTAAACTGGTGCTGGCGGATTAAGCCGCGGGTATCGCGTCCTGCCGAGCCTGCTTCAGAGCGGAAGCAGGCACTGAATGCCGTATAGGCTTTCGGCAGCTCTTTTCCTGCGAAAATTTCTTCTCGGTGCATATTCGTGACAGGCACTTCTGCCGTTGGTACGAGAAAATAGTCCTCTTCCCGAATCTGAAAGGCGTCCTCCTCAAATTTTGGAAGCTGGCCGGTGCCGGTCATGCTTTCACGGTTTACCATGTACGGAGGAATCAATTCTTCATAGCCGTGTTCATCGCTGTGCAGATCCATCATAAACTGAATCAGTGCCCGTTCCAGACGGGCCCCTGCTCCTTTATAAAACATGAACCGGCTTCCGGTTACTTTTGCAGCCCGCTCAGCATCAAGCATATTCAGCTCCACACCAAGTTCCCAGTGCGGCTTCAGGGCAAAATCAAACACTGGCGTTTCTCCCCAGACCCTTACCTCTTCGTTATCCGATTCATCTTCGCCAACCGGAACTGTTTCATGTGGAACATTTGGAATGGAAAGCAGAATCTGCTGCAGGCGCTCATCCTTTTCACGGATTTGCTCATCCAGTTTTTTAACCCTGCCTGATACGTCCCGCATTTCTGCAATCAGTTCATCGGCGTCTTCTTTATTTTTCTTTTTAGCTGCGATTTCATCGGAGACGGTGTTACGCCGTTGTTTTAACTCCTCTGTCTCCTGAATCAGGTCTCTGCGTTCACGGTCGAGTTCTTCAAAGGAATCCAGTTCGCTGATATC
Source organism: Marinococcus sp. PL1-022 (assembly GCF_033845285.1). NCBI lineage: Bacteria > Bacillati > Bacillota > Bacilli > Caryophanales > Bacillaceae > Marinococcus > Marinococcus sp. PL1-022. The sequence goes on along the minus strand of NZ_JAWXCX010000001.1, from coordinate 3,038,338 downwards.
TTCGTTTCGTTTTGAAAGCTGCTCTTTTACTGCATCAAAATCATTTCGTAATCGTTTAGGGTCCAGCATAGGTGATGCCTCCTTCATAATAGTAGCTGTTTATATATTATAAAAAAGCCCCGCCCCTGTGAATCAGGGACGAGACTTTAATTCCCGCGTTGCCACCCTTGTTGCAGTAAACGTTACTGCCGGCTTTTTCTCTCATCCGTTAACGGGGACGAATCGAAAACGGCTACTCAAGTTCACCGTTTTACTCCGGACGGGATTCCTTCCGCATTTTCATCGGTTCACACCAGCCACCGACTCTCTGGAGAAGCATGCAAAAGTACTATTGTCCATCAACGCGATTGTATTTACACATTTACTGCCGCCTGTGCTTCTCGTACCATCTGTACGAAATACTGATGAAATCTGCGGTCGTTCGTCAGCTCCGGATGAAAGGAGCAGGAAAGCAGATGATCCTGCCGCGCCACCACAATTTCATCTTTATATTCTGCAAGCACTTCGACATTCTGTCCAACTTCCGTAATCAACGGAGCCCGGATAAATACCGCTTCGACATCATCTGCAACTCCGCGAATGGAAAGCTCGGTTTCAAAGCTTTCACGCTGGCGGCCGAATGCATTACGCTGAACCGTCATGTCCATCAGCTCGAGATGGCCTTCCGGCTCGCCTACCACGTCGGTTGCCATTAAAATCAAGCCGGCACATGTGCCGAATATGGGCTTTCCTGCCTTGGCAAATGCCTGCAGCGGCTCAAAAAATTGATATTTTTCCACCAGCCGCCGCATCGTCGTGCTTTCGCCGCCTGGAAAGACCAATCCATCGATTTCTTCAAGCTGTTCCGGCCGTTTTACGATAATAACTTCCGTATCAGGGGCCTCCAAGCTTTTGGCATGTTCACGAACAGCGCCTTGAAGAGCTAAAACGCCGATTTTCATCATGAGTAAAACCCCCTGTATTTATATTACTGACTGCGGTCCTGCATGCGGTCAAAGCCTTCAAGCTGGGAAATATCCATACCGCTCATTGCAGTGCCCAGTCCCTTGGACAGCTTAGCGATCAGTTCATAATCCTCATAGTGAGTCGTCGCCTCTACGATGGCCCGGGCAAATTTATCCGGATATTCGGATTTGAAAATGCCGGAGCCCACGAATACGCCGTCGGCGCCAAGCTGCATCATTAAAGCAGCGTCAGCTGGTGTTGCTATGCCGCCTGCTGCAAAGTTAACAACTGGGAGGCGGCCTCTGTCGCGAATTTGAAGCAGCAACTCGTACGGCGCACCAAGATTTTTCGCTTCCGTCATTAATTCGTCCTTCGACAGGCCGATCACTTTGCGGATTTGAGACTGGATCAAACGCATATGACGTACTGCTTCCACAATGTTGCCGGTGCCCGGCTCCCCTTTTGTGCGAAGCATGGAAGCTCCTTCGCCAATACGGCGGGTCGCTTCCCCAAGATCGCGGGCTCCACAGACAAACGGTACTGTATATTCGGTTTTATCCATATGATACACATCGTCCGCCGGTGTAAGCACTTCGCTTTCATCAATATAATCAGCACCGAGCGACTCGAGCACCCGGGCTTCCACGATGTGACCGATACGGGCCTTTGCCATTACAGGAATCGATACAGCGTCCATCACTTCCTGGACAATCGTAGGGTCTGCCATGCGGGCTACGCCTCCGGCAGCACGGATGTCTGACGGCACCCGTTCCAGTGCCATAACAGCTACTGCTCCTGCCTCTTCGGCGATTTTCGCCTGTTCTCCGTTAACGACGTCCATGATAACGCCGCCCTTTTGCATTTCCGCCATGCCTCTTTTAACGCGGTCTGTTCCTCTCTCTGCCATACTTCAGCCCTCCAGCTCCATTATTCTATCTGCTGCCACCGATTTTTGCGGTGTAATAATAACGCTCAGTAGCCCTATTGTAACACTATACTATATCCGGATAAAGCATCTTGTTTGCAGCCAAAAAAGCTTTTCTGCCAGCTTTTATTTTCCAGCCGCCGCGTGCTAGACGCTGCTGAAAAGGTTGCTGACGCTCTGAACAATATTTCCAAACCATCCGCGCTTCTCTACAGCTTCATCCGCTATCAGAGGCACTTCTGTGCGACTAGCGCCGTCCTGCACATATGAGGCTTCGCTGTTGGTAACAACCACTGTCCCGACTTCTTCCCCTTTTTCAATCGGGGCTTCATTTTTGGACACAGCAATCTCATATTCCGGTTCTATTTCCTCTGACGAAATCAGCTCGAGCTCTTCTCCAGCTGTCACATCTATGCTTTCTTCCTGTCCGCCTTCGATTTCAATGGAGGATTCCCCATCGATTTCTGCCCCTTTTTCCACGAGGGTCTGGCTTTTTAGCTCTCTTTCAGCATAATCATATAGTTTAGCCGTTTCGGTAAAACGCGACATCTTCGTTTCTGCATTCATCACTACCGATATATATCTGTTTCCGTCCTGTTCAATTGTTCCGGTAAAAGCATTTCCGGCCAGATCAGTCGTACCTGTTTTCAGGCCGTCCACTCCTTCGTATTCCTGTTCAAGCCCCGGGAGCATTTTATTCCAGTTAATCATATCGATTGGTTCTTCCGAATCTTCGTTGAATGTTTTTTTCGGAATGCCTGCCACATCCAACACCTCAGGGTACTCATCCAAAAGATGATAAGCCAAAAGGGCAGTATCGTTTGCTGACATCATGTTTTCTGCATTTTCTTCGCTGCCTTCCGGGGCGTAGCCCATCATCGTAGAATTATTCAGCCCGGTCGCATTTACAAATTCATAATTCTCCATGCCAAGCTCCCCGGCCTGCTGATTCATCCGGTCGGCAAAAGCTGCCTCACTGCCCTCAATGTGTTCTGCCAGAGCGATCGTTGCTCCGTTCGCAGAGTAAATGGCCATAGCCTCGTAGAGCTCTTCGACCGTATAGGCTTCGTCCTGACGAAGAGGCACGTTGGATAAATTTGTCTGAAGAGAAAGCTCGCGGACTTTATCGCTGATTGCTACTTCATCGTTCCAGCTGATATCTCCGTCTTCGATCGCTTTGTTTACTATGTATTCTGTCATCATTTTGGACATGCTGGCTGCAGGAAGAAGCTCATCGGTATTGTCTTCAAAAACTACCTGCCCCGTGTCTGCATCTATCATAATAGAAGCACTGGCTTCTATATCAGGCTCTGCTGCTTGAGCCGGCGTGCTGCCGAACATCCATATGGCTGCAGCCGCCACGCAGGAAACACCTGCTGTTTTCAACTTATTTCTCCTCAATCTCTGCACCTCCGTGGTGTTTTGCTATCGCATATTTTACCACAGCCCCATTTTAAAACATACCTGCCATTGTTCCTTTTATAAAGCCGTCTGTGTCCGACAGCATCCACAAATATTTCCCGGGAAATACCTTTTACATTAAAAAAGGACGGGAGCCACTGGCCCCCGTCCTTCATTCTTAGGAAGAGTAGTTTGGTGCTTCTTTTGTAATCTGAACGTCATGAGGGTGACTTTCCCGCAGGCCGGCGTTGGTAATCCGTACAAAACGGGCATCTTCACGCAAAGATGAGATCGTTGGGGTACCGCAGTAGCCCATGCCGGCCCTCAAGCCACCGAGCAGCTGATGAATCGTGTCCTTCAGTGGGCCTTTATAAGGAATACGGCCTTCAATGCCTTCCGGTACAAGCTTTTGGCTGTTTTCCTGGAAATAGCGGTCCTTGCTTCCCTGCTCCATAGCGCTCATCGAGCCCATACCGCGGTAGACCTTAAACTGGCGGCCCTGATAAATTTCACGTTCTCCAGGACTTTCTGTCACTCCTGCAAGCAGGCTGCCGAGCATAACTGCATGAGCACCGGAAGCCAGAGCTTTGGCGATATCGCCGGAATATTTGATTCCGCCGTCGGCAATAATCGGTACATTATGCTTGTCCGCTTCTTCTGCACACTCATATACAGCGGTGATCTGCGGAACACCCACGCCCGCTACTACGCGGGTTGTACATATCGAGCCCGGGCCGATGCCGACTTTTACAATATCGGCTCCTGCCTCGATTAAATCCCTGGTTCCTTCAGCTGTAGCTACGTTGCCGACTATCAGCACAACCTCAGGATAGCTGTGGCGGATTTCTGCAATTTTATCAAGCACGCCTTTGGAATGGCCGTGGGCAGTATCGATCACAATAGCATCGGCTTCTGCTTTAACCAGAGCTTCCACGCGTTTATCTGTATCAGCGCTCACTCCGACAGCTGCTCCCACAAGCAGTCTTCCCTGGGTATCCTTCGCTGAATGAGGGAATTCGATTACCTTCTCGATGTCTTTAATCGTAATAAGTCCCTTCAGCGTACCATCCTTTTCTACAAGAGGAAGCTTTTCAATTCTGTGTTTCTGCAGTACATCCTCCGCTTCCTCAAGCGTGGTTCCGACCGGGGCTGTAACGAGGTTGTTAGAGGTCATCACCTCTTTAATTCCGATCGAATAATCTTCAATAAAGCGGAGATCGCGGTTCGTAATGATTCCCACCAGCTTTTGGTTCTCGTCCACGATCGGTACACCAGAAATGCGGTATTTCCCCATGAGATGCTCTGCATCGAACACCTGGTGGTCGGGATGAAGGAAGAAAGGATTCGTAATAACTCCGCTTTCTGAACGCTTCACCTGGTCCACCATTTCTGCCTGGGCTTCGATAGACATGTTTTTATGCACTATACCGAGACCGCCGGCCCGCGCCATCGCAATCGCCATATCTGCTTCCGTCACTGTATCCATTCCAGCACTTACAACAGGAATATTTAAAGGAAGCTTATCGGTTAACGATGTCCGTACTGATACATCCCTTGGATGAATATCAGATCTTGCCGGTAACAATAAAACGTCATCAAACGTTAGACCTTCTTGGGAAAACTTATCTGCTCGCACGAATCTTCCTCCTTCAAAATGGTTGATTTTACAGGATTTCTCACTGCCCTGCTGCCTGTAACTATATTTATTTCTAATATCTTATCACGTTTGGGCCAGTCTCAGAAGTAAAAGGAATATGTTTTATTTTTCCGAAAATTTATAAACAGGCGCTAATAATTATGTAAAGGATTACAAAGCTGGATCCACCATGCTAGATCACATGATGGATGGCTGATTTTTCATTCAGCTGGACGACCTTCCCATCTTGCTCAAGCTGGACCAGCGGATATTCTATCTCACGGCGGTCCAGGTGCACAATCGAAGCAGAGCTGCCGTCGGCGAGCTGCACCTTCTTTCCGGTCATCACAGTAATGAACTGCTCTGTTAATGTTTCCACTACAGCAGGAGGAAGCTTTCCAAACGATTGCATCGTCAGCTCACGCATCGCATGAAAAGCCGATTTTCCCTCATTTTCCAGCCGTTCGCCTGCCATGGCGTGATACATGTCTGCCGCTGCTACGAGGCTGCTCAGCACATATATTTTGCCGCCTTTCATCCCAAGTGGATAACCGCTTCCGTCTTCGCGTTCATGGTGCTGCAAAATAGCAAGCAATACCTCATCGCTGATCAATCCGGTAGCCTTCGCCATCTGGTAGCTCTGAATTGGATGCTTTCCCGCCTTCTGCCGCTCTGCAGCAGAAACTCTGGCCAGGGAAGCGTCACACAAGAGCCCGGCGAGTGCCGCTCCGAGCCATTCCTTCCGGCTGCAGCCATGCTTTTTAGCCAGCAGCGCAGCCAAAAGCGCCACTGATACCGCATGATGACTCTCGTACTTTTCCAGCTCTGCAAACTGGTAGCTTGTAAATATATGAGAAGCGTTTTCTTCAATATCCTCGAGCAGGGGGGCCACAACCGCCCGTGCTTTTTTCATTTCGATGGGAGCTCCGGCTGTCCAGGAGCGCCACATGGCTTCATGAGCCTCCACCGCTGTATCGTAAACGTCTTCAAACACCGGCCGATGCTCTCTGGCTGTCTCAGTCTCTTCCGCTGGAGAAAAGGGATCACCGTTGACAAGCACCGGCTTTACTTCAATATACTCCACAAGAAACTGTTTGATAATATCGACTAAATGCTCTGTCAGCGCCGTTTGTTTTCTGACCACCGGCGTTTCATTCACTGCATAGACATCATTCACCAGCACGCATCCTGGCACTGCCTGATTAATATGTATTCGCATGGAGACTCCTCCATTCTTCCTGATATAATAATTCTATTTTACTATTTTCCTTGAAAAATACCACTACTTTCACCGTTCTTATACAGAATTTTAGAATAAAATTCCATTTTTCACATAAAAAAGACCGGCCGTTTAAAATACGGCCGGGTCTCAAATTATTCTTCTTCTGATTCTGCTGGAACATTTTCTTCTTCGGCAGCTTCGTGTTCAATTACAGGTGCTACTGTGGACACAGCTTCGCCTTTATCAAGGCGGATAAGTCGCACGCCCTGGGCGTACCGGCCGAGTCTTGAAACGTCACCAACCTGCATCCGGATAACAACCCCGTGAATGGTCATCACCATCAGATCAATGTCCAACGGTACTGAACGCATCGCTGCGAGTTCTCCCGTGCGGCTTGTGAGTTTAATCGCCTTTAACCCTTTTCCGCCACGGTTCTGCTTACTGAATTCTTCAATTGAGGTAAGCTTCCCGTATCCTTTGTTTGTCACCATCAGGATCATTTCATTCTCCACTGAAATATCCATACCTACTACTTCGTCATCCTCACGAAGCGAAATTGCTTTAACTCCGGAAGCGGTCCGCCCCATCGAGCGCACGTCCTCTTCATCAAAGTGAATGGACATTCCCTGCTTTGTACCGATGATTAAGGAATCATCTCCGGAGGTAAGCCGTACGCCGTGAAGCTCATCGTCCTCCCGGACGTTAATAGCGAACAGGCCGCCCTTACGGATATTTGAGAAGGCAGAGAGAACGGTTCTTTTCGAAATTCCTTTTTTCGTCAGGAAGAAAAGATAAGCGTTTTCCGAGAATTCCTCGATCGGAATGACGGTGCTGATATACTCCCCTTTATCAATCTGGAGGAGATTAATTAACGGAATCCCTTTAGCCGTACGGCTTAATTCAGGAATTTCGTAAGCCTTCAGACGGTATACTTTTCCTTTGTTGGTGAAGAAAAGAATGGTCTGGTGGGAATTGGTCGTCAGCAGATGCTCTACAAAGTCATCTTCGTTTGTACCCATTCCCTGGACCCCGCGTCCACCGCGGCGCTGGCTCCGGTACGTATCAATCGGCATACGTTTAATGTAGCCCTGATGCGAGATAGTGACTACTACATCCTGCCGCGGAATAAGGTCTTCATCTTCGATGGAATTCTCTCCGGCTTCGAGACGTGTCCGCCGGTCATCACCGAATTTTTCCTTCACTTCGGTAAGCTCTTCCCGGATAATTTCGAGCACCCGTTCTTCGTTAGCCAAAATTTCCTTCAGCTCCCGGATCCGCTCCATCAGCTCCCGGTACTCCTGTTCAATCTTATCTCTTTCGAGTCCGGTTAAACGCTGCAGACGCATGTCGAGAATAGCCTGAGCCTGATCTTCACTCAAATCATAGTTGTCCATCAAACCGTTTCTTGCGATGTCTGTGGTTTCCGATCCCCGGATCAGTTCAATCACCGCATCCAGATGGTCAAGCGCCACCCGCAGGCCTTCCACAATGTGGGCCCGGGCCTCTGCTTTTCGAAGTTCAAAAGCAGTCCGGCGCTTAATAACTACTTTTTGGTGCTCGAGGTAGTGATACAGACATTCCTTGAGGTTCAGCACCTTCGGCTGGCCGTTCACAAGAGCCAGCATGTTAATACCAAAGCTCGTCTGCAGCGCCGTCTGCTTGTACAGGTTATTTAAAATAACGTTGGCGTTGGCATCTCTTCGTACTTCCACGACGACCCGCATGCCGTTACGGTCTGATTCGTCGCGCAGATCAGTAATGCCATCGATTTTTTTATCGCGCACAAGCTCTGCAATACGCTCCACCAGCCGGGCTTTGTTCACCTGGTACGGCAGCTCATCTACGATGATTGTTTCCTTACCTTTTTTATCTTCTTCAATGTAGGCGTGCGAACGGATGATTATTGAGCCTTTGCCCGTCTGATACGCCTTCCGGATGCCGGAGCGGCCTAAAATGGAAGCAGCCGTTGGAAAATCCGGCCCGGGAATATAGTCCATCAGCTCTTCTACTGTAATATCAGGATCTTCACTCAGGGCAAGTACCCCGTCAATAACTTCTTCAAGACGGTGCGGCGGAATATTGGTAGCCATGCCTACGGCAATTCCGGAGGTGCCGTTGACCAGCAGGTTCGGGAAACGCGCCGGCAGAACCACGGGCTCCCGCTCGTTGCCGTCATAGTTTTCCTGGTAATCAATTGTGTCTTTGTTAATATCGCGGACCATCTCAAGCGATATTTTAGACATTTTCGCTTCAGTGTAACGCATTGCTGCTGCTCCGTCTCCGTCCACGGAACCGAAGTTTCCGTGTCCGTTAACGATTGGGTGGCGGTAGCTGAAATCCTGGGCCATCCGCACCATCGTTTCATAAACCGCGGAGTCGCCGTGCGGATGGTATTTACCGATAACGTCACCAACGATACGGGCCGACTTCCGGAACGGTTTTTCCGGCGTCATGCCGAGTTCGCTCATTGCAAATAAAATACGCCGGTGCACCGGCTTCATTCCGTCGCGAACGTCCGGGAGGGCCCGGCTGACGATAACACTCATCGCGTAGTCTAAAAACGAGGTCCGCATTTCCTCGCCAATACCAATCTCCGTGACTCTGGATTCGTTTTCTGCCATTGCAGTAACCTCCTACTTTCTATTCCAGCAGGCTGAAGTGCCTGTTTCTGCTATATTCGATAGAAACCCCCGCTTTAATCTTTTGCGGGGGTTTCTTTGTTTCACCTTAATAACGGCTCTTACACGTCGAGGTTCTGTACGTAATGCGCGTTTTCCTGAATAAAGTCACGACGCGGCTCTACGTGATCGCCCATCAGTGTTTCAAACACTTCATCGGCCACCATTGCTTCTTCAAGCGTCACCTGCATCGTCGTTCTTGAATCCGGATCCATGGTCGTTTCCCAAAGCTGGGTCGGATTCATTTCCCCAAGTCCTTTATAGCGCTGAAGATTTGGTTTTGGCTGCGCCGGAAGCTCAGCCAGTGCAGGCTGAAGTTCACGCTCGAAAAAGAGATAGCGAACGTATTTGCCCTGCTGGACCTTATACAGAGGCGGCTGGGCAATATAAATGTATCCTCTTTCAAGCAGCGGCCGCATGTAACGGTAAAAGAAGGTTAGCAGAAGTGTCCGGATATGGGCTCCGTCCACATCGGCATCCGTCATAATAATAATGCGGTGATAGCGGGCCTTTTCGATGTCAAATTCGTTGCCGATTCCTGTTCCGAGAGCTGTAATAATGGTCCTGATCTCATTGTTGGCAAGAATTTTATCCAGGCGCGCTTTTTCCACGTTCAGAATTTTTCCGCGAAGCGGCAGAATAGCCTGGAAATGCCGGTCCCGGCCCTGTTTGGCTGAACCGCCGGCAGAATCCCCTTCGACGATATACACCTCACTGCTCGCTGCATCCTTTGAGGTGCAGTCGGCCAGTTTTCCCGGAAGCGAACTGACTTCGAGGGCACTTTTACGGCGGGTTAATTCCCTTGCTTTTTTCGCAGCATCCCGTGCCCTTGAGGCCATCAGTCCTTTTTCTACGATCGTCCTGGCTGTATCCGGATTTTCGCTCATAAACCTCGAAAAATGCTCCGAGAATAATGAATCTGTAATGGTACGGGCTTCCCCGTTCCCTAATTTTGTTTTTGTCTGTCCTTCAAACTGCGGATCCGGAATTTTCACGCTGACAATCGCAACGAGGCCTTCACGTACATCGTCTCCGATTAAGTTTGGATCGTTTTCTTTGAACAGGCTGTTTCTGCGGGCATAGTCGTTAATAACTCTCGTCAGCGCCGTCCGGAATCCCGACTCGTGGGTACCGCCTTCATGGGTATTAATATTATTTGCAAACGAATATACATTGCTCGTATATCCATTGTTGTACTGCATGGCTACTTCCACCTGAATATCGTTGCGGGTTGCTTCAAGAAAAATCGGCTCTTTGTGGAGTGTGTCCTTCTGACGATTCAGGTATTCCACAAAGGAAGCAATGCCGCCTTCGTAATGATAGGTCTGGACCTGCTCTTCCTCCGTGCGTTTATCGGTACACGTAATATGGAGCCCGCGGTTAAGAAATGCAAGTTCGCGTACACGGGTGGTGAGCGTTTCAAATTCAAACTCGGTTGTTTCTTCAAAGATGTCCGGGTCCGGTTTAAAGCGGATCTTCGTTCCCCGTTTATCTGTCTTACCGACGGTTTCAAGGTCGTGCTGCGGAATACCGCGGCGGTAAGCCTGCTGATAGATCTCGCCTTCTCTGTGGACTTCGATATCAAGCGTTTCGGAAAGAGCGTTCACTACGCTCGCTCCCACGCCGTGAAGCCCGCCGGAAACTTTATAGCCCCCGCCGCCAAATTTACCGCCGGCGTGAAGCACGGTCATAATAACCTCCACGGCCGGACGCCCCATTTTTTCGTGCATGCCGACAGGCACACCGCGGCCGTTGTCTTCCACGGTAATGCTGTTGTCTTCTTCGATCGTAATATATATTTGGTCACAATAGCCGCCCATGGCTTCATCAATGCTGTTATCAACGATCTCCCACACTAAATGGTGAAGTCCTCTGGACGTTGTAGAGCCGATATACATGCCTGGACGTTTCCGGACTGCTTCGAGTCCTTCAAGTACCTGGATTTGATTTTCATCGTATGAATTTTGGTTCATCGACAATCTGTTCACCTTCGCTTCCTGCGGGATCAACTCTCGCGTTTAGTCCGTAATTACCTGCCGTCGTTTTCATCACTCTGTATGCTCAGTTTTCTTTGGCAGACTGTATTTCTTCATGATATTCATCATATTCTGAAATAATCTGCGATCTGCGCTTCAGCGTTAACGAAGAAATAGGGGAGAAATAAACCTTCTCTTTTGTAACCACGACGGACTTTGCTTCGGAATCTGCAATTTGTTCTTTATCATCATTTTCCACTGCCTGCAGGAACTGTCTTGTAATGCTTGAAGAATCCTGGCTGTTGCTGTCTAAAATAGCGATAACGTCTTTTGAACGTATTACAGTGCCGTCGCCTAAATGTATAAACAATGTGATTCACCACCTACTGTTTTTCCAATTGTCCCTGGCGGGCCGTAAATACCGTTGCCCGCTCGATTGTCTCGTGCTTGATGCTTTCAATGCTTGTTGTTGTAACAAAGGTCTGTACTTTTCCCTGGATCGCGTCCAGTAAATGAGACTGCCGATGCTGATCCAGTTCAGAGAGGACGTCATCAAGCAGCAGGATGGGATACTCCCCTACGTAAGACCGGATCAGCTCTATCTCTGCCATTTTTAACGATAAGGCAGCTGTTCGCTGCTGGCCCTGGGAGCCGTAAGTCTGTACGTCCCTGTCGTTGACCAGAAGCTTCATTTCATCCCGGTGCGGCCCTGCAAGCGACAGTCCCCGCCGGATTTCATTTTCTCTGCGGCGCTCAAGCTCTGCGCGAAGCTGTTCAGCGAGTACTGAGGCTTCCATTTCCGCATGAATGTTTGCAGAGGGGTCGTACTGCAGCTTAAGCTGCTCGCGGTCCTGTGTGATCCGTGTATGAATCTCTGAGGCCCATCCTTCAAGCTGCTGCAAAAATCCGTAACGCCGCTGGATTACTTTTACGGCTGCTTCAATGTATTGCTCGTCGATGACCTCAAGTGTTAATTCCTGTTCCCGGCTCGGTGCGGGAAACATGCCCTTCAGCAGCTGGTTGCGCTGCTTTAGAATACGCTGATACTTGGAAAGATCGTGCAGGTACACCGGGCTGATCTGACCAATCTCCATATCAATAAAACGCCGCCTCATATTCGGCCCGCCTTTTACAAGGTTCAAATCCTCCGGGGCAAACATGACGACGTTGCATGCGCCTATATATTCACTTAGCTTTTTTTGTTCGATGCCATTCTTTTTTACCTTTTTTCCTTTAGCCGAAAGAATAACCTCAAGATCAACATGACGCTGCTCCCGCTCTACTGAAGCTTCGATACGGGCAAAGTCGTGATCCCAGCCAATCAGCTCCCTGTCTTTGGAAGTCCGGTGGGATTTCGCAAAAGCAAGCATATGAATGGCTTCCATCAGGTTTGTTTTTCCCTGGGCATTTTCCCCGACAATAACGTTTACGGTGTTCTCTATCTGCAGGGCAATATCACCGTAGTTGCGATACTGCTTGAGCCGAATATTTTTTACATACACAGGCCTGTGCTCATCCTTCGCCGGTACCGATAGTGAAGCTTCCGTTCTCTTCGACTTCCACTACGTCCCCTGGATACAGCTTTCTTCCCCTGCGGGCTTCTTCTTCTCCATTCACTTCCACAGCGAATTCAGAGAGAAACCACTTTGCCATGCCACCTGTATCGATGATTCCAGCTTCTTTGAGGAACTGGCCGAGTGTTATATATTCGGTTGTGATATTAATCGCCTCTCCCATATCGATCCTCCCGACGCCGGATATTAAAGCATAATTATTACTTCTGCCTGTTTCCGAACATATTTCATTCATACTCTATATTTTACTAAAAATAAGCGGAAAATGCCAGTATATCGCACTATTCGTTTCACATTCCCTGTCAGCTTAACATAAGAAAAACGGCCTCCTGTTTTATACAAAAGGCCGTATAATTGTTCGACTTTTAATACGTGCGGACCGGGGAGAATAAATGCAGCATCTGATCATGGTCTGTCGGACGCACTACAAACGGGCTCATCGCCCCGGTAAATTGAATATGAATTTTTTCACTGTCGATTACTTTTAGGGCATCTGTGATATTTTTTCCGTTAAACGAAATGCGAAGCTCTTCTCCGTCTATTTTATCACAATCGATGTTTTCCGTCACTTTCCCAATTTCGGAAGAAACGGAGTTAATCTCGACCCTTCCGTCTCCAAGTGTTTTTAAGTTGATTACGTTGTTTTTCGTTTCTCTTGAAAGCAGCAGTGCCCGGTCGAGTGACTGCAGTAATTCCTTTGTGGACAGCTCCACGCCGGTTTTGGTTTCAGAAGGGATCATATTTTTGGTCACCGGATATTTCCCGTCAAGAAGCCGGGAATAAAACAGAAGATGTGGAAAACGGAACATCACCTGGGTTTCCGTGATAATAATTTCGACAGTGGAATCATCATCGCTCAGCAGACGGCTTAATTCATTCAGGCTTTTACCCGGAATGACAATGTTGGATAAATCAGGAGCGTCTGAACCTGCCTCGAGACTAGCTTTCCGGAGAGCGAGCCGGTGACTGTCTGTAGCAGTACAGATGAGTTCTCCGTTTTCGCTTTCAAGGTTTACACCTGTCAGTACCGGTCGCGTTTCCTGGGCTGACACGGCAAAAACTGTCTGGCGGATCATATCCTTGAGTAAGCTCTGTGGCAGATGGAACATATTTGTATCATCAAGCTTTGGCAGCCGTGGATATTCTTCCGGGTCCAGACCGTTCAGGTTAAACACGACAGAGCCCGAACGAATCGTAGTGGCAAACTGATCCTGTACCACCACTTCGATCTCTTCTCCCGGAAGCTTTTTCACTATTTCTGCAAAAAAGCGGGCCTGAAGTACAATGCTCCCCTGCTCGTGCACCTGAACATACTGAGTATCGTTCTCTTCTGTTGGAATGAACGTTTCAATGGATATGTCAGAATCGCTGCCGGTTAACGTTACTCCATCGGCGGCTGCAACGATTTTAATTCCAGTCAGTATCGGAATTGTCGTTCTGGAGGAGACAGCTTTATTTACGTTTTGTACATGTTGCACAAATTGATCTCGATTGACGGTGAAATGCATAGGTCATCTCCCTTTATATATATTGTTTTTAAAGTAGTAATAGTAGTAGGGCTTGTTAGTAATGTGGATAAATAAGATTTGAACTGCCAATTCAGGCATTTGCCCCTGTGAGTAAGTTGTGTATAACTTCAGGGTGTTATCCACACCTATGTGCGTAACTGATCGATGATTCCCTGGACTGTTTTTTGCAGTTCTGTGTCTGTAGACATTAGATTTGATATTTTTTCGTGGGCATGAATGACTGTCGTATGGTCTCTGCCGCCAAAAGCCTCGCCGATTTTTGGCAGGGAGGCATCGGTCATTTCCCTGGACAGATACATGGCGATCTGACGCGGAAAAGCAATGCTCTTCGTACGTTTTTTTGCTTTTAATTCCGGCACAGGCATCTGAAACTGGGTCGCCACCCGTTCCTGGATGTGCTCAATAGTGACTGTCTTAGGCTGGGCGGTAGGAATGATATCTTTCAAGGCTTCAGCTGCGAGGTCAGCATTCATGTCCTGATTGATCAACGAAGAATAAGCGACAACACGGATGAGCGCCCCTTCAAGTTCACGAATGTTTGTATCAATTTGATTGGCAATATAGAGCATGACCTCGTTTGGAATATCGAGCATTTCCGCCTTTGCTTTTTTACGCAGAATAGCGATTCTTGTTTCCAGGTCCGGCGGCGTGATATCAGTGATTAATCCCCATTCAAACCGGGATCGGAGCCGGTCTTCAAGCGTTGGTATTTCCTTTGGCGGGCGGTCACTGGAAATGACAATTTGCTTGCTTTCTTCATGAAGAGCATTGAAGGTGTGGAAAAACTCTTCCTGGGTCTGCTCTTTTCCCGCTAAAAACTGAATATCGTCGATGAGCAGTACATCGACGTTTCGATATTTGTTCCGGAAATGCACAGCTTTGTTGTCCCGGATAGCGTTGATAAACTCGTTGGTGAATTTTTCAGAGGACAAGTACATAACCTTGGCATTGGGATTATGATCAATAACGTAATGGCCGATGGCATGCATCAAGTGGGTTTTTCCAAGGCCGACCCCGCCGTAAATAAACAATGGATTGTACGCTTTGGCCGGTGCTTCAGCTACTGCAAGCGAGGCAGCGTGGGCAAAACGGTTCCCGGAGCCGATCACGAAAGTATTAAATGAGTATTTATCATTCAGCATGCTCTTTGGAGGGTCCTGGCTGGAACCGGACGGAGCTGCTTTTAGGGGCGCTGGTTCATTTTCCACCGGGGCTTCAGCCTGCGGGATCACAAATTTTACCTGCAGCGCGGATCCGGTGATATCTTCTAAAGCGTCAGTAATCAGGTTTGTATAACGGCTCTCAAGCCAGTCACGGGCAAACTCGTTCGGTGCTTCAATAATGACGGTATCTCCTTGAAGATCCGAGGCCTCTGTTGCTTTCAACCACGTTTCATAGCTTGGTTTACTTACTTTTTCCTGCATTAGTTCCAATGTCTGGTTCCATAAATCAGTAATATTTTCCAATAAGGACGCACTCCTCTCGTACAGGCTTAGCAGTATACAATGGTTTGGCTGGAGACTCAAATCGCTGGAAAGACAGAAAAGGCTTCTATCTTATCATGGTGAAAGAAAGAAACCCAATAAGTGAATATGCGGGAAATGCATATTGTATACGGTATAAAATTATTTTGAAATAATAATAAAATTATGTAAAAAAAGAAATACACATAATACACAGGGCTGTGAATAACATTGTCCAATGGCTGTGGAAAATTATCCACAAAGTTATCAACAGCTGTGGATAAGATTGCATTGTATGAAATGTTATTAACAGAAACTTAATCCATAATAGCAAATAAAAAGACGAATAACAACGGGAACATATTTGTTTATCCACAAACTCAAGAACTTGTGTATAGAAACTATCCACAGCACTAGATTATGTGTACAAGTTGTTTATAACGCTGTGGGCATTTTTTATGTTCGCTTTTATCTATCCACACAGTAACAAAGAATTGCTGTGTACAAACATAGGAAAAACAGCTGCCGGTATCGCTCAGGGGGTGGTTGACAGTTTTTCTTATTCTCTATATAATTTACGGGAATGTTTTCGAACGTTTATTACTCCTTGAGGAGGTGCGATACACTATGGGAAAACCAACATTTACCCCTAACAACCGGAAGCGTAAAAAAGTACACGGTTTCCGTGCGAGAATGGGAACAAAGAACGGTCGTCAGGTTTTGAAAAATCGTCGTCGTAAAGGTAGAAAAGTATTATCTGCATAAGAAGGCCACGGATTCTATCCAGTGGTCTTTTTTTCTGTCTTCAGCCGGAACGAAAAATAAAAATGCCGGCGGTTATTATAGGAAAAAGGGGAACCGGGTGATGAAAAAGCAAAATCGTTTAAAAAAGAATCACGAGTTCAGCTATATTTTTGCGCACGGAACTTCCTTTGCCAACCGGCAATTTGTGCTTTATACCTTAAAAAAAGACGAACAGGTTCATTACCGGGCAGGACTCACCGTCAGTAAGCGAATGGGAAACGCCGTCATGCGCAACAGGATCAAGCGCTATCTGCGCGAAGCTGTATCGGAGCTTGAGCCCCGGATCCAAGGAGGCTACGACCTGGTAGTGATAGCGAGGAAACCAGTAGCGGATATGGACTACCATGAAACGAAAAAAAGTCTGACCCATGTATTTAAAAAGGCCGGTTTGTTAAACTCAGGTAAAGCAAAGCCCGAAAAATAGAAAAAAGCTGTTTTCGTTTCTGTACCGGCAGCGGGCGGAAGCGAAAATACTTTTAAAATAGAGGAATTTCCGCTGGTACTGAAGAAATTGTTTACAGGAGCCATGCGTAAATGAACTTCAAATTATCTTACACATATATGTATATGCGGCATACGTGATATAGCCATGCCCGTAATAAACGAAAATAAGGCACTGAGCAACGTAAGGAACGAGGAGGGCGGGGTAACGGTGAACCAATCGATGAAGGTTTCCGGGAAAACAGTAGAAGAAGCTTTGGATACAGCTGTACAGAAATGGGAAACGACAATAGACCGTATCGAGTATCAGGTGCTTGAAGAACCAAGAAAAGGATTTTTGGGTATTGGAGCGAAGCAGGCTTCTGTTGAAGTAATTCTTCGAATCGATCCTGTGGAGGAAGCGGCTGCGTACTTAAAAGACCTGGTTCAGGCTATGAATGTGGAAGCAGAAGTGGAAGTACAGATCTCAAGAAAGCATACTGCGATGGAGATCAAAGGCTCTTCGCTGGGCCTGCTGATTGGAAAACGCGGAAAAACCCTCGATGCGCTCCAGCATCTTACGAACACAGCTGCCAATAAATATGCTGATGCCAAACAGCATATTGTACTTGACGCTGAAAATTATCGTGGGAAACGAAAAGAATCACTGCAGCGGTTTGCAGACCGGATGGCTGGGAAAGCACTCCGGGAATCCAGAACAATTAAACTTGAGCCCATGGACGCAGCGGAGCGAAAAATTATTCATCAGACCCTGCACCAGCACAACAGCATTGAAACAACGTCGTCAGGAAAAGAACCAAGACGCCATGTAGTAATTACTCCCGTTGAAAAGAAAAGCTAAAATAAGAGAAACTGCCGCCTGGGACTACCGGGCGGTTTTTTAAATAGGCAGATATACACAGGTTATCCACATGTGGATAAAAACCTTTTGCGAAATGCTTTCATATGATATTCTATTTAGTTAGAAGCATATAAGGAAACGACGAAAACGATGCCGAAAAGAGGTGTCGTCCTTTTCGTGTGTCTAAAAGATGAAAAAACCCAGGGAGGGTTGATGAATGGAAACAGATACGATTGCTGCGATTTCCACTCCGAGCGGAGAAGGGGCTATTGCGATAGTCCGCCTGAGCGGAGACGAGGCGCTTGCTATTGCGGATCATGTGTATAAGGGCAAAAAGTCTCTTCATGAAGTGGAAACTCATACGATCCATTACGGGCATATTATCGACCCGGCGGACGGCTCCGTGATTGAAGAATCCATGATTTCTGTTCTCAGAGCCCCAAAAACATTTACAAGAGAAGATATTGTGGAAATTAACTGTCACGGAGGGCTCGTCTCAGTCAATCGTGTCCTTGATAACGTATTAAGTCAGGGAGCACGGCTGGCGGAGCCTGGAGAGTTTACGAAACGGGCATTTTTAAACGGGCGCATTGACCTGACGCAGGCAGAAGGTGTCATGGACCTGATCAGAGCCAAAACCGACCGGGCCATGCAGAGTGCTTTAAAGCAGGTTGAAGGAAGACTTTCCGAACGGATCCGTAAGCTTCGCCAGAAGCTTCTCGAAACAGTGGCCAATGTGGAAGTAAATATTGACTACCCTGAATTTGATGCGGATGTTGTGACGACGAATGTTTTAAAGGAAAATGTAGCGTTTGTCGGCGAAGAGATTGACCAGCTGCTCGTAACAGCCCGGCAGGGAAAAATTATGCGGGAAGGGCTCGGCACAGCGATTATTGGCCGGCCGAACGTAGGAAAATCCTCCCTGATGAATAATTTGGTGCATGAAAATAAAGCAATTGTAACGGAAGTGCCCGGCACCACGAGAGACGTGCTCGAGGAGTATGTAAACGTCCGGGGGGTACCCCTTCGTTTAATTGACACCGCCGGCATACGTGAAACTGAAGATATTGTGGAAAAGATCGGCGTAGAGCGCTCCCGCCAGGTGCTGCAGGAGGCGGAGCTGATCCTTCTTGTCATCAACAGTGCAGAGCCGCTGTCCGATGAAGACCGAGCATTATTTCAGGCAGTTCAAGGCATGAATGTTATTGTTATAATGAATAAAACGGATCTCCCCAAACAGGTGGATGAGGAAGAACTCCGGGAGTATACATCCGGCCGGCCGATCATTGCCGCTTCTTTTCTGAATGATGAAGGCATCGACAGCCTTGAAGAAGCCATCGCCCACCTCTTTTTTGATGAAGGAGTAGAGGCAGCGGACATGAATTATTTGTCCAATGCCCGTCATATTGGGTTGTTGAACCAGGCAAAACGTTCGGTAAATGACGCTCTGGAGGCTGTGGAAATGGGAGTGCCGGTAGATATGGTACAAATTGATATTACCCGGGCCTGGGAACAGCTCGGAGAAATTGTCGGAGAAAACGTGCATGACGGATTAATTGATCAGCTGTTTGCCCAGTTTTGTCTCGGAAAATAGATACATCCGCTGCAGGCGGAGGGTAATACTAGAAGGAGGAACCGTAATGAGTTACAACGGAGGAAATTATGACACGATTGTCATCGGCGCCGGACATGCGGGCGTAGAAGCAGGGCTTGCTTCTGCACGCATGGGGGCAAGTACATTGATGCTGACGCTGAACCTGGACGCCGTAGCGTTTATGCCGTGCAACCCGTCTGTGGGAGGGCCGGCAAAAGGAATTGTCGTCCGCGAAATTGATGCGCTCGGCGGAGAAATGGCGAAAAATATTGATAAAACGCACATCCAGATGCGGATGCTTAATACAGGAAAGGGTCCTGCGGTACAGGCGCTCCGTGCGCAGGCGGATAAGTTTCTTTATCAGCAGGAAATGAAGCGGACCCTTGAGAACACAGATAATTTAACGATCCGCCAGGGCCTGGTGGAGGAACTGATCGTTGAAGATAACGTATGCAAGGGCGTAGTTACTAATACTGGGGCGAGCTACTACGCTTCTTCGGTTGTAGTGACAACAGGCACTTATCTGCGCGGCAAAATTATTCTCGGCGAACTCGCGTACGAAAGCGGTCCGAATAACATGCAGCCTTCCATCAATTTGTCGGACAGCATTAAAGCGCTCGGTCTTGATATGGTCCGGTTCAAAACCGGAACGCCGCCGCGGGTGAACAGCAACTCCATCGATTACAGCAAAACGGAGATCCAGCCCGGTGATGAGCAGCCGAGGGCCTTTTCCTACGAAACGGTGGAATTTATTACCGATCAGCTGCCGTGCTGGCTCACCTATACCGGCGCAGAAACGCATGAGCTGATTACAAACAATCTGCAGCGCTCCCCAATGTATTCCGGTATGATTGAAGGCACTGGTCCGAGGTACTGTCCTTCAATTGAGGACAAAATCGTCCGTTTTAATGATAAACCGAAGCACCAGATTTTCCTCGAGCCTGAAGGCAGAAATACAGATGAAGTATACGTGCAGGGACTGTCGACCAGTCTTCCGGAGGACATTCAATTCGGCATACTCAAAACGATCCCGGGACTTGAAAATGTAAAAATGATGCGTCCGGGTTATGCGATCGAATACGATGCCATTGTACCGACGCAGCTGTGGCCGACCCTTGAAACAAAAACCGTGGAAGGCCTCTTTACTGCCGGACAGATTAACGGTACGTCCGGATATGAAGAAGCCGCCGGGCAGGGAATTATGGCCGGAATCAACGCAGCCCGCAAAGCACAGGGCAGGGAAGGCGTTATCCTGGACCGTTCGGATGCCTATATTGGTGTGTTGATCGATGATCTGGTCACGAAGGGCACAAATGAACCATACCGTCTGTTAACGTCCAGGGCGGAATACCGCCTGCTTCTCCGTCATGATAACGCCGACCTGCGTTTAACCGAAATCGGCCGGGAGATCGGATTAGTTCCGGAGGCCCGCTACGAACGATTTGTGCATAAAAAAGAATCGATCGAGGCCGAGAAAAAACGATTGGAAAGCTTTACCCTGAAGCCGCATGAAGAAATTAATGACATGCTCATTTCCCGCGGCTCTACAGCGATGAAGGAAGCAGCTTCGGCAGCCCATCTGATGAAGCGGCCGGAAATCGGTTATGCGGATGTCGCTCCATTTGCAGACGCACCTTCGTCTATTGCGCCGGATGTAGCTGAGCAGGTGGAAATCCAGGTGAAATACGAAGGATATATTTCCAAGCAGCTTGAACAGGTCGAGCGGATGAAGAAAATGGAAGAGAAGAAAATTCCGGAGAGTATCGATTACCATTCCATTTCCGGTATTGCGATTGAAGCGAGACAAAAGCTTTCAGAAGTACGCCCGCTTTCTGTCGGCCAGGCGTCCCGGGTATCCGGGGTAAATCCGTCCGATATATCTATACTGCTTGTGTATATTGAACAGGGCCGTATGGCAACAACGTAACAGTGCGTGATTAAGCCCCTGCTTACCGAAAGCAGGGGCTTTTTTCAAGATACGCCGTCTTTCTGAGGTGGAGACACGAGGGGATTGGGCGTTGTCGTATTATCCAGTGAAGGGCAGGAAAGAAAAGAATGAGTAAAGAAAAGTTTCCCGAATGGCTTGAAGCCATACATATTTCTTTGGACGATAAGCAGAAAAAGCAGTTCGAGCAGTATTACCAGCTGCTTGTCGAATGGAATGAGCGTATGAACCTGACAGGCATTACTGAAGAACGGGAGGTATATGAAAAACATTTTTATGATTCCCTTACCGGAGCTTCCCTGGCGGCCTTTAAGGCAGAGGGAAGCCTGATCGATGTCGGTTCGGGAGCCGGCTTCCCAAGTCTGCCTCTTAAGATTTGCTTTCCGGAGCTTCAGGTTACCATCGTCGACTCTTTAAAAAAACGCATCGGTTTTTTAGAAGAAATTGTCAGTGAACTCGGGCTTGAAGGGGTGACCCTCGTCCATGACAGGGCCGAGCAGCTCGCACGTCAAAAGGCGTACCGGGATCAGTTTGACGCAGCGAGCGCCCGGGCCGTGGCCAAGCTTCCGGTGCTGCTTGAACTCTGCCTGCCGTTTGTAAAACCGGGAGGTGTTTTCATCGCGTGGAAGGGAGCAAGCGGAGAAGAAGAGCTGCATGAGGCGGAAAACGCCCTGGTAAAATTGGAAGCAGCAGCAGCGGCACCGAAGAAAATGAAGCTCCCGGAAGAACAGAGTGAACGGGTGCTTTTAACATTCGAAAAAAAGAAAAAAACCCCAAAAGCGTATCCGAGAAAACCAGGAACCCCGACAAAAAATCCTTTATAATCACTCACGGCTCATTCGACAACCTTTAGAAACGTGATAGAATGAAAATAGCAAATGTACGAACTCCAGAAGTGAAGCAACAAGGGCCGCAGTTTTTAAGTGAGGTGATATACGGGTATGAAACAGTCTATTCAAAAATGGTTCGGCCTGGGGGACAACCAGGCCGAAAAAAGCGGCATTAATGAACATGAAGTCAAAATGATTCCTATTCATCAGATCATGGCGAATCCTTTTCAGCCGCGTACGATCTTTTCAGATGAAAAGCTTTCGGAATTAGCCCAATCGCTGCAGACGCATGGCCTTTTGCAGCCAATAACGGTCAGAAAGCAGTCCGGCGGCTATGAAATTATTGCCGGGGAAAGGCGCTGGCGCGCGTCGCAGAAGCTTGGATGGAAAGAGATACCGGCTCTGGTGAAAGAATTTAATGATACCCAGACAGCTTCCATTGCGCTCATTGAAAACCTGCAGCGGGAAGCATTAACAGCGCTTGAAGAGGCAGCCGCATACGCCAGGCTGCTGGAAATGAACCAGCTTACGCAGGCAAGTCTGGCGCAGCGGCTGGGGAAAAGCCAGTCCACCATTGCTAACAAGCTTCGTCTGCTGCATTTGTCTGAATACGTTCAGGAGAAGCTGTCCGAAAAAGAAATTACCGAACGGCATGCCAGAGCACTTCTGAAGCTGCCGGAGGCAGAACGCCAGAATCAGATCGTTGATGAAGCCATTGAAAAGGACTGGAACGTAAAACAGACGGAGGATAAGATTGCTGCTTTGCTTGATCCAAAGCCGAAAAAGACAAAGCAGCCGAAAAAACACGTATCCAGGGATACCCGTATTGCCTTAAATACGATCCGGGAGTCGATAGACATGGTGACAAAAAGCGGCATGGCAATCGATACGGATGAAGAAGACTATGATGGTTATTATCAGGTGACCATTCGAATACCAAAATCGAAGCAGTAAATAAGAAGAACAGCAAGGAACTGGGAAAGTAGGTGTATCGATGGCAAAAACTGTTGCTATCGCCAACCAGAAAGGCGGCGTTGGGAAAACAACAACAGCAGTAAACATTAGTGCCTGTCTGGCACATGTAGGACAGCGGGTACTTCTTGTGGACATTGACCCGCAGGGCAACGCCACCAGCGGGGCCGGCATTGAAAAAGGGGACGTTGAAAAATGCATATATAACGTCCTCGTTGAAGACACAGATATTCGTGATATTGTCCGGGGCACTGCTTTGGAACAGCTGGACGTAGTGCCTGCCACCATACAGCTGTCCGGGGCAGAAATTGAACTGGTCTCCACTATTTCCCGGGAAATCAGGCTGAAAAATGCATTGAAGGATGTGGCTGCGCAGTACGACTACATAATAATCGATTGCCCTCCTTCCCTTGGACTTTTAACGATTAACGCACTTTCCGCTTCAGATTCGATTTTAATCCCTGTGCAGTGCGAGTACTACGCTCTGGAAGGACTGAGCCAGCTGCTCAATACTGTCCGGCTTGTGCAAAAGCACTTAAACCATGACCTGGAAATCGAGGGTGTCCTGCTTACGATGCTCGATGCAAGAACTAATCTTGGATTTCAGGTTATAGAAGAAGTAAAAAAATATTTTCAGGAAAAAGTATTCGAAACGATTATTCCCCGGAATATACGTCTCGGGGAAGCTCCAAGCCACGGTCTTCCCATTATTATGTATGACGCAAAGTCTAAGGGTGCCGAGGTCTATTTAGAATTAGCAAAGGAAGTGGTTGCTGGTGGCCAAAGGTCTAGGTAGAGGATTGAACGCTTTTTTTCCGGAAGAAACAGGCGGCAACGAAGATCAAATCACTGCCGTACCAGTACAGGAATTACGGCCGAACCCTTATCAGCCGAGAAAACGATTTGAAGCAGAAGCGATTGAAGAGCTGAAGCATTCTGTGGCGGAGTTTGGTGTTTTGCAGCCAATTCTCGTCCGTAAAAGTATTAAAGGGTACGATATTGTTACCGGGGAACGGCGTTTCCGTGCTGCCTCGGCAGCAGGCCTGAAAGAAATTCCGGCGATCGTAAAGGATTTAAGCGATGAGCGGATGATGGAAGTTGCTTTAATTGAAAATCTGCAGCGGGAAGATCTGAATCCATTAGAGGAAGCCCATGCGTATCAGCGTCTGGTGGAATCACTCGATATTACTCAGGATGAGCTCTCCAAGCGGCTCGGAAAAAGCAGACCGCACATTGCCAACTATATCCGGCTGCTGCAGCTGCCGACAGAAGTGCAAAAGCTTGTTGAGACAAAAGAAATCTCCATGGGGCACGCCAGAACGCTTCTTGGATTGAAAAAGAAAGAGCTTGCGGTGAAGGTAAGCGAACAAATTGTTAAGCAGGCACTCAATGTCAGACAGACGGAAGCACTTGTTCAGCAGATGAACGAAGGTGTTCCACGTGAAACAAAGCAAAAACAGCCAGCCTCTCCTTTCCTGGAACAAAAAGCAGAGGAGCTCCAGTCGTACTTTGGCACCTCCGTTTCTATTCAGCAGGGAAAAAATAAAGGAAAGATTGAGATCGAATTCTTTTCAGATGAGGACCTGGATCGTATTCTTCAGCTTCTGAGCGAAGAAAAAGAATAGAGCAAAGGCTTCCGGTTCATCAGCCGGGAGCCTTTGCTCATTTTTATGGTTCAAAGGATAAAGGCGGGTGAGAAATGTCAGGTATAGGAGGAATGACGCTCAAGCACTACCATTGGATGCCCGTCGGAAAGGCTGAATGTACGGGAAATGACAAACCCGAACGAATGATAAAGATCGATTGCCGGCTGGTTCTTTTCGCTGGTGCAGACGTAGATTAATGTGTCGAGATGGTGGTTTAACAGATATTTCAACAGATAAGAGGCAAAGCCCCGCCGGAAAAAATCCGGATGGACGACGAGTCTTGTGATTTGCAGTTTTTTCTTCTGGTATTCATAAGCAATAAAAGCGCGAGGGACGCCTTCTACAAAGTAGCCAATAAAGGTTTCCTTCGAGGAACGGATAGATTCCACACTTTCATTCAGAGCAGGGATATCAAAATTGTCGATAAGTACAGCTTCTGTATAATAGGATTGCTGCTGCAAAGCAAGTATATTTTTAGCAGTATTGTATTTATGGTTAGGTAACAGGACGATCATCATAATCTCTCCTTAAAATGAAAGAGGCGGAAAGAACGATAAAAGACTTCAGCTATGGAATCTTTGCCGTTTAAGATAGTCCCGCTTCGGTTCATTTTATAGTAAAATATTTAAAGTCCAATTGTTAATGAAAAGAGGACAGTCCATGTGTAGGGGTGCATGCAGTTTTTGAGCAGGAGGGATAAAATTTCGTTCATTCAGGAAGAAATAAAGCGGAAAAGCACACAAATAATAATAAAAAAAATAGAAATAAAGAAACAAAGGGAAAAGGGAGCGGACATTTATGGTGCTGACAGGAACATTGGTCAATGGAGTGACTATTATTATCGGATCATTGATGGGGCTTTTGTTTCACCGTATACCGGAAAGAATGAAAACCACCATTATGCAGGCGCTGGCGTTGGCAGTTGTCCTTCTCGGGATCCAGATGGGGCTGCAGACAGAACAATTTTTAATCGTCGTGGGTAGTCTGGTGACTGGAGCCTGGGCAGGAGAGCGCCTGCGAATCGAAGACGGTCTGGAATCTATTGGCCAGTGGGTGGAAAGACGAATAGGAAAGAGCGATACAGAGAATACAGTAGCCAAGGGTTTTGTAACCGCCACGCTGGTATATGTGGTGGGAGCGATGGCGGTACTTGGGGCAATGGACAGCGGTCTGCGCCAGGAGCATGATGTTTTATTTACAAAATCAATGCTCGATGGATTTTCAGCGCTTATTTTTACGACGACGATGGGTGTTGGAGTGTTATTTTCGTTTATTCCGGTCGTTATTTACCAGGGCTCCATCGCTCTTTTTGCTGTCCAAATTGACAGGCTGGTGCCACAGGAGGCAATGGATACCTTTGTTACTGAAATGACGGCTACCGGAGGCGTGATGATTATCGCTATCGGATTAAAGCTCGCAGGCCTGTTAGAAATCCGGGTAGCCAATCTACTTCCGGCGATACCAATGGTGGCTTTTTTTGTGTTTATCATTCGTCTGTTCGGCGGATGAAGCCTCCCGGAGAAAGCGGGCATGGTCGTCATCATCGTGAAAAGTAACCGCAGGGGTGGTGCTTTCTTCCTCCTGGAGAACGTGCTGCTTTGATATTGAACGGTCGGCGAGGAGAAAGCTTTCTGCTATTAATGAAGCCATCGTGTCGATAGTATACAGCCGGGTATTTTGCAGTACAAAGTATTCCATCATCCCGCTGACATTTACTATGCCGTTAATATGCATGTCTCCCACCATCGGGAGCTTCTTTTTCATTGCAGCTCCCGGAGTCACTCCGCCTTCATTTAAAGTAACCTTCCCTACATTCTGAAGATAGCCAAGACAGGCGTCCACAGCGATTATAAAAGCATGCGGATGCTCTGCTGCAATGCTGGAAAGCGTTTCTTCCAGATTAACAG
This sequence comes from Marinococcus sp. PL1-022, assembly GCF_033845285.1. Classification (NCBI taxonomy): domain Bacteria; kingdom Bacillati; phylum Bacillota; class Bacilli; order Caryophanales; family Bacillaceae; genus Marinococcus; species Marinococcus sp. PL1-022. The sequence goes on along the minus strand of NZ_JAWXCX010000001.1, from coordinate 3,012,009 downwards.
CGTGGACCGGGTACTGAAGAGTGCCGTATATATAAAAGTTTTCCAGTTGCTTTTCAAGAAGCTTGCTTCCGGTTAGTGGCCCGAGAGAATCTCCGGTGGAGCGGTCTGTGCCAATACAGACCAGGATGATATCTTCATCTGTGACACGCTCCCGGATATGACCGGCAAGGCAATCCGCCAGCTCTCCAGCACTTCCGGGCTCCTCCATGCTGACGTGGCAGTGAGTACGATAGGCTTCACGTGAAACAGATTTTTTCCCCATAGCAGATAACTCCCTTCCAGAATCCTTTCTAAAAATAATTGTATTAGCCTCCTATACCCGCGTTTGGATAAAAATAACTGGCATATTTAAGCAGCAGCCGCCCTAAAACAGGAAGATGACAGTTTAATTGAGGTTTTTGGCGGAGTGCGATAGGATGAAAAGTATCGAAGCATTCAGGTGAAATGAGAAGAAAGGAGAAAATGGAACTCATGGTGGAGAAGCAGCCTTTTGATATCAACAGTATTGTAGAAATGAAGAAACAGCACCCATGTGGGGCAAACCGCTGGAGAATTATCCGGATGGGCGCCGATATCCGGATTAAATGCGAAGGATGCGGGCACAGCGTTATGCTTCCAAGAAAAGAGTTCAGTAAAAAGGTAAAAAAGGTGCTCGAATAATTCAGGTAAAGCTGCTCTTGTTGTCGCAAAAGTGAAATTATACTATACTCAAAGCAATATACTAACGATAAAGAGTTGCTTTTCAGGACAGCTGCGGTTGTCCTCTTTGTTATGTTTAGAGAAATATTAACTGAAAGAAAGAAGGAAATAATAAATGGCTTTAACAACAGGTATAGTCGGACTTCCAAACGTCGGGAAGTCAACATTGTTCAACGCGATCACCCAGGCAGGGGCGGAGTCTGCCAACTACCCGTTCTGCACAATTGATCCGAACGTAGGTATTGTGGAAGTGCCGGACAGCAGGCTCGAACAGTTAACAAATATGTTTCAGCCGAAAAAAACAATTCCTACCGCATTTGAGTTTACAGACATTGCCGGCATTGTCGAAGGAGCGAGCAAGGGAGAAGGTCTCGGCAATAAATTCCTTTCGCATATCCGGGAAGTGGATGCGATCTCCCATGTGGTACGCTGCTTTGACAGTGATGATGTGACCCACGTTTCCGGGAAAATAGATCCGATCCATGATATCGAAGTAATTAACCTTGAACTGATTCTTGCAGACCTTGAAACGGCGGAAAAACGGATGGATAAAGTAGCAAAGCTTGCCAAATCCAAGGATAAAGACGCCATGCAGGAGCATGCGGTACTCGAAAAGATTGTCGAAGCATTGAAGGAAGAGCAGCCCGTACGCAGTCTGGAATGGACCGAGGAAGAGCTGAAAATTGTTAAAGGCTTCCAGCTTCTCACGATGAAGCCGGTGTTATACGTCGCCAACGTCAGCGAAGACGACTTAATGGAAGAAGAAGACAATGAACACGTCTCCCGCGTTAAAGAATTTGCAGCAGCCGAAGGGGCAGGCGTTGTAGTCATCTCCGGGAAAATTGAAGAAGAACTCGCAGAGCTTGAAGGAGAAGAAAAAAGCGAATTCCTTCAGGATCTCGGCATCGAAGAGCCGGGACTCGACCAGCTGATCCGGGAGGCTTATTCCCTGCTTGGCCTGCAGACGTACTTTACTGCAGGTGAACCGGAGGTCCGGGCCTGGACGATCCGAAAAAATACAAAGGCTCCTCAGGCAGCCGGAGTGATTCACAGTGATTTTGAAAAGGGCTTTATCCGTGCTGAGGTTGTCGGATACGAGGACCTGATGCAGGCAGGTGCAATGAACAGCGCCAAAGAAGCAGGCAAGGTAAGGCTTGAGGGCAAGGAATATATCGTTAAGGACGGCGACGTCGTTCACTTCCGCTTCAATGTTTAATTTTTCTGGCTGGAATATTGTAAAAAGAAAGTCAAGCTGATATAATATTAACTTGCGAGTTAAAAACGGATAAGCGTTTTTTGCTCCTTGTTCTTTTCCACCGGAAAAGAGCCGAAGACCAAAAGGAGGTGACGCAGCATGCGGAATTATGAGGTACTTTACATTATCAGCCCGAATGTTGACGAAGATGGTGTGAAAAACACAATTGAACGGTACAACAAAATCTTAACGGATAATGGCGCTGAAATTGAAAAAGTAGACGAAGTAGGAAAAAAACGTCTCGCATACGAAATCAACGATTTTCGTGACGGGTATTACGTTGTAACCTACATTAAAGGCACCGCGGACGCTACCAACGAATTTGACCGTCTGGTTAAAATCGATGATAACGTAATCCGCCACTTAGTTGTTCGTAACGACGACTAATTTCATTAACAATCAGGAGGGGTTTAAATGATAAATCGTGTCGTGTTAGTCGGTCGGCTGACCGCGGACCCTGATCTGCGTTATACCCCGAACGGCGTAGCAGTCGCTAACTTTCGCATTGCGGTAAATCGTCCATTTACCAACCAGCAGGGCGAACGCGAAGCAGACTTTCTTAACTGCGTCATTTGGCGGAAGCAGGCAGAAAATGTGGCCAATTACTTGAAAAAAGGCAGCCTGGCCGGTGTGGATGGGCGTATGCAGAGCCGGAGTTATGAAAACCAGGAGGGCCGTCGTGTAACGGTAGTAGAAGTTCAGGCGGAGAGCGTACAGTTCCTTGAACCGCGTGGAGCATCCGGAGGCGGAGGTTCTTCGCAGGGAGGCGGCTATTCTCAGCAGCAGAACAGCCAGAGTTCAGGTTCAGGCCAGCAAAATCGCGATTCGTCCAATTTAAACGATGATCCGTTTTCGGATAACGGGCAGCCAATCGACATTTCAGATGACGATTTGCCATTTTAAAACCCCTGAGAGCATAAACAATCTTTTATAAAGGAGGATAAACAATGGCAGCAGCAGCACGTCGTAGAGGAAAAAGACGGAAAGTTTGTTACTTCACAGTAAACAAAATTACCCATATTGATTACAAGGATACAGAGCTCTTGAAGAAGTTTATTTCAGAAAGAGGAAAGATCCTTCCACGCCGCGTAACTGGTACAAGTGCGAAATATCAGCGTAAGCTGACCCGCGCTATCAAGCGTTCCCGTCACGTAGCATTGCTTCCTTTTGTGCGTGAGCAGTAAGGATAGCATTAAAGCACCCTTTTTCAGGCCGGATGCCTGGGAAAGGGTGTTTTATTGTGTGGAAACTGGCTGCAGGTTTAATCTGCTTCCTCCCCGGGGTATAAATGAAGTAATCAATGAAGCTTTTTATATACCGGGAAGGAGGTCTTCATATGGACGTTCAGTCTTATATTACGAAAATTAATAAACAGCTTGAAGAACTAAAGCAGGACGATATTCAGGCCAAAGATGAAAACATAGAAGCGGAAGTGCCAAACGATTCTTCTTTCAAGCTGCCGAATGAAGAATAAATAGAAGTTCTGCCGCAGATAAATAAACGGAATAAGGCGCTGACGGTAGTCAGCGTTTTTTAGATATGAACAGCCTTTGACTATTCGGCTGTTCGTCTTTCTTTTTGAAAAGGAATAAGCTAAAATGAACGAATGGAATTTCCATGAAAACGAAGGGATAAAGGCAGTACTGGGATAATGTCGGAGTAAAAGCAATCGGGCGGCTGCTGCACATTTATTTGACTGCCTTTGTAAATGAGGTGAACGTGAAGTGAAAAACGCTAGAAGTGTCGCAGAAGCAGCCGTCTTTAGCGCGGTTTTTCTGGTGCTGGTACTGCTGTTGATCTTTGTGCCGGTCGTGGGCAGTATATTAACGATAGCGATGCCGCTTCCGTTTATTATTTTTGTGGCAAGAAACGGATGGAAGCCGGGCATTTTTATGTTTATCGTCTGTGCGCTGCTTGCCACTCTGTTTACAGGCGGAATTGGTTTTCCGACGGCATTGATATTCGGTCTCGGCGGGATTGCGGCAGGTGCGCTTATTCATCAAAAGAAGCCGGCGTTTGCCGTTTTTGCTGCAGGAACTGTGGCATATATAATCGGCCTGGTTTTATTTTATTTAAGCTCGATTCTTCTATTTAATATTGATCCGATTCAATTAATCCAGCAAACATTGAATGACTCTATCTCCCAGGCGAGAAGCATGATGGAGAGCATCGGTCAGGATACCTCAAATCTGGATGCTTTAGCAGAAATGGTCACGCTGATTCAATATATCGGCCCGGTGCTCCTTATTGGTACAGGCATTATTCTTTCATTTATAACCCAGGTGTTCGCTCATGTTATTTTGAAGCGTGTCCGGATGGACTATCAGCAGTTTCCGGCTTTTCGAAACTGGAGCTTTCCGAGATCACTCATATGGTATTATTTGACGGGTTCTATATTTATTCTGATCGGGCTTGAAGAAGGAACAGCTATGTATATAGTTGTCATGAACCTTTTTCCCCTATTGGAGCTGGCTGTGGCAATTCAGGGCTTTACTGTGATCTTTTATTTTCTGCATGCTAAATCCTATCCAAAATACTACGGGGTTCTCATTATCGTCGGGAGTATATTATTATCAACAATAGCATTATTTTTAGCCCGCATTTTAGGTATAATAGATTTAGGTCTAAACTTGAAGCAACGCATTCAAACCGACACGAAGTAGGGGTTGAGTTACATGCCGAAGTTTTTAATACGGCGGTGGTACGGCTATCATATCGTCGGATTGTTCATATTAGCCGGAATAGCACTTGCCTTTCTCACCTGGTTTCAATGGGAAATAGGGGCGGTAGGATTTATCCTGCTCGGAGCTTTGGCTATTTATGTCATTCAGGCAGAGCGTTCATTTGAAAAAGAGCTTGAACGGTATATATCTACGCTGACCCACCGTGTGAACAAGGCAGGGGAAGAAGCGGTTACTGAGATGCCTATTGGCATCCTCCTGTATGATAAGAATTATCAAATACAGTGGGCGAACCCCTTCATCCTTTCCTATCTGCCGAAAGAATTCATGGGAAAGCCGATCGGTACTGTGTCTGAACGTCTGGCTGCAGCGATTAAGCAGGGGGAAAGCGAAATACACTTAACGATGAGAAATCGTCATTATACCGTGTATATTCACAGCGAAGAGCGGCTGCTCTATTTCTTTGATATGACTGAAACGACAGATATTCAGGCAATGTACCAAAAAGAGAAATCAGTCGTTGCATTTATTTATTTAGATAACTTCACCGAAGTTACCCAGGGCATGGATGATCAGACAAGAAGCCGGCTGATGAGTCATGTGACTACCGCTTTGAATGAGTGGGCGGGGGATCATGACATTTTACTGCGCAGCATCGCTGTAGACCGGTTTATGGCTGTCATGAATCAGGATGCCCTCAACCATCTCGAGCAGACGAAATTTGAACTGCTCGATTACGTACGTGATATTACGAGTAAAGAGAAGGTGACCATCACCCTGAGTATTGGTATCGGAGCTGGGGAGCCGTCTTTGCAGGAGCTTGGTTCGCTGGCCCAGTCCAGTCTCGATCTTGCACTCGGACGCGGCGGCGACCAGGTAGCCATCAAGGAGGCGAACGGGAAAGTGCGCTTTTACGGCGGGAAGTCCAATGCTGTTGAAAAGCGCACCCGGGTACGCGCCAGGGTTATTTCCCACGCCCTGCGGGATTTTGTCCTTGAAAGCGACCAGGTTATTGTGATGGGGCACAAAAATCCGGATATGGACGCGATTGGTGCTGCGATTGGTGTGCTTAAAATCGCTGAAGTAAATAACACAGATGCGTATGTCGTCGTGGATCCGGATGAAATTAACCCGGATGTGAAAAAGCTCATGGAAGAAATCGAAAACCATGAATACCTGTGGTCTCAATTTATTACGCCGTCAGAAGCAATGGATGAAGTGACAAAGCATACGCTGCTTGTCGTTGTGGATACGCACAAGCCATCCATGGTTATCGAGCCGCGGCTGATTGACCGCGTGAATCGTACGATTGTTCTTGACCATCACCGCCGGGGAGAGGAGTTTATTGAAGATCCGGTGCTTGTATACATGGAACCGTACGCTTCATCCACCGCCGAGCTTGTAACAGAGCTTTTGGAGTATCAGCCGAAAAAGCTCAGTATGGATGTGCTTGAAGCAACAGCGATGCTTGCAGGCATTATTGTGGATACGAAAAGCTTCGCCATCCGGACAGGATCGAGAACATTCGATGCAGCATCATTTTTAAAAATGCACGGTGCCGATACGACTATGGTACAGATGCTGTTAAAAGAAGATCTCGATCAATACGTCGAACGGTCGCACCTCATTGAACGGGCGGAGGTTTACCGGGACGGTATGGCTGTTGCCGCCGCTGCGGAAGACGAAATGTACGGGCAGATTTTAATCGCCCAGGCAGCCGACACCCTGCTTACGATGAACGATATCAAAGGTTCGTTTGTGATATCTAAGCGTCAGGATGATAAAATTAGTATCAGCGCCCGTTCACTTGGTGAAGTGAACGTGCAGTTAATAATGGAGGCTTTGGGCGGAGGCGGTCATTTAACGAATGCGGCAACACAGCTGACCGATGCTACGATTGAAGAAGCGGAAAAACGCCTGAAGCAGGCCATTGATGAATATTTGCAAGGGGGCACATCCGAATGAAAGTCATACTGAAACAAGACGTTAAAGGCCAGGGGAAAAAAGGTGAAGTCGCAGACGTATCCGAAGGGTACGCCAGAAACTATTTATTAAAGAAAAACCTTGCCGTGGAAGCTAGCAAAGGCAATCTGCGTGACCTGGAAGCTACGCAGAAAAAACAAAAAGAACGTGAGCAGGAAGAGCTTGAGCAGGCGAAGAAGTTTAAGGAGCAGCTTGAAAAAACGGAGGTGGAGCTTACCGCCAAAGCGGGAGAAGGCGGCCGTCTGTTCGGAGCGGTTTCCACAAAACAGATTGCTGAAAAGCTGAAAAGCATGAATATGAAAGTGGACAAACGCAAAATAGAAATTGACCAGCCAATTCGTTCACTTGGATATACCAAAGTACCGATCAAGATTCATCCTGAAGTCACAGCTGTCGTAAACGTACACGTGACGGAAGAGTAACAGCTGCGTGGATGAAGAAAGAGCCTGTTTCCCCGTCATAAACAGAGGGTAAGAATCAGGCTCTTTTTTCAACACGTTCTATCGAGGTGAAAGCAATGAATGATATTTTCACAGAACGGGTGCCCCCGCAGAATATTGAAGCAGAACAGGCTGTTTTAGGTGCTGTCTTTTTAGAAGGAGAAGCGCTCATCACTGCCACGGAGCATTTAATGCCGGATGACTTCTATCGTCAGTCGCATCAGCGTATTTTTAATACGATGATTGAGCTGTCCGAACGCGGAGAGCCGGTTGATCTTATTACGGTCAGCACGGAGCTGCAGGCGAAGCAGGTGCTCGAAGAAATCGGTGGTCTTTCTTATCTTACCGATCTGGCAAACGCTGTACCGACGGCGGCCAATGTCGGTTATTACAGTCAGGGCGTATACAGCAAGTCCCTGCTGCGACGGCTGATACGGGCAGCAACTAACATAGTGAATGAAGGCTACAGTGGAGAACATGATGTAGAGGAAGTACTTAACGAAGCTGAAAAGACCATAATGGAAGTATCGCAGGAGCGTCGTTCGTCTGCCTTCGTTTCCATCAAAGACGTCCTCATTGAGACATACGACAATATTGAAATGCTGCAGAACCGGGAAAATGATGTAACCGGAATCGCAAGCGGCTTTGCCGAGCTCGACCATATGACTGCCGGCTTTCAGCGCAGTGACTTAGTCATTGTGGCTGCCAGGCCCTCGATGGGGAAAACGGCCTTTGCCTTAAATATCGCCCAGAACATTGCGACGAAAACCGAGGAAAATGTGGCGATTTTCAGCCTGGAGATGGGTGCCGCCCAGCTTGTGCAGCGGATGCTCTGTGCAGAAGGAAACATTGATGCCAATCGCCTTCGTACCGGTGCACTGCAGGAAGAGGACTGGGAAAAGCTCACGATGGCGATGGGAAGCTTGTCTTCGGCCGGCATTTTTATTGATGATTCCCCGGGCATCCGGGTGAACGACATACGGGCGAAATGCCTTCGTCTGAAGCAGGAGCGGGGTATCGGAATGATTTTGATCGATTACCTGCAGCTGATCCAGGGCAGCAGCAGAGGCGGGGAGAGCCGCCAGCAGGAGGTTTCGGAAATCTCGCGTAATTTAAAAGCTCTCGCGCGTGAACTTGACGTTCCGGTAATTGCTCTGTCCCAGCTTTCCCGCGGGGTGGAGTCCAGACAGGACAAACGCCCGATGATGTCTGATTTAAGGGAATCCGGAAGTATTGAGCAGGATGCCGATATTGTCTCGTTTTTATACCGTGATGATTACTATGACCAGGAATCCGAAAACCAGAATATCATTGAAATTATTATTGCCAAGCAGCGTAACGGCCCGGTTGGTACGGCTGAGCTCGCTTTTATTAAAGAATATAATAAATTCGTTAATTTGGACCGGCGACACGACGATAATCAAATTCCGCCCGGAGCTTAGGCTCTGGGCTTTTTGTATAAGCGAACAAATTAAGCAAATAAAACTTTTAATGTTCGTGTTTTATTGACTTTGTGTGCCGTGGTTGATAGACTATCTAAGGGATTTTCTCCATAATAAAATTCGTACATGAAAACTTTAGATGAAGCCAAGTGAACGTTATCGGAATAAGCAAAAAAATATGCCTAAGGTGCCGGCAGGAGAGATTGTGGAGGTGGACGCTGTGTCATCAATAGTAATTGTGGGAACTCAGTGGGGAGACGAAGGAAAAGGAAAAGTAACGGATTACTTATCAGAAAATGCGGAGGTTGTGGCCCGTTACCAGGGTGGAAATAACGCAGGACATACGATCGTCTTCGGAGGGACTAAATATAAGCTGCACTTAATCCCATCCGGAATTTTTTACGATAATAAAACATGTGTCATCGGAAACGGAATGGTGATTGATCCCAAAGCGCTCGTCGAAGAGCTGGAGTATCTGCATGAGCGCGGAGTGGATACAAGCAACCTTCGTATCAGCAACCGCGCCCATGTTATTCTTCCGTACCACCTGCGTCTCGACGCCGTGGAGGAAGACAGCAAGGGCACAAATAAAATTGGAACAACCCGTAAAGGCATTGGCCCGGCATATATGGATAAAGCTGCGCGCGTTGGCATCCGTATTGCCGACCTTCTGGATAAAGATGAATTCCGGGAAAAGCTGTCGCGGAATTTGAAAGAAAAGAACCGCCTGCTGGAGAGAATGTATGATGCAGAAGGGTTTGAGCTTGAAGATATTCTGGATGAATACTACGACTACGGCCAGTTCTTTGCGAAGTACGTATGCGATACGTCGGTAGAATTAAATGAAGCGATCGATAAAGGCCGCCGGGTGCTGTTTGAAGGCGCGCAGGGTGTCATGCTTGATATCGATCAGGGTACGTATCCGTTTGTCACTTCCTCAAACCCTATCGCCGGAGGCGTGACGATTGGCTCGGGCGTAGGGCCGTCCAAAATTCAGCACGTGGTGGGCGTCTCCAAAGCTTATACGACCCGCGTGGGCGACGGCCCGTTCCCAACAGAGCTGTCTGACGAAACCGGGGATCAGATTCGTGAAGTCGGAAACGAGTACGGGACTACGACCGGACGGCCCCGCCGTGTTGGCTGGTTCGACAGCGTAGTCGTGCGTCATGCCCGCAGAGTGAGTGGTATCACCGATTTATCCTTAAATTCCATTGATGTTCTCACCGGTATTGAAACGCTCAAAATATGCAAAGCCTACAAGTACCGGGGAGAAATTATGGAAGAATTCCCTGCGAGCCTGAAGGTACTTGCAGAATGCGAGCCGATTTATGAAGAGCTGCCGGGCTGGACAGAGGACATCACCGGTGCTTCGTCGCTCGGAGACCTTCCGGTAAATGCCCGTCATTACATTGAACGTATCTCTCAGCTGACTAACATTCCTATCAGCATTTTCTCGGTAGGACCGGACCGGAATCAGACAAATATGGTTCGTGGTGTATGGGCGATCCAATAGAATTCACTAAGCATCTGCCATAGAGGCGGATGCTTTTTTCAACTAATCGTTTTTTTCATATAAAACTAGTTGAAATTGCATCTGTGACGTGATAATATTACTCATGTTGTCGTTATCCACAGCGACAATTTCTTCTTGTCAGGAGCCATTAGCTCAGTTGGTAGAGCATCTGACTTTTAATCAGAGGGTCGGAGGTTCGAATCCTCCATGGCTCACCATGAAAGGCCCGTTGGTCAAGTGGTTAAGACACCGCCCTTTCACGGCGGTAACACGGGTTCGAATCCCGTACGGGTCACCATTTTCTTTATCAGACAGAAAATGAACAGGCAAAAAGATTCGAAGTGTATTCTCCCCATACTCCTTTTGGAAAGAAGACACCAGAAGGTTGAGGATGCCAGAGAGAGAGCAAAGGAACGTACAAGGCGTACGTGACTGCAGTGAACGAGAGCAGCAGACGACAAAATTCGCAGTGTATTCTTTTTAAAAGGGGCCTGTGGTGTAGCGGTTAACATGCCTGCCTGTCACGCAGGAGATCGCGGGTTCAAATCCCGTCAGGCCCGCCATTTTATTTTTCCGGTTTACGCATGATAAAGCGGCACTCAAGCAAAAGCATTTCTCTTAATATGGCCAGGTAGCTCAGTCGGTAGAGCAACAAGCAATACTTCTCCGAATGTTCTGCGAGTTGTCCGTCCCGAATTGCTTCTTCGAATAAGCAAAGAATGAGGGTAAGGACAGTGGCTCCAAAAGCAAGAGCAGCACTCAAGCAAAAGCATTTCTCTTAATATGGCTCGATAGCTCAGTCGGTAGAGCAGTGGACTGAAAATCCTCGTGTCGGCGGTTCGATTCCGTCTCGAGCCACCACTTTAAATAATAACCAGCGCCTGGACATTGACGTCCAGGCGCTTTTTTCACAGGCTTCAGGCCTCGATAGGAACAGATAAAGAGCTGTGTTACAATGTGAAAGAGAATTGTAATCCTCTTAAACATTTTGCAATAAACATAAAGAGGCATACCTGTGCAGGGTGTTACTACACATAGATGACTGAATTTGTGCCTTTTCACATTTGAGGAATGGAGCGGTGGGAACATGGATGAGAAAATATTAGTAGTCGATGATGAACAGCCAATTGCTGATATATTGGAATTTAATCTTCAAAAGGAAGGGTTTCAGGTTGTTTGTGCATATGACGGCGATGAGGCTTTAGAAAAGGTGGATAATTTCGGTCCGGATCTGATTCTTCTCGACGTCATGCTCCCAAACAAGGACGGCATGGAGGTATGCAGAGAGGTCCGGAAGCGGTTTGATATGCCAATCATCATGTTAACGGCTAAGGACGGGGAAATCGATAAGGTGCTCGGCCTCGAGCTCGGAGCAGATGATTATGTAACCAAACCGTTCAGCAACCGGGAGCTTCTGGCCAGAGTAAAAGCCAATCTCCGCAGAAAGCAGCCGGCAGCAGAAGAAGGCAGCACTGAGCCGCAGAATGCTATAAAAATTGGTGACCTCCTTGTAGATCCGGACGCGTATTTAGTGACAAAACGCGGCGAGCCGATAGATCTTACGCACCGTGAGTTTGAACTGGTTCTTTATCTCGGCCGCCATATTGGCCAGGTAATGACAAGAGAGCATCTTCTCCAGGCCGTGTGGGGCTACGATTACTTTGGAGACGTACGTACCGTGGACGTAACAGTACGTCGCTTGAGAGAGAAAGTAGAAGACAATCCGAGCTTCCCTGAGTGGATTGTGACAAGACGTGGTGTTGGGTACTACTTAAAACATCCAGAACAGGAGAAGTAATGTATGAAAATTATCGATTTTTTCAAATCGATTCATTTTAAACTCATTTTGATCTTCGTGCTGCTGATTTTTGTAGCGATGCAGTTCATTACCGTATTTTTCACGAGCGCCCTTGAAGACACGCTCGTGGAAAATTTTAATGATACGCTCGCCGAGCAGACAGATCTTCTGGAGTATAATGTGCAGGAAGAACTGGCACAGAGTCGGGGAGAAGACGATAATACGGTGCAGGAGGATATCGACAGTTTATTAAGCCAGTTTGCCAATTCAGGAGCAAACAATGATCCCGGCCATTCAAGTCCGGAAGCCAGGGTTATTGGCTCCAACCAGATTATTTTAGGCACGTCGAACATAAATGAGCAGGATATCGTCAATAACCAATCAAACGACGACCTTGTGCAGCGGGCGTTATTAGGGAACACGCTTGAAGAAGTACGCTGGGACGCGGACAGCGGTCACAGGGTCAGCTTAATTGTGCGGCCGATCGAAGAAGACGGAGAAATTCTGGGTGTATTGTACGTGCGTTCTGATATGTCGAGCGTGTACAGCCTGGTAAATGACATCAGCAGTATCTTAATTGCAGCGAGCATTATTGTGCTGATTTTAAACGCGATCCTTGGTATTTTGCTTGCCCGCACGATTACACGGCCTATCGCAGATATGCAGCGCCAGGCAAAAATTATGGGAGAGGGAGACTTTTCCCGGAGAGTCCGCGTGTACGGCAACGATGAAATTGGACAGCTCGCCCATTCCTTTAACCAGCTGACGCTGAAATTAAAAGAAAGCCAGGCAAGCACCGAGGACGAACGAAAGAAATTAAGCTCGGTTCTGACTCATATGACAGATGGGGTTATAGCGACTGACGAACTCGGCCGCATTATTTTGATGAACAAACGCGCTGAGCAGCTGTTAAACAAAAACAGTGAGGAAATGGAAGGCACATATATTACAGAAGCCCTGCACCTCTCAGAGACACTGACCTCGAGCGATTTGTATGATTACAATGAAGCAATCATGCTGGATTTCAGCAGCGAGGAACAGGATTTTCTGCTGCAGGCCAACTTTTCAATTGTACGAAACGAAGACGGACCGGTTACCGGCTTGATTACCGTGCTTCATGACGTTACAGAACAGGAAAAGATCGAAAGAGAGCGCCGGGAATTCGTATCAAACGTATCCCACGAATTAAGAACCCCGCTGACTACGCTGAAAAGCTACATGGAAGCTCTCGAAGACGGGGCGATGCAGGACGAAAATCTGGGTCCCCGCTTTTTACAGGTGACCCAGAACGAGACAGACCGAATGATCCGGCTCGTGAACGACCTGCTGCAGCTTTCGCGGATGGACAGTGACGAAATCAGCTTAGACTTTTTTACTGTGGACCTGTCTGAAATGATCAATCAGGTGATTGAACGGTTTGAAATGATTAACAAGGATAAAAATATTGCTTTTTATAAAGAGGTTCCTTCCTATCCGGTTTACGTAGACATGGACAAGGACAGAATTTATCAAGTTTTTGATAACGTGCTTTCGAATGCCGTGAAATATTCGCCGGATGGCGGGGAGATCAGTGTGCAGATGTTTACGCGTGCCGATGCTGTAGATGTTGAAATCAGCGACCAGGGCGTAGGCATTCCGAAAGAAAGCCAGCACCGTATTTTTGACCGGTTTTACCGGGTGGATAAAGCGAGAGCGAGAAACCTCGGCGGCACCGGGCTCGGGCTTGCGATTGCCAAGGAATTTATCCATGCGCACGGTGGACGGATTGCGGCGGACAGTGAATGGAAAAAAGGAACCACTATATTAATTACGCTGCCATATTCAGTGATTAATAAAGCGGAGGCTGGATCATGAAAGAAACAATCAAATCCTGGGTGTTGACGATTTTAGTGGTAGGCAGTCTGCTTCTTACCTGGCAGAACTGGTCATTTCAGCCCGAATATGAAAGCGTCAATTCCTCCGAAACCGTACAGGAAACGACAGAAATAGCTGAAACCCGGGAGCCGGCGGAAATTGTCCGGCCAAATCAGGGAGTAGTGCGTTCCGATGGAAGAAGTGCTCTCATGGCAGAGGATCAGGCTTCATCTGATCTGGATAAGGCCTTCCGGCAGCTCGAAGAGGCAAGTATTACTGAAACGACAGCGACTGACCTGGAGCATGACGAGCTCTACCAAAACGCAGCTTCAGCAGCATATTCGATGGAATTCGTATTTCCATCGTCCGTATCGTGGTCGATGATCAATGAACTGTTCAGCTTTGAAGATGAAAACGATGAAGCAGCGAGTATCCTGGATGGTTCGGTTGACCGTATAATATTAACAGCTTCACCGGGGAGCGAGGAGCTGAATGCTGCGTTTGTTTCCTATGATCAGGGCGTGATCGTAAACAGCAATACAAGCCTTGATAAAAGCGATATAGAGTACGAACGATACCTCTCAGAGCATGAAAGCATGCTTACCTACAGTGCTGATGAAGACGGGTACGAGAAGCATATTTATATCCCCGAGGATCCGGGCTCCCGAACGAACTACACCTATGCTTCTACGAGTTTATCAGCCAACAGCTTTCAGCAGGTGTTACTGCCGGAAGGGAACGGACAAAACCTTCAGACGTACAATTATGATTCGTCGGAAGTCATCACAGACGGCACGAGAGAGCTGCGTATAAATGACACCGGAGATTACCTTCGTTACGCCAACCCGACCTACTCAGAGCAGACAGACGGAAATGATACAAGCAGTCTCGTTTCCTCCTTCGAGTTTGTAAACAATCATGCCGGCTGGTCGGACGATTACCAGTATTATGATTCCAATACTGTGGACGGGGAAACGACGGTTACATTCAGAATGAATAAAGGCGGTCTTCCAGTTTTCCGGGATTCCAATGGCAGTGATTTTGCTTCCATTCAGGTGTCGAACGTAGGAACGCAGACGAGTGGATATTCCCGGCCGCTGTTTGATTTGGAAAACAACCCGGTCAGAACCGGGGATGCCGGCGTTTCCACCGACCTTCCAACCGGAGAGGAAACGCTCGATGCCGTGCAGGAGCAGTGCAGCTCTTCGTTGATTGAAGATATACAAATCGGCTACAGCATTTCAAGAAACGGGGAGAACTCCGGTTATTACGATATGGAGCCTGGTTGGTTTGTCCGCTGCGACGGCAGCTGGTCACCGGTGGATTTTAGCGGAGACGATAACGAAGAAGGAGGAGCATAAAATGGATTGGGCAAGAACAAAGACCATTTTTATTGTTGTTTTCCTGCTTCTTAATACGTTTTTGCTTTCCAGTTACTTAGAGCAGCAGACTAACTATCAGGAAAGCTCTGCTTCCCAGACTGGCGGGGAAGAATCGGAACAGCGGCTATACGGTTATGCTGAAGAGGATCTGCCGGACCGGATTGAACAGCTTCATCTCGAAGCGAGCTATGTGGATTTTGAGAGCGGCGGCCGCTCCCAGAAGGTAGAAAACAATTCAAACATTAATGACATTACGTATATATCAAATGAACGACTGATTGGAATGAGCGCCACACTCGAGGAACCGGTGGAAATATCTGAGGATAACCGGAACGAGGATCTGGCCTCCTTTTTAAACAATTATGTCTGGAATGCAGAGGACTATGAGCAGGGACAGATGGATGAAGAGTTAAACAGGCAGTATTATTACCAGACATTCGATGATAAACAAATTTATAAACCGGAAACGTCCGCCCAGCTTGAGCTGGTGTTTAATGATCAAAACGAGATTGTCGGCTTCCGCCAGTCGTATTTTGAGCTCGACGCTACTCCGGCAGACAGCACCATCCCGGCAGAGGATGCTATTGAAGCGCTGGGGAACCCGAGCAATGGGATTTTGCAGACAAACGATACGGTGACCGATGTAAGCGTCGGTTACTTTAACCAGGTTACCCCTCAGGGAGAAAATGTTTATTTATATACACCCATGTATATTGTGGAAGTAAACGGAGAATCCAGGTACCTTGTGAATGCCAGAACCCAGCGCGTCCAGTCATGGGAGCAGGTGATGGAGGATAATAGCGAAGAGGACATTATGGTTGAACCGGAAGTGCCGGAAAATGGTTCTGACCCGGAAGAAAATGGCTCAGCGGAAAACGGGGAAGAAGCACCGGCTAATGAACCGGCTAATGAATAGAGAAAGCAGGAGGATAGAATGACACTGCAGTTCAGCGTACTTGCCAGCGGCAGTACAGGCAATGCTATATACGTACAGACCGGGAAGCAGCGTTTGTTGATTGATGCAGGCCTGAGCGGCAAAAAAATAGTGGAAAATTTACATGCGATCGGCGTGGACCCGGCAGCTCTGGACGCACTGATAGTCACTCACGAACACAGCGATCATATTAAAAGTGTCGGGGTATTAAGCCGGAAATACCAGCTGCCGGTGTATGCCAATTTAAAAACATGGCAGGCCATGGAGGGGCTTATCGGCAAGGTGCCCCTTGAACAGAAATTTCACCTGGACCGAAACCAGGCTGCTGCATTTGGCAATATTGAGCTTGAGCCTTTCCACGTTTCGCACGATGCAGCAGATCCCATGTTTTTCGTGTTTCACCACGAAGGAAAAAAGCTGGCGCTTGCCACAGATATGGGATATGTCAGTGATCAGATTAAAGGCACGCTCAAGAATGCCGATGCATACATTTTTGAATCAAATCATGACATTAACCTGCTTCGTATGGGCCGCTATCCATGGAATGTCAAAAAGCGTATTCTTGGCGATTCCGGGCACGTTTCAAACGAAGATTCCGCTTACGCGCTCGCTGATATTGTCGGAGAACGGACGAGCAGAATCTATCTCGCGCATTTAAGCCGGGACAATAACATGAAGGACCTGGCACGGATGACGGTGAAGCAGGTACTGGAGGAAGAGGACACAGGAATAGGTCATACGTTTCACCTTTATGATACGGACCCCTTTCTTCCGACGAGTCTGCATACGCTCTAAGCTAAGAAATGTGGTACACCTGCGGGGTATTCTCCATAAACGTAAAAAATTATCAAAAGCACGCCCTTTTACTAGACGGGGCGTGCTTTTTCTTCGTACAATAAACATACATCCCGGCACCCGAGACGGGTATGATAAAGGGTCTTTACTTCAATATGCGTCAAAAGCACTGGAGCAGGTCCCGGTATCTTATGAAAAAGGAAGTGTCGGAATATGGGTTATTATAATGACCACGCAAAAAAGGAAAACCAGCAGCATAGAAAAAGTCGCAGAAATGTAGGTATCGCAGGCTTTGTGGGGGCAATTATCGGTGCGGGGGTAATGACAGTATCAGCACCATTTATATATGATTCTGTTTCAGGGGAAAATACTGAAACCATCGACGGGACGGCGGATTTATCGAACAATGGTTCCGGATCCGACGTCTCTACAGAAGAAGTCAGTGCAGAAGCTGGGACGGTGACAGCGGCGGCAAATGAAGTTTCCGGGGCTGTAGTCGGAGTGTTTAATCAGGTTCAGGCACAAAACGCTGGTATTCAGGGGAGTCAGGGAAGTGAAGAACAGGAGGATGGCTCTGTGGAACAGGGCACT
Organism: Marinococcus sp. PL1-022; assembly: GCF_033845285.1. Lineage (NCBI taxonomy): Bacteria > Bacillati > Bacillota > Bacilli > Caryophanales > Bacillaceae > Marinococcus > Marinococcus sp. PL1-022. The sequence continues at coordinate 2,994,642 of NZ_JAWXCX010000001.1, read as the reverse complement.
GGCTCCGGCGTCATTTACAAAAAGGAAAATGGTTCAGCGTTCATTGTTACCAACAACCACGTAGTGGAAGGAGCAAACTCTGTAGAAATCAGTCTGGAGGATGACACCCGGCTTGATGCAGAGATTGTTGGTACTGACCCTTATACCGATCTGGCCGTATTAAAAGTAGACGGCGGACAGATTGACAGCGTAGCTGATTTTGGCAGCTCCGATGACCTGCAGGTGGGCGATCAGGCCATTGCTATTGGGAATCCGCTTGGCACAGATTTAACACGGACGGTGACTGAAGGTATTATCAGCGCAAAAGACCGTAGTATTCCTGTGGATTACAACGGGGACGGCCAGAATGACTGGGAAGCAGATGTTATGCAGACGGATGCAGCGATTAACCCGGGTAACAGTGGTGGTCCTTTAGTTAACAGCTCCGGCCAGGTAATTGGAATTAATTCCATGAAAATTGCCCAGTCCTCGGTGGAGGGCATCGGGTTTTCGATTCCAACGTCAGTGGCAGTGCCGATCATTGAGGATTTAGAAGAGGACGGCGAAGTAGAACGCCCGCAGCTGGGTGTAGCTATTCAGTCCATTTCTGAACTATCCAGCTACAACTGGACAGAGGAGCTGGGGCTTCCTGAAGATGTAGATCACGGAGTGTACGTGACCCAGGTTCAGCCAAACTCTGATGCGCAGAAAGCAGGGCTTGAACAAAACGATGTAATCACTCAAATTGACGGTGAAGAGGTCCAGGAAGGCAGCGATCTCCGGGAGTATCTGTATAATAGTGCCGAGATCGGGGATACAGTCACCATAACGTATTACCGGGACGGAGAAAAGCAGACGGCGGAGATAGAATTAACTCAGACCGCATCCACAGGTGAATAAAGCATTCAGGGGCCTTCGTTAGAAGGCCCTTTTTTGTGGATAAATATAAACATGAACGGAGTAAAGAGAAGATGTGCTACAATAAATGCGGAAAAATTTGCATGAAGAAAGAAGGGTAAACCGTTGATACAGTGCTGTAGAGAGCATATAGAAGAAGCGTTGGATGACGCAGTGGAAAAAGGAGAAGGGAGGGCCCCGTCTGTGGATAATATTGTGGATGAAAACCAAAAAATGTCCACAGCCTGTGAGTATTGTAAAGAAAAAGCAGAATTTGCTGTGACAATTTAGGATCTTTTACTTGTGAATATGTGGACAATTTCTGTGGAAAAATAATTTGGAGGGGGATAAGACCTGTGAATATATTAATTGTCGCTGTCGGAAAATGCAAAGAAGCATTTATCAATGAAGGAATCGCAGAATATAAAAAAAGACTGAGCAGGCAGGGCTCAGTGGAAATTGTTGAAGTAAAGGATGAAAAAACACCCGAGCAGGCCAGTGAGAAGGAAAATGAGCAGGTAAAGGACACAGAGGGTGAACGCATTCTCAAAAAGATTCCCGAACGTGGATACGTGATTGCTCTCGATCCGGGAGGCAGAATGATTTCTTCTGAACAGCTGGCTGCAACCTTCCAGGATCTGGCCGTACAGGGAACGAGTACGATCGTTTTTGTGATCGGGGGCTCCCTCGGTCTATCCAGGGAAGTGTTAAAACGGGCTGATTTCAAATGGTCGTTTTCCGCACTAACTTTTCCCCACCAATTAATACGTCTGATGCTTACAGAGCAGATCTACCGTGCAGTACAGATTAATGCAGGGAGTCCTTATCATAAGTAAGCACAAAGTCTGTTTCAGAAGAAGTGTCAAAGAACAATTCTATGTGTTTGATTGTTCTTTTAGAAGGAGATGAACCACTATTTACAGTGATTTCTTTAATTATTGTATGCAAAAAGTCTTTTTGCTGTTCTGGTTTTAAATTAGGTAAAATTTTAGAGAAATTAGTTAAATGATTTTTGATCTGTTCTAGTGAAACATGAGCAATGGTAGGTTGACTAAGTTGTTGTTTTAAATCCTTTATCTGATCTTGAATTTCTTTTTTTTCGATATCAAGCTTGTTTATTTCTTCTAGAACAGAAGAAGGGGTATTTGTTAATTGTCCATTAGAAATAAAATTTAAAAGATTGTTTAACTTTTTTTGAGTATTTTTTTCTCTATCTATAAAGTACGCCGATTGTAAAATTAAGCTAGACAACGAAAAAGATCACTCGTGATACACTCAAGATGAATTTCCGACCAAAGAAATCATAGGAGTGATCACGAATGACCTACACCCATCTTAGCACGAATGAAGTTGTCCTCATAGAAGCATATAACCAGAATGAGTTCCCGGTTTTCCGGATTGCCAGGCAGCTCGGGCGTGCCCGTCAAACGATCCACAACGTCGTGAGCTACTTACGGGAAGGGCATCGGGCCCTTGATTATGTTCAGCGGTATCAAGCCAATAAACAGCGGTGTGGTCGAAGACCGACGGTCTTAACGCCCGCCGACCAGGTCTATGTCACCGAGAAAATCAAGGAAGGATGGACCCCTGATGTCATCGCCGGACGCCGGGAGCGTCCGCTTCCCTGTTCCGGACGCACCCTGTACCGGATGTTTGAGCGATGGATGCTGGATCGAAGCACCCTGCCAATGAAAGGGAAGCGGAAACCAAACGGGCATCAGGAACGCCGGGGAAAGCAGGCGTTTCGGCGGACTCTTGCGGACAGGGACCGGGAGTACCCGGCCTTTCGGCAGGAATTCGGGCACCTGGAAGGAGACACCATTGTTGGTCGTCACCATCAAAGTGCTGTGATCACTCTGGTTGAGCGTTTATCGAAAGTGATCGTTACCCTTCAACCAGCCGGCCGTAAGGCCAGAGATATTGAAACCACGCTGCACCGGTGGTGCAGCCGTTTCCCGAAACACTTATTCAAATCCATCACCTTTGACTGCGGCAAGGAGTTTTCCAACTGGCAGTCGATCAGCAACAGGCACGACCTTGCCATTTATTTTGCGGATCCAGGAACGCCTTCCCAACGCGGATTAAATGAACATTCAAATGGCCTCCTCCGAAAGGATGGCCTGCCTAAGCACATGGATTTTCAGGATGTGGACCAGTCGTATGTTTCCGCTGTGGCCTCCGGAAGAAATCACATCCCAAGAAAGTCGTTAGACTATTGCACCCCGTTGGAAGTATTCATGAGGTATATGGAGAATGATATGGTGTCTAACTTAATTTGACGATTTAAAGTAATTTAAACTTTCTTCGATTGGTTTTTTTAAATTATCTATTCTACTGTTAATTTTGTTTACAATTGAATTTAGTAACGAAGGTGTGTTTGTTATCTCTTCTAATCTGTTAAAAACATATAAAATAAAAAAATTATTAAATGAATTTAATGAAGCAATAAAAAATTAGATTCATTCTAAAAATAAAACCAAGTATAAAGTGTATTATTTATACTTGGTTTTGCTCTGTAGTTTTTAAGTTTTAGTTATAAAGTTTAATTAAGTGTTACGACCAAAAAATAGCACTAGTTAATTAAGATATATAGGAATAAATGGTAAAATGAATCGAAATAAAGTGATGAGGGGAGTATTATAATATGAGTGAAATACTATCCAATTTGTGGGGCATTTTTAACGAAGCAGACAATAATTATGAGATTAATGGTTATAGCATTTTCTTACTCACAAATGAAGAAGAAAATTACACATTGTACAAAATGAATGTCTCTACAAACGAAGATTTAAAAAGAATTGCAGAAGAAAATGCATTTAAAATAAAAGACGCTCAATTACATAGTCACTTTGAATCGCCTTCCCCAGACAGAGTTAATGTAATAGCGTATTTAGAAGAAAAAAATGTTCCTATTTATAAAAATATAAAGCAAAAAATTAAAGATGATAATTTTTCAATTTTAACTAAGAAAAAATACGAAGAACTAGAATCTAGCATAAAAGGATATGTAATAAAAATAAATGTGAATGATAGTGAAAAATACGACTTCGATGTATACTTTTTTTCTAAACTTAACAAATCCAATTATTATAAGGCTAAGTCTCATACTTATATATTTGGAAATGGAAAAGACGATTATCTACAGAAAACAAACACACCATTATTAGAGTTAGAAGAGAAAAACTGTGCTATTGGATGGGGAAATGATATATTAATTATTCATAATTATTTCTTTGAACAATTATTTAAATATACTCAACATATAGATGCGAATGCTAACAATGCTCTTGAAAATTTGAGTAATAGAAACTGGATTACAAATTTCAATATTGTAGAAAATAAGTGTCAAAATAATTCAAATTTAAAAAGGAAATTATATAGCATATGGACTACTGGGAAGTTGGAAAATTTTTCGTTTGAAGTCTTTGCTCAGATGAAAAAGGAAGTCGGAGACAAAGTTTTTTTTAATTTAGATGAAAAAAACAATCAAATTACTCTAGACGTTTCAAAAGCCAATGAGTTTAAAGCGGTAGACCAAATAATTAGAATAGTAAACGGGGAAACTGCTAAAACTTTAGTAGATAGTAAATATATTTTTGCGGATAAAAAAGTAGATATTTCGAGTAAATAATATAATTTTAGAAAGGAAGCATTATGGGAAAAATAATGACTAAAGTTTTCCGATATATGCTCTTTGCTAGTTCATACTTGCCATTGTTTTTAATTCTTTTCTTTTTTAATATAAATCATTTAGTTTTTTGTTTATTCATTGGCGGTCTAATGATGATAACGTTAGTTACACTGAAGTTATTTATTGATAGACCGTTAAAATCTCAACCTAATGACCCAATTACTATACTAGCTTTAAAAGAAAAAGATGGGGAATCTTTAAATTATATTGTTACTTATATAATCCCTTTTATATCTTTTAATACAGAAGTTTTTTCTATTGATGGAAGTATTGATATACCCAAATTAGTAGCATTTTTGATTTTATTTTTAGTAATAGGTAGTTTATATATGTACAATAACCTTTACTATATTAATCCAGTTTTAATTATATTCTACGATATTTACAAAATTGAAAGTGCTGACCATAAAGATGCTATATTTATCATTGATAAAAATTCAAAACCAGAGGATAATCGAAAAATTTACGTTAGAAACATATATTCAAGTATATATTTGCAAACTGATAAAAAGAATAAATTAACTTTTTTCAAAATAATTATTTTTGCTATATTTTTGTTATTTTGCTTATTTATTTGGAATGAAAAAATGCAAACTTTTGTATTTGAGATGATAAAGTTTATTTTTTGTGGCACTTATTTTTAATGAAGCTGTATTAATGAAGTTTCGAAATAATAAAATTAGCTTTAATCGAAGAAGAACGGTGGTATATTAATGCAGTATATAGTTTATTGTGATGAATCAGAAAAAAACGGGGCATATTTCGGCGATTTTTACGGAGGAGTTTTAGTACGTTCAATTCACTTTGAAGAGGTTAAAAATGAGTTGGAAAGAAAGAAGGAGCAACTAAACTTTGGCAATAGTGAAGTGAAATGGCAAAAAGTAACGTCAAACTATTTAGATAAGTACATCGAGTTAATGGATAAATTTTTTGAATTTGTTAAGGAAGACAAGCTTAAGATTAGAATCATGTTTACTCATAATCGTTATATTGCACTGGGACTTAGCAATGAACAAAAAGAAAAGCAGTATTTTTTGCTGTACTATCAATTTTTCAAACACGCTTTCGGTTTTAGATATTCGAATCCAACTGGAGAAAAAATATCCCTTTATCCCTTTTTTGATCAGTTACCAGATACCAAAGAAAAAAATGATAGATTTAAAGCATATATTTATAATTTGCAGAATCAAGATGTTTTTAAGGATGCTAATTTATTTATACACAGTAAAGATGATATAGCTGAAGCTAATTCTCATGATCATGTGATTTTACAGTGTTTAGATGTAGTATTAGGAGCAATAGAATTTCGTTTAAACGGAAAGCATAAAATCATTCCTGAGGGTGAAAAAAGGAGAGGAAAAAGGACCGTAGCAAAGGAAAAGCTATATAAAGAAATTAATTCTCGTATAAGAGAAGTGTATCCTAACTTTAATATTGGAGATAGTACCGGTATAAAAGGTAAAGTTGAAAATAATTGGTTACATTCTTACAGGCATTGGAAATTTACGCCTAGTAATAGTAAAGAAAATAAAGAATATAATTCAAAAAAATAAAAGCCCCACTTTACCTACTAAGTAACTTACGTGGAACGTAAGCCTTCGGCAAAGTCAAGCTTTTTATCTACCTACATTATATATCAAATGACTAAAAATACCAACAAATTTCTTTCTTTTTTTTATGAAAAATGTTAAAAGGCTGGATTGATACACGTTAAAGTAGCAAGTTAGGTAATAAATATTTTAAATTCATATCAATTATATTAGCTTGTCTAGCTTTCAAAAGTATAGGCAGGTTTTTATATTTTTCTAAATTAAAAGTATAAATTTCCACAAAATTGCGTTCAGAAATTTAGAAAATAAAATCTTTCATAAAACATAATGTATTTAAATAGAAATGTAAATTATACGATTAAATTTAACTTTGTTCTTATATTGTGTGCGGTAGTCCTTATCACAAATAGGCGGCATGTAAAAAGCGCTTTTTATTTTCGGCACAAAAATTCGGCGCCTGCAGGAGTTTTCAGGCCTGCCGGCGCCGATATTTTATTACAATATGAATACATTTAACGTAATAACAGCTCCTGTTATCATTCCAATTAAGCTGAAAATTACTCCAGCCAAAGCTGCTTTTCTGCCGCGGTAATGATTGTTTTTAATATCCTTTAATGCTTTAATACCTACCCACAGCCCAATAATGCCGAAGATCAGGCTGAAGGGAAAAAGAATTACAAGAAAAATAAACGCATCAAAACCCAGTACTAAAGAAATGATGGCTTTAATGCTGCTCGGCTGTTTTACCGCTGTATTAGTATCATTCATCGCCTGCCGCTCCTTCGCTTTCCTGACTCACGTTAATGTTAATTTTATCGTAACGCGGCCATGCAGTAAAAACAATCAATAGGCGTGGCATTCTATTGACAATTCCCGGACTCCTTACGTTTGACCTTTCTAAAAAAAGGATATTAATGACGTAGAGCATTTAGTAAAAGAAATCAGCAGGCGAAGGAGTCGACGCGGCTATGGAAATTCTGCAGAATGACTGGGCTCCTGTACTCGAAAAGGAATTCGATAAAGAGTATTATCAGGAGCTGCGGGAGTTTTTAAAAAAGGAATACCAGGAGAAAACCGTGTATCCTGACATGCATGACATTTTTAACGCGCTGCATTATACAGGCTATGAGAATACAAAGGTGGTTATTCTCGGTCAGGATCCCTACCATGGCCCAAAGCAGGCCCACGGGCTAAGCTTTTCAGTAAACCCGGATGTTTCCATCCCGCCATCGCTGAAAAACATTCATGCAGAGCTGGAAGAAGATCTGGGCTGTGAAAAACCGGGTCACGGCTCTCTCGTTTCCTGGGCAAAGCAGGGAGTGCTTCTGCTGAATACAGTACTTACGGTGCGAAAAGGGGAAGCAAATTCGCACAAAGGGAAAGGGTGGGAAACCTTCACAAATGAAGTAATCCGGCAGACAAATGAAAAAGAGTATCCTGTTGTCTTTATTTTGTGGGGACGCCATGCTCAGGCTAAAGAAGAGCTTATTACAAATGAACACCATTTAGTCATTAAATCACCACACCCAAGTCCGTTTTCGGCCAATAAAGGCTTCTTCGGAAGCCGACCGTTTTCAAAAGCAAATCAGTTTTTAAAAGAAGCGGACCGTCCGGAAATTGACTGGTGTATTCCAACAGAGGAGGAAGATCGTACATGAGTATTCAAACATCTGTAACAACGTTAGCAAACGGAGTAAAAATGCCGTGGCTGGGCCTTGGCGTCTATCAGGCGGAAAAAGGCGATGAAGTAAAAAATGCTGTTTTAACCGCCCTGGAGGCAGGCTATCGCTCGATTGACACCGCTTCTTTTTATGACAACGAAGAAAGCGTCGGAGAAGCGATTCAGGAAAGCGGAGTGCCGCGTGATGAATTATTTATTACCACAAAGCTCTGGAATAACGAACATGGCTTTGACGAAGCGCTGGAAGCCTTTGAGCGCTCCCGTAAAAAACTCGGCGTCGATGTAGTGGACCTTTATTTGATCCATTGGCCGGTTCCTGGAAAGTTCAAGGAAACATGGGGGGCACTCGAAAAGCTTTATAAAGACGGCAAAGTGCGTGCGATAGGAGTCAGTAACTTTACCGACCAGCATCTTGAAGAACTGCTGAAAACGGCAGAAATTACACCGATGTTGAACCAGGTGGAGTTTCACCCGCGCCTTTTCCAAAAAGCGCTGCTGGAATACTGCCAAAGCCATGATATTCAGCTTGAAGGCTGGAGACCGCTTGGCAAAGGGGACCTTCTTGACCATGATGCGGTGAAGGAAATTGCTGATAAGCACGGCAAGACACCGGCACAGGTTCTAGTGCGGTGGGCGCTTCAAAATAAGGTTGTATCTATTCCTAAATCTGTTACAGCCGAACGGATCCGGTCCAATGCAGAAGTATTCGATTTTGAACTCGATACGAAGGATATGGATACGATCAACGGCATGAATGAAAATGCCCGTTACGGTCTGCACCCGGATGAGTTCGATTACGCATCAACGACAAAATAACGAAGTAAAGCAGCCGGCATATTCGCTATGCCGGCTGCTTTTTTATGTTCTCCGTTCTTAAGATTGCTGAAGGCCTGTTTCAATCATGGCCGTTATTTGCGGATCGGTTGGCTTTGTGCTGCTTTTGAAGCTGCCGAGAACTTCGCCGCGGCGGGAAACAAGGAACTTTTCAAAATTCCATTCGATCTCACGGTCCGGGCTGGTCTGCTTCAGGAGCCAGTCAAACAGCGGGTGTTTTTCGTTTCCTTTAGCATGGACCTTATCAAAAATATCAAAGCTGACCCCGTAATTGGTTTCGCAGAATTCTGTAATATTTTGAATTGTGTCCGGCTCCTGGCCGCCAAAGTCGTTCGAAGGAAAGCCGAGCACCTGAAAACCACGGTTTTTGTATCGTTGATACAGCTCCTCCAATTCTTCGTACTGCGGTGTGAATCCGCATTCGGAAGCAGTGTTGACAATCAGCAGCACCTCTCCCTTGTACTCGTTCAGCGTTTTTTCTGTGCCATCGGCCTGGACGGCGTCGATATTGTAAATGCCGGCAGTCATATATTTGTTTCCTCCTTTTAGCAAATGATACCTTTTGTATAACCTTCGTCATTTCTGCTTAAACACCTATGCTGTGAATAAAATGCAATTAATGCAGGAAATAGCAGGAAGGTTTTTCAATTTCATCAGGATGCTATAATGTTAACCGATATGGATGAATGAGGAAAGAAGGCATCAGGATGAAGCGGACAAAACTTCTCTTATTGGCAGCTGCTGTATTAACAGGCGGCTTGTTTTCCTACTTACAGCTGCCGGCAGGATGGCTGCTTGGCGGGCTCGTGACAGGTATAGCCTGCGGCATGTCTTACAAACGGCTTGTGTTTGATGGCTGGCCGTTCCGCACCGTTCTCGCCCTCATTGGCTGCAACATAGGTTTCATGATGGAGCCCGGCATCTTTGCTCTTCTGGGACAGTATATTTTTCCGCTGATCCTTACGCTCAGCTTAACGATGGCGCTCGGGGTTGGTCTCGGCTGGCTGATGAACCGCTGGACAGACCTGGATCCGCTGACGGCTTACTTTTGCTGTGTGCCGGGCGGGGCTTCGGAGGTGATCGGCCTAAGCAGCGATTACGGAGCGGATAACCGGATGGTTGCTGCGTTTCACACTACGCGAATAACGCTGTTTGTATTAACAATACCAATTTTTATTGGTCTTACGACACCAGCCGACATCGGTTCGATGGGCAGTGCCGGACCGTCGGTGGCCGAGGTTTCCCCAGTGGTAATGGGAGTGTTTGGCATCTGCGTCGCGGTGACAGTCCTGCTTTATTATTTGTATAAAGTGCCGGCGGGAACACTGTTTTATGGGTTAATTATTGGATTTATAGTGGGGCACTGGGTGGTGACAACAGACAATGGGCTGCCATCTGTTATCGGCGGGAGCGGTCAGGCCCTGCTCGGAGCGATGGTCGGTATTCGTTTTGACCGTCCGACCTTTTACAAACTAAAAGAGATTGGGCGGCCGAGCGCGGTGCTTCTTGGGTTTTACTTTATTTTCAGCCTTCTGCTTGCACTGCTGTTTCATGCGGCGACCGGACTGCCGTACGTAACGAGTCTGCTCAGCACAGTTCCGGCAGGGGCTGCAGAGATGAGCAGTACAGCGATTGCTTTAAATCTTGAACCGACGCTTGTGTCGAGTCTTCATATTATAAGAGTGCTCGTTTTATTTATCTGCCTGCCGTTTTTTGTACGCCTGCTTCAGAAGCTGATTCAAAAACAGTCTGTATAGCATAATCGAATAGAAATAAACAGCTGGGACGATAATTAATTTTATCGTCTTTATTATTTTTTGGGAAAAGGTACTGGCACAAAAAAGGCTGTTATTTTACGATAACGCTTTCAAAAATCATGAAAGCAAAAATATTTCGTAAAAAAATAAAACTTTTGAACTCCTTATATATCACTGGTTTTTCGAATTTTTGAACAATAAAGGTGATATTTTTGTGTTAGATTATCTTACATAATACTAGATTCTGAAAATTTAAACGGTAAAATACTATTTAACGCAAGATGTTAACTAAGTTCACATGAATCTTGCACGATAATAACAGAGGGGGAAAAAATGTGGATCCGATAGTATTGCTTGATAACCTTTGGGTTATGATTGGATTTATTTTAGTTATTCTTATGCAGGGTGGATTTATTCTATTGGAAGCAGGTTCGACCCGGATGAAAAACGCGGGTCACATTGCAGGAAAAACAATCTTTACACTGGGAATTTCCTCGCTTGTCTTCTGGGCTGTCGGGTACGGTTTTATCTACGGTAACGATGTCGGAGGCATTATTGGACTGTCGAACTTCTTTTATGGGGATGCAAGCACTGCAGACGGTTTAACTCCTGCCGTTGACTTTATCTTCCAGCTGGCATTTGCGGCGATTGCCCTTACGATTGCTTTTGGCGGGTTCGCTGAACGTGCAAAGCTTGCTGCTTACGTAGTATTCGCTATATTATTCTCTGCCATTGTATATCCGGTAGTTGCACACTGGATCTGGGGCGGCGGCTGGATTTCCGGCCTTGGCAAACAGGACTTTGCCGGTTCCACAGTAGTCCACCTTACTGGTGCAATGGGCGCTCTTGCGGCAACGATTTTACTTAAGCCGCGTATTGGGAAATACAATAAAGATGGTTCAGTTAACAATCTTCCAGGCCACAACCAGGTCTTCACTGCTTTAGGTGTACTACTGCTGTGGGTCGGCTGGTTCGGCTTTAACGGAGCCAGTACATTTGGAGTAGCAGACGGATTCTTTGGCTACGTTTCTATGAATACGCAGCTTGCCGCTGCAGCGGGTGCTTTTGCAGCACTTCTGATTGCCTGGGCGGTGCTTGGAAAAGCAGACGTACCAAGCATGCTTAACGGAGCACTTGCAGGTCTTGTAGCAATTACGGCCTCCTGCGCATTTGTGGCTCCATGGGCTTCCGTGGTTATCGGCGCAATTGGCGGTATGCTCTGCTTCTTCAGCGTTCGTTTCTTTGAAAAGCGCAACATCGACGATCCGATTTTTGCCCTTTCAGTGCATGGTATGGCCGGCGCCTGGGGTACGATTTCCACCGGCTTCTTTGCCACACCACAGCTTGCTGAAATGAACGGCGGCCGTGCCGGGTTGTTTTACGGCGGCGGGTTAACTCAGCTTGGTGTACAAATTATCAGTGTCGTAGCGTGCGGGCTGTTTGCATTTATTGCTTCGTACATTCTGCTCTTAATTACGAAATCGATTATCGGCGGACTGCGCGTATCGGAGGAAGAAGAAATTATGGGTCTTGATATGAGTGAGCACGGTGCATACGGTTATCCGGAAAACGTGCAGCCTACTACAGACAATTCTTCGGAAAGAACAGGAGCATAAAATATGTCAAATTCTTCATTCTCACAAACACAGGGATTTTCAGCAGAACCTTCCTTTAAGAGCTATGAAGAAATAAAAAAAGACAAAGAAGAGAAGATGGACGACTTGGCGGGAGAGCCAGTAAAGCTTAATGAAGCCCACGATACGTGGATTTCAGAAACGGTTACTCTTGCTGTTCATCATCATCAGAGTGAGCGGGGAGAACTTCCTGCTCACTTTGCTTTTTTTCTTATGGGAAGTGCGGGAAGACAGGAACAGGCAAAATTCAGTGATCAGGATCACGGTATTGTTTTTGAAGGAACAGATGACGAACTTCAGGATTATTTTCTCGGTCTGGGAGCGGAAATACGTGAAGGAATGGCGATCGTTGGGTACCCGCGCTGTGAAGGGCTGGTTATGGCTTCCCATAAACGCTGGTGCCACGGGGTGGAAGGGTGGAAAAAGCAGGTGGACGGCTGGATTGAAGCCGATGAATGGGGTCCTTTCCGCCATCTGCTCACCTTTATCGATGCCAGGACGCTTGTGGGAGAAGATGAACTTCTTGAGGACGTAAAGCAGCATGTCTTTGAACAGGCCGGCCGGAGAGAGGTGCTAAAACGGTTATCGGAAAACACCGCCTATCTGCACAAAGGGCTCAACGCTTTCGGGCAGCTTCTCCCGGAAGAAAAAGGGCAGTACGCAGGCTCGATGCACATTAAAGATGTCGGGTTTTTCCCATACGTTCATGCCCTGCGCCTGCTCGCCATTTATGAAGGCATTCATGCTTCTTCTACAATCGAACGTATCCGGCAGGTATCGGAAAAGCATTCCTATGTGAAGGGCAAGGATGTGCATTTTAAAAATTTGCTGGAGCTGCGGGCTTCATTCTCCAGGAAACAAAACGTCTATGAGGACGTTCATTACGTGCCGGTGCAGGAGCTCTCGAAAACCCAGAAGTCCGAGCTGAAGTCTGCATTAAAAGAAGGAAAGCACCTGTTTCAGCATACAAAAAAAATCATGGAGTCGGGTGATTTTTAAATGTTCCAATGGATGCGCAGTATTTCGAGTCGATTTGGCGGCCTGGACTCCACGAATCCGCAGCATCAGTCTTTTATGCGTCAGCTTCAAAAAGACGTAAAAGCAGAACAGCCTCTGCAGAAATCGCTGTCTTCGCTGAACGTCACCGTCCTTGATCTGGAAACCTCGGGCTTTAACGCGGATGCCGGAGATAAGATATTGTCGATGGGGGCTATTAAAATTAAACACAACCGGCTGGTCCGCGACGATGCCTTTTATACGCTTGTACATGAACCGGAGGCGGTGTCTCCGGAGGTAAGCGAAGTTACCGGCTTAACTGCCGAAGAACTGGAAGCAGACGGTCAGTCGATCAGCGAAGCCCTCGAGCAGTTCTATCAGTTTGCTCAGGCAGACATACTCGTAGCCCATCACGCCTCCCATGAACGAAAGTTTCTGCAGAAGTATACGTATCGGACGATGGGTACAAACCTTCAGCATCGCCTGCTGGATACTTCGTTTGTGTTCAGTATCGCTGCGCCGGACTTTGAATTTCGTTCGCTCGATGACTGCTGCAACTATTATGACATTCCGATAAAAGGCAGGCACAATGCCCTTGGCGATGCCATTATGGCTGCCGAGCTCTGGACACGCTCCATCCAGACGGTCCAGGAGCTTGGCTATGAAACGCTTCAGGACGTGTATGCACATCTCAGCCACCGCCGGAGGTAGCCCCCTGCGGCAGGCTGAAAAAATTTATAAAGGAGGAGGGTGCGGTGAAGGGTAATATTCCTCGTAACGCTGCTTGTTTTCCCATTAGCGTGGTACAAGAAATCACATCATTGTCAGCTCGCCAAATCCGTTACTACGAAGAACAGGGGTTGATCAATCCAGAGCGGAATCAGGGGAACCAGCGCCTGTTTTCGATGAATGATATTGATCGGTGTCAGGAAATCAAAGAGCTTATCGATCAGGGGCTAAATATTGCCGGCATCAAAGCCGTGCTCTCCGTCCGGGATAAGAATTCAAGCTGAAAAATCACTGCAGAATGTGGATTAATAAAAAAGTCCCCTTTTTAAAAAAATTCTTTATATCTGTTTGAATAAAGAAGTGAACGGGAACACTTTCGAAACAACGGAGGTGTTTTATTCATGTCATTTATCATCGTAGAGGATATTCAAGTACCGGCGAAAAAATTCGACGAGCTTGAGAACGCCCGGGAAGACGCATCGGAAAAGGAAGTCATTGTCCGCAATAATGAAGGTCAGTACTGGGTGGTTGACGAAGAAGACTACACGAAGATCGAAGCCTACGGCTATGAGCTTGTAGAGAAGTAAACACACGTATAAGAGTCCGCACCTGATTTTAGGGCGGGCTCTTTTTTAAATATAGGTAACCCGGGGTAGAACCGGAATGGAAATGAGTTTCAAAGGAAAGAAGAAGTGAAAAGATACAAGTAGTGTAGAATTGGATCAGGAAAGTACAAGCAATAGGATTCTAAAAGGGGGGACTGGAATGACACGCTATGAAGATGACAGTTTATCGCTGCACACCGATCTGTATCAGGTGAATATGGTGGAAACGTATTGGCGCAGCGGCATGCATACCCGAAAGGCCGTATTTGATCTGTATTTTCGGGATCTCCCGTTTGGCAATGGGTTCGGTGTATTTGCCGGACTGGAACGGGTTGTACATTTTTTGGAAAATTTCGGGATGACGGAAGAGGACCTTACTTATCTGCGGGAAGAAGCAGGCTACGGAGAAGATTTTCTTTCCTACTTAGCGGAGCTCCGGTTTACCGGCAGTGTTTATGCGATGAAAGAAGGCGAGCTTGTCTTCGGCAATGAGCCGATGATCAAAGTGGAAGCCCCGCTCGGGGAAGCCCAGCTGATTGAAACCGCGCTGTTAAACATGGTGAACTACCAGACACTGATTGCTACGAAAGCAGCCCGCATCAAGCAGGTGACGGGAGGCAACGGGCGCGCGATGGATTTCGGACTGCGCCGGGCCCAGGAGCTTGACGCCGGGCTGTGGGGAAGCAGAGCGGCCTTTGTCGGCGGTTTTGAAGTAACTAGCAACGTCAGGGCCGGAAAAGTATTCGGGCTTCCTACAGCGGGCACACATGCACATTCCATGGTACAGGCATGTGAAACGGAATATGAAGCCTTTAAAATGTATGCCGAGCACCATACGGATTGTGTGTTTTTAGTGGACACGTATGACACTCTGCGCTCCGGAGTACCTAATGCTATCAAGGTCGCAAAAGAGATGGGTGACAATATTCGTTTTAAAGGTGTGCGTCTTGATAGCGGGGACCTGGCCTACCTGTCGAAGGAGGCAAGAAGAATGCTCGATGAGGCCGGCTTTACCGACACCCAGATTATCGCCTCCGGGGACCTGGATGAATATACGATTACCAATTTAAAATCCCAGGGAGCAGAAATTGATACGTGGGGTATCGGCACAAAGCTTATCACCGGGTATGACCAGCCTGCTCTCGGAGCGGTATACAAGCTTGTGGCGATTGAGAACAATGATGGCAGCATGCGCGACACGATGAAAATTGGAGCAAAAAAATCGGGCAACCTGGAGAAAATGACTACGCCGGGTGTAAAAAATGTCTATCGGATAATAAATACCGAAAACAAACGCTCGGAGGGGGATTACATTACGCTTTCCGATGAAGAGCCAAACGAGCAGGAGGAGCTGCACATGTTCCACCCCGTTCACACGTATATCAGTAAAAAAGTACAGAACTTTAAAGCGGTGAATCTTCATGAAACCATCTTCCAAGACGGAAGACTGGTATACAGTCTGCCAACCATGAAAGATATCCAGGCTTATATGCAATCGAATCTGCCGCTCTTATGGGAAGAATATAAACGGTCATTAAACCCCGAAGAATACCCGGTCGATTTAAGTCCGAAATGCTGGGAAAATAAAGTGCAGAAGATGCACGAAATCCAAAACGAATTTAGTCAATAAAGGAGGCCTCCTGCCGTGCCGGTTTTTTCGGTCCGGCAGCTTTTTGTGCTTCATACGGGAAAGTTGCGAACGTCTTGTGACAATAAGGACAAACATAGG
Organism: Marinococcus sp. PL1-022; assembly: GCF_033845285.1. Classification (NCBI taxonomy): domain Bacteria; kingdom Bacillati; phylum Bacillota; class Bacilli; order Caryophanales; family Bacillaceae; genus Marinococcus; species Marinococcus sp. PL1-022. The sequence goes on along the minus strand of NZ_JAWXCX010000001.1, from coordinate 2,978,560 downwards.
GCTTCGGGCTGGACCTATGATATAATTTGACAGGATTCCAAGTTTGAATGCTTTGAAGCAGAGAAAGGGAGGGCAGAGCTTATGCAGATATCTGTTCAGACCGTAATTGAAAAAATGGAAGAAGAACTGCTCCAGCTTGCGGAGCAGGGGGAAAAGGGAGACGAACGGGCGCTGCAGGAGCATGCAAGAACGCTCCGAAACTATTGCGATATTCTGCTTTCTTCAAAGGCCGGTGAAACGAAGCGCCCGGCTGCAGAACCAAAAGCAGCAGCTCCAGCGCCGGAAGCGTCTGCAGCACCAGTGGCACGCCGGGAAACAGCCGAAGAGGAAAAAGAAATTCCGTCAACGGAAGGTAATTTACTGGATTTTTAATTAAGAAGGAGACTTAGGCATGCTGTGGAAAGTACTCATTGTGTTAGGGGCAGTAAATGCTGCTTTGGCAGTAGGCATTGGGGCGTTCGGAGCCCACGGCCTGGAGAGCCGGCTGTCGAACCGGATGATTGAAACGTATAACACCGGAGCGCAGTATCATATGTATCATTCGCTGGGACTGATCGCTATTGGCGCTGTAGCGGCTTACACGGGCGGAGGCTCAGCGCTGTTGGGCTGGTCCGGATGGCTTTTGTTTGCGGGAATTGTTTTATTTTCCGGAAGCCTGTATGTGCTGTCGCTCTCCGGCATTTCCTGGCTGGGAGCCGTAACTCCTTTAGGTGGAGTGGCCTTTATTGCCGGGTGGATTTGTTTAATTATTTACGTGCTGAAAGCCTAAAAAAGGCCGACTGCGGGAGTTTTTTATCGCGGTCGGCCTTTCTGTTTTATTTATTGGGATTACACTGCTCTTGTACGGTCAATCCGGCCGAGGAAAAGGGCCAGAACGAGGCCGGCGGCAAACATCACCAGGCTGAGGATAAACGCAATCACGCCGTCATTCAAGCCGGGAAATATAACGTAAAGCGACCCAAGGAGCAGGCCGGTAATCACTGCGTACGTCCCGACAGTATGAGCACGCAGCAGATAACGCAGCAGCTTACTCATAATGGCGATCCCTACGAGCACGCCAACGCCGAAGGTGAAAAGCACGGGCAGGTTAAATTCTGTTAAAGCGTTGATGACGGTCTGGTAAACGCCAATAATCACGAGCACAAACGAACCGCTGATGCCTGGAAGAATCATCGCTGTGCTGGCAAGCCATCCTGAGAAAAACAAGGTGGCAAAGCTTCCTGCACTGCCGGTGGCAATTACAGCTGCCTCCTCGTCCCCCTGAAAAAGACCTGAGAGCAGGACAATGACGGCTGCGATCAGCAAAATGACGTAATGATGCTTTTTAAAATTGGTTTTGTAATTCACTTTGTATAAAATAAAAGGAATCGTACCGAGAATTAATCCAAAAAAGAAGAAAAACGTTGGCTGCGGGTGTTCGGCAAGCAGCCATTCAAGCAGGTGGGCAAGTGACAGGATAGCTGTCCCCATCCCTATACCGAGAGGGATCAAAAAGCCAAGCTGCTGCTTCCACTGGCGTGAAAAAAGCAGGCTGATGGCAGACAACAGACGGTAGTAAATACCAAGGATCAGCGCCAGAGTGCCGCCGCTTACGCCCGGGATAACGTCACTTGCTCCCATGGCCAGGCCGCGTAAAATATTTTTCCATTCAATCATGTACATCGGGACTCCTCGTTCATCAAAATTGGTTTATGTAAAAACTGCAAATTTTTCACAGCATCAATTCTTTATATCATGTTTTGAAAGAAATTACTATAAGCCGCAGGCTGCTCATGAAAAAAACCGAACGAAAGGTTCGGTTTAAAAAACGGCGCCCGGCTCAAGCTTTTCATTTTCTTCACGCCGCAGGCTGCGTTCAAACACAAACGGGCCAAACGGAATGACGGATACAATAACGGCAATAAGCATACGCAGAAACGGCCAGCGTTTCTGTACCCATACAAACAAAGCAATAGCTACATACAGGACGAACAACCCGCCGTGGGCAGCGCCGACGACAGTAACAGCCATGTCAAAACCCGCCCCGTATTTTAAAGGCATAGCGATAAAGAGCAAAAGCAGAAATGAGATTCCTTCAATGATACCGGCCCATCTGAGCGATTGGAGAGAATTCATGCACGGCCTTCCTTTCTAATGTCAAAATCACGATATGAATATAACGTTAACATAGCATAGGGGAAGGCCCGGTACAATGGACGAATTGTGACAGTTGACTCAGGTGCGGGCCGCAGCATACAAGCTGAAGGAGCGGCTCCATCGTTTCACAGGACGCTGATAAGTCATCCCGATATTCTCAGCTACTTTGATAGAAGGGGTATTTTCAGGATCGATAATTGATATAAGCGTGGGGATAGCGAGCGAATAAAACGCGAAATCCCGGACCATAGCAGCGGATTCAGACGCATAGCCGTACCCCCAGTTCTCCGGCGTGAACAGGTATCCAAGTTCAATAGAAACGCTGCCTTCTATTTTTTCGGGGACCAGCCCGCACTGGCCGACAAAGCGCTGGGTTTGCCGGTCTTCCACAATCCACATTCCGACTCCGTATGATAGATAGTGACTTTTGTTCCAATGGATCCATTCGTCGATCTCTTTTTCGGATTTTAACGCGGCATAATAGCGCATGACGTCTTTATTCTGGAAAATATTTTTCAGCAGCCGGTGGTCTTGATGCTGCATGGCACGAAATGAAAGACGTTCTGTAGAGCGGGGGAGTCGCAACGCTTTCACCTCTTTGATTAATTGATGGCCGTCAGTGTTTTCCTAAAGCATTCAAACGGCTGTTTTACAGCTGTTTGGAAAGAAGATTCTTTTGAATTTCCTGATTTTTTTCTGCGAACCGCTCGTTGTGGGAGGATACCATAGCTTTTGCACCGGCCCCGGGCTCAAGAAACTGCTTGACGCTGTTCGCAGCTGAAGCGCCCTCCACAAACGCACCGGCAATCAGATGGACCTTTCCCTGGTGATTGGTAATATCGCCAGCAGCAAATAAACCTTCGATATTAGTACCCATCTGCTCGTTTACGAGGATTTTATTTTCTTCTGTCTGCAGCTGCAGGTTTTCAAGAAGCTCGAACTCCATCTGGAAACCGTGGTTCACGATGACAGCATCCACTTCTTTTTCCATGCTTTCGTTGGTCTCAAGATTTGTGCAGAGCACCCTTTCGATAGCTGTGCCTTCGTCGTTGCTGTGAAGACCCGAAAGAGCAAAAGGCGTCTGTACATTTACATCGGAGTCTTTCATTTCCTGAACGTGCCGTTCATGACCGCCGAACTCATCGCGCCGGTGCACAACTGTGACTTCGCTTGCGATCGGGCAGAGAGCGTTAGCCCAATCGACGGCAGAGTTGCCGCCTCCGGAAATCATGACCTTCTGGTCACGGAATCGCTCAAGCTGCTGAACGGTATAATGCAGATTCGAAAGCTCAAATTTTTCTGCGCCTTCGATGTCGAGCTTTTGGGCATGAAGAATGCCGTGGCCTACAGCAACAATAACCGTACGGGAATAATAGATGCCGCCTGTTTCTGCCTCAAGACGGAAAAGTCCGGCCTCATCCTTTTCCACGTGAATAATTTTTTCGTTTGTAGTAATTGCCGGGTGGAACGTTTCTGCCTGTGCCACCAGCTGATCCATCAGCTGTTTTCCGGAGGAAGGAGGCAGGCCGCCAACATCCCAGACAATTTTTTCAGGGTAGGCGTGAATTTTTCCGCCCAGGTCTGGCTGCGCTTCGATGATATGGGTGTCGAGCGCCCGCATCCCGCAGTAAAAAGCAGTATATAAACCAGCAGGGCCGCCGCCGATAATAGTAACATCATGTATGTGAAAGTCAGACAAGGTGTCCAGCTCCTTTAGTGATAATCGTTATCAATTACATTGTACGCTCTTTTTGTACAAAAGTAAAAGGAAGATGGTAAATAGCTTTGAAAACAAAAAATGTTCCACGTGGAACAAAAGGGTTCATCATAGATGTTCTTAAGTATAAAAAAAGCCCTGCAGCAGCTGCCGCAGGGCTTTCCTTTATAGAATTATTCTTTGGCGGAGGCGGATGTTTGTGCATTGGCTACCTGGATCTCATTGTCGTTCACCGTGATAGTAATGCTTTGCACATCCTCCTCTTCAAGCATGAGATCAGCAATGCCGTCTTCTACTTTTTCTTCGATTACGCGGCGAAGAGGGCGGGCACCGAACGAAGGATCATAGCCTTGATCGGCCAGCATGCGTTTTGCATCCTCAGAAACGGTAACATCCAGTCCCTGCTCGCTGGCTGCCTCTAAGATGTCTTTGAGCATGAGGTCTACGATGGTAACAAGATCTTCGCGAGCCAGTTCTTTGAAGCTTACAATGCTGTCGAAACGGTTCAGGAATTCCGGACGGAAATAATCGCTGAGGGATTCCATGATTTTTGGTTCTACCTGGTCTTTGTCTCCAAAGCCTACCGTCACGCGCTTCATTTGCGAGCCGGCGTTTGAAGTCATAATGATGACTGTATCCTTAAAGCTGACCTTGCGTCCCTGACTGTCAGTCAGGCGGCCGTCTTCCATGATCTGCAGGAACATATGCTGCACATCAGGGTGAGCTTTTTCAATTTCGTCCAGAAGAATGATGCTGTATGGCTTCCGACGCACTTTTTCTGTCAGCTGGCCGGCTTCATCGTGTCCGACATATCCCGGTGGTGAACCGATAAGCTTGGAAACAGAATGTTTTTCCATATACTCACTCATGTCGAGGCGGATCATTGCTTCAGGGTCGCCAAACATTTCAGAAGCGAGGGTTTTGGACAGCTCTGTTTTCCCGACGCCGGTTGGGCCGACAAACAGGAAGGACCCAATTGGACGGCTGCCGCGGCGAAGACCGGCACGATTTCTGCGGATCGAGCGCGCGACTTTACTTACTGCTTCTTCCTGTCCGATCACATTTGCATTCAGACGTTCAGGCAGATCGCGCATTTTCTTTTGTTCATCACGCTGGAGGCGGCGAACCGGAATGCCTGTTTTATTTTCCACGATCATCTGGATCGTTTCTACATCAACGGTTGGCGTTTCTTTTTGAATATTGCCGTTTTGTTCGGCTTCCTTAACCTGCTCCTGCAGCTTGGCCTCTTCATCACGAAGCTTAGCTGCTTGTTCGTAATCCTCCTGCTGAGTAGCACGCTCTTTTTCCGCAGCAATCTGTTCGAGGCGGCTTTGCAGGGATTCGCTGTCATCGTCGCTGTGAGCGAGATTTATTTTGGAGCCTGCTTCATCCATTAAATCGATTGCTTTGTCCGGCAGGAACCGGTCCTGTACGTAGCGGTTGGATAAATTAACGCAGGCTTCAAGCGCTTCATCAGTAAAAGCTACATGATGGAATTTTTCATAGTTTGCCTGCAGCCCTTTTAGGATCGCTACACTGTCTTCGAGGTTTGGTTCGTTCACCATGACCGGCTGAAAGCGGCGTTCAAGTGCTGCATCCTTTTCAATTTTACGGTATTCCGCAAGCGTAGTTGCACCGATCAATTGAATTTCTCCGCGGGCCAGTGCCGGTTTCATAATATTGCCGGCGTCTGAAGAGCCTTCTGCCGAACCTGCACCAACGATTTGGTGAACCTCATCAATAAAGACGATGACGTCCTGACGTTCCTGCAGCTCTTTCAGCAGCTGTTTCATGCGTTCTTCAAACTGTCCGCGCACCCCGGTATTTGCTACGAGGGAGGTGACGTCGAGCAGGTAGATGCTCTTGTTTTTCAGTTTGTTTGGTACGTCGCCTTCTGAAATGCGGAGGGCGAGGCCTTCGGCAATGGCTGTCTTACCGACACCCGGTTCACCGATCAGAACCGGATTGTTTTTATTGCGGCGGTTCAATGTTTCAATGACTCGTTCGACTTCTTTATCGCGGCCGATGACCGGGTCAATGAGTCCGGCGCGTGCAACGTCAGACAGGTTTTTACCTAAATCGTCAAGAAGGCCGCCGCTCTGGCCGCCGCCAGACTGAGCCTGTTCCTGACCCTGGCTGGAGCCTTGTTCTGCTCCGCCGCCCATCATATTGTTGAAGAATTGGTCAAATGGGGACTGGGAGCCGCCGGAGCCGCCCTGGCCGGATGGCTGATTCATGCTTTGACGGATTTCTCTATAGCACCGTTCACACAGGTGCATTTTTTGATGACTTCCATTAACATTCATGTTCAGTTCAATGCGTGCTGGACGCTGTTCGCAATGTTCACATCTCATCATACTGAACCGAACCTCCTTATTTTAAAGTAGTATTTTTGACGTGTGCATCGTTCATATTTATCTTCGTAAGGTCAGAATTATTTCGTTGACTTTGACTATCTTTGACCTTGTAACAGTATTATATACCCGCTTTCTGTATAATGCAAGAAATAAATTTGATTTTCTCTGACCAATTGATTTACACCACTATAGTAGGAAATGGAGAAGAGAAATTCAAGAAATATGCTTGATCATTAATTGTGAGAAACAGTAAAGAATGTATTAACGTTTTTGCGAAAGTCTAAACATTTCTGACCAATAAAAAATATCGAGTGGGGGAAGGTAAAAGCAGTGAAGGATTATCTGGGAAAAAGGGAAAGGAAAAGAAACAAAGCTTTTCAGAAGGGACGGTGCCAAATGAGAAACAATAAAAAGCGTTCAGCCGCCAAAACGTATAGGCTATCAGAACCCCGTCATTTGTTTGGAGAAAGCCGCCCGGTGCCGAGAAGAACGTTTTCTGTTGGGCGCGTGCATTCGGTGGAGGGAGGACGAAAAGTTGAAAACGGGAATCCGGTGGAAGCAGTGACCGTGGCCGGAGAGCTGAAGGTAAAGCTGTTCCGGTGGACACTGCTCCGTGTGGATATCCCCTCGCTTACAGTCCAGCTGCACCGGCCGAAAAATGAGCGGATAATGATTCGAAGGCACGGGGATCAGGAAGCATAAGCTTGTCTGCTCTTTTTTAATGGAAGGCAGAGCCGGTAGCTGATAAAGCCAACAGCTCCCAGGAGTATGAACAGTGTCGACATTCCAGCAGCAGGAATGACGGCACTTGCTGTAAGCATAAAACTGCTGAGAAGAAGAGCGGTATTATACATCATTGATTCCATTGCCATATAAGAACCGCGTGAATCATCGTGAACGATGCCGGCGAGGATCGTCTGGCGGACGGGAATATAAATGATCTCCCCCAAAGTAAAGGCTGCAGCAGCCAGCAGGAGGACTAAAAACGAAGTGCTGAATCCGAAAAAACCAAAGGCGACAGTATAAATGCCGAGACCGGCGGCCAGAACTTTTTTATAATCGAGGGAAGAAACCCGGGCCGAAACCGGCATAGTAAAGAATACAACGCCGAGGGTGTTAATGAACATGATAAGGCTGAACATTCGTACGCCCGTGAGTTCAAACCCTCCCAGCACCATATGAAATTGTTCGTCCAGACGCACGGCCACGTATTTATCCAGCTGAAATTCCAGGCTGGCAATACACACGGTCCCTATCAAAAAGAAAAGAAAGCGGCGGTCTTTCATTACGGCTGCGTACCGCTTCCATATAGTGAGTGGTACCTGAACCTTCCGGGAGGATTTTTCTGGAAACGAAGCGGTCTGTTGTTTTTCCTTTAATTTAAAGGCAACGACATACCAAATACATATGCTCACGAGAAATAAAGCAACAAATAAATAAAAGCGCCCGCTTTCGAAAAACAGTCCGCCAATAACTGCCCCAAAGGCGTAAGCTACATTACCAAGCCAGTAGGCAATCTGGTAAACGTAAGGGCGTTCTGCTTCAGAGCTGTAATCGATAATCATCGCTTCGGATGGTGGATCGGCGGCATTAAAACAAGCGTTAGCGGTAAGAAAAGCTGCAAATGTAAGCCATACAGATTCAAATAAGGGAGAGCTTGCCAGTGCCATAACACCAAGGCTTAATACCTGCAGCCCCTGAGCAGTAACAATAATACGCTTTCGGCCGATGACGTCCGATAAATGCCCGGTCCATAAACCAATTCCGATGCCAGCGGCCATAGTAAATGCGAGCAAAAGCCCGGCGGTGCCGGCTCCAAGATGACTGCTGAAATACACTGCCATAAACGGAAGAATGGCCATCAATACAAATTCCATAGAAAAATCAGTAATAAGACGTATTTTAATGTTTGTGTGGAGTCCTTGGAATTTAGTCAACGCAGATCTCTCTTTTCCAATAATAATGAAGTATAAAAAAGATAATACCTAAATATGGAAATATTATCAATGTGTCTCCTGCATCTTTTAAAACATGAAAATCACGGACTCTGGCTTTAAGCTCCCTTTTCCCTGAGTCTTTTCTTTTCAGGGCGGACGTGAGAAGATCACGGTAGACAGCATTTTGTATGCGCTGACATTTTAAGGGAAAGGGTGACTTTGATGACTTGGGAACCGGAAGAGATGAAGAAAAGAGATGAGGAAAGCATCTGGCATGCCATGAGGCCTTATAGCCCGGGAGGAGGAATGGTTGTAGAGAAAGCGGACGGTTCGTATGTGACAGACGTGGACGGCAGGGAGTACCTTGATGGCATGGCTGGTCTCTGGTGCGTAAATGTCGGATACGGACGGAAAGAAATTGCTGATGCTTCGTATGAACAGATGCTGAAGCTTCCATTCTATCCTTTAACACAGAGTCACACTCCAGCTGTGCAGCTGACCGCAAAGCTTGATGAATGGCTCGGTGACGGCTACATGTACTTCTTTTCCAACAGTGGATCGGAAGCAAATGAGACTGCTTTGAAGCTGGTGCGTCAATATTTTCAGCAAATAGGTGAAGGCAGTCGTTATAAAACTATATCACGCTACCGCACCTATCACGGAAGCACGCTTGCCACAATGGCGGCAGGAGGACAGACGCAGCGGAAATACCGTTACGAGCCGCTGCCGCCGGGATTTGTGCATGTAACGCCGCCGGACCCGTACCGGAAGCCGGAAGGCCAGAGCGATGAGGAGTACAGCCTGGCTTGTGCAGATGAAATTGAGCAGGCTATTTTGTGGGAGGCGGAAGAATCGGTAGCGGCGGTTATTATGGAGCCAATCATAACCGGCGGCGGGGTGCTGATTCCAGAAGCCTCCTATATGAAACGGGTCCGGGACATCTGTGACCGATACGGCGTTCTTTTAATCAGCGACGAAGTTATTTGTGGCTTTGGACGGACCGGGAAGCGATTTGGATTTATGCACGCAGATGTAAAGCCGGATATTGTAACGATGGCGAAGGGCATCACAAGCGGATATATGCCGCTGTCTGTAACCGCCGTGCGAAAGGATATGTACCAGGCATTTACCGGCAGTGAAGCCTACGACCACTTCCGCCATGTGAACACGTTCGGCGGCCACCCAGCAGCCTGCGCAGCAGCAGTGAAAAACCTGGAAATCATGGAGCGGGAAAAGCTGGTTGAACGATCGGAGAGAAAGGGGAGGGAGCTCCTGGAGGCGTTAAAGGAGCTGGAAGACCTTCCCTACGTAGGACAGGTACGTGGACGTGGACTTTTGGCCGGCATTGAAGTTGTCGAAGACAAAACGACTAAAAAGGCGGCACCGGAAAAGCTCGTGAAGCAAATTCTTGCAGGCTGCAAAAAAGACGGAGTCATTGTTGGAAAGACATCTGATATTGCCAGGCACCATAACAATGTTTTAACCCTTTCCCCGCCGCTGAACATCGAAGATAAAGATCTTCAGCTGCTCATTACGACTCTGAAAAAGCACGTAAAAGCTGCGGTGAATCCCGCATAAAATACAGACTTGCCTCTGCCTTTGGGCGGGGGCATTTTTGCAGCCGAATTTCAATTTTTAACCCTTTATGAAAGCGCTTTCTGATATAATTAATATCAGGAATCTTTCGTTTCAACTGGAATGTATTTAATAACGGGCCGAAGGGCAGGAGGTAAGGTGATGGAGCACTCATATTCGCCGGCTGTTCATGACGCCATTACGTACATGCATGAACACCTTCACGAACCGCTGGATCTTGCCGAACTGGCCGCTCAGGCTGCCTATAGTCCGTATCATTTTTCGCGCCTGTTTAAAAGGAGTGTCGGGGTGCCGCCGCTGTATTACCTGTCTGCTCTCCGGCTGCAGAGGGCAAAGGAGCTGCTGCTTGAAACAGCTCTTCCTATACGTGACATTGGAATGGAGATCGGCCAGCAAAGCGTAGGAACGTTCACCACAAGCTTTGCCTCGAGGGTAGGAATGACGCCGGGAGTTTTTCGTGCATCAGCTGCTCCTACAGAGGAATCTTTGTCCTCGTTAAGAAAGGCCCGCCATTGGGCAGAGCCGGTTTTTTCTTCGGCGGAAACATGTGTCAAAGGCAATATTTACAGTGAAAACCCTTTTGAAGGCTTTGTGTTGATCGGACTGTTCCCCCGGCCGATACCGGAGGGCGTGCCGCTGCATGGCACATTGTGCGATGCCTCGGAAGAATACTGTATCTCCGGAGTGAAGCCGGGTGTGTATTATGTGATGGCGACATCAGTAGCCTGGAAAATGAAGGCGACCGATGTTCTTATCCCTCATCACACGCTTCGCACACGCTCAAAAGAGCCGTGTCATATAGACGGGTCGCTTGCAGAAGAAAAAAGAGACGTTTATTTATACCCGCCGCGCCTCGATGATCCTCCCATTCTCATATCATTGTCGCTGTTAATGAATAATTTTCTAAAGCGCCAGGCTGGAACAGCAATCGAAAAGAAATAGGGTAGAAGCAGCCGTGCTATAGTGAAGGTAATCATGAAATAGAGGAGGGAGTTCGATGATTACCGGAATGAATCCGTACCTCACTTTTAACGGAAAGGCTCGGGAGGCGGTCGCTTTTTACGAAAAAGCCCTGGAGGCAAAAGTTATTGGAAGCCAGACCTATGCAGAGGTCGAAGGAATGGAAATACCACCTGGAGCTGAAGAACTCATTATGCATGCTTATTTAAAAATCGGTAATATGGAGCTGATGCTCTCAGATACCTTTCCTGAGAGCCCCGATCTGGAAGCGTCGGGAAGTCTGGTGTCGATCGCACTCAGCATGAGTGACGCTTCCTCGGCAGCACAAGCATTTCACGCTCTCGAAGCCGGCGGGGAAGTAATCATGCCGATGGCAGAAACGTTTTTCAGCCCGGCTTACGGGCAGTTGAAGGACCAGTTTGGTGTGGTGTGGCACGTGGTTGCTTACGAAGAAGAGAAGTGACTAAAAAGGAGGGGCAGATGCAATGGCTTTGCAGACAAAGCAAATATTTGTAAACATTCCGGTTAAAAACCTTGAGGCTTCGATGGAGTTTTTCCAAACGATCGGCTTTTCGTTTGATAAGCGCTTCACGGATGAAAATGCGGCGTGCATGATACTTGGAAGCGGTATGTATGTCATGCTGCTCCAGGAAGCGTTTTTTCAAACCTTTACCAGTAAAAATGTCGCGGATACCAGCAGGGAGGCAGAAGCGATTCTGGCCATTTCTGCAGACAGCAAAGAAGAAGTCAATGAGATTGTCCAAAAGGCGCTGGATGCAGGAGGGCGTCCCTCCAACGAACCGATGGACGGAGGGTTTATGTACGGGTGGAGCTTTCAGGATATTGATGGTCATCTCTGGGAGGTCATGTATATGGATGAAAACGCAGTGTAGCAGCAAGACATCAGTAGCAACAACAGTCTCCTCCGGAAGAAAGGAGCAGCTTTTATGGAAATCATGCCTTTTCAGGAATGGAAGGAAACAAAGCTAACCCTGCAGCTTCTCTCCCAGATTCTCGGGAAGATACGGCTTGAAACAGCGCCGCAGGAGCCGCAGTGGGAGCATGTGATGCTTGAGGTTACCCGGAATGGATTCTCTACAGGCATGCTTGTTAAAGAGCACAAAGCATTTGAGCTTGAAATAGACATTCGGAACAGCCGGCTTTTGGTAGCAGTGGAGGACGCGCTGGAAACTAGAAGGCTTGAGGACGGCACGTCCATTCAAACGTATTACGAATGGATTTTCAGCTGTCTTCACCAGGCAGGGATTCACGTGCACATTCATCCCAAACCACAGGAAATGCCGGTGACAGTATCGTTCCCGGAAGACCAGGTGCACAAACGGTACGATGCAGAGGCCGCCATGAAGGGGCTTAAAATGATGCAGGCAGCGTATCGGGAGGAATTGGCTTTTATCGGGCCGCTCAGGTGCCGTAAAATCAAACCGGGGTTATTCTGGGGCACCTTCGACGTCTCGACACTCATCGTGGAAAATATTCCGGAGCCTTTTCCGGAAGACAAAACGATTGAAAAGGCTGCTTTTGACGAACAGTTTATCGAATTTGGATTTTGGCTAGGTGATGATGAGACAGCTGTGCCTGCTTTTTTCGTTCTGCCATACCCTTTTCAGCAGAAGGATTTAAACAGTCCGGCGCTTGAGCCTGAAGACGCTTATTATGATCAGCACGCGAGCGAATATTTTCTGCCACTTACAAATGACTTTGACGAAAAGGCAATACAGAGGTTTTTCCATACCACATTTGCTTTACTGCATGAAGAACTCGGATGGAGGGACCAGGAATACTTTTACCGTCCGCTTTTGATGAAAAAGCCTCCAACCATTCAATAGAGAAACCCCGTGCGGCTCCTGCTGCACGGGGTTGATGTTTATACGGTAAGAACGCGGCCGTCTTCATATACACGGTACGTCTGGAGCAGTCCGTCGTCGCCCTGTTCAATAAGGGAAAGGTCCAGTGCCTGTACCTGGTAAAAAGCCTGGCCGCTTTCGCTGACCGAAGGGTATTGATCGATTTTTAATTCTGCGTCTGTGCCTTCCTGATCGCGTACTGTCTGGAGTGCTTCATAAGGGGTGAATTCCTGCTTCTGCTCCTGCTGAACAGTCGTTGGGGTTTCAGAAGCCTGCGCCGGGACTGCTGCTCCTGTAATAAATAAAGCTGCGAGTCCGATGACGGAAAAGAATTTTTTCATAGATGAATCTCCTTTCAGTTGAAGGTATGCTTCTACATTCCCTCCCTGAAATGAAACGTAACCAACAGAAGCAAATTCAAACCAAAAGTTGGATCCATGCCTTTGCAGTTGAATAGTCGTGAATCATAAGCCGGGCAAAATAGGTATCCACTGCTGTAGACCCCGGACCCTGGCAGGCTTAAGTGGAAACGGCCTCCTGAATGTATTTTTCGTAGGAAGCAGCATCTTTATCACTAAACAGTACAAACCGGATATGCTGAACAGAAGCAGCCTGGGAAAGCTGGTCCAAAAAGGCAGGCATAAAGTCTTCAAGCGCCTGATCAAGCGGGTAGCCAAAGGCCCCAGTGGAAAGGGCCGGGAACCCAATACTTGTAATGCCCTTGTCCTCGGCCCGCTGTAGGGCGTTAAGGTAGCAGGCACGAAGAAGTTCGTCAGAAGGCTTGTCGACCCCGTAAACTGGCCCGAGGCAGTGAATAATATAATTGTTTGGCATTTCAAATCCCTTCGTAATCACTGCCTCCCCGGGAGAAATAGGGGCCAGCGGTTTGCACGCCTCGCCAAGCTCTGGACCGGCAGCCCGGTAAATGGCACCGGCAACCCCTCCACCGGTTAAAAGCTGAGCGTTGGCGGCATTGACTACAGCTGCGAGATCGTCCTGCTTTGTAATATCGCCTTTGACAGATTCGATGGTGATCCCCTGATATTTTGTCTGCATAAAAGCTAACGCCTCCCGGGTTTTTTAATGGAATTATAAGGGTCGCTTTACCGTTTCTTTTCGAACGTTTCAGCTCCGCCGTCCGTGCCTGCAATGACGATATCTGCCATATCAGCAAATAAACCTGTTTCTACGACGCCGACCAGCTGAATCAGCTGGTGATGCAGCTCCTCTGGCCGTTCGATCAGCTGAAAATCACAATCGAGCACGTAGTTGCCGTTGTCTGTTTCAAATGGGTCGCCGTGGTCGCGGCGAAGAACGGGATCACAGCCCAGCGATTGAATATCACGTGCTGCTTTCTGCCATCCAAAGGGCGTGATTTCGACTGGCAGTGGAAAGGAGCCAAGCTGTTGGACAATTTTGCTTTGATCCACAGCAATAACCAGCTTACCTGCTGCGTCGGCAATAATTTTTTCCCTTAATAGGGAACCACCCCCTCCCTTAGTCATATGAAAGTCAGGGTCGATCTCGTCTGCCCCGTCAAGGGCTATATCTGCTTTCGTCATGTCGCTCGAGAAGTATACGAGCGGTACGTTAAATTCCTTTGCCCACTGCTCTGTAGCAGGGGAGGAAGGAATACCCCGGAGGTGCATTCCCTGCTGGACAAGTTCTCCAAGCTTCTGCATGACCCAGTACATAGTGGATCCGGAGCCCAAGCCGACAATAGAATTATCTGGAATATACTCGACAGCCTTTGCTGCTGCATCTTGTTTTTGCTGTGCCCTGGACATAAAAAAAGCTCCTTTAGGATGTATTTAAGCAGGCTATTTCCTTTTCTGTGTCCCGCCAAACCTGAGAACTGTGTTCTGCAGCTTCAGCTCCCGTCAGAAATGAGCCTGACCCCGTTTGGGTCGACAGCTTCTTTAAAAGCAGGGGCTGGTATTCTGGCTGAATGAAGAGCATGACGGTGAGTGATCAGAGATTGTACGCCGGAAGGGTTAGGGTGAAGCAGCTGATTGATTTCCTGCTCAAGACCGTCCGCAGTAGTTTCAATGCTGAGGCTCTGGAGCCGGAAGGAACTGTCAATCTCGTCAACCGCCTCCTGGTGTGTCTGCAGCTCGACCCGGAACGAATGACTGGTGGAAATAAAGGTTCTTTTTTCTCCGCGCTGAATACGCAGTCCCGCGGTCTCAGCGCGGTGGCAAATACGTTCGAGCCGGCTTTCATCTACCAGGTAGCCGATATGGTCAAACATGACCCGCTTTCCCTGGCCAAATGTAATATTGACGGCGCCTCTGCGCATTTCAATAATACGGAATATGATTGGCCTGCCGCGGAAGTCATCCCAATTCAGCGGAGGGTCAAAGGATTGATAGCTGCCATTGTATTTTCCAATGCGCTGGGAGACGCGAAATCCCAGTCGTGCGTAAAATGATTCAGTTTGTTCTACGTAAGGCGTCCAGTGATGATAATGAAAAAGCATAGGGGAGCCTCCTTTTTCCATTTCCTGCTATTGTACCAAAATAATCCAAAAGAAAAACAAGACGTCATAATTACGGTAAAAGAGGGTAGAGAAAAGATAAAATATATTGCGACTAAAAGGAGTGTATTCAATGACGGAACCAGTATTTATCATTTCGACCGGGAGGAGCGGCTCCACAGCTGTTTCCAACTGCATTCGTCTTCACCCTGCACTTGTGAGTCTGTCTGAATTGATTCTTTCTGTTCATTATAATTTTGGGATCAGCGGTGAAGAATGGAAGGGATTCGAAAAACAAACATGGACAGGCAGTGACTTCTGGGAGCTGCTCGCCCAAAAGGAGCCAGTACGGCTGGCTCCGTACGAAAAGAAAGGATTACACAATAAAGAAATACTCTATGAAAGAACGGAAAATACTTTATTTAACGAAAAAACGGGGCTGCCGGCTATTGCCTCCATCACCCTTCCTCACCTGACCAATGAACCGGACAAGCTGTACCAGGAGCTTGAAGCAGTGGTACCGGCATTCCCGGAAGATTCGCTGCCGGGGCAGTACCGACGCCTGTTTGAGTGGATGCAGCGGCGGTTTGATGGTGACACATGCGTGGAACGTTCCGGATTTTCCACAGACGCAGTTGAATACTTAATAGACATGTTCCCGAAGGCCAAATTTGTTTTTTTATACCGGGACCCCCGGGAAATTGCTGTGGCTTTTAACCGTTTTCAGACGATGAAGATGGGAAAAGCTATTTTAAAGGCGATGGAAGAAACAGGCGCTGATCCCTCGGATCCCTCCAAGGAGGCTGAAAGGCTTGGCTCCTACCGGTGGCTGCATCCGGATTATTTTGAGATTGAACAGCTGCGCCAGATGGACATGCCGTACAAGGAGCTCGGGTCCTGGATTTCAAAGTCACTGCTGCATGCAGGTCGTGTGATCGAAGGACTGCCCGGGACTCAGCAGCACTGGCTTCGGTATGAAGACCTGCTGGAAACACCGGAAAGAGAGCTCGAGCGCCTGATTACATTTATAAATCCGCCCTCTGCGTCAAAGGAAGCAAACGAGCAATGGATAAAAAAAAGTGTCGCACAAATTAATCCCAAGCCGGACACGTGGCCGGAGCTCCCGGTAGAGAAGAGATCTGCGCTGGAGGAAGCGACAGGGCCGGCACTTCGTTATTTAGGCTATGCGTAACCAGGCGTTTACAAATGCGCATAATCGGAAAGAGTATTTTAAACCAGTAACTCCAGACACAGATTAAAATAATGAAAGGCTGGTCTAAAATAATGAAGGCAGTAACGATTCAAGGCAAAGAACACATGGAAGTCAAAGAAGTTGCAGACCCGAAAATTGAACGCAGCGATGACATGATTGTGCGCATTACAGCCAGTGGTATTTGTGGATCGGACTTGCATTTATATAAAGGCGGTATTCCGACGCCGGAGGATTACGTTGTCGGCCATGAGCCGATGGGGATCGTAGAAGAGGTCGGTCCTGATGTAAAAACGTTGAAAAAAGGAGACCGCGTTGTTATTCCATTTAATATTGGGTGCGGGGAATGCTATTACTGCACCCATCAGATGGAAAGCCAATGCGACAATTCCAACCCACACGCCGAAATGGGCGGATTGTTCGGATTCTCTGAGGATTTCGGGAACTTTCCGGGCGGTCAGGCCGAGTACCTGCGTGTACCGTATGCTGACTTTACCTCCTTTAAAGTGCCGGAGGACAGTGAACTGAAGGACGAAAGCGTATTGTTTCTTTCAGACGTCGTGCCGACTGCGTTCTGGAGCATTGAAAACAGCGGAGCGACTTATGGGGATACGATCATTATTTTAGGCTGCGGGCCGATCGGTTTAATGGCTCAGAAGTTTGCATGGATGAAAGGCGCTTCCCGCGTCATCGCTGTCGATCAGGTGCCGCACCGTCTCGAGCATGCGAGAAGAACAAACAATGTGGAGACGTATAACTTCAGCGAGACAAAAGAAATAGGCAAACTGCTTCATGAAGACACGAAAGGCGGGGCAGATGTAGTCGTTGACTGTGTAGGCATGGATGGCACCGTACCGCCGGATACAGCATTTGGCTCCGAAAGCGACAACCAGTTTGGCACCATCAGTCCAATTGTGACAGCTTCCCAGTCTGTGAAGAAAAACGGAGTCGTGCAGCTGACGGGCGTTTACGGCACCGAAGCCAATGGATTCCCAATCGGTGACTTCTTCACAAGAAACGTGGCCCTTACAATGGGACAGGCTCCGGTCATTCATATGATGCCAAGCCTTTACCGGATGATTGAAAACAAACTATTCGATCCAACGGACATTATTACCCATCCAATTCCTTTGGAGGATGCAGTTGAAGGCTATCGCATCTTTGATGAAAAAGAAGATGGCAATATTAAAGTGATTTTAAAGCCATAAAATAATTCTAATATAATAAATGCGGAGCCTGTAAAAATTACAAGGCTCCGCATTTATTATGTTAAAAAAATGATCACTGATTTTTTAATATTGCTTATCAGGGTGAAAATACAATGTTTCACGTGAAACATTGTATTATGCATTTTTATAGTAGACCAGATTATCTGTCCATGCCCCGTTTTCGTGAATAAATCTCCGGCGCACACACTCGTATGTCATCCCAGCTTTTTCTGCAAGAGAGATGGAGGGATAATTATCGATATTAATGTGAGCTTCTATCCGGTGAAAGTGCAGATCTTCAAAGGCAGCGCATAGAATCTCCTGTACGGCTTCTTTTCCAAAGCCCCGATTCCAGTGCTGGTTATGAATCATATAGCCGAGCATGCCCCATTGGAATTCTTCACGTATTAACGTAGTAATATCAGCATGGCCCAGGTGATTTCCGTCTTTATGAAAAATATCGTATACATAAGTGCTGTCCGTTTCTTTCATCTTTTTTCTCTGCTGAATCATATCCATGAATTTTGGTTTAGTTAAACGGCTGATTTCCGGTCTCCCGGGATCGTATAAATGCTGGGAGGGTTTCCGTTCGGAGAGTGCCTGCCTGTAGCTTTCAAAGTCATCCGGGTGCAGCGGACGAAGAATTAAACGCTCCGTTCCTCTGCTTTTTTGCTGAAGCTCCATTCTATACCTCCTGTTGCTCATACAGAAATATTCTATTTTCTATAGCGCTCCCGTTTAAAACGAAAAGAAGATGCTTTAATTTTATTATATTAATATAATAAAACGTGTTTTTCTAAAATGAAAAAAGCCCTCGTCTCTTTGAGCAGAGAGAGGAGCTTTAGGATGCTGCGAATTTAATGAATATGTTTGACGCGTCCTACCTGGCCGTCCTCAAGCCTGACTTTAATGCCGTGCGGATGGCTCGGGGAATTAGTGAGTAAATCTTTAACGATACCCCGGGTCAGCGTCCCGCTCCGCTGGTCTTTTTTTAAAACAATATCCACTTCTGCTCCTAGGGTAACATCTTTACGTTTTGTGCCGTCCATATTATGTCCTTCCTTTCAAGGGTGATGCTTTATTATAGCAGACGATGGAAAAGAGGAAATAATAAATTCTCGTTCCCGCATCGCTGCACCACCGGTTTAAATAAAAATACCTAGCCAGCCGGCACTTATCATGGCAATCAGCAAAAGGGTCTTTTCTACAGCCGAGACGTGCTCGGGATTGGAGTTATCCATTCGGCTGACAAGAATAAGAGATACTGCCATAAGTACAGCCAGTCCCGCTGCTGCCAACAGACGGTCACTGCCGAGCCAAAAAATGGTGAGCCCTGATATCACTAAATAGCATACGGCAGGCATATGAGCGTAAGGTGAACCAAATTTGCGGGTAAACCAGACTACTGTGGTGCGCTTTTCGGGAGAGGCCTGCATGTCCGCATCACGGTCCGGGATATGATGGACCATCACCCAGGCCAGACAGATCATGGCATTTATAAATGCGTTCTGCAAAGCCCATTCCGGAATGGTGCCAAGCGCGAGCCATGCCCCGCCGAGGCCGAGCAAAAATATGGATGGAAACAGACTGAGCCATTCCCCGAGAAATGGCTTATAGCTGAGGCTGAGCGGAGGCAGGGAATAAGAGGCCGCTGCCCAGACGCCGATAAGAAGGAGCACGCCTACTTTAATATACCCAAGGATAAAGCAAAGCACGGCGATGCCCATCAATGCGATAGCGAGCCATTTCCCCACCAGCCATAACGATTTTAATGACATGGCATTAGTCTGCAGCACGCGGCTGCCTCCGGAAAGAATAGCAGGACTGTGCTCATCCGTGCCTGAAAGATAGTCAGCATAATCATTAAAAGCGTGGGTGAGAAGCCCGTGAATAAGAAAAGCGCCAATGGCCAGAAGAATGAAAATAGCTGTTAAATAAGAAGCTGAAAGAGACGAGTATAAAAAAAGCGGCAGCATCGTAGAGACAATCGTAGCGATGCTTGAAGATATAACAGCAATGGCACGAACAAGCATCCACGCACTGCGCAGCGTCCCGGCGAACTGATTGGCCATCCACATCTTTCCCTTCTGATTCCTGATGGTTTCAATTTTCTGGTACCAGTATCCCATTTCCTGACGGTTTCGTACAGTGTCCAGGGGAGAGGAGCTGGCAGAAAGCAGTAAAAAAGACGCTGCTCTATAAGAGAACAGCGCCTGCGGCTGCGCCGCTGAGAACGACTACCCAGGGCGGAAGCTTCCAGAAGGCAAGCATTGTGAATAGAAAAGCAGCTAATACAAAATCCAGTGAGGACGTAATGGAGGAGGTCCAGATTGGATTATAAAAGGCAGCTAAAAGAATACCTACAACAGCAGCGTTTACACCGGTCAACACGCCTTTCATATGAGTATTTTTACGAAGCAGGGACCAAAACGGCAGTGCTCCGATAATTAAAAGAAAAGCCGGCAAAAAGATGCCTGCTGAGGCGACCAGGGCCCCCTGCCAGCCGGAGAGGACAGTGCCCAGGTAGGAAGCGAAGGTAAATAAAGGCCCCGGTACAGCCTGGGCCGCCCCGTAGCCCGCGAGAAACGTCTCTTCACTCATCCATCCGGTCGGGACAAACTCCCGTTCCAGTAGAGGAAGGACAACGTGCCCGCCGCCGAATACGAGTGAGCCAGCCCGGTAGAAGCTGTCAAACATGGCTACGAAGGTAGAACCGGTCCACTCCCGCATAAGCGGCAGTGCAGCGAGCAGAACAAAAAAGAGTGTCAGGCAGAAAGCACCTGTTTTGCGCGATACGGTTTCGAGGACCGCCGTATGATCTGCCTCCTGGACTGAGCGGTACAGCACCCACCCAGCTCCGCCCGCTGCCAGTATGACAAGCACCTGTGCAAGAGAGGTCTGCCATAAAAGAGTACCACTCATGGCGAGCAGGGCAATGGTGCGCCGCTGAAGATCAGGTGTGAGCTTTTGGGCCATGCCCCATATCGCATGGGCAACAACTGCCACAGCGACAATTTTCAGCCCCTGAAGCCAGCCGGCATCGCTGACGTCGAGGCCTTCAAGTACAAGGGCAAAGATTACTAAAGCAATAACGGAAGGAAGGGTGAATCCAAGAAAGGAAATAAAACCTCCCACGAGCCCACCCCGGATAATGCCTATCCCGATACCGACCTGACTGCTGGCGGGGCCTGGAAGAAACTGACACAGGGCGACCAGATCCGCATAGCTCTTCTCGTCGAGCCAATTTCTGCGTCGCACGTATTCTTCATGAAAATAGCCTAAATGGGCGATAGGGCCGCCAAAAGAGGTCAATCCCAGCCGTGTGGAAATCAAAAATATTTCCAGCCATTTTTGGCCCAAAGTTTTTCCCATAGCGTTCTCTCCCGTCTTTACTTGATTTCTTTAAACAATTCATAAGCTTTCACACGGGCCTCCTGCAAAATTCCGGCTCCTTTATCTGTGGTGGTATAATATTTGCGGATTTTTCCGTTCACATTTTTATTTTCTTTGTGTAAAAGACCGTCATTTTCCATAGCATGAAGAATGGGATAAAGAGTGCCTGCACTCATGGAATAGCCGTGTTCCTGCAGCTCCTCAAGCATCCATTGCCCGTAAACGGGGTGCTCGGAGGCGTGGTGCAGGATGTGGATGTGAATAAATCCTAAAAAAAGCTTACGAAGCGTTTTATCTTCCATGACCGATCATCCTTTCGGATTTCGATATCGAAATCCGATATCGAAAGAATAACAATTATTTTTTATTATAGCAAGAGGGGGGGAAATAAAGTTGAAATCCTGCCAAAAAATGAAAAAACGGCTCCGTAGGCAAGCCATCGGAGCCGTTTTTGCTGCTTAAAGACTGTTTGTCTGTTCGAGTTCTGCTTCTACAATATAACGGTCAGGAGCGCTTCCGATATAGTCAAATGGATAGCAGGTGGTGAGCGTAAGCGTTGGTTCGTCTTTGTCTACAATGACAGAGCGGTCCTCAGCGTCTGTCACCCATGTTTTCTGCAGCCGGTAAACATACTGGGTATTTTCATACTCGACTATAAGAGAGTCCCCGTCTTCAAGCTCGTCAAGACCGGTGAAAACCGTGTCACGGTGACCGCTTAGCACCGTGTGGCGGGACTCGTCAGGAGTGGTGGTCCATTCGCTGACATACATGCCAACGCCCTGGTCAAGCGATTCATCATCTGTACCCCAGTAGACGGAATACGAGTTTCCAAGCTCCGGGATTTTTAATTTGGCTACATTTTCGCCTTTCTCCCATTGGTCTATTTCATCGCTCATCACTGCCGAATCTTTGCTGCTGTCGGAGGAGGAAGCCTCGCTGGAGCCCTTGTCTGTGTCATTTCCTTCAGGCAGCGTATAGGCTTCTGGTTCCCCGGAAGCTTCCACGCTGGAAGAATCGCCCTGCTCTTCGGAATTGTTATCGTCCGGAGCTTCCGCAGATTCATTCGCAGAATCAGAGATAACGTCTTCTTCGTTGGTGGAAATTTTATCTACTCCTGCTCTGGCATCAAACCACTGGTATCCGAAGTACCCGGTAATACTCAGGCCGATAACAATCATCGCAATAAATACTTTTTCCATATATGCTCACTCCAGTAAAGGGACGTAACAGACCACAATAGACATAACTATTATTTCCATAATACACGGCTGGTGGAGAAAAAAACAACCTTCACCAGGGAGGTGAAGGCTGCGTGACCGAAAGATTATTATGCCTGTTGGCGGCGTCTTGTCCAAAGCAGGGCTCCGCCGGCCAGACCAGCCAGGGCCAGACCGCCAGCCATATAGGCAGGCTGGGCGCTTGCTGTTTCAGGCATTTCTCCGCCTTCTTCCATTGAAGCCCCGTCTTCAGCCATACCTTCTTCAGGCATGTCTTCCATACCGTTCATTCCGTCCATGCCTTCCATTTCATCCATCGGTACAGCCTCATTCATGACTTCCTCCGGTACAGTAATATCACCGACGCTGTTGAAGCTGGAGTAGGTGGAATCAGCTGTCAGACTCATATCTGTAGTAATTTCTTCCATATCATAGGAAGCATCCATATTAATGGTGCTCGCTCTCATGTGATGAGTTTCCTTATCCACGGTCAGGCTCATGGATACATCCTGAATGTCGATCATGCTCCAGGTTTCTTCCATCATTTCCTCATTAGCCATGCCGCTGGCCATGTCCGACTGCATCATTTTACTGGCCGCTTCTTCTATCTCTTTACCGCTTCCTTCGTAGGTGAGCACATAGTAGTTATCTGTTTCTTCTACGTCCATTTCATCAGCAAAGGATTCCGAAGCTCCCATATGCATGCCCGGGTTTGTCGTCATCGCTTCCATATCGCCCATCATGTCACCGGGCATCATCGTCCAGCTGCCATCCGGCATTTCTACATAGTAGCCGTCTTCTGTCCAGTACATTTCTGTGGATACTTCTTCACCGCTGACCGGGTCGACTGTATTAGTTGTCTGGTGAAGAGCGAAAGGATCCATTGTAATGTCCTGCTGCGATGTGGAGCTGTTCGTCATTGTTTCTCCTTCACCGGCGGCATTTGTGATTTCCTGTGAAATTTCGGTAGTGGCAGAATAGCTGTCGAGCTCAGCCATAGTTTCATTCGACTCCTGCAGAATGTCCCCTGCATTCATTTCTTCTGCCTGGGCGGGTACGGCAATTACTCCGAGAGCTAAAAAACCAGCACTGCTTCCTGTTATCCATTTTTTCATCATTATTCTTCCTTTCTTGTCTTTCATGTATTCAGCAAAAGCTTATGTGGTAAACCACTGGCTTCTGGTATTCTATGGTAATTTTACCTTATAAATGTCTGGAATAAACGCATTTTTTAAAAATTTGTGAAAAAATGTGAGAAAAAAAGCCCAGACAGCCATAATGTATAGAGGCTTCAGGCTTAAAAAAACCGGTGGAAGCTTAAGCGTGCCGGGCCCGGGGGAAGTATCTGCTTTTTTTCGGCCGGCGGCTATTTTTCACATGAAGAAGAATGAGTCCGGAAATGACTAAAAATAAGCCGGCAGCTTTCATCCATCCAAATGATTCCTGAAAAAGCAAAATGCCCGCGATGGCTGTTAAAGCCGTACCAAGCCCTGCCCATACAGCATAAGCTACAGATAACGGAATTGATTTTAAGGCGAGACTCAGAAAGAAAAAAGCCCCGATAAATGCTATAAAAACGGTCAGAGAGGGAATGAGGATGGTAAAACCTTCGGAAAGCTTCAAGGACGTAGAAGCAATAACCTCAAATAAAATCGCAGCAAACAGCAGAACAACAGCACGCATAATTTATTCCTTCCTTCATCCTAAATTCATCATCAGAAGTCCAATTACCAGGCAGACAATACCTAAAGTGTTCGTTTTATTCATCTTTTCCCTAAAATAAAAAACGCCGATGCAGGTAGTTAAAATGGTGCCAAGGCCGCTCCACGTGGCATAAACGACTCCGAGCGGAAGGGTTTGGAGGACGAGCGCCAGGAGGTAAAAAGCAACGCCCATACCAGCTGCAAAGCCAAGAGACGGAAGCAGCCTGGTAAAGCCATACGAAAGCTTGAGCATGGAGGAAGCAAATACTTCGCATATTACAGAGATGATAATGAGCACATAAACCATTATGCTTTTCCTTCATCAAAGCGTCTCAAAAGATTTTGAAGCAGACGTTCAGCCTGTGAAAGGGGTATCGTATTAATTTCAAAAATATGTGAAAACCAAATCCCGTCACTTAACAGCCGGACCATCGAGGCGTCATCGGTGTGAAAAGCGTCGGAAGCAAAAAGCATCTGCCAGCGTTCGTTGTACTCCTTCCAAAGATCGAGCACCTCTTTGTGATCAGCAAGGGTGGCCAGCAGGCTCGCATTTATTAAAAAGTTGCTTCCCGATCGAAGCTCTTCGAGCGTTGCTTCCGCGTAAGCTTTAATGTAGCTGCCTGAATCGCTTCGCTTTTCTTCGATTAATTCATGAAACCGGGCAAGCGCATAAGCGTTCATCTCATATATGAGCCGTTCTTTATTTGGAAAATGATAAAGCAGACCGCCTTTACTCACCTTTGCTTCGTCAGCCACAGCCTGCAGAGTAAGGCGGTTAAAGCCGTCCCGGCGAATGATGCGGGCAGCAGAGTGCATAATTTCCAGTCGTTTACTCATTGTTGATTCTCCTTTATTAGTTAACAGTCTGGACGGTATAGTAAGAATTGTACCAGAGGAATGGACAAAAGACGAGGAAGAAGCCAGCTGATCCATAACCGGTGTAAGGGTCATACAAAAAAAAGATTGAACCGCGGAGCGCAGAAGCGCGGACGGGGGCCTGAATGGTGGGAGGAGGGCCGTTGTGTTTAGTCAACTTTTCGTTAACTTAACCATTTTAGTGACATTCCTTTTTTTTATTACCAGGTGTTTCGGGAGCATTCCTTTTCGCGTGCAGCCTCTATAAGGGTGAGGCTGTTTACCGGCATACTGTTTGGAGTGCTCGGCATGGTGTTAATCGGATTTGGCATCAGGGTTAACGAATACACCCTGATCGACCTGCGTCATATCCCAATTATGCTCAGCGCTTTGTTTGGCGGATGGATACCTGCAGTAACGGCTGCGGCCATTATTTCGTTTTCACGTATTGCCATCGGTGGAGGAGTGATTGTTTTATACCCGCTCAGCATGATTGTTTTCAGCACGGCGGCGTATATTTTTGTCGCCCGGCTGGTACGAAATCCGTGGCTTGCAGCATTTTATATGCTTTTATGCTCCAATATTTACTTTCTCATTATTATGATATACCAGCTGAATACTGTGAATCTTTACACGGAAGTGGTACTCAGCTATTGGCTTGTGTCGTTTACCGGAGCTTTTGCAGCAGTATATATGGTAAAGCGTCTGACTTATTCCAATCAGCTGCTTCACAAGTATCGTACAGAGTCTTTAAAAGACCCGCTCACCGGCCTTGATAATCCGAGAAGCTTTGCCTATTCGTTAACAAAAAATCTCGGGCAGGCTTCGAAAATGAAGCAGGCGGTCTCGCTGCTCATTATCGATATTGATCATTTTAAGGATATTAATGACCGTTACGGCCATGCAGCCGGAGATGATATTTTAAGACAGCTTGGCACTGTGCTTCTTGAAATGGTCCGGCCGGAGGATTCGGTGTACCGCAAAGGCGGAGAAGAATTTACTATTATATTGTCTAACTGTCCAGCACCCAAAGCAGCCGCTACCGCTGAACGAATACGCAGGAGGGTGGAAAAATATCCTTTCCTCACGGATGGAGAGACATTGTATATTACTGTGTCGACCGGGGCTTCTATATTTCCTGAAACGGCTGTAGAGGAAAGAGAGCTGTTTAAGCAGGCAGATGACGCTTTGTATCAGGCAAAAAATCAGGGTCGTAACCAGACGTGTATGTATTCTAAAAAAGACCTTATAAAATAGGTCTTTTTTATTGTTTAGTAATAATTGGGCCTTTTTTATAAATATGTATTAGAAAAAGTGTTTTTAAAATAGCCCATTGGGTATAAAGTATTAATGATAAATAATAAAAAAGAACTAGAGAGGTATTCGCCATGCAAAAAACAAAAAATAACGACCAGGTTTTAGATTCGTTCCAGGTTTTACGTGCGCTCGAACAGTCGCTCGCCCTCATTGAGTTTGATCTTAATGGAAGGGTGCTGTGGGCAAACCACCATTTTGCTGCGGCGATGGAGTATCATGAAGAAGATATGGCAGGCATGCATCACCGGCAGTTCTGTACCCCGGATTTTGCCTCGAGCCGGGATTATGAAAGGTTTTGGCAGGAGCTGCGCGCGGGAAAATCATTTCAGGATAAAATACAGCGGATGACGCGAAGCGGTAAGCTGGTAAGGCTTGAAGCCACGTACATGCCGGTGCTGGATGACGCTGGAAACGTACACGCGGTGTTGAAGGCAGCGACAGATATTACCCTCCGGGAAGACGAAATGACAAAGGTGTCAGACTCGGTGCAGCACATGTCTGAGGAGCTGTTAAAGAGAGCAGAAGACGGGAGGACAAAAGGCCGGGAGATTACTGAAAACTCCCGGCAGGTAGTAGAAGAGGCAAATAACAATCTTGCGATTCTGGAATCATTGGAGCAGCAGGCGGATTCTATTCGGGGGATCGTAAAAACGATCCGTGAAATCGCTGACCAGACTAATATGCTGGCTTTAAACGCAGCGATTGAAGCTGCAAGAGCCGGGGAGCACGGCCGTGGATTTACAGTAGTGGCAGAGGAAGTCCGGAAGCTTGCAACAAGGGCTCATTCCTCTATCCAGGAAGTAAACAGCCATGTCGAGGGAATAACTGGAGAAGTGAGTAAAATTAGCGAGGGGACGATTCGTTCCCAAAAAGGAATGGAAAACAGCCAGGAACATATTAAGCATGCTGTAAAAGAGTTCGAACATATTGGCGCAGCAGCGAGAGGTCTGGAAGAAAGAGCGAAACAATTCCGGCATATTTTATAAAAAGCAGCGGACCCGCGTCCCTGCTTTTTTATTTGCGTAAAATAAATGTAAAACTTTAGATTTAGTTCAAAAGAATCGCATGAAATTTATGCCATGATATAATAAATACATTTCCAATTAATTGTATTAAATATTGTAGTAAAGGAGAGAGCACATATGGCGGTACGTTCTGAATTACTTATGCGTCTTCAAATCGAACAGCCGATTATTCAAGCCGGAATGGCCGGCGGGGTCACCACTCCGGAGCTGGTGGCAGAAGTCACAAAAGCTGGCGGGCTTGGGACTATAGGAGCCGGATATATGACCGCAGAGAGTCTTCGCTCTACTGTTCAACTTGTGAAAAAGCAGACATCGGGGTCATTTGCAGTGAATCTTTTTGTGCCGGAAACTCCGGAAGTGGTCGCCGAAGATGTTCAGGCTGCCAATGAAAAGCTCTCTCTGATTCATAAAAAATTAAAATTGGCCGCTCAATCGATGCCGGATAAGCTGCCTTCTTTCTTTGAAGAACAGCTTGAAATTATTATAGAAGAAGAGATTACGGTCTGCAGCTTCACCTTTGGAATTCCTCCTGCTCCCCATATTGAGCGGTTGAAGGCCCACGGTGTCTTTTTGATCGGCACTGCCACTACCGTTGAAGAAGCTGTTCAAAATGAGCAGGCAGGTATGGATGCGGTAGTGGCTCAGGGGAGTGAAGCCGGCGGGCACCGTGGAACCTTTGCAGAGTCCTTCGGGAAAGCGATGATCGGAACGATGGCTTTAGTGCCCCAGGTCGTGGACGAGGTTGACATTCCTGTGATTGCAGCTGGGGGGATTATGGATGGACGTGGTATTTTGGCGGCGCATGCCCTGGGCGCGGGAGCGGTGCAGATGGGAACCGCTTTTTTAACAAGCAGTGAGAGCGGAGCCCCGCAGGCCCATCAACAGGCGGTATTAATGAGTAAAGAAACAGAAACCGCCGTTACCTCCATCTTCAGCGGCAAGCCGGCCAGAGGAATTACAAATAAAATGATGATACAGTTGGAGGCGCTCGGGTACAATTGGCCACCGTATCCAATTCAAAATATACTGACACAGCCGATTCGAAAAGAATCGGCCAGACAAAACGAGCCTGCATTCATGTCCCTTTGGAGCGGCCAGGGAACACGTTTGAGCGTACGTGAGCCGGCAGGTGTCATGATTAAGCGTCTTATGCAAGAGGCAGAGGAAGCATGGGAAAGCCTTTAAAAAGACCTGTTTATGCTCTGTTTGTTAAAATAAAAATATCAAAAAAAGCAAAGGAGCAGAATGAATGGCGTTATCGAAGGATTACAACGAGAGGCTGGCCGGGGAAAAAGAAGGACTAACGTATCGCGACCCTGTTGGTGAATTGATTCGGGAGCACGAAAAGAAGGGTGGGTTTGACAATCTGCCGGGTCGTGGCAAACCACTGCCAAAGGAGTATCTGCAAAGCGATACCTTTGACACTCTTTTAAAGCGAAACGGATTTGTGCCTTCATGGGTCCGGCTGCAGCGGGAAATCCGGGAGGACCTCGGGCAGGTGCTGAAACAGCAGACGGAGGAAGCAATCCCTGACCGCCGTATAAAAAAAGAAATCAGTAAAATCAATAAAAAAGTCCGCCGCTACAATCAGCTTTGCCCAGCGCCAAGTCTGCAAAAATGTTTAATAGAGAAAGAAAGTCTTCACAGGCAGTACGAACGCTGGCGTTAAACGTTAACGGAAAAAACGTGCGGCAGTTCCACGTGAAACGTCAGTTTAGAACACAGCATTCTATGCTTTTCTTCTAATCACCGTCTGCTGGCCGTTGCTGCCTCTCTTCCTGAATTGACCGCAACTATTTCAGACAGTGTGATTATCAATGCTGATATTGCGGTAGGCAATGGACTCGGGAGTATCATTGTTAATATTTTCTTTTTATTTTTGCTTGCTGTTCACTTTCGAAACAAAGGGCTGTTTCTTCAAGTATCAGATGAGCATCTCTATAATATGGTCTCGACCGCCACCATTATTTTATAACGGAAACACGTAAAAGCAGGCAGCCGCCTGTTTTTTTTGGTGGCAGGGGAATATGTGAGGCCTGTTAGTTGCACAAGCAACTAATTATTTATATGGTGGATAGAGTAAAATATACAAAAAGGAGTAATCAAAGTGTCTCAAAAGCTGGCTATTCTATCTATTTCATTGATCACCGTTATGGCGGGAGCTACTATATCCCCGGCGCTCGGTTCTATTTCTGAAGCTTTTCCGGAGGCCAACGAAACCTCAATCAAATTAATTAATACCCTGCACGCATTATTTATCATTCCATTTACTTTTATCTCAAGCCGGCTCACGAAACGAGTGTCCAAAAAATCTGTTTTAGCTGCCGGGCTCATCCTGTATGTCATTGGAGGCTTGGGCGGAGCTTTTGCTCCAACGCTTTGGCTGCTGCTCGTTTCAAGAGCGGTGCTCGGTATTGCCGTCGGGCTGATCATGCCGATATCGACGAGCCTGATCCCGGATTTTTATGAAGGTAAAGAAAAAACAGTGATGATGGGAAGAGTGAGCGCCTCCAATCAGCTGGGCGGTATTATCTCTATCGTACTTGCAGGCATACTGGCGGGTATTTTATGGAGGCTGACATTTGCTGTTTACGGCCTGGCTCTGCTGGTGCTCGTGCTTGTGCTTCTTTTTCTTCCGAAACAGAGGCCCGAAGCAGTATCAGCGTCAGAGGGCAGCTCATCGCGGGGAGTGGAAAAGCCTATATTTGCTCTTGCCGGCGGTATGTTTATTGTGTTCTTATTCTTTTATTCCATTCCGACGAATATGGCAATCTTTCTGCAGGAAAACAATATTGCCTCTGCTTCCCTTGCTGGTGTAATGATTGCTTCGTTAAACGTAGGAGGGTTTGCAGCAGGCTCCATGCTTGGCAGCATCACCAGCCGGCTCGGAAGATGGACCGTGCCTCTGCAGCTGGCTGTAACCGGCATCGGTTTTGTTCTCATCGCTTTTGGCGGTCAGGCTGTATTAATTACGCTTGGCATCATTTTGATAGGTATTGGACTTGGCACAGTTATTCCGCTGATTTTTGACCGTGTGACGAAGGTCTCAAGCGCTGTCCAGATGTCTTTGGCAATGGCGGTGGTGCAGAGCTTCATGTATTTCGGACAGTTTATGTCGCCGCTCGTACTGGATTTTGTCGGCCGTCTGGCAGGCGGCTCGATCGGAACCAATCAATTCATATACGCTTTCTCCGGCATCACGGCACTTGTCGTGGCAGCTCTGGTTTTTCTGTTTAAAACTTTCGGGAAACGTAAAGCTTCGGAGGAGGAGCAATAATATGAATATTTATTCCGTTGGTAAATGGGCGGCTATCATTCAGCGTTACACTCACCAGTATATTGATAAACGATTCAATCATTTTGGTTTGGGGAATACAGAAGTGCTTGTACTTTTAACGTTATATGACCAGGAAAATGTACCTCAGGAGTACATCACGAGGCAGATAGTGATGGATAAAGCTACAATTACGCGCGCTATAAAACGCCTCGAAGAAAAAGGGTACCTTTACCGAAAAGAGAGTGTACTGGACCGGAGGGAAAAGATTGTTTTTCTTACTGAAGCGGCCTGGAAAATAGAAGAGGAGATTTCAGAAGCGATGCGGGAATGGACAGATATTATGACAAAAGAGTTTACAGCGGAAGAAAAGCAAACGCTGCTCAGGCTTATGGAAAAAGCGGCAGATGGGGCGAGGGCCGAAGTCGAGCCCGGGTAGAGGGTTTGTGACAGCAGGACGCTCATGGTAGCATAATGATATCTACTTTGTATAATTTTATTATTCCCCCGGCATTCACTGCCCTTCATCATCTACTTCTGCCAATTTTCAGCCGTGTGTATTCCATATATAGGAGGTGTATAGTTACTTGCGAAGAGAAACCAAATTTTTATTTTCTTTTATGCCTTTCAACACCTACGATAAAGAGAAAAATCGTTTGAAGGAGCAGCGCCAAAAAGGATGGCAGGTTCAGGACTGTTCTCTGCTCGGCTATTCTTTATCGGAAGTAAGGGAGGAAGAAAAGGAATATCAGTTTATCATGTCGAAAGATTATCAGGGACTGCGGAAAATTTCTGAAGAGGAATGGATACTTCTGTGTTCCTCCCCAGTACTCCACATATTTGAAGGGGAGAAAGATGCTTCGTCCTTTCAGGACCACTGGACGCTTTATTTTTTGGAGGAGTACCGGAAAAAGTGCAGGAGATGGGGGATTACAGCTGCAGTAAGCGCTCTTTTGTTTATAGTATTTCTGCTTTTAGTGATAACTGATTTGAACCTGCCGGGTGTAGCGGTGAATTTCGCATTTTTTATGCTTTCATTGTTCACAGGAATTGTAGCCTTTACCTTGATCCGGTGGATCCGGACGCTTGCTGTCATTACCCAGGCAAAGCAGATTGTCAGTACCGGCACAGAATGATATTTATCCTGTACATGAAAGGACGGCCTTCATGGAAGAAGAGCTTCGTTATTTGAATGAAGAGGATCAAGAACGATTTAAGGAAATTCAATCAATGCTTGAAGGAAACATCTCATATGAAGATCAGAAAAAGCTTGTGACAGAGCTGGCAATACTGCGTGAAAGAAATGAAATCAGAAAAAGATCCCGGCCAAAATAGGCACGGGATCTTGTTGTATTCACGCTTTTGGTTTGATACATACAGCAATGCCGAGAGGGTAGTGAACCCCCGTACGGGCGGGACGTTCGAAGGCTACTCCCTGCTGATAGTACAGCTGCAGATTTTCCCACGGCCATTCTTCGCTTGATAAGAGCTCTTCCCATTCCTCTGGCGTTAACTGGTGGTAATGGAAAGGGGAGTTGCTGGGCTTGTGCCTTCCCCGGCCGAAGGGCGTAGAAACGATGAGCGTACCGCCAGGGCGGAGCAGGGCGTACATGCGTTTCATAAAGATAAGGTCATCGGGTACGTGTTCGATGGTTTCAAAGGAGACAATCGTATCGAATGTGCCTATCTGCATGGACAGTTTCTCATCAAGAGCATCTCCTGTCTGGAAGGAAAGCTGGGGATGATAATAGTGCTTTTGGGCAAAGGCGATCGCTTCAGCGTCAATGTCGACGCCGATCACATGGTCTACCTCCCGTTTTTTCCCTTTAGCTGTCATCTGGGCCCCGTAGCCGACCCCGCAGGCAATATCAAGCACGCGCCCCCTGGCGTACGGCATGGCGAAATAATAGCGGGCCAGATGCTCAAGCAGCATACCGTTGGTTGGTTTCATTTCTGAAGGGATTATTCGCTCTCCTGTGTCTTTTAACACGTATAGTCACCGCTGTCTGTATAGTTTGATCCTCTCATCATATAAAAAGAAGGAGGGGGATTGCAAGGCGGAAGGATTTCACGGGACGCAGTATCTGATGTCCATTTGACAAATAGGAAAGCATCGTTTATATTTTTCATATACCCGTGAGGGTAAAGGGGAAAATAAAGGGAAGACAAATAAATACTCTAATTGAAAGGAGGAGCCTTTCATGGAATATAATGATCAAATGAAAAACCGGGTAAAACGGGTAGAGGGGCAGGTTCGTGGCGTTCTTCGGATGATGGAAGAAGAAAAGGACTGCAAAGAGCTTGTTTCCCAGATGAACGCTGCACGTACAGCGCTTGATCGTGCGATCGGTCTGGTAGTGAGTACGAATCTCGAGGAATGCGTGCGTGAGCAGATAGAAAAAGGGGAAGACAGCGAAGAACTGATCCAGGAAGCTGTTAATCTGCTGGTTAAAAGCAGATAATGAACAGTGTTATTGAAATTTTGAAAGAAACAAAAGAAGCTATTGGGCGTATACTGACAAAGAGAATAGATCAAATCAATTAATGACTAAAATCCGCGTTCTTCCATGAAGAGCGTGGATTTTTTAATATAAAATATTGTCGTTTTTCTTATACATTTTAAATAATTCATTTTTGGTAACAGGCGGGCTGTATAAGGGCCCCTGATATTCATGACATTTTTTCTGCCACAAAAAATTTAATTGCTGAGGGGCTTCAATTCCTTTCGTGATAACGTGAAAATCCAACTGTGCTGACAGGTGTAGGACAATTACTACAATAGCTGTTTCACGTGAAACTCCGTTCATGTCCTTAATAAATGTTTTATCAATTTTGAGCGTATCGAGAGAGAAATCCTTTATATATCCAGGTGATGAATAACCGGGGCCGAAATCACCCGGGCTAATAGATCTTTTTTTTGAAGAGGGCGGTTAATACAGGCGGACATTTCTTTAAGCAGCAAGCCCCGGCCGCATGAACGAACACACTAGCGCCAGACAAACCAGTCGCATTTATTTATGCACGTATGATATTTTTCAGTACGCGTAATAAGAAGTAAATATGCCAACAAAAATGTAAAGGAAATGTTCCGTTTTCCTAATTTACGGTATGACCTCGGGATAAAAAGGGTATAGATTTTAGGGCAATTGGCATAAGGTTAAACTAAAAATTAATAAAGGTGGCTTCACAATGCAGGAACAGGACCGTGAAGTAGTATTTATCTCAGACAAGATCCATGCGATTATTCTTTTTTTAGATGATATTATCATTCAGGAGAAATACCATATGAAGGATGTTGAAAAGCTTCAGCCTGAAACGATGGAATCTCAAAAGCATAAATCAGCGATTATCTTAAACATTATGGAACGCTCGGCAGAATTACTCCGCGGAAGATTTCCGGACTGCTGCGAGGCAGGATCAAAGGTTACTTACACCGTAAAAGATCTGGAAAAGGCGAGAGAGGATTTAAAAACCATTCACAATGATACATTCAAAGAATACGGAATTATTAAATCCAGGTACGAGCCGGGAGAAACAAACGAAGATTCTTTTATTACAAAAACAGTCGTAGGCCTGGTGAACTATAATGTGCATTTATTTGAAACAAAATTTCTGGATTATATGGAACCCCATGCTCTCTAGGCGAAACAAGGTGGTTTGCCGGAGAACGGTTTAAATAAAGACAGAATGGTCTATGAGGATGACAATAAAAAATAAAGGGAGGTTTTTTATGAAACCGTTCGTTAGAGAATACACTGATGACGAAGCACTGCAGCAGGATGTTCAGCGTCTGGCTGAAAAGGGTATTGATAAAAAAAACGTGTACGTTATGACCCACGATAACGACCGCACCGGCCGTATCGCGGAGAATGCGAATGCCAACACTGTCGGGATGAAAGAAGAAGGGTTAAAAAATGCGGTAGGAAATATGTTCAGCAAAAAGGGCGATGAGCTCCGGAACAAACTGCAGGAAATTGGATTATCCCAGGAAGAAGCCCATGAGTATGAGGATGAACTCGATGAAGGAAAAATCCTTCTCATTGTGACAGATACTGAAGGCGTCAATACGATTATTTAACAATAAAAGAGTAGAGCCGCACTCCAGAAGGAGGCGGCTCTAAGTTTATCGATTGACAAGCTTTTACAGGAAGGAATAGAATAGCGTTAGACTTTCCTTAGGGAAACTTTTTTTAATAGAGTAAAAAGGAGATTATAATATGGAGTGGTTTGCGGAGCTCCCTCCCACGCTGCAGGCGCTGATCGGCTCTTTTTTTACCTGGGGCATGACTGCAGCAGGTGCTGCGGTTGTGTTTTTCACGAACAGAAACAACCAGAAGCTGATGGATAGTATGCTTGCATTTGCCGGCGGGGTTATGATTGCTGCGAGCTTCTGGTCGTTGCTTTCACCAGGCATTGATATGGCGGAGGAGCAGGGACAGATACCTTATATTCCAGCTGTTATTGGTTTTTTACTTGGTGGTGTTTTTCTGTTGCTGCTCGACAGGGTCATTCCCATGATGAATGAAGATACGTATTTTACGGAAATAAAAGACAAGTATGCCAAGCACCGGACCACAATGCTTGTGTTTTCGATTACCCTGCACAATATTCCGGAAGGACTCGCTGTAGGTGTAGCATTCGGGGCACTGGCTTCGGAATTCACCAGCTCCACGCTCGCAGGGGCAGTAGCACTTGCGCTTGGTATCGGTATTCAAAATTTTCCGGAGGGCACAGCAGTATCGATGCCGCTTCGGCGGGACGGACTATCGAAAAAGAAAAGCTTCTTTTACGGTCAGCTGTCCGGCTTTGTAGAACCGGTGGCAGCAGTGATTGGTGCTGCCGCGGTTATCATTATTGAGCCGCTGCTTCCGTTTGCTCTCAGTTTTGCAGCAGGAGCGATGATATTTGTTGTTGCTAAGGAAGTTATCCCAGGCTCGCAGGAAAAGGGCAATATACGGCTCGCTACCTTCAGCCTGATGATCGGCTTCAGTGTCATGATGATATTGGATGTAGCTTTAGGATAAATAATTCAGCTGAAGCAGAGAGGTTTTTCTGCTTCAGCTTTTTTTATCTGGAGGACTGTTTTTAATGAATTAGGGATAAAACCGGTGCGCCTCTTTGTGATAAAGTAGCATAAATGAGCACCCGGACCGGGAGTCTGAATTTCATTGGTAATTTCTGAAGGAAATGCTGAAAAAGGAGCTTTGATATGTGGGCTGATAAACCGAAAAATGGGTCGGGTCCTATTTTTTACGGGTGGGCAATTGTGGCATTGTCCGCGTTAAGTATGTTTTTTTCCGGACCGGGCCAGACGTATTCGATTTCTATTTTTATTGATTACTATATTGAGGATTTTTCGTATTCACGTTCCTTTGTTTCTGGTATTTATTCTGTTGGTACGCTGGCTGCCGGTATTACTCTTTTTTTCGTCGGCCGCGCGATTGATCGTCTTGGTCAGCGTCTGGTAATGGGAGCCGCGGGCATTCTGTTGGCACTGGCTTGTGTTTGGAATGCCTTTTTAACAGGTGCTGTCATGATGTTTATCGGTTTTTTCGCCATTCGGCTGTTTGGACAGGGATCGCTGACTCTGATTCCCAATACGCTTGTGCCGCAGTGGTTTGTGCAAAAGCGCGGCCGGGCCTTAAGCGTCATGGCGATTGGCGGGTTTGTCGGTGCGGCTTCCCTGCCTCCGTTGAATACATGGCTGATTCACACGGTCGGCTGGCGGGACACGTGGTTAATTTGGGCGGCACTGTTGCTTATTGTTTTTGTGCCTCTGGTCTTTTTGATGGTGCGGAACCAGCCGCAGGACGTCGGCCAGAACCCCGATGGAAGAGAATCAGGAGCCCGGGAAGAGAGCCGGACTCAGCGAGCAGCTGTACAGGAAAAAAATTGGACGCTTCAGGAAGCACGCAGGACCAAAGTGTTCTGGCTTATTCTTTTTTGTGTCAGCGTACCGGCGATTGTAAACACAGGGGTCACCTTCCATTTAGTATCTATCGTGGAAGGAAAAGGGCTTTCGATTTCGCTTGCAGCGCTGGTGCTTTCATTAATGGCATTTGTCGGTTTTCCGGTGACATTTGCTGTAGGGTATCTTGTGGACCGCATTGCAGTGCATTACGTGCTTGCGATGACGTTTGGGGTACATATTGTTTCACTGCTGGTGCTTCTGGCAATTAACTCCTGGACAGGCGCTGTTCTTTTTGGAGTGCTGTGGGGCATAGCGAACGGCTTTGAGCGTATTGTGTTAAGTATTGTATGGCCTAACTATTTTGGTCCCAGGCATTTAGGCAGTATTAAAGGTATTGCTCAGACAGTGATGGTTATTGGCTCCGCTCTTGGGCCGCTGCCGTTTGGTATTTTTTACGACTGGTTTAATAATTATACGGCCATATTATGGCTTATGATGCTTCTGCCAGCCACGGCTTTGGTTTTTGCGCTTTTATCCCCGAAGCCTTCCTGACTGTTTTATGCCTGAAATACTTTATTCCGCGGACCTATAAGTCCGCGGATTTTTTCATTTAGAATAGGAGCAGGAACTCTTTGCACATTAAACAAGAGTAACAGTTTTTTTATGTCTGGAAGTGCAGCGTGTGCGGAAAGTAACAGATATTAAATGTTCCAGGCTATAAATAGTTAATGAAGTAAGCCGAATTTTCGGCCCGGAACGGCAAAAAACGGCTCCGAAAACAAAAAAACAGCCCTGCTGGTTAAGCAGAGCTGTTTCGATGGTGCTTGTTTATTCAGTTTCAGGAAGGCCGGCCATGACGAGCTGTGTTTCGCCGTCTTCGTTTTCCTGCGTGTCGAGCGTAACATCCTGCATTAAATCTGTAACGCGGTTGTCCACTGCTACTTTAATGCCGTTTGCTTCTACCACCTGATCGTCTTCCTGTGGATCCTGAAGAACAAGACCAATTTGAGAGGATTCTTCCATTTCTTCAACTGCCACGCGGAGGTGGTCCATGTTGTTTTCTTCCATCAGCGGTTCTAGTACTGCTTTAGCACCGTTTGTAATTTCCAAGGGTGAGCCTCCTTAATTTTTAAACCTGTATAGAGTATATCTATACCTTTTTTTCTATCTCTGCAAACTGCTGAATACATTCCCTGCTCTCCGTAAGTGTAAACTGCCGGAGCCGGGCGCTGGATAATTATCATTTGCAACTCTGCCAAGGGTAACAACAATATGACTGTTATTCAACTAATTCATACAGGAAGCCTGGCGGTACCAATGTCCCGAATGCAGAAGGTTCCATATTTCCCGGGAAATGACGGGCCGGTTCCGCTCAGCCGCCAATGATTAACAGCCATACATACAGACCGGTAAGAGTAATAAAAAGCGTTGGAATGGTCAGAATGATACCGACCTTAAAGTAATACGCCCAGGAAATATGGAAGCCGAACTGCCGCAGCACATGAAGCCACAGCAGGGTGGCCAGTGAGCCGATCGGTGTGATTTTCGGCCCCAGATCGCTTCCGATCACATTGGCGTAAATAAGGCCTTCGCGTATGGTGCCGGAGACAGTCGTTTCTGAAATAGCCAGAGCGTCGATCATCACGGTTGGCATGTTATTCATCACAGAAGATAAGAGAGCGGCGATAAAGCCCATCGAAAGGGTACCGACAAATAGCCCTTCATCAGCAGCAACCTGTATCACGACTGCCAGCTGCTCGGTCAGCCCGGCGTTCTGCAGGCCGTAAACTACCACATACATTCCAACCGAAAAGAAAACAATATCCCAGGGGGCTCCTTTTAGTACTTTGCCCGTTTCCACAGCTGGGCTGCGGCGGGCCATCAATAGGAAGAACAGGGCTACAATACCGGCAATAACTGAGACAGGGACTGCTACGAATTCGCTGACAAAATAACCGGTGAGCAGAACCGCGAGCACCACCCAGGAAAGCTGGAACATTTTTATGTCCTGGATCGCATCCTTCGGGTTTTTAACCTTTGTGACGTCATACCGCCCGGGAAGATCCTTGCGGAAAAAAAGATAGAGGACGAGAAGACTCGCCCCGATGGAGAAAAAATTCGGAACAATCATCCGGGTGGCGTATTCAACAAAGCCGATGCCGAAAAAGTCGGCAGAAACAATGTTAACGAGATTACTGATAATCAGGGGCAGCGAAGCGGTGTCCGCGATAAAGCCACTGGCCATAATGAAAGGGAGAATCATACGTTCCTTAAATTCGAGCGCTCTCACCATTGCGAGTACGATAGGTGTCAGTATAAGGGCGGCACCGTCATTGGCAAAAAGTGCAGCGACGACGGCACCGAGCAGAATTATGTAAATAAACATCCGCAGGCCGCTGCCTCCGGCAATTTTTGCCATGTGCAGGGCAGCCCATTCAAAAAACCCTATTTTGTCGAGAATCAGGCTGATAATGATTATAGCAACAAAGGCAAGTGTGGCATTCCACACAATTCCAATAACGGTTTCGACATCCCCGAAGCTGACCACGCCTGCGATAAGAGCGATGATAGCTCCCCCGCAGGCAGACCAGCCAATATTTAAATTTTTCGGCTGCCAAATAACCAATACGAGTGTGATAAGAAAAATAATAACTGCGAGCAGAGTGTTCATACATACCTCCAGGCGGGGCCGAAAAAGAAGCGGCATCCGTTTCTTTCTAAATTTAATGAGCAGTTGCTGAATTTATTATATAAGCATATGCTAATATAAATATATAGAGAAGTCAAAACACGATTCAATACTTTTAGAAAAAAGTGTGATTGCTAGGGTAAAAGAGCAGAAAAAATGTATAATGAGGCTAGAAGATGAAGGCAAAGGCGGTGAAGCTTATGACAGAGAAACAGATGAATGTAACGGTGATCTGCGGGAGCCTGCGGAAGGAGTCCTATAACCGGAAGCTGATGGATTCAATGAAAGCGGAATTTCCGGAGCATTGGGAGGTTGAAGAAGCATTTTTGCATTACATCCCTCTTTACGATGCCGATGTAGAAGAAGCCGGAGTCCCGGAAGCCGTCGTAGAATTAAAACGCGCAATGATGCGCGCGGACGGGGTTATTATCGTGACTCCCGAATACAATAATGGGATGCCGGGAGTTGTAAAGAACGCGCTGGACTGGGCGTCGAGCCCGCCCGCTCATTCCGCTCTGACTCACCGTGCCTTTGCGCTTGCCGGAGCGACTCCCGGGGGCGGCGGCACAGCCTTATCCCAGTATCAGATCCGACAGACACTTACAGCCGCTGAGGCCTATGTAATGCCCGGGCCGAAAATGCTGGTGGCAGGGGTGACTGGAAAAATGAACAAAGAGCTGGATACGCTTGAGGATGAAAAAACTACGCGGCACGTAAAACAGTTTGTG
Organism: Marinococcus sp. PL1-022; assembly: GCF_033845285.1. Classification (NCBI taxonomy): domain Bacteria; kingdom Bacillati; phylum Bacillota; class Bacilli; order Caryophanales; family Bacillaceae; genus Marinococcus; species Marinococcus sp. PL1-022. The sequence continues at coordinate 2,938,986 of NZ_JAWXCX010000001.1, read as the reverse complement.
CAGGCGTTTAATAGCTGGATGCACCGTTTTGACGGATAAAAGAAAAGGCTCACAGGAGGAATGACAGATGAGAATCAGGGAACATGACCTGCCGGGGGTAGGAAAACGGGTATCGTTTGAAAACCGGGACGGCATTACCACGGTCATGATCATACACCACAGCGGTAAAAGAGAGATTTATTTTGTGGAAGACGAGGACGATGACGAAGCGCTTTTTTCAACTATATTCACATCCGATGAAGCGAAGGAGCTGGGAGCCCGTCTGCTTGGTATTCATGATGAACCGGTGGATGAAGAAAGCTTTGAGCGTTTCCGCCTGTTAAGAAAGAAAATGCTTGTTGACTGGATCAAAGTAAAAAAAGGCTCTCCGATGGATGCACGCTCAGTGGAAGAAGCCCAGACGTCGATACCGGAAGGAGTTTCTATTGTCGGCATTATGAGGGATAAAGATATCCTTCCGAAGCCGGAGGATGATTTTATTATTCAGGCCGGGGACACCCTGCTCGTTGTCGGAAAAAAAGATATTATTGGGCGCTTTGAAGAAGTTTGTAAGGCGAAAGGATAATTCTTATGCCGGAAATGCCTGATCTGCTTGCTGCGGGATTGATGCTGCTCGTACTTTTTATCGGGGGATGGATCTCTTTTAAAATGCGGTTCCCCGATGTCATCATCTATCTATTAATTGGAATTGTCGTCAGCAGCTGGCTGGCAGATTCTCACCTGCTGTATTTTGCTGGTGAAATTGGTATTGTCCTGCTGTTTTTTATGCTGGGAATGGAGTTTCCGGTCCGGCAGCTTATCCTTGTCGCAACGAAGGTTTTCCGGGCCGGGATTCTGGATATTATACTCAGCTTCGGGGTTACCGTAGGTATAACGCTGGCGTTTGGGCTTGGGTGGCTCGAAGCCCTAATCATAGGCGGTGTCGCCTATGCTACAAGCTCCTCGATCACAGCCAAAATGCTTGAGAATTCAAAGCGGATGGTCAATCCCGAGTCCGAATTCATACTCGGTCTTCTTATTTTCGAGGATTTATTCGCCCCGGTGCTTGTGGCATTGCTTGTCAGCATGACTGTAGGCAGTGGAGTTACTCTGGGCATGCTCGGATGGACATTCGTTCAAATTATTATACTGGTCGCAGGAGCGGTCCTGCTTGGTATATTTGTTTTCCGAAAATTGCGTTCATTTGTGGACCGCTATATGGATGAAGATTTTTTTCTTCTTTTCGTTTTTGGTATTGCGCTTACGTACGGCGGTATTGCTTTGTACCTGAATTTATCCGAGGTACTTGGCGCGTTTCTGGCTGGAATTATCCTGGCTGAAGTGAAACGAAGCGATGTACTCGAAGGTCTGGTCGTGCGCTTTCGGGATCTGCTGCTCCCAATGTTTTTTGTTTATTTCGGCACTACCATTGAGGTCGGGGAAGGAGTGCCGATGATTCCGATGCTTCTCGTGCTGCTTTTCTGGTCAGTGGCTGCGAAAATTATCGTCGGATTTGCGGGCGGAAAGCTGTACGGCCTGTCATCCAAAGTAGCGCTGCGTGCAGGCTTATCTTTAACCCAGCGCGGGGAGTTCTCCATTATTGTCGCGGCACTTGCTACAGGTACGCTGCGGACCTTCAGCAGTATCTTTATTCTTCTCTCGGCTCTGGTGGGGGTATATTTGTTCCAGAAAGCACCAGAACTTGCCACAAGCATTTACGGAAAGAAAAGAGGCAAAAAACCAGTATAAAATGAAGCTTTAAGGGCTGCTCACGGAAAAGCAGTCTTTTTTTACATAATTTTACGGTGCATTTATTTTTAAATATCTCTACAGTATGTTAAAGCGGGAGAAGGAGGAGGTTTATATGCTTACAGGCATTCTTTTATTTATACTGGCAGGAATAATGGAAATTGGCGGCGGCTACCTGGTGTGGCAGTGGATAAGAGAGTCGCGCCCGGTCTATTACGGCCTGTTCGGAGCAGCAGGGCTTGTAATGTACGGGGTCATTGCGGCTTTTCAGGTGTTTCCGGCGTTTGGAAGAGTTTACGCAGCGTATGGAGGTATATTTATTATTATGTCTCTGCTCTGGGGCTGGTGGGTCGATGGCTGGCGACCGGACACATACGATTGGGTCGGGGCTGCTTTTTGTATTGTCGGCGTAAGTATTATGCTTTGGGCGCCCCGCGGAGCATAAAAAAGCCCGCCGGAGACCGGCGGGAGAGCTTTACATAGATGGAATTGTACGGTGGGGGAGCTTCCACTGAAAGCGGTAGGAGCATACCCGGCCGGAAACGAGCAAAACGAATAACAAAAACAGGCCAAAGCCGCCGGTAACCCAGCCCATACCGATAAATAAGCCGCCGACCAGCGCCCACAGGGCGTAGACCTCCGAGTGAAGCACCATCGGTTTTCGGTTGGCCAGCACGTCACGGATCAATCCGCCGCCACTTCCTGTGAGTACTGCTGCCACGATGACAGCGCTGAGCGGGTGTCCCATTTCTACTGCAAACAGGGCCCCCTGCATCGCAAAGGAAGCAAGGCCGATAGCGTCAAAAAAGGAGCCCCAGCTGTGCCAGTGCTTCATTAAAATATTTGGAAACAGTACAAACAACAGAATAGAAAAGAAGGAAACCTGAAAAAAGAGCCCCTGGCTCCACAGCTCCGATACCGGGACACCGATCAGAATGTTTCGAATCGCTCCTCCTCCAAACGCTGTGATAAATCCTAAAAACAAAACCCCAAAGATATCAAGGTCTTCTTCCATAGCGACAATTGCCCCACTGATGGAAAACGCGATGGTGCCTACCACTGTCAGCATATCCCAGGTCATACTGCTCCCCCTTTCCCGGTTAATACGTCTTCATACAAAAATCGCTGCCGGAAGGGCAGCGACGGTGTGTACACTTATAGTCCGAGAATGATTATAAGCTGTAACTGTAAAAATAGCAACCCGGTGGCTTTGACAAAATGAGAGGCAGAATATTTCTGTTACAATGGTGCAAAGAGCAGTTAATGTTTCAGCTGCCGGGGGAATCATATATAAAATAAAGGCGAAAAATAACATTTACATAAAAAGAAGGGACGCTATGAATATAGAAAACATACATACAAAGACTTACGCGAAAAAACTGGATGAAGGTGATGAACTCCAAAAGTACCGCCGGGAATTCTACATGGGAGAGACGATTTATTTGGATGGAAATTCGCTCGGACTGCTGTCGGAGCGGGCGGAAAAAAGCGTACAGGAAATCATGGATATGTGGAAACAGCTGGGTATTGAGGGATGGACAAACGGAAGCCATCCCTGGTACTACCTCTCGGAAAAACTGGCTCAAGCCTCGGCTCCGCTGCTAGGGGCTAAAGAGACAGAGGTGATTGTCACTGGTTCGACAACCGTAAACATTCACCAGATGCTTGCTACCTTTTATCAGCCTACTGCTAAAAGGTACAAAATACTTGCGGATGATGCGGCTTTTCCTACCGATATTTATGCATTAAAAAGCCAGCTGGATCTGCGGGGGCTGGGGGAAGAGGCACTGGCTCTGGTGCCGAACCGGGACGGAATGCTTGATGAAGAGGAGATTATTGAAAGAATGAGTGACGATACGGCTCTATTGTTTCTTCCGGGCGTATTGTACCGCAGCGGCCAGGTGCTCGATATGGAGCGGTTAACGAAAGAGGCACACGCCCGGGGCATTATGGTCGGCCTCGATCTTTGTCACTCGGTCGGATCTGTACCACATGAGCTTCACGAGTGGGGCGTTGATTTTGCTGTTTGGTGCAATTATAAGCATTTGAACGGAGGACCGGGTGCTGTTGCTGGGCTCTATGTCCATGAAAAGCATTTCGGGGAATCGCCGGGGCTTGCTGGCTGGTTCAGTTCAAAAAAAGCCGTGCAGTTTGATATGAAGCATACCCTCGAGCCGGAGGAATCAGCCGGGGCCTACGAAATCGGGACTCCGCATGTACTGAGTATGGCTCCGCTGATCGGTTCGCTGGAAATGTTCGGGGAAGCAGGAATTGAACGCATACGGGCGAAGTCTCTGCGGTTAACCGGATATATGATCGATTTGATTGACGCTGGTATTGGCATCGGCCTGAAGGTGGTAAGTCCGAGAGACCCGGCTGCAAGAGGCGGGCATGTGCTTCTTAAGCATGAATATGCCGCCGGCATCTGTAATGCGTTGAAAGCGGAGGGCGTCGTGCCTGATTTCCGGGCGCCGGCCTACATCCGGATTGCGCCGGTGGCGTTGTACAATACGTATGAAGAAGTCCGGATGGCAGTAGAGACGCTGAAAAGAATCATAGATAATGAAGAGTACCTGCAGTTTTCAAATGAACGCGGGACAATTGCCTGACAAAGATCAGAGGAAGTGAAGGGAGGAGGTCCGGAAATGGAAACAGCTATTATTGTTCTATTGGGGCTGTTAATTGCTTTTATCGTTTTAGTGCCGGCGGGACTGGTGCTCTGGATGTATGTTAAGGACCGCAGTCAGCGGCAGCACGCTATTTTAAAAAACTTCCCGGTTCTCGGGAGAATGCGTTATTTAATTGAAAAAACGGGGCCGGAATTTCGTCAGTATTTGTTTAACAACGATCTTGAGGGAAAACCCTTTTCAAGAGAGCAGTTCATTTCTACAGTAAAAGCCGGAAAATATAAAACACGTATGCTTGGCTACGGGTCGAAAGAGGACTTTAATACGAATGGCTATTATATCGTAAACGACATGTATCCGACGCTTGAAGAGGATCTGCGCCGGGACCGGAAGGCGGAAGCCATTCCGTCCAAAGTATACCAAATCGACAACGAACGGCTGTTTACAAGGCAGGAGCACCGGGTGGAGGAATCGTTCGATCCGTTTCTGCTTGATGAGCAGGACATAATTACGCTTGGAAAACATAGCGGCGTCAGGCATCCCTTCCGCGTGAAGGGGCTCATTGGCCAGTCAGGTATGAGCTATGGGTCGCTCGGAGACCGGGCGATTGAAGCATTGTCCATGGGAAATGCCCGGGCTACCGGCTCCTGGATGAACACAGGGGAAGGTGGACTGTCGGACTACCATCTGAAGGGCGGAGCGGACATTATGTGGCAGATCGGTCCGGGACTGTTCGGGGCAAGAGACCGCGCCGGTAATTTTAATCGGCAGCTGTTTCAGGAACAGGCAGCTTATGACCAGGTGAAAGCTGTAGAGATCAAGCTGGCTCAGGGAGCTAAGCAGCGGGGCGGACACGTGGACGGAGCTAAGGTTACCGAAAAAATTGCCGCTGTCCGGAATGTGGAACCGTGGAAAACGATAGACAGCCCGAACCGGTTTAAAGATATTGAAACCACTGGAAAGCTGATGGCCTTTCTCGAAGAGCTGCGGCAGCTGAGTGAAAAGCCGGTCGGCATAAAAATCACTCTCGGCTCAAGACAGCATGCCTTCAAGCTGGCGGAGGAGCTGAGGACCTCGGAAATTCTTCCCGATTTTATCACGCTGGATGGGAGCGAGGGGGGCACGGGAGCCTCCTACAAGGAAATGGCGGACAGTGTAGCCCTTCCGCTCTTTTCAGCGCTGCCGATGCTTGAGGAAGCGCTGCTTGAAGCGGGGATTAGAGACAAAATCACCATCATTGCCTCAGGGAAGCTGTTAACGCCGAACAAGGCAGTCACAGCGCTAGCCCTTGGCGCGGATTTGATTCATGTGGCGAGAGGATTTATGATCAGCGTCGGCTGTATCATGGCGCAGGTTTGCCATTCAAACGAGTGCCCGGTTGGGGTGGCCACGACTGATCCGAAGCGGCAGGAGGCTCTTGATATTGAAGAAAAATCCTACCGCGTTACCAATTTTATTATTTCCATGCGGGAAGGAATGCATAATTTAGCAGTGGCGGCCGGTCTTCACTCGCCAACGGAATTTAATCGGGAGAACCTTATTTATAAAGATATGGATGGTCGTACGTATTCCGTAGAAGACATTGTAGAGAGGAAAATAGAAAGAACGCAAAGCAAAGCCTGAAAAATTTTTAAAGCTCCGCAGAGAGTGGAAGTATTTCCTGGGAAATAAACGGTTTCTGCCCCATGCTTAAAGTTAAAAAAACCGCCGAAGTGTATGCTCACTTTGGCGGTTTGTTCTATTATACAGAAAAGTATGCCTGAATTTTTTCCGGCTCAAGAATGTTTCCAACATAAAAGGCTCCAAAATCGCCGTAACGGGCAGAGACTTCGTCAAAACGCATTTCATATACGAGTTTTTTAAACTGCAGGGCGTCATGAGCAAATAAAGTGACTCCCCATTCCCAGTCATCAAGGCCGGTGGACCCGGTGATAATCTGTTTTACCTTTCCGGCGTACTGACGGCCGGTCATGCCATGTGCTTTCATTAATTCGCGGCGTTTATCAATCGGAAGCGAATACCAGTTGTCTTCGCCTTCGCGCTTTTTATCCATTGGATAGAAGCAGAAATGCTCCCATTTTGGCAGGATAGGGTAAATGCGGCCGCGGATCCATGGATTATCGAGAGGATCGCTTCCGTCTTCCGGCGGCATATAGTTTCCAAGCTCTACGATGGAAACGTAGGAGTAGGCAGGAGTCGTGTAAGCTGCCAGTCCGGACTTATCGAAAGCAAGTTCAATATCGTGAATCTCTTTCATGCTTTCACGGAGCACCATGATAACAAAATCGGCTTTTTGGCCGACAATCGTGTATAAAGCATGGCTGCCCTGTTCAGCCTCTTCCACCTGCTGAAATTCTTCAATCATGCGATGGAATTCGTTAACCATCTGGTCGCGCTCTTCGCTCGGCACCTGCTTCCATGCATGCCAGTTAAAGTGGCGGAAGTCATGCAGGCAATACCAGCCGTCCAGTGTTTTAGAAGCTTCGCTCATCATGATTACCTCCTTCATCTAAACCTTCCGTTGCCCACTATACCACAGTACACAAGTGTCCAAAACGAATATGATTGAGCAATTTGTGAAACGTGGATGGTCGTTGTCGAAAAACGTTTATCCCTTATGCGTCAGGAGTTAGGGGGGGCAAAAGTGTGAAAATTTACAAATCATTGAATTTATTCGTCCCGGTTTATTTTTCCTGACAGAAGGAGTATGCTAATGTATGAAAACAGTGCGGCTATTTTCACAATGAATAGACGAAGGCCCTCTGCAGGTGCTTCGCTTATTCGCGGAAAAACTACTACAATGAAACCAACACGATATACACTTGTTTACAATATTTTGAGGAGGAATTTTGTTGAGCGATCTTTTCGCGTCCATCTATGATCAGGTGAAAAAAGAACATCCTTCTATCGTACTGCCGGAAGGCGATGATGACCGTGTCGTCCAGGCAGCCTCACGTCTCGGGGAAGGAAATGTGATTACCCCTATTCTTATCGGAGACGAACAGGAAATTGAAGCCAGGGCGCAGAGGTTAGGCGTCCCCCTCGAGAACGTTACTATCTTCAACCCGAAAACGTATGAAAAAATGGATGAGCTTGTAGCCGCTTTTGTCTCCCGCCGAAAAGGAAAAGAGACAGAGCGGACGGCCAAAGAAAAGCTGACGGATGTCAATTACTTCGGCACAATGCTTGTATATATGGATTTTGCAGACGGGCTTGTCAGTGGTGCAGCTCACTCTACCGGCGACACCGTGCGGCCGGCGCTTCAAATTATTAAAACAAAGCCTGGTATTCAAAAAACGTCTGGTGTATTTATTATGGTGAAAGAGGATCAGAAGTTCGTATTTGCGGATTGTGCCATTAATATATCTCCAAGTGCTGATGAATTAGCAGAAATTGCCATTTCCACTGCAGAAACGGCAAAATCATTCGATATCGATCCAAAAGTAGCGATGCTCAGCTTCTCTACAAAGGGTTCGGCTGCTTCCATGGAAACGCAGAAGGTATCCGAAGCGACAAGAACCGCCCAACAGACCCGCCCGGATCTCGTCATTGACGGAGAGTTCCAGTTTGATGCTGCGTTTGTGCCGGCGGTAGCACAAAAGAAAGCCCCGGATTCACCGCTTCGCGGCGAGGCGAATATATTTATCTTCCCAAGTCTGGAGTCCGGAAACCTTGGCTATAAGATCGCCCAGCGCCTCGGCGGCTACGATGCTATCGGACCGATTCTTCAGGGCCTGAATAAGCCGGTGAATGATCTCTCAAGAGGGTGCAGCATAGACGATGTGTACAAGCTTTCCCTTATTACGGCCAAGCAGGCTATCACCGAACGCGAAGCAGTAGCGAATAAAGAATCATAAATGAAAAAGACCTTTCGGAGAATTCATCCGAAAGGTCTTTTTTGTGCTACTGCCGTGTGTCGTGCGTCTGTGTTTCTGGTACAGCTGCGGTATCAAAGTTATCTGCAAGCTTTTGCAGTCCATCCTGCAGCGCGCTGCCGCGAACCGGCATGCCATGGCCGGTGATTGCAGCGGCTGGCTCGAGCTGGTTTAATTTTTCAACAGAGCTTTTAGCATCGACCCAGTCCATTGTTAAATATTTCGGCGGGCCGTGGATTTCAAGCTTTTGGGTCGTAACACGGGAAAGGGACTCCTGTTTTACAGTAACAAAAGCATCACCGGCAATGAGCGTCCGGTCGTGTTCACGAAACAGGGAAATGTGCCCGGGCGTGTGTCCGGGGGTGTGCAGCCATTTCCATTCGCCGAGCTCGGGGACAGAACCGTCGGACGGAAGCGGCTGCACGAAATCTCCCAGGTTGACCGGCTCGTTTGGAAACCGTGGCGACATCTTCGCGACGAGTCCGCGGTCTACAGAGCTGTCCGCCTTTGGATATGCTTTCTTTCCGGTCAGATAAGGCATTTCCTCCGGGTGGGCGTAAACGGGAACATTCCATTTTTTAACGAGCTCGACCACTGTACCCACATGATCAAAATGACCGTGCGTGAGTATGATGGCGTTTGGTTTATTGTTTGTGCCGTATAAATCCTCGACAGCCTGAATCACCTTATCCGAGGATTTAGGCATGCCGGTATCAACCAGCACCCAGTTGTTATTATTATCATGCTGTTCGATAGTACAGATATTAACGATTTTATTTGTATAAGCATGCACTCCTTGGGCTACGGTATGCTCTTTGCCGCTTTTTACCGAGGTCATCGGCAGGTACTTGTCCGCCATTGGATTATACAGCTCTTCGTTCGTTTCTTCGCTCATCATTTTCCTCCTTCAGAAATAAGCATGTATGACACGTATTTCCGTGCCCTTGATAATTAAAACCAGAAAAAAGACGGACACTCCGAGGAGCGCCCGTCTAAAAAGCTTTTACGATTTGGAGGATAATCCTCCGCGAAGATCTTTTTCGATATCTTCGAGACTGCGTCCTTTGGTTTCCGGAATAAACCGCAGTACGAATAAGAAGGCAAGCACGCCCATGAAAGCGAAGATAACGAAAACCCAATTGATGCCTATGGCTCCTAATAAAATCGGGAAGGTTAAGGAAACAATTAAGTTAGCCAGAGACAGTACGAGCGTTGTAATGCCGGTAGCTGCACCGCGGGCTTTCATTGGGAAGAGCTCTGGAAGCATAACCCATACGACCGGCCCCCACGTGGCGGAAAAGAACATAATAAATACGCCAAGGAAAACCACGATCAGCCAGGCAACGAAGGTAGTGAGTTCGACGCTGAACAGAATTATGGAAAGCACTGCGAGACTGCTGACCATACCAACGTTTCCGATCAGAAGCAGCTTTTTCCGTCCCAGTTTGTCGATCGTTGCGATCGCTACTAGAGTCATTAACACGTTTACTGTACCGATACCGACTGTACCAAGAATTGAAGCGGCGTTACCGAGTCCTGCTTCCGTGAAAATAGTCGGTGCATAATAAATAACGGAGTTTATACCAATCAGCTGCTGAAAGGCAGCGAGCAGACAGCCGACTATCAGCATTGGCCGCAGCCATTTTGCCTTCAGGAGATCGCCGGTGCCTTCTTCAATATTTTCAATTTCCTTCATTTGTTTCATTTCATCTTCGATTTCTGACTGGTCGCGTGTTAAGCCCATGATATTCCGGGCTTCCTGTTCGCGGTTCCGTTTGATCAGCCAACGCGGGCTTTCAGGCATAAAGATTACACCAATCATAAGCAGAATCGCCGGCACGGATGCGAGCCCGACCATCCAACGCCATCCTTCAATCGGAGTGAAGGCGTAGTTGACGATGTAGGCAAGCAGAATACCAAGAGTGATCATTAGCTGGTTTAAAGACGAGAGAGCACCGCGCTGACTGGTTGGAGCCATTTCCGAGAGGTACACTGGCACAAGCGCCGTTGACCCCCCGACTGCAAGGCCGAGAATAACACGGCCGGTAATAAGTACACCTGCGTTTGGAGAAAATGCAAGAGTCAAAGAGCCAATTAAGTAAACGAGAGCGATTACAAATACGACCCGTCTTCGGCCAAATTTATCCGATACATAGCCGCTAAGTCCGGCACCAACGATAGCCCCTGCGAGCAGCGAGCTGACGACGACACCCTGCAGTAAGCTTGAAAGAGGAATGTCCTGATCAATGAAAATGAGAGCTCCGGATATAACACCGGTTTCATAACCGTACAATAAGCCGCCAAGGGCTCCAAAAAAGTATATCCAGCCCTTGCTTAAGCCGTTAGACATAGTATACCCACCTTTATTTTTTGTCCTGAGAGGATTCTTCCACGTTTGAGAGCATCCCAAACATTTCCATTCAATAAAATCATAAGAAAACAGCCGCAAACAATACCAGTTTTGGGCTGTGTAAGGTTTTCCTATGAGCGTGGCTGGGTCGCCTTTTTGTTTCTTGCAAGCACCCTGTCGTAGAAATGGGCAAAACGGGACTGTTCATCCTCTGTAAGCTGATCCTCATATACAGAAGCGCCCAGGCGCTCAGCCGTCTGCTGGATCCGCCGGTTGATATCCTGAATGGAAAAGGCGGTGCCATACAGCTCTTCGAGAGATGTCATCACAGAAGGAACAACAGCCGGCCAGGCGATCCTTGTGTCTGCCTGATCGGCGGCGGCACGCTCGTAGAACTCCCGTAAAACCTCGGCACGGGCAGCTCCGCTCCGGGTAACGGCCAAATAAATCTGCACCGCTACCCCGCCTCTGATACGGCGCTGCGAAATTCCGGCAAATTTTTTCCCTTCGATGCTTAAATCGTAGGACCCCGGACAGTAGGAGCCAACGATTTCATAGGCATCAATGTACCCTGGACTGTCGTCAAATACCTCCTGAATAAATGACCACATCCATTCATAGCCGGCATGAATAGAAGTCCCGCGTTCTTCTTTAAAAATGAGGGATAGATTATAAATTCCTTCATCAAGCACGACAGCAAGGCCGCCGGAATTGCGTACAATAACTTCGTATCCCTGCTCCCGGAGATATTCAAGCCCGTTGGCCGCAGCGGGCAGCCGGGTATCCTGAATACCGAGGACAACGGTGGGAGCATGAACCCAGGCACGCATTACAGAAGGGGAAGAACCCTCTCCCAGACTCACACAGAAATTATCATCAAAGGCAAAGGATTGCAATGGATCCATATTAATTCCTGTGACTGAATGATCGATCCACCGCCATTCCTTATTGGCAAAAATATTTTTCATTTCCATTTTATGTACCCCGATTCTATTCATTTTCATTTTGACCGGTCTTATTATAACACTGCCATTTCTATGTGGGACATTGCACGGCACTAAATAATAGAAGAAACCAGGATTTTTCCTTTCCAAACAGAATAATGAACAGTATAATTACGGTATCTGCCTGAGAGAGTTTTTAAGTGGAGGGGCCCGAAAAACAACATAGAGAGAATATTCATAATATTTATATTTGAAAAGGGGGACCTTAACATGAACAAGAAATTGACGATTTGGATTTTAATCGCGCTTGTCGCAGGTGTGATTGCAGGAATCATTCTAAGCTTTGGACCGGACAGCGTCTACAATCCAATAGATACATACTTACTGTATCCTGTCGGCGAAATTTTCCTTAATTTAATTACGATGCTCGTAGTACCGATTGTGTTCGTTTCGATTACGCTCGGGGCAGCGGCTTTGAATCCGAGAGATCTCGGACGGATCGGCGGTAAGACGATTGTGTTTTACCTTGCAACTACGGCGATTGCGCTCACCATCGGCGTGATTGTTGCTTATGTACTTCAGCCGGGAGCCGGCGGGGACTTTGACATTCAAAACGCCAGCTATAACGCAGAAGAAGCGCCTTCCATCACTGACACCCTGCTTGGCATTATTCCGGACAATCCGGTACAGGCGATGGCAGAGGCGAACATGCTGCAGATTATTGCCTTTGGGATCTTTATCGGTATTTCCCTTGCCATGCTTGGAAGTAAAGTTTCAATGGTAACGAAATTCTTTGAACAGCTGAATGATATTCTCATGTTTTTGGTTACGATTGTTATGTACACTGCGCCGTTCGGTGCCTTTGCCCTGATTGCTTCTGCCATTGGCGAAGCGGGGCTGGATGGTCTTCAGTCCATTTTAATGTATGCTCTCGCAGTTATTCTTGCTCTCGTGCTTCAGGCGGCTATAGTTTACACTCTTGCCATTTCTTTGCTCGGCAAGGGCAATCCGCTCACGTTCTTCAGGGAGTTTTTCCCGGCAATGGCCGTGGCCTTTAGTTTATCGAGCTCGAGTGGAACGCTGCCGATTTCGATGAGGATGGCCCAGGAACGACTGAAGGTAAGCAAACCGGTATCAAGCTTTGTTCAGCCGCTTGGTTCGACGATCAACATGGACGGTACCGGCATTATGCAGTCCGTGGCGGCGGTGTTTATTGCGCAGGCGTACAGCATCGATCTTTCCTTTACCCAGGTAATCGTCATTATCCTGACGGCAACTCTGGCAAGCATCGGTACTGCCGGCGTTCCAGGCGTGGGACTGATTATGCTTTCGCTCGTACTTACCCAGGTCGGGCTGCCAGTAGAAGGTATTGCTCTGATTATCGGTATCGACCGTCTGCTTGATATGCTCCGGACTTCCCTGAACGTGACAGGCGACGCCGTATGTGCGTTTGTAATTGACCGTTCAGAGAAACGAAAACGTGGAGAAGAAGTAGAGCATATGGGAAAAGAATGATTTTAAAAGTACCGGCGGCATATGCTGCCGGTATTTTTTATGGCTGCTTTTTTTGCTAAGCCAGGAAAGAACTTGCTATAATAATAGTATTGAAATATACGATCAGCGGGCCCGCTGAAACAGAGACGGAAAGGAACGCAATGACCATGCCGGTTGGAAATAAGAAGCTTCCAGAAGAAAAAGTATTTAAGGACCCGGTCCACCGCTACATTCATATCAGCGATGAACTCATATGGGATCTGGTGGGAACAAAAGAATTTCAACGGCTGCGCCGCGTCCGCCAGCTTGGAACGACGTTTCTGACGTTTCACGGAGCGGAGCATACCCGTTTCAACCATTCCCTGGGCGTGTATGAAATCATGCGCAGGATTATCGAGGTGTTTGAAGGTCGTCCGCACTGGAATGGGGACGAAGGACTGCTTTGCCTGAGTGCGGCGCTTCTTCATGATATCGGCCACGGGCCATTTTCCCATTCGTTTGAAAAAGTGTTTAACACGGACCACGAAGAATGGACGCGCCATATTATTCTGGGAGATACTGAAGTAAACACCGTGCTCCGCCGGATGGGCGGGGATTTTCCTCAGCAGGTCGCAGATGTAATTGAAAAAACCCATCCGAATAAGCTGATTGTCAGTATGATCAGCAGCCAGATTGATGCGGACCGGATGGATTATCTGCAGCGGGATGCCTTTTATACCGGGGTCAGCTACGGTCATTTTGATATGGAGCGTATACTCCGAGTCATGAGGCCGACCGAAGATCAGGTGGTTATTAAGGCAACCGGCATGCATGCGGTCGAGGATTATATTATGAGCCGGTACCAGATGTACTGGCAGGTGTATTTCCATCCGGTAACAAGAAGTGCGGAAGTGATACTGACAAAAATCCTGCAGCGCGTCAAAGATCTTAAAAACGAGGATTATCCGTTTAAATACCCTCCGCACCATTTTGAAAGCTTTTTCCGCGGGGCCATTACGCTTGAGGATTATCTGGACCTCGACGAATCGGTCGTTATGTATTATTTTTTGATGTGGCAGAAGGAAGAAGATACAATTCTGCAGGATCTGTGCCGCCGCTTCATGAACAGGCGTCTGTTTAAATATGTGGAATTCGACCAGCACTTTATGATGAATGAATGGCTGCGACTGCAGCAGCTGTTTGCAGATCTTGGTGTGGATCCTGCATATTATCTGGTCGTCGATTCTTCGTCGGATCTGCCGTATGATTTCTACCGGCCCGGTGAGGAAGAGGACCGGGTGCCTATTCATCTTTTGATGCCGGACCGCCGTCTCCGCGAATTGTCGAGAGAGTCAGATGTGGTAGAGGCGATTTCGGGTAAAAAGCGGACCGACCATAAATTATACTATCCGTCAGAAATTCTCGAGGAGCCCGGGCAGGAAGATACAAAGCAGCAGATTAAGGACATCCTTCATTTAAAATTGGGGAAAGTAGAACGGTAATTCCGCCGTCCTTCCGGGCGAAGCCGGAAGATACATAAAGAAAGCAGCAGAAAGGGAGGGGGAGCGGCATTATGCTACCGGATCACGCTAAGATTATGGCTCTGCTTGAGGATACCAGAGAAATTGTTGGACGAAAAAAACTGCAGAAAATCGTATACATTGGAAAAAAGCTGAACCTTCCATTTCAGGAAAAATATACGTTCCGTATGTACGGTCCCTATTCAGAGGAGTTGACGCTCCGGCTCGAAGAACTGTGCGGCCTCGGCCTTATTACCGAGTGCAAAGAAACAAAATCCGGCTACTATCAGTACCGGTATGAGCTTTCCGAAGACGGAACTTCGTTTTTGGAGAAATTTCCGCTCGACTGGCCAACGGAGCGGGCAAAGCCTGTTCTTCAGAGTCTGAACAGCCAGAGTGCCCGGTTTCTGGAGCTTGTTTCCACGATGCTTTATTTCGATCATCTGTCCAAAGAAGCGGTGGAATCCCGGGTGGCCGAGCTGAAAAAAAGCCAGAATTACCGCCCGGAAGAATTCGAAGAAGGCTGGGAATATATCGAATCGTTGCAGAATCAGTAAGAAAACAGGTACGATAAGAATAAGGAACGATTAAAGGAGGAGCTTTTTACGAATGAGTGAATTCAGTAAAGATAATAATAAAGGCGCTGAAAAGAAACGCGGCAGCCAGTTCAATATTTTAAGCGGGGACGCTACGAAAGGGGACGGTGGCTTTAACGCCGGCGCCCTCAGTCTGGACAATGTAACCCCTGTTTTCATCGATCCGGCCGAAGACGCGGCATTTATTGACATGGGAGCACTGCACGCCAGATCCGAACCGGAAAAACGGGTGAAATTCGGCCCGGATAAAAGCAGCGTACCGGATGGCAAGCTGTACTGGCTCGTATGGGTATCGACGGAGCAGGGAGAAAACGGTGCGTTCTACGCCGGTCTTGGTGCCTGCGAAATGCTCGTAGACAAAAAAGCCCGCCGTGCGTACAAAAGTATGCCGGAGCATGTGAACAATCTGGATAAAGCAATTAAAGGCCGCATAGCCATTGCGCACATGGATGAGCATTCCCGCTACATTCTGCAGGAATATTTAAAAGCATTTAACCAGGACATGTGGAACAATTCGACAGAAGAGCTGTATGAGGCCTTCCGCGGAGCGGCGGAGCAATAAAAAACAGGGACGTGCGGGAAAATTTCCCGCACGTTTCGTCTGTGAAAAGAGGAGGAACGGCTATGGAAACGTGGTTTACAGAAAAACAAACGGAGCATTTCGGTATTACTGCACGCGTTACGAAAACGCTGCATTCAGAGCAGACCGATTTCCAGCAGCTCGACGTAGTGGAAACGGCGGAGTTCGGGAACATGCTGCTGCTGGATGGCATGGTTATGACAACAGAAAAGGATGAGTTCGTCTATCATGAAATGATGGCCCACGTGCCGCTTGCAGCGCATCCCGAACCAAAGCATGTGCTGGTTGTCGGCGGCGGCGACGGCGGCGTTATCCGTGAAGTGCTGAAGCACCCTTCGGTAGAGGCGGCCACGCTTGTGGAAATCGACGGCCAGGTGGTGAAGTATTCAAAAAAATACCTGCCTTCCATCGCCGGGGCGCTTGATGATCCGCGGGTGGACGTGCAGGTGGCCGATGGGTTTATGCATATCGCGGAAAGTGAAGCCGCGTATGACGTAATTATGGTTGACTCCACGGAGCCGGTCGGTCCGGCGGTGAAGCTGTTTGAAAAAGGCTTTTACGAAGGCATCCACCGGGCATTAAAGGAGGACGGCATCTTTGTCGCCCAGACAGACAATCCGTGGTTTCACGCGGACCTTCTTCGGACCGTATACAATGACGTAAAGGAAATATTTACCCATACCGATGTCTATACCGCAAATATCCCTACGTATCCGAGCGGTCTGTGGACGTTTACCATCGGTTCGAAGCATTACAGGCCCAAGGAGGTTCACCGCCACAGGGCAGAAGCACTGGATACTCAGTACTATACGGCAGATATACATGAGGCGGCGTTTGCGCTTCCGGCTTTTGTGCAGCGGGGCCTTGAACGGAAGGAGGATTGACGATGGACGCCTTTGATCCGGCTTATACAGGAAAGGTATTTATCGGGAGTTCTGCTTCCTATGAGGACAGCAGCGTGGTGCTGTACGGCATGCCGATGGACTGGACGGTCAGCTTCCGGCCGGGCTCCCGTTTTGGTCCGAACCGGATCCGGGAGACATCTATCGGTCTCGAGGAATACAGTCCCTATCTGGACAAACATTTGGAGGATTATTCGTATCACGATGCCGGGGATATGATGCTTCCGTTCGGAAATCCAGGCAAAAGCGTAGAGATTATTCAGGAGACGGCGGCGCGTTTGTTTGCGGATGGCAAATTCCCTCTCGGGATAGGCGGAGAGCATCTTGTGACCTGGCCGATTATGCAGGCGGCTTGCGCCCATGATCCTTCCGTGGCCTTTATTCATATTGATGCGCATACGGACCTGCGCGAAGACTATGAAGGAGAGCCATTATCCCACGCCACCCCGGTACGGAAAATCTGTGAAAAAATAGGACCGGAAAATGTGTATTCCTACGGAGTGCGCTCCGGAGAAAAAGAAGAATTTGACTATGCCCGGACGTCCGGCATGCACTTCTCCCCGTTTGAAGTGGCGGAGCCGCTGCAGCGGGATTTGAAAGAGCTGAAGGGACGTTCAGTATACGTATCGATTGATATTGATGTTTTAGATCCGGCGTACGCTCCGGGCACAGGCACGGCGGAAGCCGGGGGCATAACGTCAAAGGAGCTGCTGGAAGCCATTCACGCGATTGCCGCCTCGGAGGTTAACGTGATCGGGGCCGATATTGTAGAAATTTCACCGCCGTACGACAGCGGCGACCAGACCGCAATTGTAGCTGGAAAATGCATTCGGGAAATGCTGCTTGGCTGGACAAAATAAAAGCTTTGGCCATGAAAAAGGCCGGAAAGCCTCAAAAGGTTTTCCGGTCTTTTATTTACGTCAGTCGAACGGGAAGCTCCGTGAGGCCGCGCATGAGCATGCCGGGCCGCCATTCCAGATCAGCGGAAGCTGAGTCCAGCTGCAGCCCGGGGAAGCGTTCGAGCAGCGTATTCACGGCGACTTCAGCTTCGACTCTGGCAAGCGGGGCCCCGAGGCAGAAATGCATGCCTTTGCCAAAAGCAAGGTGTTTGCTCTGGCCGCGGGTGATGTCGAAAACGTCGGGGTCTTCAAATGCTTCCGGATCGCGGTTAGCCGCATCAAGCGCAACGAGGACATGATCTCCCTTGTTGATCGTTTTCCCCTGGAGTTCGAGTGTTTCAGCGGCCCAGCGGTCGGTGCTGAATTCCACCGGTCCTTCGAAACGGAGCATTTCTTCAATAGCCGGGCGGATGAGGTCCGGCTGCTGCTGTAACGTGCGCATCTGCTCCGGGTGAGTCATCAAAGCAAACAGGCCGTTTGCAATGAGGTTTACCGTCGTTTCATGGCCGGCGATAATGAGCAGTGAAACGACACCATAAAGCTCCTGCTCGGACAGACGGTCGCCTGCCTCTTCTGCCTGGATGAGCTTACTCACCATGTCATCCTCCGGCTGCTCCCGCCTCGTGGCTATCCACTCCCGGAGGTAGGCGGTGAATTCCTCCGTGTGCTGTTGAATTTTTTCGGCTTTTCCGGGGTCATTGGACGCTTCCACGAGAGTGTTGGACCAGGTGCGGAACTTATCTCTGTCCTCGCTTGGGACCCCGAGCATTTCGCAGATAACAATGATAGGAAGCGGGAAGGCGAAATCATCGATAATATCAATTCGGGAGCGGTCCTGCATATCATCGATCAGCTCATTTGCAATTTCTGTAATCCTGCCCCGGAGCTCTTCAATCATTTTCGGTGTAAACGCCTGCTGAACGAGGCCACGCAGCCTTTTATGATCCGGTGGATCCGCAAAAAGCATATTTTGGGAAAAAATATTTTTCTGTGCTTTGGCACGCTCTTCTTCATTTAAAAAGACAGTGAAATCCTTAATGAAGCGAGTGTCCTTCAGTACCGCAACAGCATCCTCGTACCGGGTGACGATCCAGGCGTAATGGCCATCGGGCATTAAGGCCTGGTGCACCGGATCGTGCTGCTGTAGAGAGTGAAAGGCGGGGTACGGGTTCTGGTTAAAGGCGTGGGTGAATAAGCCGGCATCTTTGCTGCTGAACTCATTATTCATGGTAATCGGCTCCTTTATAGTAGGCTTGACAAGGAAGTACCCGTACATTTTAAGAAACGGGGGACAGGTTAATGATATTCCCGTTTTTTCGAAAGCGTCATCATTGTTGTTTGAAGAAGAAACAATTAGAATGTAGGAAAATCCATCCCTTGCGGAGGTATAGCGAAATATGATCTATCATGAATGGAATCGTAAATGGAACGAACTCGAATGCCACCGTCTATACCGCAACGATGATTTAGAAAAGGATAAATACGGATATATTGCCTGGGAGCGGGAGCTGCCGTTTTTTAAAAGCTACCGCAGCCGTGCGTTTTATGTTGCTGATACACCCCGCTATATTGAACAGCGGGCTGCCGCGGAAGAGCAAAAAGCGAAAGTGCTCACGCGTCGTTTTCCGGAAAAATTCCGGGAGCAGAAGGAGGCAGCCGACCGTCTCATCCGGTCAGATTACCGGCTGCTGCTTTACCGTCGTCTGTATGAAGGCAGGGTGCCGTATGTATTAATGTCCACGCGGCAGATGGATGCATGGCTGCAGAAGGAAGAAGCATATCAGCTGCAGCTGACAACGCTTTGTACCGAAGAGGGGCCGCTTCAGAGCCTTTCTTTTTTGAAAAAGCAGATGGGAAATAAAAACTACTATAAATGGTTCGCACAGCGCCGAAAGGAATGGGAAAAAACAAAGAAGCAGGACGCCATGGATCTGCTGTCCCTCTCTCCATACCGGTCGCGCCAGCGGGAAGAAAAGAAAATATAGCAGCAGGCAGCGTCTTTAAATATACGGCACGACTGCTTCGCGGTGTGTTTGCACGTCTACGCTGCTGCCGGAAACGATGAGAACAGCAGGACCGTTAACGGTCACGAGTCCATCCAAAAGGGCACCGGTGCCGACAGCGGCTGCTCCTTCGACGACCATTTTGTGCTTATCGTATAAAAAGGCCATGCCCCGGGCGATTGTGTCCTCATGCAGCCGGAGGCGCTGATCAGCGTAGCGCTGGACCATGGAAAAAGTATACTGGTTTTCGAGACCGATACCTCCGAGCAGGCTGTCGGCAAGTGTTGGTGCCTCCGGAACGATCGTTGGCTTGCCGATATTCAGGCTCTCATCCATAGCAGCTCCTTCCCGGAGGGACAGACCGATAAGCTCAAGATCAGGAATTTGTTCCTTCAGGGCAAGACCGAGGCCAGATAGCAGGCCGCCGCCGGAAAGGCCGGTGAGCACGTGCTTCACGGAGGGCAGATGCTCGATGATTTCGAGTCCCATCGTTGCCTGTCCGGCGATGACCGAAGGATGGTCAAAGGGAGGGATAAGAGTCAGTCCCTCCTCTTCGACGAGGCGGGCGCTGACTTCTCCGGCTTCGTCCTGGCCGCTTCCTTCTACATGCAGCTCAGCGCCGCTTGCTTTGAGCGCCTCGACTTTATTTGCCGGTACGTTTTCTGAAACACACACGACAGAGCGGATGCCGAGCAGGGCTGCTGCTGTCGCTACGGCAAAACCGTGATTACCGGTGGAAAATGTGACGACGCCCTGGTCCCGCTGCTCCGGAGTCAGGGAACGAATCATGTTAGTTGCTCCCCGGAGCTTGAAGGAGCCGGTGACGTGCATTTGCTCGAGCTTTAAGTACACGGGATGGCCGGCAATATTTGTCAGTGGCTGGGAAAAAAGGAGCGGCGTTTCCGGAAGTACCGGACGTAAACGCTGTCTTGCTTCCCAGGCATCCTGAAGTGTTAACATAGAATCATCTCCTGCTGCAGCAAAATTAATAATTATACTTATTTAAACATAAGCGGAGAAGCGAAAACAATACGCTCTGGCGGACGTTTGCCAGATTGCGGATAGGGAACACCCAAATAGAAGCGTGCGTAGAAAGGATGAATGAGTGTGAGAGTTGGGTTTATTGGAACGGGAATTATGGGTTCAAACATGGTAAAAAATTTAATGGATGCCGGAGAAAAGGTTACGATTTATAATCGGACCAAGCAGAAGGCGCAGCACCTGCTCGATGCAGGAGCTGGATGGAGGGAAACGCCGAGAGAGCTGGTGTCCAAGGTGGATGTCGTATTCACCATGCTGTCGAACCCTGAAGCAGTAGAGGAGATCGCAAACAGCGTGGACGGCCTGTTTGCCGGCGAAACGAGCCGGAAAATCTGGGTGGATATGAGCACAGTCAATCCCGGCTTTACCCGGCAAATGGCCAAAACTGCAAAAATGAAGGAAATGCGCCTGGTGGACGCACCGGTGTCCGGGTCTAAAGGACCTGCTGAAAAGGGCGAGCTGGTATTTCTTGCCGGCGGCCGTGAGGAGGATGTACAAACAGTACAGCCGCTTCTCGAAATTATGGGCAAAAATGTGCACTATATGGGAAGCAGCGGAAGCGGCTCTGCGATGAAAATGTCCGTCAACCTAACGCTGATGCATGCCATGACCAGTCTGTCGGAAGGGCTGCACGCAGCAGAAGGACTGGGACTTGATAAGGAGCAGGCGCTTGATGTGCTGCTTCAGGTGCCGACGACGGCTCCTGCGGTGGCAGGAAAGCGGGACATGCTTCTGAGCGGCAGCTACGTAACCCAGTTTCCACTGAAGCATGCCTACAAGGATTTACACCTGCTCGAAGAATCAGCCTACCAGGCGGGAATTTCCCTGCCGGTCACCGGCTCCGTACGGGAAGCGTATGCGCTCGCGAAGCAGTACGGTATGGGTGATGAAGATTTTGCGGCTGTATATAAGCTGCTCTCCAAAGGAAGCGAATAAAAAATACCCCGAGAGGCCTGAAAAAATGGCCTCTCGGGGTATTTTACTATTTAGCGGGGGCGTTGCTCTTTTGTTCTTCGTTTGCCTGGCGGGTCATTTCCTTCTCTCTTTTCGGAGAGCTCAGGAAAAGGGAAAGAATCAAGGCTACAAAGGCAAGAGCAGTGCTTCCCATAAAGGCCCACTCAAATCCGACTACCTGCGCCATCTGTGGCGCGGCTTCTGCGGTGGTCGATGCATCAGGCTGATACTGCTGGGCACCTAAGGCGACAAATGTCACCAAAAGGGCCGTACCGATAGAAGCGGAAATCTGCTGCAGCGTATTTGCCATAGCCGAGCCGTGGGCGTACCATTTCATCGGCAGCTGGTTTAATGCTGATGTCATGACCGGCATCAGCGCGCAGGCGAGCCCGAACATACGGATTGCATATATAATGGTTAAATACGTAAACGACGTTTCAAGCGAAAGGTTCGTAAACATAAAGGTAGTGATGGTGACAATGGAAAGGCCGGTAATTGCGAGCCATTTTGCGCCAAAGGCATCAAACAGACGGCCTGTAATCGGCGACATAATCCCGATCACAATTGCTCCCGGCAAAAGCATTAAGCCGGATTCCAGCGGTGTAAAGCCTAACACGTTCTGCATGAACAGCGGCAGGAGCGTTTCTGCTCCTATTAATGAAACCAACACAGCCATAGTGATACCGATGGCGAGGCTGAATATCTTAAACTTAAACACCCGGAATTCGAGCATTGGCGACTTTAACGTGAACTGACGCCAGATGAACAATCCGATAATCAGGGCGCCGGCAATCACGGCAGTAAGAACGACCGGGCTGCCCCAGCCGCTTTCTGAAGCCGTTCCGAAGCCGTACAAAAAGGAGCCAAAGCCAAAGGAAGAAAGAATGATGGACAATACATCAATCTTCGGGCTGCCCAGTTCGGTTACGTTCTTCAAAAAGATAGCCCCGGTAATGATCGTCAGTGCGACGATTGGAAGCACCGTAATAAACAGGGCTCTCCATGGAAAATGCTCGAGTAGAAAACCCGATAGCGTCGGGCCGATAGCGGGACCAAATGAAATAACGATCCCGATCATGCCCATCGCTGTGCCGCGGCGTTCCACCGGAATAATGGCCAGAAGTACGGTCATTAACAGCGGCAGCATAATGCCGGAGCCGGAGGCCTGGATGACGCGTGCAAAAAGAAGCACGGGAAATGAGGGAGCAATGGCAGCGATAGCGGTACCAATACCGAATAAGCCTATAGCGGTCAAAAACAGCCCTCTGGTTGTAAAGCGTTCAATTAAAAATGCAGAGATTGGAATCATAATACCGTTTGTCATTAAGAAGGCTGTTGTCAGCCACTGAACGGTTCCCTGGGTAACCCCGAGGGCGTCCTGAATGGAAGGCAGGGCGGTGGCAAGCAATGTTTCATTAATAATTCCCATAAAGGCACCAAGCAGCAGGGCAATAATCATAGCTGCCTTCTGCCCAGTGGGGATGTCCCAAGATGAAGAACTCATAGTACGTGTTTCTCTCCTTTCCATGCGCTCCATTTTGCACTCAGCTTCTGCGTGTGCGTATGGAGATCCGCGTGGTGCTGCAGCTGATGCAGTAAAGCATCGATCAAAAATTCCCTTGGTATTTCTGCCTTGAACTCTTCGTAAATCATTTCCGTGGTCTGGAGCGTTTTTTCAGGCAGGTCGCCCTGCGTGTGCCGGGCTTTTACAAACAAAAGCAGTGCTTCGGCTTCGCAGCGGATGCTTTCCATACCCTGTATGGGCTCGTCTCCTCCAGCCCATCCTCTCGGAAGCTGGGGATGTAGATCGCTGTCATCCTTAACAATGGAATGAAGCCTCTCGACAATGAATGCAGATAACTGGTTCAACGGCAGGGCGGAAATATGCCAGGTCATAAGGGTTAAATAGGAATGCATGATTCCTTCGAGAATAACAGCCAGATCACTGACGTAAGGGCGCACACGGGGGCCGAAGGCTTCCAGTAGCGATTGTTCATGCCATTCCTGAAAAAAGCGGCGCATACGGTTTAAGTAGTTGGAAATTTTGTTTTCCGTATGAGGAGGAAATTCTGTGAAAAGCATCTGAAACAGCGGGCGGTACTCCGTGAATTTCTCCAGCTCGATGCGTATTTTCCCCTCAAGCCGCTTGAGCTCCGGCTCATGCTGCGTTCCCTGATAGTTTTCGGCCTCGTGAAGCATGTTTTCATGCACTTTGCGGAGCAGCTCTAAAAGCATCGTTTCCTTGGAATCAAAATGCTTATAGAAGCCGCCTTTGGAGATACCGCAGGCCGCTGTGATGTGCTGGATGGAAGTGGAGTGAAACCCCTGCTTCACAAACAGCTGCAGAGCTGCTTCCAAAAGCTCATCCTTACGCTCTGTCATGCAGTTTTTGGCCTCCTTTTGACTCTGTGGTTACTTTTGGTGAACGTTTAGTCACAAGGAGTATCGTAGCATTTGCCATGTAGAGAATCAAGTAATGAGCTTAGAGATTTTGATAAAAAAACCTGCCGGCAGTCCGGCAGGTTTATGTGTCTAAATAATCGACACCACGCTCTGTAAGCTCTTTTGTACCACGGCGCAGATGAAGATATACGATCAGCAGCGCAAGCCCCGCAGCAGTCAGAATCCCTCCGGCCCCCAGCAGGCCGATCCATTGCCAGGGGGCTGTGTCCCATAAGGGGAGAAAAGCCGGCTCGGGGCTGGCCCATTTTGACTGAAGGGAGAGGCCGGCACTTAGAAGCATCCAGGTGGGAACGAAAAAAAGCAGAAGGTACAGAACGTTGAGAAAGAAGGATACCACGCCTGTGTCGAACCGCACCCGCTTTTGCGGGTTTTTTTCGTCGTATGTTCCGCCAGCTGCCCCGGCCCAGACGCCTGAAGCCGCGGCAACAGCCGTGAGGGAAAGCGTCAGCACAAGTCCGGCGAAAAATAGTACAATGTTCCACCCAAAGAGCAGAAAGGCGATCAGCTCAAGTGCTGCAATGGCCGCTCCTGTCATAACCCAGTGAGCCAGAAACTTCCCCAGGACAATCTGCCGGGGATCTATAGGAAGCGCCCGCAGCATCCAGCGGGAGTCCCCCTCCCGCCCAAACGCAGCTGCGGCAAACTGCTGCAGGCCGAGCAGGATGGCCGGGCCGAGCATCACGTGTACACTGCTCCAGGCAGAGGCGGGATTTGCCCATGGGGAAGCAAGAGCCGAGTCGCTTCCAAAAAAATTAATGAACATTAAAATAAGAATAAGGGCGAACGTGAAGCAGGTGGTCCATTCCTTAGGGTTTCTCTGCACGGCCCGCCATTCTTTAAGGGCAATGGCATAGGGAACAGGGCGGGCTGCCCCGGGCCGGGTCGATTTGATTTTGTTTCCCACGGGTTCGGTGGCCCGCTGCCAGGAGGAGAAATAGTGTTTCTCCACGAACCAGAGAGAAGCGAGGCTTATAATTGCCAAAGCCCCAAGGCAGGAAGCTGTATAAATGATACCGGCGCCTTCCCCCTGAAAGGAAGCGAAAAGAGCGGCTGCCACGGGCTGCGTGGGGAGCCAGCGTGGAGCTTCTTCAATAGTAAGGGAGGTGCTGTCGTTTTGCATAATGATATTTGGCATCTGCGCAGCCAGAATAAACAGGGCTGCAGATATGAAACTGATTATCGTAGTCAGCTGCTGGGCACGCTGGGCCGGCAGAATATAAACAAGAAACAGATTCAATAGAAATGCGAGGCCCGCTCCAAAAACAGACAGTCCCAAAAAAAGAAGAGCAGCGGCGGGAAAAAACAGAAGGTGAGCTCCGGAAACGGCCCCGATAATAATACTCAGACCGGTTAATAATAAAAAGGAAAGCAGGGGAAATCCGGCCCATCCGGTGAAAAACTGCATGGCAAACAGGTGCCTCGAACGGATGGGAAGAGTGAATAAAAACTCAATATCCTTTGAACCAAACAGTAATTGAAAGGTGCGCGGCATGGTCACAAAAGTGATAACAGCAAGGGTGCTCAGCAGCAGGTAAACGACGGCTGTACGTAAGCTTTCCGCAGAGAAAACATCCCCAGCGGAAGCTGCGCCGAGGCCAAAGGGAATTATCATAAATAGGGCCAGTGCTGTAAGAGTGATGTATAATATTTTGCGCCCGGAAGGGAGAGCCTCGTACTGATGGCGCATGGTTTTTTTCTGATAATACCAGAGCGTTTTTATCACGGAACCTCTCCTTCAGGATCTTCGGCTTCGTGCTGCTCTGTCATGCGGAGAAAGACATCCTCCAGAGAGCCTCCGGCGTGACTGGCGTGCTCCTGTTTAAGCTCCCCGGGGGTGCCCGTCTGCAGAAGCCTTCCCTGGTGAATGATTCCAACCCGGTCACAGAGCTGATCAGCAACGTCGAGCATATGAGTGGAAAAAAAGACGGCAGTTCCGTCTGCCGCTGTTTCGCGCAGAATGGCCCGAAGGTCGCGTGAGCTCTTCGGATCGAGCCCGACCGTAGGTTCATCGAGAAAAATAACAGCCGGCTGGTGGATCAGGGCTCCGGTTAAAGCTATTTTCTGCTTCATGCCATGTGAATATGTCTCCATTAACCTGCCGGCGCTTTCTGTTAAATCAAATCGGTGCAGCAGCATGTTTGCATGTTCTATCCATATGTTTTTATCGAGGTTAAACACAGAAGCAATAAACTGAAGAAATTCCCACCCTGTGAGCTTTGGATAAATATCTGGTTTATCGGCCAGATAGGCAATCTGCTGCTTTGCTTCAAGTGACTGGTTTTTAATCGATTTGCCGTGAATATAGCCATCCCCGCTGCTCGGTTCAAGCAGACCGGCGAGCATTCGCATCGTCGTTGTCTTCCCGGCCCCGTTTGGTCCGAGAAAGCCGAATATTTCGTGAGCATGGACCTCGAAATTCAGTGGGTGGACCGCAATGGAGTTCTTAAAGTGTTTTGTCAGCTGGTTGACTTCTACTGCGGGAGAATCATGCATGTCGGGCCCTCCTTTGTATGATATGCTGTGGGCAGATGAACAGACACATTCATCATAAATGATATAGAAAATAATGGAAATAATAAAAGCGCGCACCGTGTAAGGAGGCAGAGGGCTGAAATGACCTATGAAGAACTGGCGGATAGACTGGATCGTACGCCTGACGGTGAAATGATTGGTTTTTTGATGGTGCCCAAGGCACACCGGAAGCAACAGAAAAAAGTGAACAGCTATTTAAAGGAACGCTATGCTGCATCTGATTCCGATTCCTTAAAGGACATTGTGGAGCATTTTTGTGAAGAAAACCTGGAAACTGGGGAAAGCCGGGAAATTGAGTTTTATCCAACGGAAAAATTAACATAGCCAAACGGGGGAGACGCATTGAAACCAAAAACAGTGATGAATCTGGCCACGCTTATTAACGGCATTGGCGTATTATTATTTATTTTAGCCAGTGTGCCGAACTGGATTCCCGCGATTTTATGTTTGTTTGGGTGCACGCTGCTCGTGTTTCGCAAGCAGGCAGCAGACTGGTGGAATAAAAACATTGCTAAAGAACCGGAGCAATGAAGGCAGCTGCGCTTGAGCGGCTGCCTTTTAGGTTCACGCTGTACGGGCGTAGGTCCATTTGCGCCACAGATATTCCATGGGCCCCTGGGAAAATTTTTTCAGATACCAGTGGCTGCCGGCGAGCTGAATAAAGTAAATGAGTAACGCTGCAGTAAAACCGCCAGTAACAGAAATCTCTCCGAACAGCCCCAGACCGTAGCCATGGAACAGGAGAACAGCAATAACCGTCTGCAGCAGGTAGTTCGTTAAAGCAAGTCTCCCCATGGGAGCGAAAGGAAGCAGAAAGCGGCACAGGCCTGGTTTTTTTGCAGCCAGCACAAAGGACGACACGTAAAACAGCATCATCACCGGTCCGGCCAAATAATTCAGGCCCTCTCCGAGTCCGGTGCTGAGGCCGCCGGGCAGGGTTATCCATTCCTGCTTAAATGCTGTGACCAGAACATTCAGGATAATGCCAAGCCACAGGCTGTGCAGCCAGAGACGCTTCCATGACTTCAAATGAGCTTCAGCTTCTGTAAACATGCTCCGGCGTCCAAAATAGAAGCCGAGAAGAAATAACCCAAGAATGAAGGGGAGAGAAAACGGAAGCTGGAGCAGGACGAATATGACTTCATTACTCAGCCGGTAGGATAAAATATCGCCGTAGGAGCCGTTTGCCATGACAGAAATGCCGGAGGTAACGGACTGCCGGGCAGAAGACCCGGGATTCATTGAGGCGGTGCCCGCGGAGGCTGCAGTTAAGAGAAGCGTCATAAAGAAGCCCGAGGCAAGGATCAGTCCAAGAGCCCACGCTAAAACTGCTTTACTGCTTCTATGGGTGAACATAAGCAGAAAGAAGCCGGTCACTGCATATAGATGAAGAATATCGCCTGACCATAAAAAAACGAGATGAATCAAGCCGATAAACAGCAAAAAAAGAAGCCGGCGCTGAAAAATCCGGTCAGCGGGAAGGTTTTTTTCCACAAGCCGTTTGTAGAACATATAAAATCCGAGCCCGAATAAAAAAGAAAACAGGGGATAAAATTTTCCAATCACAAAAAAGTCCAGCAGCGTATTAATCGTTTGACCGGCCGCTTTGGTCTCCGTCAGGCTGGTATTTACCATGTCTGCGTACTGGCTGAAGCCTAAAGCTTTAAAGGCAGCCATGTTTGCCAGTATAATGCCGAGCAGGGCAAAGCCTCTTAGCATGTCGATAGTATGTATACGTTCTTGTAGAGATACTGCCTGGGCCATCTGATGTCCTCCTTCGTAGAAACTGGATCCAGTATATCAAAACTACGTACAGAGGGAGAGAAGGTTGCGGTAATTCCTTAAAGAAAGATTACATGGGAAAAAATGAGGGTAGTAAAGAAGTATGGTAGACATGTTATTTCTCTACAGCTCTGCATAACGTTAAAGAATACAGAGCTCTTTATTGATAAGTAATCATCAGTCGGAAATAAATACAGAAAGGGAGCGATACATTGAGAACGATAGAAATTAATATATATGAAGATGAAATACACGGCACCGTTGATGAAACACATAAGTTCACGTTCAGAAAAATGGCAAACCGGTCCAAAAAAACATTCCCTTTTGGTTTATTTAAAGGCCATGCAAAGGAAAATTCGAATGCCGCTTATCTTGAGATCTACCAGGAAGAACAGCGGATGTTTTACTGGGAGCTTGAAGATTTTCAGGACAAGGACTCCCTTGTGTTTACCCGGGAAGGGCTGCTTGAAGAAGGGGAATGGAAGCCGGAGGAACTGACGCTTGAAGGTCTCCGTGTAGAATTCTACGAACCAAAATTATAGTACTTCGTACATAACAGGAAACAGCTGCTAAGACTAATACCTCTACGTCCTTGTTATGGTAATTCTGACATTTTACCACTATTTGGGAGGGGTTTCATGCTTGGTTTTTTGATTGGACTGCTGATTGGAGCTGTTTTTTCTTCCGTGATTTTCTTCATAAAAACACGGCGGACCATGCGTGTGCAAGGTCGGCAGCAAGCTGTTCACCGGCTGCTCGCCAGGGAACGCAGAAATCGTTTTGATGTACGGAGTATGAGGTAGATACAGGAGAAGGGCCGGCGCTGAAAAAGTGTCCGGCTTTTTAACTGGGCTTTTTTAATAAACACGCAGGTTAAACGCAGATTATTAAAATTAAATGATTGAACGAAGCGCCGGAATGGGAATGTAATAATAGGATATCATTTGTCAAGGTGATATTTGTGGGCACAACGGCCGGCCTTCCCGGGGAGGTAGGCCTTTATTTTTCAATTAATACATAGATCTTTTTCCAGGGTCTTTGAATATAACCGGTGTACACACTATGAGGAGGAGAGGACAATGGCGGAAAATCACTCAGGTGAAGATCTCCAGGAACAACAGAAGCATTTGGGAAGCTACCTCGGAAAATTATTACGGGATCACTTTGGGAAGGGGCCTGAATCGGTCTACGTCAGCATTGATCCTCATTGCATCGTAATGCACATCCGCAAATTTCTGTCCCCGATGGAACAGGTGATCATGGGGCAGAGAAACCAGGAAGCTGTGGAAGAGCTTCGGGAGACCATGATGGAGCAGATCCTTCCGGAAGTAAAGCATTATCTTTCAAGGATTGCAGATATAGAGGGCTGGGAGTTTTACTTTGACTGGAATATCGAAAACCGCTCGGGCATGATTACTGCCTTAAATTCACAGGAATTGAAAACCAAAAATGAAAAGAAACGTCCGGAATATATCGAAAACATTAAAAGAAAAGTGAACGATGTCAGTGCCAAAACAGAAAAAATTCCTGACGATATTGCAATGTATCAAATTAACGAGCGGACATTGATTGCGGCTCGGACAGGCATCTTAATTCTGATCGAAAAAGAATTAATCAGCCTGGGGCATGGAGCAAACCTGAAAACCGCGAAGCGCCATCTGGAAAAGCAATTGTTAAACGAGATACGCTTTGATAAGCTGTTTGGAGCGAAGGTACATGATATTTTCGTGGACTGGGATTTTTATAACGATACAAGCGTTGTAGTATTTGTTACGGACCCCGTATCAGCGGCAGAATAGCTTTATAGGTTATGTAAAAGCCAGACCGGCATCCGGCCTGGCTTTTTTGTATACCCGCCGGGTCAGCGGACGACGGTTTCACTTTGGGCTCCCCGGGCTAGACGTTTAACAGTACCGAGCATCAGCAGGCCGCTGCCCTCTGCGCTCAATGGATAGCCGAGAGGAACAGTGCGGCGGAGCAGCTGGGCATACATCTCCGGTTCGGAAATGCGCCGGCCAAAGCCTTCTTCCGCCCAGTTGGTTACAAGGGCAAGAGCGCCGGAAACGTGAGGAGCTGCCATGGAAGTGCCGCTCAGCCTGGTGTAGGAGCTCCCCACATACGTAGATAAAATCGAAGCCCCTGGCGCTGTGAGATCAATTTCGTCGTTGGTATTTGTAAACGGGGTCAACTCACTGGAAAAGTTCACCGCCCCGACCTGAATGACTTCATTATAAGCACCCGGATAGGCAAACTCTTCAGTATCGACGTTCCCGTCTCCTTCATTTCCAGCGGCACAGACAACAGCAATATCGGCCGCAACGGCTTCTTTAATGGCCTCGTGCAGCTCAGGGACGTCCTTGGGACCGCCGAGGGACATGCTGATTACACGTACCCGTTCTCCGTTAGTGCCCCGCCAGGAAACCGCGTAGCGGACAGCCTCGATAATTCCCTGCATGCTCCCGCTTCCTGATCCGTTCAGTGCTTTTAAAATCAGCAGTCCGGCTTTAGGGGCAACGCCGACAATACCAAGGCCATTCTTGGCAGCGGCGATAGTGCCGGCCACGTGAGTGCCATGTCCGTTATTGTCTTCAAAATTTGCTGGGTCCCCCAGGTAATCCCTGGTGAAGTTGAGCCCGCCGATAATTTGATGCTGCAGATCAGGGTGATCCGTCTGGCAGCCGGTATCAATGACCGCGACAACATTGCCTGCGCCCTGAGATGTTTCTTCCCACTGCAGCGGTGCTTCGATCATTTCTACACCAGCCGGTACGTAAGATGTGACAGAAGCATCGCTTTCTTTTCGGAACGGAACTAAAGATACATAACTCATAATAATGCCTCCTCATCAGGATGTAATAGCGTTTCCTGTTATGAAAAGGCATGATCAACGGAGAAAGTAAACCAGTAAAAAATCAATTTGCCCGAAATACACTTTTACGCTGCCCGCACCTCATGCACTCATAGATAAATTTGGAATTGATATCCGGGTCCCGGCCAATGGCCTGGTATTTATGCAGTTGAATGCGGCAGAGTAAGCTTCTTTCTGTGCTCTTTTTATTAGAAATGAACAAAAGCAGCAGTAAACCAATAAGAAATATTAAGACAGCGAAAATATAACCATTTTCGTGTCGGATTAATAGATACCCAAAAAGCACGAGACTGATAATAATGAGTGAAAATCCCAGAGAATAAAGTTTTTGAAGCATAAATATCACTCCAATAAATAAATTAATGGAAA
The DNA here is from genome assembly GCF_033845285.1 of Marinococcus sp. PL1-022. NCBI lineage: Bacteria > Bacillati > Bacillota > Bacilli > Caryophanales > Bacillaceae > Marinococcus > Marinococcus sp. PL1-022. The sequence goes on along the minus strand of NZ_JAWXCX010000001.1, from coordinate 2,907,479 downwards.
ATTATTATCGGTTATCAAGCCGGCTTTTCTGCCGGTCCGCCACGTTTAGCCATGAAGAAATACGTTGCAAGGGCTAACGCGCTCATCAAAAAGATAGTCAGCCCCATGGGAATGGCCGTATCTTCGCCGGCAATCCCAACCATAGGGGCGGTAACAGCACCGAGCACAAACGGAAGAAGACCTAAGAGTGCTGAAGCGCTGCCGGCAATATGGCTCTGGGTTTCCATCGCAAGAGAAAACGACGAGGTGGCGACAAAGCCGATAGAGGTAACAAAAAACAGAATAGGCAGTACAATGCCCCAGAGCGGTCCTTCAAAAATAACGACCACAAGCAAAGCGAGTCCGGCGACAAAAGCCATCACAAGTCCGGATTCAAGAAATATTTTTTCAGGAATGACGGAAGCAAAGCGGCCAACCATAAACGTGCCAAGCAGAAGACCGAGTCCGTTTAACCCAAACAGAATACTGAACACCTGTGGGGATACACCGTATATATTTTGATAAATAAACGGAGTGCCGGCCACATAGGCAAAAATACCGCCGATCATAAAGCCCTGGGATAGAGCGTACCCTGAGAACTGCCGGTCTTTAAGAAGAGATAGAAAATTACTGAAGGTAGTGCTGAGATTGCTCGGCACCCGTTCTTCCACAGGAAGCGTCTCGCCTAAACGGAACACTGTGACCAGCAGCAGAATAGTACCTAGTACAGACAGGGTCAAAAAGATTCCGGGCCAGCTGGTGAAAAGGAGCACTCCGCTCCCTATGGAAGGGGCGAGCAGCGGCACAAGGTTATTGACGAGCATCAGCAGGGCAAACAGCTTTGTGAGTTCAGCCCCGTTGCTGACGTCCCGGACAATTGCCCGGGAAATAACGAGTCCGGCTGACGCAGCAAAGCCCTGTATAAAACGACCGGCGATCAGGATGAAAATATTCGGCGCAAAAATACAGGCGGCTGACGCAGCAATATAAACGATTAGAGCGATAATCAGCGGCCGGCGCCGACCGTACACGTCACTGAGAGCTCCGGCAACGAGCTGGCCAACCCCGAGCCCGAGCAGACAGGCTGTCAAGCTCAGCTGTACGGTAGAGGCACTGGTTTCGTAGGAGTCGGTAATATCAGGCAGGGCGGGGAGGTACATATCAATAGTCAAAGGAATAAGTGCTGCAAGTGCTCCAAGCAGGATAACAAAACGGGCCCGCTTGAATCCGGTTAATTGGTTCATATGTAGACCGCCTTTCTAAGCGAAGGTATGATTGAAGGAAAAGCTTAAACCTGCTTCAGCTTAACTAAAAAAAGAAGAGATGGAAAGTTTTTTGCCCATACTCGTAAAAATAGACCATGTTTACAAGTATAATTTTTTTGGAAATAAGGTGTATGATCCCGCTTCTCCGTTATAATAAAGATAGATAATAAGGAGGAAGGCTCGATGAAAGCAAAATTAAAACACTATGCTCTACGGCTGACAATTACGGTAAGTGCCGCGTTCCTGATTCTGATGCTTTCCCGCTTTTACCTGCACCTCAACCCCGAGGATGTGAAAGGATGGATGGAAAGCATCGGATTTTTAGGACCGATTGTTCTGCTGCTGTTATTTGCGATCCGGCCGTATTTGCTGATTCCATTGCCCGTGGTCGCCATAGCTGCCGGTTTTTTGTTTGGACACTGGCTGGGCGCCCTCCTTATTTTTCTTGGAGCCGTTCTCGGCGCTTCTGTTTCTTTTTTTACAAAAAGACGCAAGGCGGGAGATTTAAATTTAGATAAGAAAAATATGGAGGAGCTGGACAAAATCAAGGAAGAGCTTGAGGAGCACGGCTTCAAATTTTTATTAATGCTCCGGCTCATTCCGGTGCTTCATTACGATTTATTAACGTCCCTCAGCGCCCGGATGGACGTAGGCTGGCGGCAGTACCTGGGTGCAACTCTGCTCGGAACCATACCAAGAGCCATTCTGCTTGGCTTTTTTGGCTCGAGTATTCTTTCCTTCGAACCAGTGAAAATGATTATTCTGGGGTCGGTAGCGCTGATGATAGCTGTGCTCGGCTACGTACTTAAACGAAAAATTGAGGACGAATTTGATACCGAAGAGCTAATAGAAGAAACAAAACAGATGCAGCCGCCGGTATAAATACACCCGGTTCGCAGAAGAAAGGAGAGCAAAGCATGGATTTGAAGCTTGCAGGAAAAACAGTGCTTGTACTGGCGTCAAGCCGGGGGCTTGGAAAAGCATCGGCCGCCGCATTTGCAAAGGAAGGTGCTGACATCGTGATTACGGGCCGCTCGGAGGAGAGCCTTAGAGAGGCGGAAAAAGAGCTTTTGTCTTTGAGCGGCCGCGGCCGGGTGAGCTATTATGTGTGCGATATTACGAAAGAAGTGGAGGTAAAGGCGCTTGTTGAATATACCGTGGAAGCGTTCGGTCCGGTCGATGTGCTCGTTAATAACGCCGGTGGTCCTCCTGCCGGCACGTTTGATGATTTCGATGACGGGGACTGGCAGAAGGCGTTTGACTTAAACCTGATGAGCTTTGTTCGTGCCATACGTGCAGTACTGCCTTCAATGAAGCAGAGCGGGGGCGGCCGGATTGTTAATATTACGTCTTCTTCGATGAAGCAGACGCTGGATAATTTGATTTTATCGAATACATTCCGGGCCGGCTTGATGGGCCTTGCCAAAGGTCTGTCCCAGGAGCTTGCTCCGCACGGTATTCTCATTAATTCCATTGGGCCCGGAAAAATAGCGACAGACCGGGTAACAGAGCTCGATGGAAGAAAGGCTGAACAAATAAATAAGAGCGCTGAGGAGGTGCGCAGTGAATCAGAAGCAGCGATCCCGCTTGGACGCTATGGGCAGCCGGAGGAGTTTGCGGCTCAGGTCGTTTTTTACGGCTCCTTTGCCAACACCTATGTGACCGGCCAGACACTGCTCGTGGATGGCGGCCTGATAAAGGCTCTGTAAAGCGAAAAAGTTTATCCTCTTCGCTGCCGGATAATGTTTAGGCCATTTTTCATCAGAAGAAGCCCTAAAGAGAAAACAGCCGGAAAACCGGGCGCAGCTTTCCGGCCTTTGCTCAGCCGGACGAGCTGGTGGTTGTACCATGCAAGCTCCATAACCCCCAGATTGTCAATAAGCGGAAGACCGGTTTTGGCAGGTTCAGTCCGGGGAACCGGGGCCTTTGAAAGAAGCCTGGCCGGGTAGTCCGGGTATACAGCCATTGGTCTTGCCAGACCAATGAAATCGGCTGCCCCTGACTGGAGCGCGCTGTCCATCGCCGGGCGGGTCCGGAAGCCTCCGGTTAAAATCACCGGTACTTCTGTAGTCTGCTTCAGGCTTTCAGCATATTCCAGGAAATAAGCTTCACGCTGAAGCGTAGAAGCAGAAGCATTTTTTCCGAATAATTCCGGGCGTTCGTAAGTGCCCCCGGAAATTTCAATCATATCGGCTCCAAGGCGTTCGAGCTCTTTAATTACATATTGGGATTCTTCCTCGGAGAAGCCGGCTTTCATAAAATCTGCGCTGTTAATTTTTACTCCAACAGGAAATTCCGGCCCTGCGGCTTCGCGGACAGCGTAAAAAATTTCACGTAAAAAGCGGAAGCGGTTTTTAATCGAGCCACCCCATTCATCGGTGCGCTGATTATGACGGGGGGAGAGAAACTGGCTGATTAAATAGCCGTGGGCGGCGTGAATCTGGACGCCGGTAAAGCCGGCGCACCTGGCCAGGGATGCGGTATGGGCAAACTGCCGGATGATCTTTTCTATTTCTGGATGGGTTAGCGCCCGGGCGCTGGGAAAGAAGCGCTGGAGCCCTGATTCAAAAGGTACAGCAGAGGGGGCGACGACTTCACGTGCAACGCCTTTTGGCACCTGCTTGCCCGGATGATTGATCTGCATCCATAAATGGGTGTCATTATGTGTGCCGGCACGGGCCCAGGCTTGGAACAGGCCAAGCTGCTTTTCGCTTTCAAGCACGACATTGCCCGGCTCCCCAAGCGCCTGCTGGTTGATCATCACGTTCCCGGTAATGAGTAACCCCGCGCCTCCTTTGGCCCAGGTATGGTAAAGCCGGAAGATGTCAACGTCCGGCATATGAGCCTTTGTGGCGAGTCCTTCGCTCATGGCTGATTTAACGAAGCGGTTTTTAAATGTTACATTTTTATTATGTAATGTAAACGGGGAAGCGGTAGTGATGTCTGTCAACGTGATCCTCTCCTTACTCTCCGGATGGATGAAGAAAAAAATGAAGCGGAGCGCGTAACAGAAGCGCTCCGCTTGTTTTATTACTGGCCGTGGGAAATAACAATTTTGCCGAAGAAGTTTTGGCTTTTCAGGTGGCGGTAAGCCTCCTGGGCCTGTTCAAATGGATAGACCGTGTCGATCACCGGTGTCAGCTGGTGGGCAGCGATGGCGCGGTTCATGGATTCGAACATATCCCGGCTGCCGACACCAATCGTTCTTGTGGAAGCTTTTCCGAAGAGATCGTAGTAATCGATTTTGTCCCCGGTTCTTGTGAGCACGCCGATTAAAGCTACCTCCTCGCCGGGGGCGACTGCTTGAATCGATTGATGAAACGAAGCAGGACCGACCACTTCAACGACACGGTTTACGCCGCCGTTAGAAAGCTCTTCCGCCCGTTTTCCCCACTCCGGTGTATCATTGTAGTTGATGATGTCGTTAGATCCGAGCTCCTGCAGCTTGTCCTCTTTCCAGCTGCTCGAAGTAGTGGAGATAACGCGAAGGCCGAGAATTTTAGCGAGCTGCACGGCGAAAACGGAAACGCCCCCTGTGCCAAGCGTCAGCACCGTGTCTCCCGGGCCGGCCGGAGAAGGACCGTGCAGAGCGTTCCAGGCAGTTACCGCCGCGCATGGAAGCGTTGCTCCCTGCTCGTACGTAAGATGGTCAGGCAGACGAACAAGCTCCTCCGGATTGATTACTTTATAATCCGTCAGCCACCCGTCGCTGTGCGTGCCATACGGCTGCATATAGGAAGGACGCTTGCCGCCGAACCATTCCCGGGTGAAGTTGCCGGCAACCCGGTCTCCGACACGGAAGCGGCGTACATCTTCGCCTGCTTCAACAATTTCCCCGGCGCCGTCTGACAGCTGCACGAGATTTTCCCGCAGCTCCCCCGGATAACCGCCTTCGATCATAGCGAGGTCCCGGTAGTTTAAGGAAGTGGCTTTCACGCGGACAAGCACCTCTCCCCGCTGCACCTGCGGCATAGATTCTTCGGTCATTTCTAAATTTTCTATGCTTCTCGGCTCACGAAGCCGAAAAGCCCGATTTTGTGCTGGTGCCATTGTATAGCCTCCTTAAATGTCTGGACTCCTTACTGTTCATTCCCTGGGGAGCGATTTTTTAAAAGAGACGGGCGGGATTTTAAGCAAAAAGTTATACTGAAAGCATGACCGGATATTTTTCTGTGAAAAACAGGAATGTTATTACGTTTAATAAAGAAGAAGTCAGATCCTGCTAAAAAGGAGGTCCGTCGTGCGGAAAAACACAGAGATGACCGAAGTGGAAAATGTGATTGTGCACAAAGCAGCAGAATTCCAGGGATATACCATTTTATTTTCGATCCACGGCCAGCGCTTTCAATTTTTAATAGCAGACGGGAAGCCATTATTTCCGTTAAATGTTCTTCATACATTTGCTGAAAAAGATGTATGCAGCCAGTGCGGGAAAAAGGTGCTGCAGGTGCCGGTGGGCCAGCAGATATGCAGAGCCCTTCAGCACAGGAAAAAAGAACTGCTCGCCTATATGGAGGAGCATTTCCTGTGGGGGCCGGCAGGACATATTTAATTACAGCAGGAGGATTGGTATGTACAAACTAATAGCCATAGACATGGATGGAACGATGCTGAATGACCAGCATGCCCTGACGCCGGAGGTGATTCGCGCGGTCCGGGAAGCAAAAGCAGCCGGCATCAAAATCGTACTGTGCACCGGTCGGCCGCTCCCAGGGGTCCAGCGTTATGTTGATCAGCTGTCCCTTCGGGAGGAGGGGGACTATATTGCTGTATTTAACGGTGCGCTTGTCCAGGAGACATTCACCAGCCGGGTCGTCAGCCAGCTCGATATGCTGTACGAGGATGTTAGGGAGCTTGAGTATCTGAGCCGGGAGCTGCCCATAGCGATGCAGTACTTTAGTGAAAAGTATATTTATACTCCGCAAAGAGATATTGATAAATATACGGTACTCGACGCTTACCTGAATAATATCCCTTTGCGCGTGCGTACGCTTGAAGAGGTCGGGCGCTCTGTGGCACTTGCGAAGGTGATGTTTGTCGGCGATAAAGAAGACATTGACCGGACAGAGCTTTTACTGCCGGAGAAAATTAAAGCCAGAAATGAAATCATGCGCAGTACGCCGCATTTTTTGGAATTTCTTCATCCAAAAGCAAGCAAGGGCAGCGCAGTGATGGATCTGGCGGCACGGCTCGGCATCGTCCGGGAGGAAGTGATGTGCATTGGGGATAACGGCAACGATTTATCTATGATAGAGGCAGCGGGGTGCGGGGTGGCGATGGGAAATGCCATTCCGGAAATCAAGGCAGCAGCTGATATTATTACATCCACAAACAATGAAAACGGAGTGGCAGAGGCAATCAATAACGTACTGCTGCAATCCCGTTAAGCAAAAAGCCTTTATTCCGTCCGGAATAAAGGCTTTACTTTTATTTCCCGGGAAATCCGGGTTATTCGAACGGATAGCGGAAATTCCACTGCCGCCGGGATTCGTCCATCAGTGCCATCACATCAGAAGAGTATTGCAAAAGAGAGGCATAGTCCCGGCTGGAAACGCACCTTTCCATTTCCCGGATTTCATAATGCAGAGCCTTTGCCGTCTCGCCCTCGGCAACGCGCTCGGTTTCTCCGTTAGTGTATTCGATGAGTGCTTCATCGGCGCGGGGGAAGTTGTCGACCGTAATTGATCCTTTATCGCCGGCAATAATCCCTTTTTTAGGAAGTTTGGAGCTGAAGGAAAGCTGGACTGTCGCCATCTGGCCACGGCTGTTTTTTAAAACGATGCCCGACTGGTCGTCGACACCGCTTTCGGCCATTTCTCCAATGGTTGTTACATCCTGCGGCTGCTCCTGAAGGAAAAAACGGGCAAACGACAGGGCATAGACGCCAATATCAAGCATCGCGCCCCCGGCAAGGTCCGGGTTAAAGAAGCGGTTGGTGGTGTCATACTCTTTAACAGTACCGAATGTGACGTTAATAGAGCGCACGCTGCCGATTACCCCGTCCGCGATTTTTTGCTGCAGCATTCGGTGAAGCGGATGATAATACAGCGTCACTGCTTCAAGCAGCACCAGGTCCCGGTCTGAGGCAAGCGCCGTCAGTTCATCGAGCTGCTGCTTGTTAACGGTAATAGCCTTTTCACAGAACACATGCTTCCCGCTTTCGAGACACTGCCTGGCAATGTCATAGTGATTCGTATGGGGAGTCGCGATATAGACGATATCAAGTGCTTCGTCTTCGAGGAATTTGTCCAGCGAGTCAAACGGATGCCCGGCGTTAAAATCACGTGCAAAGCTTTCGGCTTTATCCATCGCGCGGGAGCAGACGGAATGAATTCCGCCGTGCTCATCATTTAATGCTTCAGCAAATTTTCCGGCGATATTGCCGGTGCCGATAATGCCCCAGTTAAAGCTCATATGCGTCACACCTTTTCATTTAGTAGCTTACCCGGCTATTATACCCCAGCCGGCGAATTATAAGGGGATAATTTCCAATTTGAACAGGACAGGAGAATGTTATTTTGCCTGCTTCTGTTTGATTTTATGATACGTATCCTCCTGGCATATGACGAAAAGCTGCGCATCCTCCGGAATACGTTCGTCGAGCTTATGATTGATGTTTAAATCATCGTGGTCTGATACGAGAGTGGCTCCTTCTTCAAGCAGATCCATATAAGCTTCGCGGTACGTCCCCCAGGAGGGGCGCTTAGGTATTTCATACAAATCCTCCCCGTGCCTCTTCGACAAAAGCTGGGACACAATCCTTGAGGTGCCGCGGCTGAAGGCGGAACGGACGGCAAGCTGTGAAATCATTTCTGAGCTGACGATGAATTCATCCACCTCCACATGGGTAAAGTTGTGAATATTATTTCGTTCTTTGACCTCTACGATGGTGTAAATGTCTTTAAAGTGTCGCTGGATGCTGGTGGCAATTAATAATGATTTGCCGTCGATGTAAGAAGGGTCATGGATATATTCACCGTTGATGGTAATTTCATTAGGGAAAATAAATACCGCCCGGGCTTCACTGATATTTGCCTGCTCCAGTACCTCTTTGTCGACCGGGTTGCCGCGAACGTAAAACAGGCGGTCGTGGTGGTAGGGGGTTTCTTCATACTGGTCAATAAGCACAATCTCAATATTTTTTTCTGTATTTAAAATTTCCTGAATCGCAATTTTCGCGTGCTTGCTCCAGTCCGCAATTACAATATGATCTTTTCCGTTATACTCCAATTTTCCCCGCTCCTTTCGGCGGTTATACACATATATAAAATCAATAATTTTACTGATCACAATCGAAATCAGGCCGATGCCGACTAAATAAAGAAAAATGCCGTACAGTTTCCCGGGTACGGTATCCGGCACGTAATCGCCGAAGCCGACAGTAGTTACAGAAGTCATCACCCACCAGAAGCCGTTGAAGGGGCTGCCGAATTCCTCAGGCTCTATGTAGTAAATGGCAAAGGAGCTCCCTCCGATCACCAGGGCAGTAATCATAAAAATAACGGCTGTATTCACATTAACCAGACGTTCAAACAGCTTATTAAAAAACATCCCGCGCCCCCTTCCTGCTAAAGTACTATTACCCATCTTAAAGCGTTAAAAATCCAAAATTTCAAGGTAAAAATTTTAGTAAAAACTTTATTTATGTCTGGTTTTCCACTATACTGATGAAAAGAGTGAAGGAGGCTGTGCCATGGATGCAGTGGTAATGAAGGAGTTTGAACAACAGTTTTCCCGGCAGGCGGAACGACTGTTTTTCGCCCCCGGCCGTATTAACGTCATTGGTGAACATACAGATTATAACGGTGGATTTGTTTTTCCGTGCGCGATTACAAACGGGACGTATGCAGCAGCGGGAGGGCGAAGCGACCGGCAGCTGCGATTTGTGAGCGGTAATTTTTTAAACGAAGGAATGATAACGCTGTCACTGGATGATCTGTCGTTCCGGCAGGAGCATGATTGGGCGAACTATCCGAAGGGGGTATTTGCTATTCTGGCAGCAGAAGGCTATCAATGCGAAACCGGCTATGATATTTATTTTTCCGGCAATATCCCAAACGGGGCCGGCTTATCCTCATCAGCTTCGATTGAACTGGCGACAGCTGTGCTGCTAAACGAATGGGAAGAGTGGGGGCTTTCCATTAAAACCCTTGTCCGGTATGCCCAGCGGGTGGAAAACGAATACATTGGCGTTCAGACCGGTATCATGGACCAGTTTGCGATTGGATTTGGCAAAGACGGACACGCCATGCTGCTTGACTGTGGAACGCTTGAATATGAATACGCACCGCTTCCAACAGAAAAATATACCATATTGATTATGAACACAAACAAATCCCGGGAGCTCGCCGGCTCAGCATATAATGAGCGCCGGGCCGAATGTGAAGAAGCTTTGGCAGAAATGCAGCAGCACCGGGACATTAGGAGCCTTTGTGAGCTATCGGTGGAGGAATGGAACGACCTCAGCGGGGAGATTAATAATGAAACGGTCCGGAAAAGAGCCCGGCACGTGATTTACGAGCACGACCGGACAAAGCAGGCAGCAAAAATGCTGGAAGCGGAAAATTATGAAGCGTTTGGCCGGCTGCTTAATGAGTCACACCGGTCGTTAAAGGAAAATTATGAGGTGACCGGCCTTGAGCTCGACACGCTGGCCGAAACCGCCCAAAAGCAGCCCGGCGTGATTGGCGCCCGAATGACTGGAGCGGGCTTTGGCGGCTGCGCGATTGCTTTTGTGGAGCATGAACAGGCGGAGGAGGCAGAGAAGAGTGTTGCAGCAGTTTATGAAAAAGCGACAGGCTTCAAGCCTTCATTCTACAAAGCTACCGCCGGCGGGGGAGCCCGGGAGCTGGCACGGGCAGGGCAAAAGTAAAGGAAAGGAGAGGTGCTATGGCCATGCAGGTGGATACAGTCCTCATGTCGCTCGTCGACTGGGCAGAAGAAAATAAATTAATTCATGCAGAGGATAAGATGTATGCACGCAATCAGCTGCTGCGGGAGCTTCATCTCGAAGCGATGGACGAAAATGCAGCTGTCGAATCAAAGCCGTTTGAGGAACTGCTCGGGCAGCTTACTTCCTATATGGTGGAGACAGGGATCTTGGAGGATCTGCTCGACAAGCGGGAGCAGGCTAAGGCAGACCTTATGAATATTTTCCTTCCCCGGCCTTCTGACATCCAGCGGACCTTTGAGGAAAAATACCGCCGGGATCCGGTTGAAGCAACCGATTATTTTTATTGGCTGAGCCGGTCCTCCAATTACATTCAGATGGACCGGGTGGCTAAAAACATTCATTTCCCGTACACGTCTTCCTATGGGACGATCGATATTACGATTAATTTATCCAAGCCGGAAAAAGATCCGCGTGATATTGAAGCGCAAAAGCAGAAGAGTACCACGGTGTCGTACCCGAAATGCGTCCTGTGTAAAGAAAATGAAGGCTATCCAGGGCGTATCGGCCATCCGGCCCGGTCGAATCACCGGTTAATCCGGACAGAGCTTGAAGGGGAAACCTGGTATCTGCAGTACTCTCCGTATATATATTACCCGGAGCATTCCATTCTTCTCAGCGAATACCACCGGGATATGAAAATCAACCGGGAAACCTTTATCCGGCTGCTTGGATTTGTAGAACAGTTTCCGCATTATTTCATGGGCTCCAATGCCGATCTTCCGGTGGTGGGCGGGTCCATTTTGTCCCATGATCACTACCAGGGGGGAAGGTATACCTTTGCCCTGGAAAAGGCAGAGCCGGAAACCGTTTTTGACGTGCCGGATTATCCGGGTTTAACTGTGGAAATTGTTCACTGGCCGATGAGCGTTCTGAGGATTCGCTCAGAGGAGCAGACAAGCGTTATTGAGGCTGCAGAATCGGTCCGGAAAACGTGGCAGAATTATACCGATACGGAGCTTGAGATCGAAGCTTACTCCGGCGGAGAACCGCACAACACGGTAACACCGATTGCACGGAAAAACGGGAGGAGCTGGGAAATGGATATAGTGCTGCGCAACAACCGGAAGACAGAGGAGCACCCGTACGGCCTGTTTCATCCCCACGAGGAAGTGCATCATATCAAAAAAGAAAACATTGGGCTGATTGAAGTCATGGGACTGGCGGTTCTTCCGGCAAGGCTGCTCGGTGAACTCGATCAGATCACTGAATTTGCCGCCGGGCTTGAAGAGAAGGTCCCCGCCCAGCACGAGGAGTGGGCTGAAGAGTTGCGCAGTAAGCTTCAGGGAAAGCCGAAGGCTGAAGCGCGGCAGGAAGTCGAACAGGCTGTGGGCAAAAAATTTATGGAGGTTTTACATCATGCGGGTGTGTTCAAGCAGGACGCCGCCGGACACCGCGGATTCCGCCGGTTTTTGGACTCGTTGCCCCTCGGGCTCAAAGAAAAATAAAAGGAAGCTGATGATATGGCAACGATAAAGGACATCGCAAAAGAAGCCGGCGTGTCAATAGCGACCGTCTCCCGGGTACTGAACTATGACGACACGCTGTCGGTAGCGGAAAGCACAAAGCAGCGCATTTTTCAGACTGCCGAAGCGCTGAACTATACAAAGCATGCAAAACGCAAGCAGGCTGTGCAGGCGATTACCATCGTTTACTGGTATACCGAACAGGAAGAGCTCGAGGACCTGTATTATCTGTCGATCCGCCTGGGTATTGAAAAGCGCTGCGATGAGCTGGGCATCCGGGTCCGGCGCCTGCTGCTCGAGGAGTTTCTCGAGCAGGAGAATGCCGAAAGCCAGCCGGTCATTGCCGTAGGCAAATTCAGCCCGGCACAGGCGGAGCGTCTGCAGCATGTGAGCACGCAGCTCGTCTTTGTGGATTCCAGTCCGGATGGAGAGACCTTTGACTCTGTTATTGCCGACTTTCAGCGTGTGACGGAAAAAGTCCTTTCGTATCTCTGGGAGCTTGGCCATACACGTATCGGCTATCTTGGCGGGAGGGAGTCCTACCTGTCAGAAACAACGACGATTGCGGATGCGCGGGAAGAGACCTTCCGCCGGCTGATGGCTGAAAAAAACGATGACGCTTCCCCGTGGATGCGAACGGGCCGGTTTACTGTTCAGGACGGCTACGAATTAACAAAGAATGAATTGGCCGCTGAGGCCGAAGAAACGAGACCGACAGCATTGTTTGTGGCAAATGACACGATGGCCGTCGGATGTCTGCGTGCGCTTCATGAAGCGCAGATCAAAGTGCCGGACGATATGAGTGTAGCGAGTGTCAATGACGTCAGTGTGGCGAAATTTGTTTATCCGCCGCTTACGTCGGTGAAGGTTTACACAGAGGTGATGGGGGAAACGGCAGTGGATCTTCTGCTTGAGCGGCTTGATGGCCGGAGAACGGTTCCCAAAACGGTGCTTGTGGCGACTGAACTGAAGAAAAGAGAAAGCTGCGGCAGGGCTTAAATTTTTTATGCAGAAAACATATTTCTATTGCCTCAAAAGGGGTATAAAATATAAGTAAGCTTTCCATCAATCAGAAAAGGAGCGTGTACGATGAGTGCGAAAAGAGTATTGATCGTGGCCGGTGATGCCGTGGAAGCGCTGGAGGTGTATTACCCGTATTTTCGGTGCATGGAGGAAGGATTTCATGTGGATCTTGCAGCAGCCAGTGTCAAAAAGCTGCATACGGTAATTCACGACTTTGAGGACTGGGAAACGTATACGGAGAAGCCGGGGTATGGCATTGAAGCGAATGTCGCTTTTGAAGGCGTAAATGCTTCTGATTACGATGCGCTGATTATTCCGGGAGGAAGAGCACCCGAGCACATCCGGATGAACAATGACCTGCTTGAAATCGTGAAGCATTTCTTTGAAAAGGATAAGCCGATTGCGATTATGTGCCACGGAAGTCTCGTGCTGACCCCGATCGCAGAGGTGGCAAAGGGAAGAAAAATGACCGCTTACCAGGCCTGCAAGCCGGAAGTGGAGAGCATGGGCGCAGAATATATCAATGAAATGGATTATGTGGACAAAAACCTGGTTTCCGGGCACGCATGGCCGGATCTGCCTGCCATTATGCGGGAGTTCGTGAAACAGGTGAACGATGCCCCGGTAACAACGTAGGACGGGGTTCGAGCCGGCCGGCTGTTCAGGCCGGCTTTTTTTAATAGCTGTTCATGCTAAAATGGTGATGGATTACATAGAAGAAAAGAGGACTGGAAATGACAGAAGCTGTTTTACTGCTGCTTACAGGCATCTTTGCCGCTGCGTGCGGTTCGCTGGTCGGCCTCGGCGGGGCGTTTATTATTGTGCCGATCCTCGCGCTTTTTTTTCCGATGCCAGCCTCGGATATTGCAGGAACCTCGATGGCTGTTCTTTTGTTTACCGCTATTTCAAGCACGTGGACGTATTCGAAGCAAAAACGGATTGATTATAAAAGCGGCATCTATTTTGCGCTTGCCATGATGCCGGGTGCAGTCTTTGGCGCGTGGCTGACCCAGTTTTTTGATACGGATACATTTTATACCGCCTTTGGCATCTTTTTATTCTGCATGGCCCTGTTCCTTTTGTTCCGGCCGAAAAACAAACAGCAAAGTGCCGGCAGACCGACCACCAGGCGGACATTTACAGATCTTACCGGCCATACATATGAGTACTCATACAATCGGTGGATTGGCCTGTCGATTGCGCTGGCTGTCGGCGTTATTTCAACGTCGTTTGGTGTTGGGGGAGGCTCTGTCATGGTGCCGACCATGGTGATGCTGCTTGCTTTCCCGCCCCATATTGCGACGGCGACCTCGATGTTTTTGATGGTGCTGTCGGCTGCGGTCGGAACGGCGGCGCATGCCTGGTTCGGCCACGTTCAGTGGGATAGCGTGCTCTGGCTCGCGATTGGGGCTGTAGTAGGCGGCCAGATTGGTTCTGCGCTTGCGGCGAAGCTGCCGGGAGCTATTATTCTGCGTGTGCTGGCCATCAGCCTCGTCATCGTTTCATTAAGACTGATTTTCGGAAGCTCATAAAAATAATCCCGGCTCTCGTATCGAGCCGGGATCTTTGTGCTGTTTTACTGGTCTTCTTCCGTGTGGAAATGGGAAACGATAGTATTCAATTCCCTGGCCATCATATTCAGCGCTTCTGCGAGAGCGTCGATTTCTTCTACCGCGTGAAGCTGCGTTTCCGAGGCTGAGGCTACGTTTTGGGAGGTGCCGGCATTGTGTTCAGAAATTGCCGAAATCTCGTCGAAGGAGGCAGTGATTTCCTGAGAGCTTGCCGCCATTTGCTCCGAAGTTGCTGCCACGCCTTCAAGGCGCAAGCTGACTTCGTTCGTGTAATCTGAAATTTCCTGAAAGGCAGCCTTAGCCTGCCCGGTCATCTTCAGGCCATCCTGAACCTCGCCGGTGACCTGTTCCATGGAGACGGCGGAGTCCTGAATCTCTGTTTGAATCGTAGTAATAATCGAAGCGATCTGGGAGGAAGAATCCCTGGACTGCTCGGCAAGCTTGCGGACTTCTTCGGCGACGACAGCAAATCCTTTCCCGTGCTCTCCTGCCCTCGCCGCTTCAATAGCAGCGTTCAAGGCGAGCAGATTGGTCTGCTCGGAAATGGCCGTGATGACATTTAAAATGTTTTCAATTTCCCGGGAGCGGGCGCTCAGCGTCTGGTTCACTTCATTGGAACGTTCGACGGAGGTATGGATGGAGCGCATTTTTTCCAGCGCCTCGCTCATCGTTACGAGGCCGCCGTTCGCTTTTTCTGTCGTCGAGGCTGCATGCTCGGAAATAGAGGTCGTACTGCCCGCCACTTCCTGGACGCCTTTGGAGACTTCCTCCATGGCACCGGCGCTTTCTTTAATGCTTACTGACTGCTGCTCTGAGCCTGAGGCTACCTGCTGCAGGGAGGCATTGACTTCGGTAATGGCCCGGCTGGATTTATTGGAATTTGATAGAAGCTGTTCAGATGAGTCCTGAAGAAGACGGGAGCTCATATCAAACTGGCCAATCAGCTCCTTCAGTCTGGTGCTCATCCGGTTAAAATGCATGGCAAGCTGGCCGATTTCATCCCGCTGATTCAGCCGAATGTCCTCACCGGTTAAATCATCATCGGCTACCTGCTTCACCCGGGCGGTGATTAAGCGAATTGGCTTTGTAATACGCCCGGCGATCAGAATGGCAGCACCAATAATCAGCAGGGCTGCCACGCCGATAATGGTAAGCACTGTCCACTTCAGGCTGTTTGTTGCTGCGAGGACTTCCTCCATTGGCGTCAGAAAGAAAATTTTATATCCTGCTT
Organism: Marinococcus sp. PL1-022; assembly: GCF_033845285.1. Lineage (NCBI taxonomy): Bacteria > Bacillati > Bacillota > Bacilli > Caryophanales > Bacillaceae > Marinococcus > Marinococcus sp. PL1-022. Next base: position 2,891,994 of record NZ_JAWXCX010000001.1, on the reverse strand, counting down.
CCTGAACCGGGGAGGCGGAGACGAGCAATTGTTCACTGCCGTTATCGATTGTTGTGGAGGAGGCTTCCTCCTGCTCCTGGGCAAGCAGTCCCTGCCATTCACCGCTGATATCAGCCTGGCCCACCGGCTGGCCGATAAGATCCTCCTGCGGATGAAGCTGAATCACGTTTTGGTTGTCCACGAGAATAGGTACAGCACTGTTTTCCTCTCCACCCCCTGTATAGCGCTCCATTAAAGCATCAAAATTAACAGACGCAGACATGACGCCGGTGATATCCCCATTGGAGGCGGTCACCGGAGACGCCACGACTACGATGCGGTTTCCGGTAGAGTTGGAGTTAAGGACGTCGGAGATTGTAGTCTCGCCGTTCATCCCGTTCTTAAAATAGTCTCTGTCGCCGAGGTCGAGTTCCCCGATATTTTCTTCGGTGGTATGTGCCTCCACGATTCCATCTGTGCCGGTAAATACGACGGTTTCAAATGTCTCATCGCGTTCAATGATCTGATTCATCAGGCTGAGGCGGGTATCGGTATCACCGCTGCTCATATCCTGCGTGCCCGCAGCGAGTACAATTTCATCAAGCCGTTTGACGAGCCAGCGGTCCATTTCGTTCGCCGCAGCTTCAGATGCCATGGTCAGTTTTTCTTCTTCTTCGGCCACTACGACACTGCTGCTTTCCTGAAAGACAAAAAAAGCGACAGCCACAGCCGGAAGCAGGCCAATCACTAAAAACCATATGAGTAATTTTTTTCGAAGATTTGGCTGTAATAATTTTTCTTTCACGTTCATCCACTCCCCAATATGTAAACGAATACCTTCTTTTATTCATATCGGATAAATGGAAAAAAAGTGAAGCTTTTCAGGAAAGCAGCCTGAAGGAATATCGGTCGCTGCCATGCAGGTAAAGGAGTCTTCCTGTTATTCCTTCAGCTGCATGCGTTCGTTAAAATACGTCTTGCAGCCGAGTTGGGTAAATAAAATAACGCTGAGAGCGACAGCTCCGGTAATGCCCAGAAGAATAGCGATCTGATAGCCGATCGCTGTCACAGGGTTAACCCCGGAAATAATCGATAGGAAAATAAAAAAGCACTCATGAACATTTCCATGAGCGCTTGGGCAGAATGCCTGCTCAGGCGAAATCGAGAATATACACAAGACCGGTGTAGGCACTCAGCACAAACATACAGCCGAGAATGAAAACGCTGAACGGCGAGCGTCCGCGATGAAAGCTCTGCACCATAAGGTATAGAAACCCAAAGGATAACAGCACGCTTAAAATGGTGATGGGATGCAGCTGCAGCTGAAAGGAAGCGCTGTCCGGTATGGAGGCAGGGTAGAGCACATGAAACAAAAAGGCCGGATTTTCATAATTCAGACTGCCGCCTGGCTCCTGTTCGGTCATAAAAGCGGTAATGACAAAGATAAGTACGGCGGTCAGGCTTTCTGCCCGAAGCCACTGCCGCGGGTTGTAATCCGTGACCTGCTGCAGGCGCCTGCGGATGAATATTCCGTTAAAAAGTGCAAACGTAAGGATAACAATATAAAACAAATGCTTCCATATGAGAGCTTCTCCGTATGGAAGAGCCCATGAACCGATAAATGGGTCTGTCAGCAGCTGCCCCATAATTATGCCGGTAAAGGCGATAATAATGACACACATGACGGCGATCAGAGTGAACCACTCCAGAAAAGAAGCCCATTGCTTATAGGAAACACCAAACCAGCTGACCATCAACAGCGTGCCGATCCAAAGACTCACGGCAAGCAGATGGAAAAAATGAAGAGTTCCGCCGATGAGCGGAATCGCATTGGCAGCGTGGCCGGATGCTCCCAGAGCACCAATCTTTCCCATGACAAGAACGAGGCCGACGACGGCGGCAGCGCGCGGCATGCCGGTGGAATGAAAGAAAAGAATAAATATCCCGAGCAGAAAAAAGCTCAGCACAAACAGCACTACCCAGCTCTGGCCTACTTCGTACTGGAACAATATGCGCTCAAGGGCGCCGAAAAAAGGCATGTCCCTGCCCGAAGCTATCGTGCGTGTGAGCTGAGCGATGGGCACGAAGGAAACGACGGGCAGGAGGGCTGCGGTGGCTGCAGGAACGAAAAACGGGATGGAAAGAGCCGGCCGGTGCGTTGCCGGGATAAGCTGAAGCAAAAGCGTACCGGCGAGTACAGCGAAAAACAAATACTGCAGAGCGTTACCTGCTGCAAGAATCATGTCCGGCGTTTAAGGCGGAACAGGAACAGGGCCACAATGGCGACGACGAGACCCAGGCCGATCACTCCAATGGTTATGCCGAACCCGGAGCCGGCTTCTTCTTCATTAATGGCGCTTTCGGTTTCACCGTCGGCGTTTTCCTCCGCTCCTTCCGCATTGTTTTCAGAAGAGGAGTTGTCGTTGGAGGTCGCTGCTTCTTCTTCGGCTGCTTCTTCTACAGTAAAGGAAGAGCTGTCCTCCATAATATGGCCGTCTTCACTGACAATATCAAAAGAGGCTTCGTATTCTCCAGCCTCAAGCGGCTCTTCCATTGTCACATTCAATTGGTCTTCAGGCTCGATGGAAACATCAGCGGTTTCCACGTCATTTCCTTCTGCATCTTTGACCGTAACCCCGTTGTAGTCTTCAATAGGACCGTCAAAATAAAACATGATGTCTTCGGGTGCTTCCACTGTGGCTCCGTCTTCAGGATCGGAGCCTTCGAGGTGTGTATGTGCTTCAGCCACTGCGGGCGAAAGCAGAAAGCCGGCGGCTAAGCAGGCGATTAAACGGCGCATAGGTTTTTCCTCCTTTTATATGAACGAGAACGTAATTATAGACGTCTTCTTCCTTTATACCAAAGAATACGTTCGAAAAGGAGGAAAGGATGTGAATAATTTACGAAAATCGTTTTTCAGGAAGGAAAAAGGCAGAGAGGATTCATTCTCTCTGCCTGATCAAATCAGGAGGATGCGAGGAGCTGGAGAAACCCTTCAGCGGTTTCTGCTTTTAACAGCCTTTGAATTAATTTCGGCTGTTCAATCACTCGCCCGAGCAGCTCGTACATTTCCTGAAGGTCTTCGGTGCTGTCTTTTTTTACATTCAACAGGCACACCAGTTGAACAGGCCGTTCCCCCCAGCGAACAGGTTTATCGAGCGTACAAAAGGCTAAAAAGGTCTCCTCTGTCTTAGGCGTGACCGGATGGGGGATGGCGACAAGGTTGCCAAAGGCAGTCGAAGCCACATTCTCCCGTTCAAGGACAGAATCGAGAAAACCATCATCAATTAAGTGCCGGGCAGACAGCTCCCGTTCGAAAAACGTGAGTATCTGCCGAGTAGTGGAAAAAGGCTGGTGTAAAAAAACGAGAGACTCCCGTAAATACGTACGAACAGCAGGCTCTCTGGAAATAAAGCCCTCGATGGTGCGAAGGTCAGTTTCGCTTAGAATCGTATTTACCTGAAGCACCGGGACAGGCAGGTCATCGTAAATCGGGACCGAGCTGATAATGACGTCGATATGATCAAAATTCATCTCCCGCAGACGGTAATATTCTGTTGTTCCCTGAATGTGAAGCCGTCTTCCGAATTTGGCCTGGAGCCGGTAGTAGAGCAGCTGGGCGCTTCCGCGGCCGGAGGCGCAGACAATCAGGCATCGGGCAGGCGTCGTTTCCATTTTACTGCGTTCAAGCGCGGCACCGATATGAAGAGCCAGGTAGCCTATTTCATTTTCATCAATACGGATATCGTAATGCTCTTCAAGAGCGATGCCGGCGACGACCCCGGCTTCAAAGGCGAGCGGATAGTTGGCTTTAATATCGGCAAGCATAGGATTGCGAACGTTCATATTGTACCGGAACCGGCTGATGGCCGGCTGCAGATGAAGAGCAAGGGCAACGATAAGCTCCTGATCGTTTTGAAGCTTCAGATGCAGCTCCTTGTCGATATGAGCGAGCAAAAAAGTGACCATATCGTACGTATCGGTATCGAGAGAGTTCCTTACCGTTTCAACGGTGCCATCTTCGTTGTCGAACAGTCGGGTGCCAAGCAGATGAAGCGTAATATAGGCAATTTCTTCCTGCGGAAACGACACCTGCCAGGTCTTATTGATTTCTTCAACGATATTTTTGGCTACCTGGTATTCACGCTTTTGTATCAGTTCATCAAATTCTGCGTGATACATTGATACGTAGTACTCGTCCTGAATGCGCTGATAGGCAATCAGAATATGGTTAAATAAATTGTGCAGGGCAATATCGGATAAAGAAATATGCTGAATTTTAATCTGCCTTAAAATAGTGTTCCAGATGCTTTTTCTTTCCTGTTCGGAAAGGTGAAGAAAAGGCAGCGACTGATCGTGGCGCGGCTGCTCATTCTGCCGGTCGAAAATATATTCAGCGATGCAAAAACGCATCTGCATCTCGCTCCCCTGGAGATGGAGGCCGTCATTGGCGGTCCGTTCAAGAGCAATATTATACTCCTTTAAAATCTCCCTTACCTTTTTCAGATCGTTCTGTACTGTGGAGCGGCTTACAAACATCTCATTGGCAAGTTCATCCAGCTTGATGAAGGAACTGGCAAGAAGCAGCCGCTGGATCAGATACGAAACCCGTTCTTCGGGCAGGCTGGGAAGAGCCTGGGAATCAGGGGCTGCCGGCTGCAGATACTCCTTCACATATGCCCGGAACTTATCATTGTCGATGATTTTCAGCTGGTATCCCTTTCCTTTAATAGCTTCAATTTCTGCCCCGTGCGACTGAAGCGTTGTCTGAAGTCCTTTGATGTCCTCCCGGATGGTCCGGCTCGACACCTGGCGCAAGGACGCCAGATAGCTTCCGGTCACCGGGACGCCGCTCGCAACTAATTCTCTTAAAATGCTGTTGCTCCGTGTAGTCATATCTCTTCCCCCCTTAAAGGTGAACACGTATGTAAGCGCTGTAGAAAAAATGCATAGTCTACAGTGCGTAATTAGGGATACTATAAAAGTAGCACAAAAGAAGCAGGAAAGAAGTGCAAATCATTTCCGCTTCCTAACGGAAGAACATTCTCTATCTATGAAAGCGCTATTTTATTATATTGAATATATCAACCGCACATCATTTTATTTTAATTGGAGGAATATCAATGAATATTTTATTAGCATGCTCCGCCGGAATGTCGACAAGTCTTCTTGTTTCAAAAATGAAAGAAGCAGCCGATGAACAGGGTGTCCAGGCGGAAATATGGGCAGCAGCCCAGGATAAAGCACCGGAAGAAATCAAAAAGGCTGATGTACTTTTGATCGGCCCGCAGATGCGCTTTATGAAGAAAAAATTTGGCAAGGTAGCCGACGAGCAGGGAATTCCGCTTGATATTATTGATTCCGTTGCTTACGGACGTGTAGACGGAAAAGCGGTACTTGATCACGCCATGAAGCTGTTAAACGAGCAAAAATAGGGGGGAGACACATGAATCGATTTATGGAGGTATTGGAAAATATTCTAATGCCGATTGCAGAAAAACTAAATAACAACCGTCATCTGACGGCTTTGCGCGACGGGTTTTTGATTGCCCTGCCGTTAATCATTTTTGGTTCCATCTTTGTTGTTATCGCCAATTTTCCTTTTCTGGACCAGCTGATTGGCGAAGACGCCTATGCAGCCTATCAGGCAGCGCTTGGTCCGGCTTCAGCATCAACGCTCAGTATTATGGGGCTTTTTGTTATCGTCGGTATAGGGTATAAATTAACTGCCTCGTACGGCGTGGAAGCACTCTACGGCGGGATGGTCGCCCTGGCGGGTTTCATCATTTTAACCCCGCAGACCTTCGAGGACGTGGAAGGAGTTATTCCAACGGCCACTCTCGGGGCCGAGGGCATGTTCGTCGGTATACTGACCGCGTTTCTCGCGGCCGAGCTGTACCGCTACTTCGTACAGAAAAACCTGACAATTAAAATGCCGGCCGGGGTTCCGGACGCGGTCTCGAGATCCTTCAGTGCGCTGATCCCTATCGCCCTGACCTTATCGGTATTTCTCGCTATCCGTATTTTGTTCAGCCTTACCCCGTTTGAATCTGCCCAGAACTTTATTTATACCGTTTTACAGGAGCCATTAACAGCGCTTGGCAGCGGGCTTCCGGCTACGATCATAGCTGTTCTTATGATTCAGATATTCTGGTTTTTCGGCCTGCACGGGCAGATTCTGGTTAACTCCGTGTTCGACCCGATCTGGTACGCGCTGAACGACCAGAACTTTCAGGCGTTCCAGGCAGGAGAAGCGCTTCCGAATGTTGTCACCAAACAATTTATTGATACATTTATTGTAGGGATGGGCGGCTCCGGTATGACGCTTGCGATTGTGCTCTGGCTGTTCATGCTCGCACGCAGCAAACAGGCGAAGCAGCTCGGCAAGGTTGGCGGTCCCCCGGGATTCTTTAACGTCAACGAACCGATTATTTTCGGCCTGCCGATCATCATGAATCCATTGGTATTGATTCCGTGGCTGGTGGCTCCGGTCGTGATTGCAGTCATAACGTATGTAACGATGTCGATCGGTCTGGTGCCAAAGCCGGCAGGAATCATCGTTCCGTGGACCACCCCGATTTTCTTAAGCGGATTTCTGGCTACCGGGAACGCCTGGCAGGGAGCTGTCCTGCAGCTGTTTAACCTGGCCGTGGTGTTTATCATCTGGTTCCCGTTCCTGCGGATTCTGGACCGTCAGTATGTCCGGAATGAAGTAGAAGGAGAAAAAGAAACGACAAATGCAGACAACAAGCAAAAAAGCGGTTAAATCAGAATAGGAGTGGAGAATATGGAAGCGTTAACAGAAACCGCGTTTCAGATTATATTATACGCTGGTAACGGCAAGGCAAACGCCATGGAAGCGATCCAGGAAGCGAAGGCCGGAAATTTCGACCGCGCCGAAGAGCTGATCAAGGAAGCAGGAGAAGAGCTCGGGAAAGCACATTCCTACCAGACCAACCTGCTCACGAAAGAAGCAAGCGGCGAGGATTTTTCCGTTAATGTCATGCTTATTCATTCGCAGGATCATTTGATGACCTCTATGACGGTCAGAGACCTGGCTGAAGAGATCGTGGAAGTGTACCGCACCCGGTAAGCATAAAGAGGGACCCGGCCGAAAGAAAAAAACAGGCCGGGGCCCTGCTTGTTGTAAAACATATACAGGCACAACCATTTTAGGAGGTACCATCTATGGCAGAGAAGTTCACGTTTCCAAAAGGATTCTGGTGGGGGGCGGCCACATCCGCCACTCAGATTGAAGGCGCCGCGAATGAAGGCGGCAAAGGGAAAAATATTTGGGATCAATGGTTTGAAGAAGAGCCGAATCGTTTTTTTAACGGAGTCGGTCCTGGCACCACATCCGATTTTTATCACCAGTACAAAGAAGACATTGCCCGGATGAAGGACATTAATTTTAATTCCTTTCGCTTGTCGATCTCCTGGTCCCGGCTGATCCCGGACGGCTCTGGGGAAGTGAACCAGGAAGCTGTTGATTTTTATAACAATGTTATCAACGAAATGATTGAACAGGGCGTGGAGCCATTTGTCTGTTTATATCATTTCGATATGCCGATGGCGATGCAGGAGATTGGCGGCTGGGAGAACAGGGAGACAGCGGAATGCTTTGGCCGTTATGCCGGCATCTGCTTTGATCTGTTCGGCGACCGGGTGAAAAAATGGTTTACGCACAACGAACCGATTGTTCCGGTGGAGGGCGGCTACATGTACGACTTTCATTATCCTAACGTCGTCGACATGAAGCGGGCGGCCCAGGTGGGCTATCATACCCTCCTGTCCCACGTGTTCGCGGTGAAAGCCTTTCGTGAAAAGGACCGGGCCGGCGGGGAAATTGGCATTATTTTGAACCTGACCCCTTCTTATCCAAGAAGCAGCCATCCGGCAGATCTGAAGGCTTCCCGGATTGCTGATTTATTTTTTAACCGGAGCTTTCTCGATCCAACGGTGCTCGGGGAGTATCCTCAAGAGCTGATTGACCTGCTCGGGGAGCACGGCATGCTTCCGGACACAGAAGGCGGGGATAAAGAGCTGATCAAAGAAGGAAAAGTCGACCTGCTGGGTGTGAACTACTATCAGCCGCGCCGGGTCAAAGCGAAGGAAAACCTTCCGAATCCAAGCGCTCCAATACTGCCCGAGTGGTTTTTCGATCATTACGAAATGCCCGGCCGGAAGATGAATCCGTACCGCGGATGGGAAATTTATCCGAAGGGTGTCTACGACATTATGATCAATCTCCGGGATAACTACGGCAATATCCCGTCGTTCATTTCTGAAAACGGCATGGGGGTTCAGGACGAAGCCAGATTTATGGAAGACGGCATGATTCAGGATGATTACCGCATTGAGTTCATTCAGGACCATCTCGAATGGCTGCACCGGGCCATCGAAGAAGGCGCGAACGCCAAAGGATACCATCTCTGGTCATTTATCGATAACTGGTCCTGGGCGAACGCCTACAAAAATCGCTACGGCTATTTTTCCGTCAATATCGATACGCAGGAACGCACGCCGAAAAAGAGTGCGTACTGGATCACTGATGTTAGCAAAAATAACGGATTTGAAAAATAGCATTGCGGGCCGTCTGTCTATCTGCAGACGGCCTGGTCTGTATAAATACACGCAGAAAAAGGAGTGAGACGATGAAGAAAGGCATTAAGATTGTAACGATCGGCGGGGGCTCGAGCTATACGCCGGAGCTCGTGGAGGGCTTTATTAAAAGACATCACGAACTGCCGGTGAAGGAGCTGTGGCTCGTAGATATTCCGGAAGGAAAAGAAAAGCTGGAGATCGTGGGAAAGCTCGCCCAGCGTATGGCAGCCGAAGCAGGTGTCGATATGACCGTGCATCTTTCCTACAGCCGGGAGGAAGCACTGCCGGGAGCGGATTTTGTCACCACTCAGTTTCGGGTTGGTATGCTTGAAGCGCGGGCGAAGGACGAGCGGATTCCGCTCTCCTACGGCGTGATCGGTCAGGAGACGAATGGACCGGGCGGGCTGTTTAAAGGACTGCGGACCATTCCGGTTATTATTGACATTGTGCATGACATCGAGCGGCTGTGTCCGGACGCGTGGCTTGTAAACTTTACAAACCCGGCCGGCATGGTGACAGAAGCGGTGCTGCGCTATACGAATCATGAACGCATTGTCGGTCTCTGCAACGTGCCGGTGGGAATGCAGATGGGTGTGGCCGAAGCGCTTGGAGTAGAGGGCAGCCGTGTCCGTATTGATTTTGCCGGACTGAACCATATGGTGTACGGGCTGAACATTTATCTCGACGGTGAAGATGTAAAACAGCAGGCGCTTGAAGCGGTGGCAGATCCGGCGAATGCCTCCACGATGAAAAATATCGCAGCGCTCGGATGGGAGCCGGATTTCATACGGGCTCTGAAGGTGCTTCCCTGCCCGTATCACCGGTATTACTATAAAACAGAAGAAATGCTGGCCGAGGAACAGGCGGCAGCCCAGGAAACCGGCACCCGTGCGGAGGTCGTACAGGGGGTGGAGGAGGAGCTTTTTGCCCTCTACGGCGATGAAACACTCCGGTCGAAGCCGGAGCAGCTGGAGCAGCGCGGCGGGGCTTATTACAGCGAAGCGGCCTGCAGCCTGATCAACTCGATATACAATGACACCCGGGACATCCAGCCGGTTAATACGAGAAACCGCGGTGCCATTGCAGGGATCCCGGCGGAGTCGGCGGTGGAAATCAGCTCCGTTATCACAAAGGACGGTCCGAGGCCCGTGGCTGTCGGAGAGCTTCCGGTGGCAGTCCAGGGACTCGTGCAGCAGATCAAGTCGTTTGAACGGGTAACTGCTGAAGCAGCGGTGACGGGAAACTACGGGACGGCTCTTCTGGCGATGACTATTAATCCTCTCGTTCCGTCTGACACAAAAGCAAAACAGATGCTCGATGACATGCTCGAAGCCCATCGGGAGCATCTGCCGCAGTTTTTCCAGACAGAAAAGGCTTAAAACAAAGAAGGTCTCCTAAATCAGGAGGCCTTTTTGTTAGAAAAATTTTGCCAAATTTTAAAATAAACCACAAAAAGAACAAATGTTCGTGTATACTAAAGCGAAAGGGGGCGTTACGGATGAAAGAAAACAAATTAACCCCGGGGTCGAATATGCGATGGGAATCCAGCCGGATGATTCTGCCGGAGCACCGGGAAATGTGGCTGCGTCACCAAAAAGAGGACCGGATGAAATTCAGGCCCCTCTGGGACGAGCAGCAGCTTGAGGAGTTTTCCCACCGCCTTCACGAAGCTGCGGCGGCTGGAGTGGAAGTAACGCTTCATGTGTTTGATCCTTATGCAGAAATAAAGATGACCGGAAAAATTCTGCATCTGGACGAGCTGAACAAAACAATTAAAATAGAAGCAGGCGGGGACGTCCGGCATATCGGTGTGCAGGACATTATGGACCTGGAGACGTAAAAGCATGTTTTTAAAATATACCTGAGGGAAAGAAAGGCAAGAAAAGAACCCAAAAGGGAGCGAATGAAATGAAGGACAAAAAATTCAGCAGAATTTCCTTAACGTCTTCCCTGGGAGGTGTCGGGCTGATTGCTGTATCTATCATTGTGTCTGCCGTATTTTCTCTTCCCGACAGCAGTCCCTTTGTGCCATTATTTGGGTCGCTGCTGACGATCGGCATTCTGCTGCTTGCGCTCAGTGCATTCATGAGCATGATTGCTTTTTCGCGCAGTGAGCCGGGATGGATGAAGCTGAGCGGTTGGATTATTATGGCGGTGCTTCTGCTCTGGTTTATGGTCAGCCCGGCACTTACCGGTGTAGTGTAAATCTTCAAAAAACGCTGGTTGCGCGCAATACTGGTTCATGGTGTAATGTAGAAAACGATGCAGAGGACGGATGTTTAATGAGTACACCAGATTTTCGGGCCCGCTCGCCGTGGGCATCATTAACAGATGTAGACAAAGTACACGTTTCCCCAGTTTCGCCGGGATCGATTCAGACCTCTTTGACGGTGCCTGGAAGCAAAAGCTTTACGAATCGGGCCCTGATTATGGCAGCACTGGCGGAAGGCACCTCCACCCTTTCAGGCATTTTAAAAAGCGATGACTCGTACTGGTGCCTTGGCGCTCTGCGTGCGCTCGGCGTGAAGTCCGAAGTGGAGGGCGATACGGTGACGATCCACGGATGCGGGGGCCGGTGGCCGGAGGAGGACGCAGAGCTTTACATAGGAGCAGCCGGTACTACGGCCCGTTTCCTTCCGGGGCCGCTTGCAGCAGCCGGTAGCGGAGTTTACAGGGTGGAAGCGAGCAAACGAATGAGTGAACGTCCGGTGGAGCCGTTAATGGAAGCCCTGGAAACGCTCGGAGCCGATGTTCATTACATAGATAAAAAAGGGTTTTATCCGCTTGAAGTTCATGCGGGCGGGCTCCCCGGTAAAGAAGTGACCATTTCCGGCAAATTATCGAGCCAGTTTATCAGCGGCCTGCTGCTGACGGGTGCCTATACAGAGGAAGGCCTGCGTATCCGGATTCCGGATTACATCGTGCAGCACGCCTATGTACACATTACGCTCGATTTAATGAATCAGTTCGGGGTGCCGGTTACGTACAACGAGGATTTAACTGACATGCAGGTGCCGGCAAAGAGCTTTCAGGGCCGTAGCATGGCGCTTGAAGCAGATGCGTCGACAGCCAGTTATTTTATGGCACTGGCGGCACTCACGGCCGGAACGGTCCGTATTAATAATTTAACAATGGACACCAATCAGCCGGATATAGGAATGGTGAATGTGTTCGAAAAAATGGGCTGCCGCGTGGAAAAGGGTGACACCTACATTGAAGTCACAGGTCCGGAACAGCTTTCGGGCGGATTTGAGCTCAGCATGAAGGAAATGTCCGATCAGACGCTGACCGTTGCTGCTTTGGCTCCGTTTGCCGATGCCCCGATTACGGTCCGGGAAGTGGAGCATATTCGTCATCACGAATCAGACCGCATTCACGCAGCGTGCACAGAGCTTCAGAAAATGGGCATCCGGGTGGATGAATACTCGGACGGTCTGAAAATATACCCGGGGACGCCGGTTGGCGTGTCACTTCATTCCTACGATGATCACCGGGTGGCTATGGCCCTTTCGCTGATTGGAGCGAAGGTGCCCGGAATCTATATTGAAGATCCGGGATGCGTGTCGAAAACGTGTCCGACCTTCTATGATTTGTTTGAAGCAGCCGGTGTACCGGTGAAATTTTCATAAAAAAAGAAGCCCTCTCCATTTTTTAGGAGGGGGCTTTTAGCGCAGAAATTATGATGCGGCAAGCTTTCGGCAGGCTCCACCTGCTTCTTGTATCATTATTTATAAGGATGCTGCTGGTAAAAGAAATTCGGCGTGTGCATGATATTGCGGTAGGAGCTGTGAAAGATATGAGTAGCGGCCGGCGATACCGGCGGGATCAGCCACGTCCAGTCACCGGTTACTTCCCGGCCTGCTTTTTGCTCCTGCTGCTCAAACCGTCTGAACTGCGAGGCGGCCGTGTGATGATCCACCATGCTGACGCCTGCTTTTTTATACGAATGCAGCACGGCGCGGTTCATCTCGACAAGCGCCCGGTCCTTCCATAAACTTCCCGCGTACGTCCGGTCGATGCCAAGCACGTCTGCAGCCTGCGGGAGCATATTGTAGCGGTCCTCGTCTGCGAGATTCCGGGCGCCAATTTCCGTTTCCATGTACCAGCCGTTAAACGGAGCGGCCGTATACGTGATGCCGCCGATTTCCATTTTCATATCCGAAACAATCGGCACGGCGTACCATTTTAAACCGAGCGTGGAAAAAGCATCGCTATCCGGATGGTTAATCGGAACTTCTAGTACTTCTTCGGTTTTCAACGGAAACCACTGGGGAGCACCTTCGTTTACCTGAACGACCAGGGGAAGAAGGTCAAAGGATGTTTTTTCGCCCTTCCATCCCAGTGATTCACAGTACTTTGTGAAAGCAACAGACTGTGGGTCGCCAATGATTTCCCCGTCCCGCTCGTAGCCGGCGTAGCGGATCAGCTGGTAGTTCCATATGCGCATCCGCTCCTTCCCGTTTTTGACCGAAGGAAATACAGAGATCGTGGGAATAATTTTGCCGTCGTTTTCTGCGTAGCGGATATGGTGGCGGAGCGCTTCGACTGCCTGCTCTTCGGTACGCACGTCCCGGCAGTCGATAACCTGCAGGCTTTTCCAGAAAAAACGCCCGATACAGCGGTTGCTGTTGCGCCAGGAGACCTTCGCTCCGAATGACAATTCTTCAAACATATGCTCATAGTGCCCGGAAGCTTCAATCTCCTGCTCTACGTTTTCCCAGCGTTCCTCAAAAACGGCCAGTGGCTGGCCTGTTTCCCGGTAATACTGCTCTAAAAATGCATATGCATCCTGTTTTAATGCTTCTACATTGGTCATGATTTGTCTGCACCTCAGTTTTTGCTTTTTTTTCAGTATAAAGGTATTATCTTCCGTTATCGAAAAATTACTCTTAAAAAAGCTATTTCCCGGGAAATAAACAACTGTGGCAATGACAGATAAATGTACGAGTTGACAGGTTCTGCAAGGAAGCGAATACTGGAAACGAAAGATAAAGGGAAGTGAGTGATAGCAATGAAGGCAGTAATTACTACAGAAACCGGCGGACCGGAGGTACTGCAGATTCAGGATCGTGAGGCTCCGAAGCCGGAGATGGACGAGGTGCTGATCAGGGTAAAAGCAGCAGCCGTGAACCGGACCGACATTTTAAACCGGGAGGGCAAGGCCGGATACATCGAAAACCCGGTGCTCGGCATTGAAGTGGCTGGCGTGGTGGAAGAAGCAGGCACTGAGAACCCGTTTTCGCCGGGCGACCGGGTAATGGGGCTCGTGAATGGCGGCGGCTACGCAGAATATGCTGTTATGCGGGCCGACCGGGTGATGAGGATACCGGAGGCGTTCACGTATGCCGAAGCAGCGGCCGTTCCGGAGGTATTCTTAACGGCCTACCAGACGCTCTATTGGATCGGGCACCTGAATCAGCATGAATCTGTCCTGGTTCATGCCGGGGGAAGCGGTGTAGGCACAGCGGCCATTCAGCTGGCCAGCAAGCTTTCGTCAGCCCGTGTCCTTACCACCGCCGGATCAGCAGAAAAGCTGGCATTCACCCAAAAGCTCGGTGCAGATGTCTGCATTAACTATAAAGAACAGAATTTTGAGGAAGAGGTGCTTGCGGCTACCGATGATAAAGGCGTAAATGTGATTTTGGATTTTGTCGGGGCCTCCTACTGGGAACAGAACCTGAAAAGCATTCAGACTGACGGCCGATGGGTGTTGATTGGCGTGCTTGGCGGGGCGAACGTACCGAACGTGAACCTGATGAAGCTGTTAATGAAGCGCGTGCAGCTGACCGGGACGCTTCTTACGCCGCGGAGCGACGAATATAAAGCCGAGCTGAGCAGGGATTTTGTGAAGCATGCGATGTCGCACCTTGAGGACGGCTCCATTCGTCCTATCGTAGACACGGTGTTTTCATTTGAAAAAATCGCGGATGCGCACCGGCATATGCAGGACAATAAAAACATCGGAAAAATCATATTGGAATGGTAGAAAAAAAGAGCCTGGGTTCAGGCTCTTTTTTATGGCTCTTTATTTCCATTGGAGCTCTGCCCCGCCGGTCCTTGTCACGTTCCGCCGCGAAGCCAGGTCTTCGACAAGCTGCAGCAGCGCGTAGTCCTTCTGCTTTGCTTCAATCATCCCGTCAATAGGCTCGCCGATCTGTTTTAAGGCCTGCAGAAACGGAAGATTAAACTCCGGATCCACGTAATCGGCATGGCTGCGGAAGGCCTCGGGTGATTTCGGCGAGGAAAGATGGATTTTCGGCCGGCTGTCGGTATGGGCCCATGTATTAATAAACCGGGGCAGCAGCTCCTCCAGACGTTCATCATCGGAATGGTTGGCCTCGAAGTGATGATAATCAAACATCATTGGAATGTTTTCCCGTTCACAGACAGCGAGCACGTCGCCTGCTGTGTACGTCTTATCATCATTTTCGAGCGTCATCCGTGCCTTAATTTTTTCGGGCAGCTGCTGAAGGTTTTCGTGAAACCGTGCCACAGCCGCTTTTTTATCGCCGTAGGCTCCCCCGACGTGCAGGTTGATCCACGCCCTCTGTTCAAGGCCCATCGCTTCAAGTATATGGTAGTGGTACTCCATGTCCTGCACGGCATTGGTGGTGACATTAGGCTTGTCGCTTGTAAATAGCGTGAACTGGTTCGGGTGAAAGCTCGGGCGGATATTGTGCTCCCGCACAAGTCTGCCGATTTCCTTGTATAAATCCGTAAAAGGCGTTATGTAATCCCAGGCGGCCTCGTCATGAGTGGCAAGAGGCGCAAGCGAGGAAGAAAACCGGTACAACGGAATGTCGTGGGCGATATTGTAATGAAGCATGCGGATCGTATGCTCCAGATTTAAACGGGTGACCTCCCGCAGCTTATTCTCGCGGCTTTCGGGATCCATCTTCTGCCAGCGCGTCAGTGTCATTGTTTTTCCCGGAGAAGCGTTCCAGAGAGCGAGAGCCTGAGATACGTATCCGAGTCGTAAAGTCATCATACATAATGCCTCCAATTTCAGATCTTTGTTACACATACCCAAAAATCAGCGGCCGTAGTCTTCAAAGAAAGGAACATGAAAAATAAATCGTGAATTAATTGAACGAATATTATAAAATAGTTTAAACGATAATAATAAAAACGTTCAATTTAGGGAGGTGTAAACATGAATAACCTGGTGAAATTAGAGGGCGTGTCAAAATATTTTGGGAAGCACACAGCGCTTGAGCATGTGGATTTGACGATCCAAAACGGAGAAACGGTAGGATTTTTAGGTCCGAACGGTTCAGGAAAGTCCACCACGATCCGGGTAATGCTCGGTCTGCTGAAAAAAAGCGGCGGTGAAGTGGAGCTGTTTGGCAAAGATGCGTGGACCGGGGCCGTAGACATTCATAAACGGGTGGCTTACGTACCGGGTGATGTGAACGTCTGGCCGAATTTAACCGGCGGTCAGGTGATTGATGTGCTAGGTAAGCTGCACGGTAAATTTAATGAGGAGAAACGCCAGCAGCTGATTGAACGCTTTCAGCTCGACCCGCGGAAAAAAAGCAAAACGTATTCGAAGGGAAACCGGCAGAAGCTCGCGCTCATCACGGCGTTCGCCTCGGAAGCGGACCTGTATATTTTTGACGAACCGACCTCGGGCCTGGACCCGTTAATGGCCTCCATCTTCCGGGAATGCGTACGGGAGCTTAAGCACGAAGGAAAGGCCGTACTGCTTTCGAGCCACATACTCGCAGAGGTGGAGGAGCTGTGTGACCGGGTCAGCATTATTAAAGAAGGAAAAATTATTGAGTCCGGTACGCTTGAGGAGCTGCGGCATTTAACGCGTATTTCCATTACGGCAGAAACGGAGGAGACGGTGGCCTCTTTAGCGGAACGAACCGATGTCCACCAGTGGAAGGCAGACGGTTCAAAGGTGCACTTTTATGTGGACGCGGAAGGGCTGGCGCCGGTCATGCAGGAGCTCTCAGCAGCAGGTGTGGTTTCATTGGAGTCAAGGCCGCCGACGCTTGAAGAGATTTTTCTTCGTCATTATGAATCGAAGGCAGGGGAAGCGGGATGAACATGTCAGTGTTCACAGGAACAGGCAGGCTGTTTCGGCTAATGCTCCGGAAAGAAAGAGTACGGCTGCCTATTTGGATCGTGTCAATTTCGGTGCTGTTTCTGCTCAGTATTCTCAGCTTTCCGGAAACGTATCCGACGCAGGAAGACCGGCAGGGCCGGGCACTTCTTCTGGAAAGTCCGGCACTCCGGGCGATGGCCGGTCCAGGCTATGGGCTTGAGAATTATACGTTCGGCGCGATGATTACAAATGAGATGTTTTTATACGTGGGGATCGCGGCTGCGTTTATGAGCATCTTTATGATTGTCCGCAATACAAGAGCAGAAGAGGAAAGCGGACTTTCAGAGCTTGTGAAAGCAGGGGTCATTGGCAGGGTCAGTATGTCCACAGCCGCTTTTTTACTGATGGTGCTCGCGAATCTTTTCATCGCCGTCATTATTATCGCAGGCATGCCTTATACGATAGAGGGACTCAGCTGGGAAGGCGCCTCAGCCTTCGGACTCGGGGTTGCCGGTGTCGGAATCATGTTTGGGACCATCAGCCTGTTGATGGCTCAGGTGAGTGAAAGTGCCGGAGCAGCGTCCGGCATCAGCTCTGCGCTGCTTGGCCTGGCATTTTTGTTCCGGGCTGTCGGCGATGTGGCTTCTGTAGATGCGTGGCGGTGGCTGTCTCCGATTGGGTGGGGGCAGGCGATGCGCGCCTTCGTGGACGAGCGCTGGTGGCCGCTCGGCTTGTTTGGCGCGGGTATTATACTACTCGCAGTGGCGGCCATTTATGTAGACTATCGCCGGGACGACGGGGCCGGCGTGCTGCGGGTACAGGGTGGAAAAGCCCGGGCCGGGGGCGGTCTGACCCGCCTGCTTGGGCTGCAGAGCTTCTTATTTCGCTGGGTTTTTCTGAGCTGGGCAGCCGGAGCGGCTCTTTACGGAGTGGCAATGGGGGCCGTAAGTGAAGAAGCTGCTGACTTTTTTGCGGATAACCCAATTGGGGAAGATTTTCTTGTGCAGGCCGAGGGAGCGACGCTTGCAGAATCACTATTTGCCACCTATATGGCCTTTCTTGCCATGCTTGCAGCGGGCTATGCCCTGCAGGTGATGACCAAAATGGTTCGGGAGGAAAAGAGCGGCCGGGGAGAAATTCTGCTGGTTCAGTCTGTGCCGCGTCCGCGGTGGATGCTTGATTATCTCCTGATTTCCTGCGTGGGCAGCCTTATGCTGCTTGTGATCAGCGGCATAGGCGCCGGGGCGCTTTACGGCTACTACACGGACAGTGCAGATGGGGCATGGAAGGTGTTTTTCGCTGCCATCGCCCAGACACCGGCTGTCTGGGTGTTTATTGGACTGGCGGCTTTGCTGATGGGCCTGTGGCCTAAGGCGCTGTCACTCGTCTGGCTTGTGTATACAGCGTTTAACCTGATCGGCCTTATTGGACCGCTGCTGCAGCTGCCGGAATGGGTAAGCGATCTTTCACCATACGCGCAGATTCCGGACGTGCCTGCAGAGGAGTGGACAGCCTGGTCGACCGTCATTCTTCTGGCAGTATTCGCTGTTTTTACAGTCGTCGGAATGTATACGATTAGAAAAAGAGACTTGATCATTTAAAGAAAGGAAAGAAATGGGGAAATAAGCGGTGGCATACAATAAAAAACGACGAACAACGAGAAAAAAGAAGGACCTGGTCGAAACCGCGCACCGTCTGTTTCTGCAGGAGGGGATTAAAGCGGTCACCATCGGGCAGCTGTGCGTGGAAGCCAGTGCAAGCAAGGCCACATTTTATAAATACTTTACAGACAAAGAAGGCATTTTAAGCGAAATGCTCGACGGCGTGATGCAGGAATCCAAAGACAAGATGGAAGAGCTGATCGAGCAAAGCAGAAAGCATGGAATGACTGAAGAGATGCTTTTGAAGATATTTGATATGAAGGAATACGAATCGTTTTTTCAATCGAGCTTTCTCACGGAATTAATGCAGGATTATCCGCATGTACTGGCCGATTACAGCAGCCGGGGCGAGAAAATAGTGATGCCGGCGTTCCGGGAGCTGGTGGAGCTGGCAAAAGAGCAGGGCATTCTCCGGGAAAATATAAATATTGATTTTTTCATGTCATATGCGATCTCGCTCCGGCAGATGGTCGCCTATCGGATTCAGCAGGGGGAGGATGTGCCGGGGAGTATAACGCTTGAAGAATACCAGACACATTTTTATGATTTGTTTTTGTACGGTATCGTTAAAAGATAAGCAGAAGAGCTGCCGGCCGTCGGCGGCTTTTTTATGGCTGGTGGAATTCCCACTGGCGGGAGCATTACTTTTTCTGCTACAGTAAAAGTTAAAATAACCAATCATGTTAGAAAAGATTGGAGATGTATCACAAGGAGGCGGAAACGGTGAACATAGGAGAAACGCTGCAGCGCCCGGTCTGGAAGGATGCAAGACTGCTTGCGGGAAAAGACGGAGAGATCCGGGAGATCCGGCAGGTGAATATGATGGATGCGCCGGATATTGTTGATTATCTGCAGGAGGACGACCTGCTGGTGACGACCGGGTACCATTACAAGGACCGCCCTGAGGAATTAAGCGTGCTCATCGAGCGGATGGACGCCGTGGGGTGCGCCGGCATTGGGCTTAAAATCGAACGTTTTCTGCAGAAGCTGCCGGAGAGCGTCATCGAAAAGGCGGACGAGCTGCAGTTTCCTATTATTGCCCTGCCGGAGGATATCGGTCTTGGAGCGATGGTCAATGATATGCTCAATGACATGCTTTCGGTGCGGACAAGAGAGCTGCGCGAAGCGTTAAACATCCACCAGCGGCTGACCGATCATGTTATGCACGGTAAAGGCCTCACAGCGTTGCTTGAGGAAGTATGCGACTACATTGGCTTTCCGGTTCTGCTGCTGGATGCATATGACCGTCCGATCTATGCAGGCGAAGGAATGGAAACAGCACAGACGGTGCTTGAAACGCACCGTCGGGCGAAACGGGATCTGTTTTTAGCCGGCAGTACCTACAGCAGCTTCTGCGTGTGGGAAACAGCGCAGACGTACACACTGTTTCCGGTACGGACACACGAAACACGCAGCGGCTGTCTGGTGATTGGCGGCGAAATTCCGATTTATGACAACGGGCTTGTGCTTATCATTGACCAGGCTGTGAACGTAATCGGATTCGAACGGATGAAACAGAGCGCCATCGCTCAGTATGAACGAAGAGCCCGCGATGAATTTTTTCAAAATTTCATCAATGAAGGCTATTCATCCGATGAAGAAGCACGAAACCGGGCAGAAGAGATGGGGCTGCCAAACAGCCGAAATTACGGCTGCGCAGTAGGCATGCTTGACCCCGAGCCAAGGCTTCCGGTCACCTATACCCAGCAGCAGCGGGAAATGGACCACATGTATGAATACATTGAAGGTGAATTGGACAAATGGCGCACGCCGGCCTGGTTTTTCAAAAAAGAGCGGCAGTGTATTATTTTATGGGAGGTGGAACAGCTGCAGGCAGAGGCAGATGAAGCTTCGGTGGAGGCACTGCGGCAGCTGCAGGAAGGGATTCAGCTGTTTTTTGGCCGCTCGATATCCTTTGGCATTGGAAACACGGCGCGGTCGTTTCTTGATACCCCGGCTTCCTATAAAGAGGCGGAAAACACCTTGTACAACAGCCAGCTTACCGGCGAACGCGGGTTTATACGCTCCTATTATACAAAGGACATCGCCCAGCTTCTCCGGCTGCTGCCCACCGAAGAGCTGGCCTCGTTCAGCCACTCGGTGCTGCAGGAGCTGACAGAGGGGAGCCAGGAGGAACAGGGGCTTGTACAGACCTTATCTGTCTATCTCGAGTCGCACTGTCACGTGGCTGATACGGCAAAACGGCTTTACATTCACCGTAATACGGTGCTCTACCGCCTGGAAAAATGCGAGGAGCGCTTAGGGGTTTCATTGAAAAATCCTGAAACGACGATGCGGCTGCGCCTGGCGCTGCGGGTGCAGAATGTTCTCTCCTCGGAGTGATGTAAGATAATCTGCACAGAGCCCTTCATTTTTCTAACGATTATAGACAGAATGCCTAAAATATTTTGGAAATTTTATATAAAACATCTAATGAATCATGTCCGGGCCTCCTATAAGATGGATAGTAAGGTAATAATAAAAGGAGGAACACCTAATCATGGCTAACGGAACCAACGGGCTTCGGACTTTTTCATTGGGACTTCAGCACGTGCTTGCAATGTACGCCGGAGCGATACTCGTTCCGCTTATTGTAGGCCGCGCCCTGGAGCTTTCAGCAGAACAGCTGGCATACTTAGTGGCAATTGACCTGCTTTCCTGCGGTGTAGCAACTCTGCTGCAGCTGTGGAGGGGAAAACATATCGGCATCGGGCTGCCCGTCATGCTCGGCGTATCATTTGTAGCAGTGACACCGATGATCAGCATTGGCACCAACTACGGCGTGACAGCTATTTACGGATCGATTCTTGTGGCCGGGCTGTTTGTCGTTATCTTCGCCAGATTTTTTGGAAAATTACAAAAGCTGTTCCCGCCGATTGTGCGCGGCACAGTTGTAACGATTATCGGACTTTCGCTTATTCCTACCGGCATCAGAAACATGGCCGGCGGAGAAGGAAGCGAAAACTTTGGCTCCCTTTTCAACCTGCTTTTATCAGTTGGGGTACTTGCAGTGATCATTCTTTTATTCCGGATGTTTACCGGGTTTATGCGGTCGCTCGCTGTCCTGATCGGTATTGCCGGCGGAACGATAGCTGCAGCCGTAATGGGCCGGGTCTCCTTTGGAGAAGTGATGGAAGCCTCATGGTTTCATTTTCCTCAGCCGCTGTACTTCGGCATGCCGACATTTGAAATTGGGCCGATTATCACGATGATCATTGTGTGCAGCGTGATCGTCGTTGAAACGACCGGTGCTTACTACGCAGTCGCCCGCATTACGGATCGTGAGCTGAACGAGGACGATCTGGTCCGGGGCTACCGTTCCGAAGGGCTCGCAGTCATTATCGGCGGCTTATTCAACGCTTTTCCCTACAGTACGTTTGCACAGAATGTAGGTCTGCTCGAGCTTTCAAAAGTAAAAACGAGAAACGTTATTTTCTCGGCGGCAATGACCCTGATCGTTCTGGGGCTGATTCCAAAGGTTGCTGCCCTGGTTGTCATCATTCCAACACCGGTGCTTGGCGGGGCCACTGTCGTCATGTTTGGAATGGTTGTCGTTGCAGGTCTGCAGATGCTCCGCGACGTCGATTTTAATGAACAGTCGAACCAGCTGGTGGTTGCGTGCTCCGTGTCGCTTGCACTCGGTGCCACAGTAGTGCCGGAGCTGTTTTCAAGCCTTCCGGAAGGGCTCGCCATCATCTTCGGGGACGGCATTATTACTGGTAGTTTAGCCGCAATTTTTATTAATCTCCTATTTAACACACAGTGGAAGGGGGAACATGTATATAATGAAGAAAAACAAAGCAAAGCCTGAAGGAGGAGTAGTGTATGCTGACCATTGAACAAGTAAACCAATTATCCCGCCGGGAATTTATCGACACTTTCGGAGGGGTGTATGAGAATTCTCCGTGGGTGGCCGAAGCAGTCGAACCGGTGAGGCCGATAGATTCTGTTGAAGACCTGCACCAGCGGATGGCAGGCGTAGTTATGACGTCCGGGGAAGAGAACCGGCGGGCCCTGATCCAGGCGCACCCTTCTCTTGGAGAAAAGAAGCCGATGAGCGGGGAATCTGCTTCCGAGCAGGAAAGCGCTGGTTTGACGGAGATGGAAGAGGAGCAGCAGGAAGAGCTGCGTATATGGAACGAGCGTTATCAGGATAAGTTTGGCATGCCGTTTATTATAGCGGTAAGAGGAAAGACCGCAGAGGATATCTTAGAGGCAGTCCGGGTGCGGATGGAACATACCCAGGAGGAAGAAGAGCGCCAGGCTGTAAGGGAAATACACCGGATAGCTCTCCTGCGGCTCGAGGCCATCATTGAAGAGGAGCGGCCGGAAACGATAACTGAATCAAACGACGAAAGCGTGGAAACAGGCAGCAGTCCCGCAGCCGGAGAGCAGGAAGCTTCTGCAGCGCTTGCGGCAGAGCCAGCCCGCCTGTCGCAGACAGCGACAAGGACAAGCAGTAAAAAACGAAGAACGATGAGCTACGGCAAAGGCGATGTATTTGCCTACCGGACGTTTTCCATACCATTTACAGATATCACCCCAATACCGGAGTCCCCTTATGAAGGCACCAACAACACGATTTTTGGCTTAAATGTGTCTGTCAATATTACCGGGGAGGCCTTCCTGCCGAGCTTTACCGAGGGCGACAACAGCATGGTGGTGGCGACGGATTCCATGAAAAACTTTATCCAGCGTCACCTGGGCAGCTATGAAGGGGCAACAGTGGAAGGATTTCTTGCCTATGTCGGAGAAGCGTTTCTCGAAAAATATGATCACGTCGAAACCGCAGAGGTATACGCCGACCATCTTCCTTTCGAAAAAGTAAATGTAGATAATACGGGATACAAAAGCGGTGTAGTGTTTAAAAAGTCGCATAATGAAAATCCTGCAGCGATGGTAAAAGTAGGGCGGACCTCGTTTGGGGCTCCGGAAATTATCGAGCAGGAAAGCTATGTAAAGGATGTCCAGCTCGTGAAAGTAGTTGATAATTCATTTGTCGGCTTTATCCGGGATGAATACACAACGCTCCCCGAGGACTCCAATCGTCCGTTATTTATTTATTTGAATATCGGCTGGACCTATGAAGCACCGCATATCGCCTTCGGACAGAACGGGGAAGGCTACGTAGCCGCTGAGCAGGTGAAGGATATTGCAGCTGCCGTTTTCCACGAAACACAGACGGCCTCCATCCAGCAGCTGATCTATTATATCGGCCGCCGGGTGCTGGAGCGGTTCCCGCAGCTTCAGGAGGTGTCCTTCGAGTCGCAGAACCATACGTGGGACACTGTGGTTGAAGATATTCCCGGAAGTGATGGAAAGGTATATACAGAGCCGCGCCGTCCATACGGCTTCCAGCGCTTTTCGGTGCACCGGGAAGATCTGGATCATGAAGGAGAAGCATAAATGGGACTCACAACACATGTGCTGGATCTGGCTTCGGGACGTCCAGGGGATGGTATAGCTCTGACGCTGTACCGCCTGGACGGCAGCCGGAGAATCAAAGAAGCAGAACGGATAACCAATGCAGACGGGCGGGTGGATGCACCACTGCTGCAGGCAGAGGCCATTCAAACAGCAGCATATGAGCTGGAATTTCAAACAGGAGAATATCTCCGGCAAAAGGGATGGACGAAGGAGGAGCCGCATTTTCTGGAAACGGTGGCTCTCCGGGTTACACTCTCAGCGGAGGAAACGTCCTACCACCTTCCTCTGCTGTTATCTCCCTACGGCTATCAAACATATCGGGGAAGCTGATTAAAAGCCAGGCAAAGGAGGAAACGTATGGCTGTTCATTCTTCAAACATAATTCAGGATCAAATCGACCAGCTGCTGCAATGGCTTTCCGGCTTTGGAAAAACAGAGGATGGCGGTGTAACAAGGCTTTTATATGATGAATCGTGGCAGCAGGCACAGGAAGCAGTAAAGGCAAAAATGGAGGCAATGGGCCTTGAATCCCGCTATGATGCTGTTGGAAATGTATTTGGACGCTTGGAAGGGACAGAAAAAACGGACAAGGTCGTTATGGCCGGTTCCCACATTGATTCTGTCGTAAACGGCGGTAAATATGACGGCGCATACGGAGTAGCTGCAGCCATGCTCGCTGTAGAAAGGCTGAAGCAGGCTTACGGTCGGCCAAAGCAGAGCATTGAAATCGTATCATTCTGTGAGGAGGAAGGAAGTCGTTTTCCAGTCACGTTCTGGGGGTCGGGTCATATTACCGGAAGGCTGTCAGAGGGCGAAACAGACGTCCTGAAGGATACAGACGGCATTTCCATTGGTCAGGCAATGCGGGCATGTGAATTTGAAGCTCCTGCCTCGCTTCCGCTCAAGCGTGAAGATATAGACTCCTTCATTGAGCTTCATGTGGAACAGGGAGGGACGCTGAAAAAGACGAATGCTTCTGTGGGAGTAGTGTCAGATATTGTCGGGCAGCGCAGGTACCACATTACCGTGGAAGGAGAAAGCAATCACGCCGGAACCACTCCGATGCCGGAGCGCAAGGATGCAGTGGTATTATCAAGTGAACTGATTACAAATATCACCTCCATGGCCAGACGCAAGGATGAAAGCATGGTGGCCACGGTAGGCAAAATGGAAATTACGCCAAATGTACCGAACGTGATAGCTTCTAAAGTCGTTTTCAGCCTGGATGTCCGTCACCACAGCAAGGCGCTGCTCGAAGAAATTGAGCAGGAGCTTGAAAATTTGTACACCGTGCAGGCTGAAAAGCATGGCATGAACGTTTCTTCGAATTGCTGGATGGAGGTGGAGCCGGTGCCGATGAGCAAAGAGGTATATGAAACGATGTACAAAGCTGCTGAAAGCCTTCATATTCCCTCCCAGCTGATGATCAGCGGAGCCGGGCATGACGCGCAGGTCATGGGCAGCTATTATCCGACTGCACTGTTGTTTGTGCCAAGCGAGGCCGGCGTGAGCCACTCGCCGAAGGAATATACTAAATCCAGTGATTTGGAGCAGGGAGTAAAGGTGCTTCAAGAAACACTGCTTCGTTTAGCGTATTAGAAAGGAGAGTAAATATGGGCTATCAACAGGAAATCCAGCCGCCGCTCCGCACGATCATGACCCCGGGACCGGTGGAGGCGGACCCCCGGGTGCTCCGTGCCATGAGTACCCCGGTGGTCGGCCAGTTTGATCCGGCCTTTACGAGTATTATGAATGAAACGATGGAGCTGTTGCGCCGCATCTTTCAAACTGAAAATGAATGGGCCTTTCCGGTGGACGGAACCTCCCGTTCAGGTATTGAAGCAGTCCTTGCGAGTGCGATTCACCCGGGGGACCGGGTGCTCGTGCCTATTTACGGGCGGTTCGGATATTTATTGACCGAGATCGCTGAACGGTACGGCGCAGAGATCCACACGCTTGAAAAGGAATGGGGCACTGTCTTTTCCCCGCAAGAGGTCATAGAGGAAATGGATCGTGTGCAGCCGGATATCGTTGCGATGGTACATGGGGAAACGTCGACTGGCTGCATTCAGCCGCTTAAAGAAATCGGGCACGCCTGCCGGGCGCGCGGAATCTACATTGTAGTGGATGCGGTGGCGACGATCGGCGGAGTGCCGGTCAAAACAGACGAATGGTGTCTCGATGCGGTTATCGGTGGGACACAGAAATGCTTCAGCGTTCCGTCCGGCATGGCTCCACTGACGTACAATGACCGTCTCGAGCGCCGCTTTCAGGCACGTAAAAAAGTGGAGCGGGGGATTGCGACAGAGGCAGACAAACAGCCGGAGGCACCGATGATCCGGAGTAATTACTTCGACCTCAGCCAGCTGCAGGACTACTGGGGCCCGCGTCGTTTGAACCACCACACCGAAGCGACATCGATGGTTTATGCGCTTCATGAAGGCGCGAGACTGATCGTCAACGAAGGGCTTGAAGCCCGTTTCGCCCGGCACCGCTACCACGAGGAAGCACTGATGGCCGGTTTACAGGCAATGGGTCTGTCCCTGTTTGTAGAAGGCGAAACGAAGCTCCCGGTCGTTACCTGCATCAACGTACCGGAGGGCATTGACGCAGATGAAGTCCGAAAAATGCTCCTCGGGCAGTTTGGAATTGAAATTGCCTCGTCCTTTGGACCACTGCACGGGAAAATCTGGCGCATCGGCTCCATGGGCTACAGCTGCCGGAAGGAAAACGTGCTAGCCGTGCTCGGAGCGCTCGAATCAGTGCTTTTATACGCCGGTGCCCCAGTGAATCCAGGCACTTCCCAGCAGGCAGCGCTGTCCTTTTACATGCAGGAAGAAGATACAAAAGCAGCGGCTGAAGTATAGGAGGACACATAAAGAATGTATGATCTGCTGATTAAAAACGGAACCGTCGTCCGCCCCGGCGGCACAGAAACAACCACGGTGGCAGTCACGGACGGAAAAATAGCAGCCCTTGGCGTATCTGATGAAACCAAAGCACAAAGCGTAGTAGACGCTGCTGGCATGCTCGTCATGCCGGGAGCGGTAGACGTTCACGTTCATTTCAGCGAGCCCGGCCGGGACTGGGAGGGCTTTGAAACAGGGGCCCGGATGCTTGCAGCAGGCGGCATCACTACTTATATGGATATGCCGTTAAACGGTATTCCTTCTACGATCACCAGCGAAAATGCAGAAGAAAAAGCGGCGCTCGGCCGGAAGAAATCCGTCCTGGACTTTGGGCTTTGGGGCGGTCTCGTGCCCGGGGGGATAGAGCATATTCCGGCTATGGCAGCACGGGGCATACGCGTATTTAAAGCCTTTATGTCGCCTAGCGGGAATCCGGAGTTTGAACGGGCGGATGATGAAACGCTGTTCCGGGGCATGCAGGTGATTGCTGAACACGGAGGATTGCTCGGTCTTCATGCAGAAAGCGCGCCGGTAGTGAGTACGCTCAGCCGGCAGCTTGAGGAAGAGGGGCGTACGCAAGCGGATGATTATTTAGCCTCCAGGCCGGTGGAAGCAGAGCTCGAAGCAGTGCAGCGCGCCCTCGTTTTTGCAAAGCAGACAGGCTGTCCGCTGCATTTTGTACATATCAGCTCTGCTGAGGCGGTGCAGGTGATACAGCGCGCAAAAGCAGCCGGGCAGGACGTTACGCTCGAAACCTGTGCCCATTATTTAATGTTTGACCACGAAGCACTGCGAACGCGCGGCGCCGAAGCAAAATGCGCGCCTCCGTTACGGGAGGCCCCGGTACAGCAGGAGCTTGTGTCCAGATGGAAGCAGGGCGACATCGATATGGTGACCTCCGATCATTCACCATGTCCGGAGGAGCTGAAAGAAGGCGGACTGTGGCAGGCGTGGGGAGGTATTTCGAGCGGCCCATACACGCTGTTAAGCGTGCTCGAACTCACGGCGGAGCACGGCCTGCCGTGGGAGCAGGCAGCAGCGTGGACTGCAGAGAAGCCGGCGGAGCGCTTTGGGCTTCATCAGAAAGGGAGCCTGGAAAAAGGGAAAGATGCAGACCTTGTGCTGGTCGATCTTCATGAAGAAACGGCAGTGTCACGTGAAACAATGCATATGCGTCACAAGCACAGTCTGTTTGAAGGGCATCGTTTTCCGCACCGGATCCATTCAGTCTGGCAGCGGGGCACAGAAATTTATAACGGAAAAACGGAGACATTTACAAACAGAAAAGGAAAGTGGCTGCAGGAATAATGATCCGGCAGCCACTTTTTCAGCGCAGAAGGCGGTTGATGAATTTACGTGCTGTACGGTTGGCGGACCGGCGTGCGAGGCGCTTTCCCAGTGAGCCGTTTTTGGCTGCCTTTACATCACCGGAAACACGGTTTGCTTTTAAAATCGTACGTGCGAGCTTTTGAAAAGCCATCTGAACACTCCTTTCCGTGAAACAATCTTTGTATTGTATATATCCGTATTTGCACAAAAATAAGCCTCCAAATGAATATTCAGTTGGAGGCCTGGCAGCGGAAAAGCTTATTTCAGCAGCCACTCGTGATCCGGGTCATTATGGAACTTCCATTTGCGCACCGGTCCGGCCATCACATTCAAATAATAAGCCTGGTAGCCTGCAGGAGCCGCCACCGGGTGATAGCCTTTAGGCACCATCACGACATCGTTGCTGTTTACGACCATCGTTTCATCAAGGTCTCTTGGATCGTCGTAAACGCGGTGAATCAAAAACCCGCCTTCTTCCGGGTCCACCTTATGAAAATACGTTTCTTCAAGATAGGACTCATGCGGAAGATTTTCGGTATCGTGCTTGTGCGGCGGGTAGCTCGACCAGTTTCCTTCCGGTGTATACACCTCTACCACCAGCACGCTCTCGGCTTCCTCGGAATCCGGGAGGATATTATGCACTCTCCGGGACATGGAGCCTGAGCCGCGGTCTTCTGTGCCTACATCATCCGGACCGATCAGGCGGGCGTTATACTTACCGGTTGCCGGAGCCTTACAGACGGCGAGTTCAATATCTGTATTCGCCTTTACCTCAAAGCGGTCCCTGGCCGGCACGTATACTGAGTACGGCGGTATTTTTTCAAAAACACTCATCCGCCTGCCGAGATTTTCAAAGGAGTCATTGCTGGTCTGAATGTCTGCTTTGCCGCTTAACAGGACGAGGCACGCTTCGTTATCGCCTGTGTCGGCCTGAATGCTTTCGCCCTCCTGCACACGGTACACCTGGAAGCTGACATACTTCCAGCCGGCGCTCTCCGGGGTAACATCATGGATTTTTTGTGCGGTGGTATCTGGTTTCACAACTAAATTTGGCATACATAAACATCCTTTCTAAGAGAGTTCAATCATTTCGGATTCAACATCAGCGACATACACAGTTTTCTTCTCCTTCCAGGCTCTTGCAGCAGCGAGGGCAGCCGTCTGGGCGGCAATGCCGTCATCGCCGGTGCAGACAGCCGGGGTGCCGGACTGCACGGATTCAGCGAACATCGCAATCTCGCGCTCGAACGCTGTTTGATAGCGTTCCAGAAAGAAGTGCACCGGCTTTTCCGATTTAATAAAGTCCTCCTGCCACCACTCCACCTGATGAATCGGCTGATTTGGTACCGTGGCTGCCCCGTTGGAGCCAAACAGCTCGAGACGCTGATCATAGCCGTAGACTGCCCGCCGGCTGTTTTCAATCACACCGACGGCCCCGCTTTCAAACGTTAAAGAGATAACGGCCGTATCAATATCACCGTAATCATTAAACCGCTTATCGGTCAGCGCGCCGCCGTGCACAGAGATCGCCGCGATATTTTCTCCCATAATGTAGCGGGCCATATCAAAGTCGTGAATAGTCATATCCACGAACAGTCCGCCGGAGTTCGCCACGTATTCCATCGGAGGCGGGGAAGGGTCGCGGGAGATAATCTGCAGCATCTCGGGGGTGCCGATCTGGCCGTTTACGCGCATCTTCCGCACCTGCTGGAAAGAAGGATCAAAGCGGCGGTTGAAGCCGAGCTGAAAAACAAGGCCTGCTTCCTTGGCCGCCTTAACGACCCGGCGAGATTCTTCAATATCAAAGCTGATTGGCTTTTCACAAAAAATATGTTTCTTATTTTGAATGGCCGTATCAATGAGTGAGATATGCTCTGAGGTGGCAGCGCAGATAAAAACGGCATCAATTTCAGGATCATGAAGAATATCTTCGGCGCTGGATGTTACGTACTTCGGAGAAAAGGCCTGCTCAACCGTTTCAAGAGCAGAGGCGTTTATATCTGCGACCGCCCGGAGAACAGCGGCAGGAAGACGATGAAGGTTTTCTATATGCAGCCGGCCGATGCGCCCGGCACCGATAACACCTATATTAACCATAGACGGAGCCTCCATAAAATGTATTTTGAAGAAAGCGCTTAACTTTAATGTGAATTATACATTAATGAATCGCTTACATCAATCGGAGAATAAAATTTTTCAGAAAACATACATTAGTCTAACACTTTTACATAGAAATTAAAGAAAAATCAAAAAAATACTTTACATCTGAATGCGCTTTCTTTAGAATCAAACGTATAGAAAAGGAAAGCGCTTAACCATAAATCGATTAAAATAACGAAGGGTGGTTATGTTTTAATGGAATTTCCAAAAAACCGTTCAAGGGATCTGGCTGGCATGGGCCGGCTGACGATTGACATGAACGCGAATGAAATCAACCGTCCTATGGAAGAAACGCGGACGTTTACGAAATATGTAGGAGGCTCTCCGGCCAATATTACGATCGGAGCATCGAGACTTGGCCTCAGTACCGGCTTTATCGGCAAAGTGGCAAACGATCAGATGGGTAATTTTATCCGGGGATACTTTGAAGAAAACAACATCAATACGGAAAATGTAAAAACAGATGACACGGGCGCGGTCACCGGGCTTGCCTTCACGGAAATTATCAGTCCAGAGGACTGCAGTATACTTCTGTACAGAGACAACGTGGCGGACCTGAAAATCAGTCCGCTCGAAATTTCCGAGGAATACATTAAAAATACATCCGCGGTAATGTTTTCCGGTACAGCGCTTGCCGCAAGCCCTTCCCGCGAAGCGGTCTTTCTGGCGGCAGAATACGCGCACAAGCACGGAACGAAGGTGCTGTTTGATATTGACTTTCGTCCGGCGACGTGGAAATCAAAGGAAGAAACGGCGACGTATTACAACCTGCTGGCTGAAAAAAGCCATCTAATTATTGGAACAAGAGACGAGTTCAATATGATGGAAAACATGGAATCTGAAATGGACGGAAGCGACGATAAGACCGCCGCAAAATGGTTTAACCATTCGGCAGAGATTGTGCTGATAAAACACGGAGCCGAAGGGTCATTTGCCTACACGAAGGACGGGGACTATTTCACCGGGAAAACCTTTGAAACCGAAGTGCTGAAAACATTCGGGGCCGGAGACGCCTACGCCTCCTCCTTTGTTTATGGTCTGATGCAGGGCTGGGAAGTTGACCGGGCGATGGATTTTGGCGGCGCGTCCGCTGCCATTGTCATTTCCAGGCACAGCTGCTCGGAAGCGATGCCAAATGCAAAAGAAGTACAGGAATTCATTGATGAAAGTGTGAGAAAAGGTACCATAAAGTCCTAAGAGGCCAAGGTGCTCAGGTATAATCATATGAAGTACTTCAAAAAGCAATTCTACAATCCGTTTATATAGAAAGGAAGATGAAGATATGCAGGAACAAGCAGTAACGACCCTGAAAAATTTTATCGGCGGGGAATGGGTAGCATCCCGGTCCGCGACCGACAAGGTATACAACCCGGCGACCAGTGAGGTGATCGCCCATGTGCCGCTCTCCTCGAAGGACGAAGTGGACGAGGCGGTGAAGGCGTCCAAAGCGGCGTACCGCGACTGGTCGAAAAAGCCCGTCCCGCAGCGCGCCCGTATCCTGTTTGCCTACCAGCAGCTGCTCATCAGCCACTGGGACGAGCTCGCCGGGATCATTACGCTTGAAAACGGCAAAAACCTGAAGGAGGCCAAAGGGGAAGTGCAGCGTGGCATCGAGTGCGTGGAATTTGCCGCCGGGGCCCCGACGCTCATGATGGGCGACCAGCTGCCGGACATTGCCACCAACATCGAGTCCGGGATGTACCGCTACCCGATTGGCGTGGTCGGCGGGATCACCCCGTTCAACTTCCCGATGATGGTGCCGTGCTGGATGTTTCCGCTCGCGATTGCCTGCGGCAACACGTTCGTGATGAAGCCGTCCGAGCGGACCCCAATGCTCGCGAACCGGCTCGCGGAGCTGTTTGAGGAAGCGGGGCTTCCGAAGGGCGTATTGTCCGTGGTGCACGGCGCGCACGACGTGGTGAACGGCCTGCTGGAGCACGACGATGTGCCGGCGATTTCCTTTGTCGGCTCCCAGCCGGTCGCGGACTATGTGTATAAAAACGGCACGGCGCACGGCAAGCGCGTCCAGGCCCTCGCCGGGGCAAAAAACCATACCCTCGTGATGGAGGATGCGGATCTTGATAACGCGGCCTGGCAGATTTTAAACGCCGCCTTCGGCTCCGCCGGCGAACGGTGCATGGCCGCCTCCGTCGTCGCCGTGCAGGAAAGCGTCGCCGATCAGCTGGTGGCAAAGATCCAGGCGTATGCCGACGACGTCACTATCGGCAACGGCCGCGAAAAGGACGTGTTCCTCGGGCCGGTAATCCGCGAAGGCCACCTCGAGAAAACGAAGGCCTACATTGACAAAGGCGTGGAAGAAGGCGCGACGCTCGTGCGCGACGGCCGCCAGGACGAGGTCGCCAAAGAGGGCTACTTTATCGGGCCGACGATCTTTGACCACGTGCAGCAGACGATGACGATCTGGCAGGACGAAATCTTCGCGCCGGTGTTATCCATTGTCCGGGTGCCGGACCTCGCGGCCGGCATTGCCTGGGCGAACGAATCGCGGTTTGCGAACGGCGCCTGCCTGTTTACGAGCTCCGGGCACAGCGTCCGCGAATTCCGGGAAACGATTGACGCCGGGATGCTCGGCATCAACGTCGGCGTGCCGGCCCCGATGGCGTTCTTCCCGTTTTCCGGCTGGAAGGATTCCTTCTACGGCGACCTGCATGCGAACGGCAAGGACGGGGTGGAATTCTACACCCGCAAAAAAGTGGTGACTGCCCGCTGGTAACCGTACAGCTTCAGCACAATAGCACAACCCCAGGACTGTCTTCTCTTTCCTTTCTATTCTGAGAGAGGAGAAGGCAGTTTTTTTCTTCTCTAAAACGACAACAGGAAGGGGATTTTTATGCCCGTATTAACAACAGCACAGGCAATCGTACGTTTTCTGGAGCAGCAGTATATTGAATGGGACGGCGAAGAAATTCCGTTTGTAGATGGAATGTTTACGATCTTCGGTCACGGTAACGTACTCGGCCTCGGCCAGGCTCTTTCTGAAGCAAAGCGTCTCCGGGTGTACCAGGGAAAAAATGAGCAGGGCATGGGACATGCAGCCATATCGTATGCCAAACAGAATAATCGTAAACGCATCATCGCCTGCACGTCCTCTGTCGGACCTGGCTCTGCCAACATGGTGACAGCGGCGAGCGTGGCAACGGTAAACAACATCCCGCTGCTCCTTTTTCCGGGAGACATCTTCGCAAGCCGCCAGCCGGACCCGGTGCTGCAGCAGGTGGAACAGCCTCATGACTTAACGCTTTCCACTAATGACGCGTTCCGTCCGGTAAGTAAGTTCTGGGACCGTATTACAAGACCCGAACAGCTGATGACTTCCTTAATCCAGGCGATGCGTGTACTGACAAATCCGGCGGAAACCGGTGCAGTTACCGTGTCCGTGCCGCAGGACGTCCAGGGGGAAGCCTATGACTTTCCGGAATCGTTTTTCCAGAAACGGGTTCACCGCGTTTCGAGAAAAGTGCCGGATGAGCGTTCAGTGAAGGAAGCAGCAGCTTTGATCCGGAGCAAAAAGCGTCCGTTCATCATTTGCGGCGGAGGCGTCCGCTATTCAGAGGCAGGAGAAAGCCTGAAAAGAATGGCTGAAGCCTGGAACGTGCCGATCGCAGAAACACAGGCCGGAAAAAGCGCGGTGGAAAGCACGCATGAGTGGAATGTCGGAGGTCTTGGTGTAACCGGGAACCTGGCAGCGAACACGCTCGCTCCAAAGGCGGATGTCATTATTGCGGTAGGCACGCGCCTGGCTGACTTTACCACCTCCTCGAAGCAGCTGTTCCGGGATGAAAACGTCGAATTTATTTCGATCAACGTGTCGGAATTTCACGGAGTGAAAATGGACGCCTCGCCGTTAATCGGGGACGCACAGGCCGTGATTGAAGCGCTTGTAAACGAGACCGGGGACTACACGTCCGAGTTTAAAAAAGAGACCGAAGAAGCAAAGACTGCGTGGGCCAGGGAAAAAGAGCGGCTTTATTCCATTCGTTATACGGAGGAAGGATTTACACCGGAAATTGCCGGTCATCTCGACGAGGAGCTGCAGGAATACCGCAAAGTGCTTGGGACAGATCTGGCCCAGACGACAGCGCTCGGTATTGTAAACCGGGAAATCGATGAAGATGCTGTAGCCGTCGGAGCAGCCGGAAGCCTGCCCGGTGACATGCAGCGCCTGTGGGAATCGAGTCAGAAGTACCGGTACAACATGGAGTATGGCTATTCCTGCATGGGCTATGAAATTTCCGGAGCGTTCGGGGCCAAGCTTGCGGAGCCGGACAAGGAAGTATACGCCATGGTCGGGGACGGCAGCTTTTTGATGCTGCACTCGGAAATGATTACAAGCGTGCAGGAAAACAAAAAGATTAACGTGATGCTGTTTGATAATTCCGGTTACGGGTGCATTAACAACCTGCAGATGGGTAATGGCATGCAGAGCATCGGAACCGAATTCCGTCATCGTGATGAAGCAAAGGATGAAATGTGCGGCAGCGTGATGCACATTGACTATGCGAAGGTAGCCGAAGGCTACGGTCTGAAAACGTACCGGGTGACCACGGAGGAGGGATTGAAGGAAGCTATCGCTGATGCGAAAAAGCAGACAGTGTCTACGCTTATTGACGTAAAGGTGCTGCCGAAGACGATGACCGGGGATTATGAATCCTGGTGGAATGTCGGCGTTTCAGAGGTTTCTGAACGCGAAAGCGTACGGGAGTCCTTTGAAGACAAAGAAAAGCAGCTGCAGCAGGCCCGGAAATATTAAATAGTCAAAAGCGTTCAGAGCCCCGGCTTTGGACGTTTTTTGTAATGGGAGATTATCTTTTTGATAAATCGCTTACATTTTTTCCGTTTACCCCTTGAATTACCCGGAAGGAAACGATAGTATAAACATAAGTTAAGCGCTTACTCAAAAACAATTATAATAACTATAAAAAACAGTGCAGGAGGTTCTGGAACGTGAATAAAGTTAAGGTTGGAATACTGGGAGCGGGGCACATAGCCGCTGTTCATGCTGCCCTTTTAAAGCAGGACGAGCGTGCTGAAATTGTTGGGATTGCTGACATTTTTGAGGATAAAGCGAAGGAACTGGCCGCAGAAGCAGGCCCGGACGTTCGCACAGCGGGGTCCATCGAAGAGCTGATTGCGCTAGGCGTGGACACTGTCTATGTAACTACGCCAAACACGATGCATGTTAGTCCGGTTCTTCATTGTTTAAAGAATAATGTAAACGTATTCAGCGAAAAGCCGATGGCAACCTCGGAAGAAGAAGCAAGACAGATACGCGATGCCGCACGGGAATCCAAAGCCTTCTACAACCTCGGTATGAACCGCCGCTACGCCTATGTATACAAAAAAATTAAAAGCTACATGGACTCCGGACAGCTTGATGCGTATTCCGCCCATTTCAAAATGAACCGGGGAGAGCTGCTGCATCCTGCCTGGACGTCTGATCCGGCGAAGACCGGAGGCTTTTTATACGAAACGCCTTTTCATTTGATGGATCTCTGCCGCTATTATTTCGGAGAAGTAAAGAAGGTGAAATGCGAAGCAACGCAGGCTGTATCAGACAGCGAACCCGATAACTTTGCGATACTTTTGACCTTTGAATCCGGCATGATTATGACGTTTAATACCTTTGCCCATTCCGGGTGGAGCTTTCCGTTTGAAGCAATTGAAATCTACGGGAAATACAGCACAGCATCGACCGCTGAACTCGAAACGGTGAAAATTGCCTGCGGCCTTGAAGGGGAAATTGATTCGTCGGATTACCACCTCATGCCTGTCAGCAAAAAATGGGGCTATGAAGAGGAGGACCGGCTGTTCATTGAGGCTATGGTCAATGGCACAGAACCGCCGGTAAATGCGGAGGAAGCGTACAAATCCACCTTTCTGCTGACAAGCATTTATGAAAGCGCTAAAACCGGTAAAGAAATAAATATTGCCGATCAGTTAAATAAGGTACTTTCTTAAGATAAAGAAAGCAGGAGTGGAAAAAACGATAGAAGAGAGCGGGCAAGAAAACACAGGAGGTGTACGAATGGCACAGAACGATATAAGGGTAGCAGTGCTTGGACTCGGGCGGCTTGGGCTGTTTCATGCAAGCAATATGATGAACAAAGTAAAGGGAGCCGAGCTGGTGCTGGTATGCGATCCACTCGCCGAGCATGCCGAAATGGTGGCTGAACAGCTTGGGGTGGAACGCTGGACGTCCAACCCTGAAGAAGTGTTTGCCGATCAGGAAGTGGACGCCGTGGTGATTGTAACGCCGACCAGTACGCATGCTGACATGATTACAAAAGCGGCCCGCAGCGGCAAGCAGATCTTCGTGGAAAAGCCGTTGACCTCCACCGTGGCAGAAGCTGAAGAGGTGATTAAGGTCGTGGAAGAGACCGGCGTTGTCTGCCAGGTCGGCTTCATGAGAAGGTACGACCCTGGCTTCCATGATGCCAGGGAGCGCATTGAAGCCGGCGAAATCGGCAAGCCGATTTATTTTAAAGGATTCTCCAGAGACAGCGGTTCCCCGCCTGCCTCCTTTATTAAAAACAGCGGTGGGATATTTCTGGACTGCTCCATTCATGACTATGATATGGCCCGGTATTTAATGGGCTCGGAAATTTCTTCTGTGTCCGGCCATGGCCGCATTCTGATCAATTCCTTCATGGAAGAATACGGGGATGTCGATCAGGCGATTACGTATCTGGAGTTTGAAAACGGAGGAGCCGGAGACGTAGAAGCAAGCAGAACGTCCCCGTACGGCCACGACATCCGGGCAGAGATTATCGGTACCGAAGGAGCCATCTTTGTCGGTTCGCTGCGAAACAGTGATGTGACGGTGCAAAGCAGTGCCGGGAGCAATCACGAAATAGTGCCGAATTTCCAGACGCGGTTCCGGGAAGCGTATATCCTTGAGCTTGAACAGTTTATTAAATGCGTCAAAGGAGACGAAGAGCCGCGGGTCACTTCACTGGATTCCAAAATCAATATGCAGGTAGCACTTGCAGCCACCGAATCGTTTAAAAACAATGGGGAACGCATTTATATGAAAGACGTGCATCAGGATAAGGTTTATACCGACTAAAGCAGAGGCGGAAACTATAAGAAAAGGGGTGCAGCATATGGCGGGACTTGGAAACTACGAGTTCCATCTCGGAATTGCAGCTATCAGCTGGGTGAATGATGATATTCCGGGATTGGGCGACCACTATTCATTGGATCATATTTTAGGAGAAATGCGGGAAATTGGGTATGAGGCGACTGAAATGGGGCGGACATTTCCGCGTAACCTCGAGGAGTTAAAAGCGATTCTCGAAAAGCACGATATTACGCTTGCCAGTAAATTCGTCGGAACGCAGTTTTCCAACCTGCAGCATAAGGATCAGGAGATCCGCGATTTCGAAGAATGGGTCCGGTTTTTAAAAGACATGGACTGCGAATACGTGATCGTCTGTGAAATGGGCAACTCGATGCACTGGGATAAGGATGATCCGGATAAAGCAAGAATCACAGCACCGTCGGAAGCACAGTGGAAAAGCATGGTGGACGGCTTAAACGAGGCTGGGCGCATCGCGAATAAATATGGGCTCGAGCTCGTGTACCATCCGCATGCTGGAACGATTGTAGAACAGCGCGAAGACGTCGACCGCCTGATGGCAGAAACCGACGAGGATGCTGTGTCACTGCTGTACGATACCGGTCATGCCTTTTTCGGCAACTATGACCCAATGGATCAGCTGACACGGTACTACGACCGCATTAAGTATGTACACTACAAAGACGTCCGTGAAGACATCTGGAACAAAACAATTAAAGAAAACCTGACCTTCCGGGAAGCCGTGCTTGAAGGACTGTTTACCGTGCCGGGGGACGGCTGCATTGATTTTGAACCTGTCCTCGAAGAGCTGATGAAACGGGGCTACCAGGGATGGACAGTGGTAGAAGCAGAGCAGGACCCGGACGTCGCCCCGCCGTACAAATATGCAAAAATGGCAAAGGATCATCTGGATGAAACAATGGAAAAGGTTCTGGAAAAATACGGGGAAAAAGCCGGCAGATAAACGAACTAGGGCATTTCGAGTGAATATCGAAATGTCTTTTTCTTCTATAAAGAGCCTGAACGCGGGGAGGCCCGCAAAGACTGTTGTTTCGTCCTGGGTGAAAAAGCTGAAAAGAAAAGACTCTCCCGGTGGATAGGAAGGAACGGAGGATTTATAATAAACGAAACGACAAAAATGAGGAAGATAAAATGAGAACGACAATTTACGACATCGCTGAGCGGGCGGAGGTTTCAATCGCTACAGTGTCAAAGGTGATTAACAACAAAGGAAAAATAGGAGAGAAAACCAAACAGCGGGTGCTCGCCATTATGGATGAACTCGATTATCAGCCGAGCACGGTGGCTTCGGCCCTAACGGGAAAGCAGACGAACACGATTGGCCTGCTGGTTCCTGATATTGCCAACTCCTTTTTTGCCGAGCTTGCGAGAAGCGTGGAAGATACAGGACACGCCGGCGGATTCAATGTTGTTATATGCAATACCGACAACAATCCGGAAAAGGAAATTCAATATTTATGGTGGCTGAATCAAAAAAGAGTGGATGGCATTATTCTGGGAACAGGAATACAAAACACGAAAGCGCTGCAGGATTTTATGAAACAGAACATTCCGCTCGCGCTCGTGGCAAGAGACGCTTCCGCAATTGATGTAGACACCGTGCTCGTTGATGACCACCGGGGCGGCTACGAGGCTACAAAGCATCTGCTCCAGGCAGGACATACCCGGATTGCTTTTGTGGTAGGCGAGATGAATAACTCGAGTGATACGGAACGGCTGAAAGGCTTTTATGAAGCGTATGATGAGTATGGAGTAAGCCGGGAGGAAGCGGTACTGGTAAAAGACAATCATTCGATTGATGATGCCAAAAAGTCGATGCTTGAGGCTCTGCAGAATGATCCCGGGATCACTGCAGTGTTTGCTTTAAATGACTTTCTGGCGATCGGCTGTATTCAGGCAGGCAAAGAAGCGGGGCGGCAGGTTCCTGAAGATTTGTCTGTTGTCGGCTTTGATGATACATTTATTGCTACGCTTAGCGATCCGCCGCTGACTACAGTAGCGCAGCCTATCCTTGAAATGGGACGGCTGGTGACACAGATGCTGGTGGACCGGATCGGCGGCAAAAACGAAACGACACGGACTGTTATTTTAAATCCGGAGCTGCACGTACGTAAGACGACCGCAGGCATAAAAGAAGCAGAAAGGGATGTTACCAGCTCATGAAATATAATACGCTTGGAAAAACAAACGAAGAGGTCTCTGTCGTAGGTATTGGAACGTATCAGTTCGGCGGTGAATGGGGCAAAACCTTTACTCAAAAGGAAGTGGACGGGCTGTTTGAAGCAGCAAGAACGGAAAATCTTAATTTTATTGATACCGCCGAATGCTACGGAGATCATCTCGCGGAGGAACTGACCGGCGCGGCCATTCAAAAGGACCGTGATCAGTGGTTTGTAGCCTCCAAGTTCGGCCACCATTTTCACGGGCCGAACGATCGGACCCGGCATTATGATCCGGAGGATGTGCAAAAGCAGCTCGAAGCGTCCCTGCGGGCACTTAAGACGGACTATATTGACCTTTACCAGTTTCATTCCGGGACAGACGAAGAGTTTCAGGATGATAAGCTGTGGACGATGCTCGATAAACAGAAAAAAGCCGGCAAGATTCGCCACCTCGGTCTTTCCGTAAAAAAACAGGACTACATGGATCAGATCAGGCAGGCAGAAGCTGTTGGAGCAGAAACGATACAGCTCGTGTATAATCGTCTGGACCGTAAAAACGCTGAAGAAGCTTTTCCGGAATGTGACCGCCAAAATCTCGGCGTTATCGCGAGAGTGCCGATGGCGAGCGGCTACTTAAGTGGAAAATATACACCTGGGGCTTCCTTTGAAGAAAATGATGTCCGGCACCGCCATCCGCAAAACGAGCAGGAAGCGGCTCTTCAGGAAGCCCTGCGGCTCAAGGAGAATCTGCCGGACGACGTGCCGCTTGCCCAGTGGGCACTTGCCTGGTGCCTGTCCAATTCAAGTGTGGACGCGGTCATTCCCGGCTGTAAAACACCGGAACAGCTCGTAAGCAATGCCAAAGCTGTAGACCTTCTTGATGATAAAGACACTGCCCTGTTCACTATTTAACTGAAACAGCTGACGCCTTTTCCGGAATAGGAAAGGGCGTTTGGTATATAAAAAACAAAAAAATGTTTTTGCATCAAAGCTGTTGTTTCTTTCGGGGACCGGAAGGGAATAGTGGGGTAATAATTCATAAACAGGAAGGGTGATGGAGAATGGCAGAAGTAGAATACTGGAAACAGTTTGTAGTAGAGCCATGTATGCTCGAAGCGTCAAAAACTGAAGTGTCTGACGTGTTGAAGGTTTGGAAGAACGGGGAAAAGGATGCAATCGTGATGGTGGACGACGACAGCCGGCCGGTAGGTATTCTCGATGAAACAAAGGTGTGGAACCATATCTACAAGGAAAAAAGCCTTGATAAAAAGATTAAGGACGGATGGATTTTAGAAGTGTCCCAGATTACTGAAGGACAGGTTCCGGAATCATGGGAGCAGCAGTACCCGCCAATCGCGGTCGTAAACAAAAAGGGAAGAGTCACCGGTGTCTGGACGGAAAAAGCGTTAAAGGAGCTACATACATCTGAAACGGCTTCTTCTCCTACCTTCCGTCCCTCCATCGCCTCCTTCCGGCGCATTATAGGGGAAAATGAAGAGGTGCACCGGGCGATCCAGACGGCGAAGCGGGCCGCTAAAACGAAAACCCCTGTCTGGCTTTCCGGGGAAACGGGGACAGGCAAGGAATTGTTTGCCCAGGCGATTCATCAGGAAAGTGGAAGAACCGGAGAGTTTGTAGCGGTAAACTGCGCCTCTATCCCGGACACTCATCTTGAAGAAGAATTATTCGGAAAGGAAGTCCCAATGCAGCCCCAGCAGGGCTCTGTCGGTTTACTCGAAGCAGCTCATGAAGGTACGCTGTTTCTCGATGAAGTAGGCAATATGTCTATGGCGATGCAGGCAGCGCTGCTGCGGGTGCTTGAGGATTCATATGTACGCAAGATCGGCAACGCGGCCCCAATTCCGGTAAATATGAAGATCATTTCTGCCACTAATGAAAACATCGAACAGCTGGTGGAGGATGGGAAATTCCGCAGGGATCTGTACTACCGTCTGCACGTGGTACCCGTGGGTCTGCCGCCGCTCCGTGAACGGTCCGAAGACCTTCCGCTCCTGGTGGAATACTATAACACGCACTTTTCCACTGAACTGGGCGTGAAGCCGCTAAAAATAACAAACAAAGCCATGGAGACCATGAAGCAGTATAGTTGGCCGGGAAATATCCGGGAATTGATGAATGTTATTGAACAGCTTGCTGCTATGCACGACGGCGGGAAAATACGTACAGAGGATCTTCCCATCTCTTCTGCAGCAGCGCGTGAAACCGCAGAGCCCGTCCAGGAAACCCGGACCGAAAGCGCAAGCGCAGCCAACTGGAAGGACCAGAAATCAGCTCAGGAGCAGACCATGATCAAGCAGGCGCTTGAAGAAGCAAACGGTAATAAAACAGAAGCTGCCAAAAAGCTTGGAATCCATCGGACGACGTTATACAAAAAAATGCGTGATCATCAGATGTAATGCAAAAAAGCAGGCGCGCGCCTGCTTTTTTTATATACAGAATATTATAGGGGCTTACGCCTTTTTTTCTTCATAGGCATAAACTGACGAGGTCCGGAAATATAAAAACAATGCCCCAATCGTCAGCAGTATAATGCCTGCCGTAATTTGATACAGATACTGATAGCCGACAGCGTTCACTAAAAGTCCGAGAAAAAAAGAGCCGAGAGCGATGCCGGAGTCGAACATGATAAAAAATGTAGCTGTTGCATGTCCGCTTCGGTGCGGCTCAGCCGCCTGAATGGACATCGTCTGAAAACCGGGAAGAAGCGTGCCGTAGCCAAGGCCGATCAGCGCGGCAGCCAACAGGAGCATCCACCCGGCAGTAGTGAAGCTGAGCGTTACGAGACCGATAGCGAAAATCAGAAGACAAGGATACAAAACAGCCCCCGGCCCCCTGGCATCAAACAACGGTCCGGCGACCGGACGTGAAGCAATGACGACAACTGCGAATACAAGAAAGAAGAAGCTGGATACCTGGATCAGCCCCATTGCTTCAGCAAATAAGGACATGTATGAAATAACACCTGCGTAGGAAAAAGAAGCAAGCAGGCCGATAGATGCAATTGGAAGCGCCCGCAGTTCAATAAAATCATGAATGGAGAGCTTCTGTTTTTCGGTATTCGGCGCGGCAGGGGTCCCCGGGTCCCGGGCAATGGCCGCACACCAGACGCCGACAATCATAAAAATGCCAAGCAGTACAAATAAAAGGGCAAAAGGAGCAAACTGTATCAGCGTCAGTCCGATGAACGGCCCGATCACGACTGCGACATTCATCGAGGTCGTGAAATAACCGAGGCCCTCTCCGCGGCGTTCATTCGGGATAACATCTGCAGCGATTGCGCCGGTAGCTGTACTTAAAATGCCAAAAGGAATGCCATGTACAAACCGGA
This sequence comes from Marinococcus sp. PL1-022, assembly GCF_033845285.1. Taxonomy (NCBI): domain Bacteria; kingdom Bacillati; phylum Bacillota; class Bacilli; order Caryophanales; family Bacillaceae; genus Marinococcus; species Marinococcus sp. PL1-022. The sequence goes on along the minus strand of NZ_JAWXCX010000001.1, from coordinate 2,849,241 downwards.
GCAGAAGCAGGCCGGTATACGTATCAATAAAAAGGTATAAAAAAGTGCAAAGGACAAACACAGCAGCACCCCAGACCATTGCGCGTTTACGTCCGGTTTTTTCCATAATTTTACCGGCAAATATCCGGGTGATGATGGTGGCAACGAGCATAATCGTGACGATAAGCCCGCCCTGGGCGCTGGTGCCGCCGAGATTGCCGGTAACAAAAAGGGGCAGTGTGGTTAAAAGAGAGTAGAATACGGTAAAAACCATGAAATTGGTAATCGTGATACTAATAAAATCCTTCGTCCAGATAGGGTGGTCATGACGGCTCACTGTTCCACGCTCCTTTCCTTCGTAATTTTTCCGAGCAGCTCATGCAGAGCTTCCCGTTCCGGATCTGACAGCTGCGCAAGCGAATGATTTTCTGCTTCTGCCACCCGCTCTTTAATCCCGGGAAGCATTTTTTTCGTGCTGTCGGTAAGATGAATGATCTGCGTGCGCCGGTCCTGTCCGGGGCGTTTTTCAATCCAGCCGTTGCGCTCCATTGTCGCAATAGTACGGGTAATCGTAGGCGCTTCCACCTGCAGATATTTCCGCATATGCACCTGGGTGGCCGGGCCGCCGGTATCAAGCACATACATAATCATATACTGCGCATGGGAGAGGCCGAACGGGGCGAGTGTTTCGTTTAGTGTGTTCGAGAGCGTACGCGACCGCTGATGGATCATATGAATAAGCTGATCTGATTCCATAGAAAAGAAAGCTCCTTTTTGATTTAATTAGCATGCTAACTAATTACAGCTTTACCAGTATACGAAGTATTTGAATAAAGGTAAACACTGGAAACGATTACAGGAAGCAAAAAAAATAATAAAGCGTTTGCAATTTGGAGTTGGATATTTTAGAATGTAATAAATCGTTTTACTAAAACGTTTTATCAGGAGGGAAGCTATGCGAAAAAATGTGACGCTGCGTGATGTGGCAAAAGAAGCAAATGTCTCCACCAGCACCGTGTCCCAGTTTATGAACGGTCGCTTTACATATATGGGCGAAGAAACAAAAGAACGTATCGAGCAGGCCATCGCCCAGTTAAATTACCGGCCGAATGCGATTGCAAGAGGGCTGAAGCAGCAAAAAACGACGACGATCGGCGTTATTATCGCAAATGTGGTGCACCGGTTTTCCACCCTGGTGGTCAGGGCTATTGAAGATATGTGCATTAAATACAATTATCATGTCATTATCTGTAACGCCGATGACGACGAAATGAAGGAAAAACAATACATCGATATGCTGATGGCAAAGCAGATTGATGGAATGATTATTATTCCGAGCAGCCAGGACCGAAAAAATTATGAAGACATTCTGAGCTATCAAATTCCATTAGTATTTCTGGACCGAACAGTGGATCAGTCAGATGCTCCTTCTGTGGTGGTGAATAATTACAAGGCTTCCTACGAGGCGGTAAAGCATTTAGCCGACAGGAGCTACCGAAGAATTGGTTTTATCGGTCCGGAGCTGAAAATGAATACCAGAAAAGACCGTTTCCGCGGCTTTGAGGACGCGCTGGAGGCAGAGGGGATCGCTGAAAACAAAAGGCTTGCATATCACGGGGAAGTGAGCGGCGCCCGGGAAGCATTAAAGGTCATGATGAAAGAGCAGCAGCCCCCGGATGCACTGTTTATCTCTAACGACCGCATGCTCGTAGAAGCATTGACATTTGCCAAAGAAAATCAGCTCAATATTCCTGAAGACCTTGCTCTGGTGACGTTTGATGAAGTGGAGTACGCTGATTTCTTTTCCCCATCACTGACGACCATTGAGCAGCCGGCCTATCAAATGGGTGAAAAAGCAGCAGAGCTTCTGCTGGAACAGGTGAACAACGGCGTGCCGGCAGAGAAATTGAGCCGTGAATATGTGTATCAGACAACCTTTCATGTACGGGATTCCACTGGAGCAAAAATATAAAAGGAGGTTTTGAATGATGAAAAAAGTAAGCGTTACCATAGCGGCGGTCGCCGCTGGAATGCTGGCAGGCTGCAGCAGCGGCAGTACAGAAGACACAGCCGGGGCTGAAGAAAATGTTCATTTAGTTGCCGCCACCCAGCTTGATGATCAGAGTCCCTACGCTGTCGGCCTGAGAGAATTTAAAAAGGTTGTAGAAGAAGAAAGCGATGGAAGCGTTACGGTGGAGGTACACACGAACGGCTCGCTTGGCGGAAGTGAAGCCGAGCTTGCCCAAAGCGCGGAGACCGGATCGGTGGATCTGGTGGTCGCTTCTCCCGGGTATTTGGCCCAAAAGGTAAAAGAAGTAGATTTCTTTTCCATTTTGTATTTGTTTGAAGACCGGGAGCACTGGACGAAAGTGGTAGACGGCGAGGTAGGCGATGAAGTGGCACGCGTAACGGAAGAAGAATCAAACTTCAAAGTACTTGATTACTGGTCAGCAGGCACACGCAATTATTACGGAACGCAGCCGGTGGAAACACCGGAGGATTTAGAAAATAAGACCGTCCGGACTCAGGATTCACCGGTAGTGACGGATACGTGGCAGGCGCTCGGTGCACAGCCGACGAGCGTAGCCTGGAATGAAATGTACCAGGCGCTTCAGAACGGATTGACGGATGCAGCAGAAAATGATTTTACCAATATTTATTTAGCCAGTCATTACGAAGTAGCGGATCATCTGTCACTCACGGAGCACGACGTTACAACACGGGTATTTTTCACCACACAGGAAGCGTACGACAGTATGAATGCAGAACAGCAGGAGGCAGTTGATACAGCGGTACAGAAAGCAACTGAAACCGCTCGTGCAACTGATGAGGAATTGGCCAGTGAGTACAAACAAAAGCTGCAGGAGGAAGGCATGGAAATCAACGAAGTGGATAAAGAAGCCTTCACAGAGCAGACGGAAGACGTACGCAGGGAAGCGGTCGAAAGCCTTGGAATGGAAGAGGAATATGAGAGAGTCCAGGAATTAAAGGATGAATAGGTGGGTGAGAAGATGAGAGCATTTATCGATAAAATACAGCGAATGTTTTTGTGGGGAGGCGCAGCCGCTTTTTCTATTTTCTTTATATGCGTAGCGCTGCAGGTAATGACCCGTTATATTCCAGGAATAGCCTTTCTCTGGTCAGCCGAGGTGGCCACATATGCCTTTATATGGATGGTACTGCTCGGGGCGGCGGCAATGGTTAGGGAACGCCAGCATTTTACTGTGAGCATCCTTTTGGAGAAGCTGTCCGGCAAGTACCTGCTCGCGCTCCAGGTAGTTATTCATTTCTTTTTAATCCTGTTCGGTCTCGCGTTTGTGATCCATGGGATCCAGATTACAGCGCAGTTCAGCAGCTGGACGCTGAATTACCTGCCTGGAGTCAGCCAGTTTTTCATTTGGCTGCCTGTACCAATTGCCGGGGCGGGGATTATGCTGTTTGCGTTTCAGAATGCAATGGATCACTGGCGCCACTACCAAAATATTGTGGAGGTGAATAAAAAATGATAACCGCTATTGGACTTATACTGCTCTTTTTAATATTGATGGTTCTTGGCATTCCTATTGCCTTTGTGATTGGTATTGTCAGCTATATCGGCTTTCTCGTTATGGGAACGGTGCCGCTTGAAGCCGTTATTCAGCAAATGTTTGTCGGGTTGAACTCGTTTATTTTACTTGCTGTGCCACTGTTTATCTTTGCGGCAAACATCATGAACCGGGGAAAAATATCCGAGAGGCTTATCCAGTTTGCGGTGTCACTCGTCGGTCATATCCGCGGGGGCCTGGCTCATTCCAACGTTGTCGTTTCCATGTTTTTTGGAGGCATATCCGGAGCGTCCACGGCTGATACGGCCGGAGTGGGAAAGATTCTGATCCCAAGCATGAAAAAAGAAAAGTACAGCACAGAAACGTCAGTGGCTGTAACCGCCGCATCCTCCACGATGGGCATGATCATTCCTCCATCGATTCCAATGGTTATTTACGGAAGCCTGGCCGGAGTGTCGATTGGTCAGATGTTTATCGGCGGAATTATTCCAGGACTATTAATCGGCGTTGGCTTAATGGTGTTTATATCAATCATCTCAAAGAAAAATAATTATCCGAAGCATGACCGGCTCGACACAAAAGCAATTGTCAAACACGGCATCCGGAGCTTTCCACCGCTGCTTACGCCGATTATTATTCTCGTCGGTATTATGGGTGGCTTTGTGACACCGACCGAAGCGTCGATCATCGCCTGCATTTATTCATTTATTCTGGCGTTCTTTTTTTACAAAAGCATCCGTCTGCGGGACATGCCGGACATCGTTATTGAAACATTGAAGCTCAGCTCGCTTACCCTGTTTGCGCTGGCGACCGCTACATCGCTCGGAAGACTGATCAGCTATAACAATATTCCGGCCCATATTTCATCGTTTTTCCAGGAATCAGTGCCGTACGCGTGGCTGATGATTATTCTTATTATCTTATTGTTTTTATTTGTCGGCATGTTTATGGATACCGTGCCTTCGATCATTTTGTTTGTGCCTATTGTGCTGCCGGCGGCATCAGAGCTCGGTCTCGACCCGATTCATGTGGGGATTGTCGTTCTTATGTGCCTGGCTGTAGGACTGGTAACGCCGCCATACGGCCTGTGCCTGCTGCTTGCAAGCGCGATTGGCGGGCTTTCCATCAGCAGGTCCTTTAAAGCGACGATTCCGTACATTGGCATGATTCTGGTTGTGATTTTAGTAATTGCATTCGTGCCGGGCATTTTCATGTGGCTGCCGAATGCATTTGAATAAGAATGGAGGCAGCAAAGATGCAGGACGTCCTTACAATTGGTGACGCAATGATTACAATGAATCCGAAGCAGCGGGGGCCGATGCGCTTTACGACTGAGTTTGAACGTAAAATCGGCGGGGCCGAGCTGAACGTGGCCATTGGCTGCGCCCGCCTCGGGCTTCAGACTGGCATGATCAGCCGTCTTGGCCGCGATGAATTCGGCCGCCACATTTTCAATAATCTGCGTGGAGAGGGAATTGACGTTTCGGGAATAGCCCTGGAAGACAACTACGCTACTCCCGTAAATTTTAAAGAAACGCTCGAAAACGGAAACGGACGTACGTTTTACTACCGTTTTCCGTCCCCGACGGAAGAAATAACGCTACAGCACATTAAAGAGCAGCTGAGCGGGCAGCCGAAGGTGTTTTATATTACCGGGGTGTTTGCTTCACTCCGCCCGGAAAACGTGGAAATGCTCCGGGAGGCCTTACGCTTTGCAAGAGAACAGGGAGTGCTTACAGCTATGGATCCAAACATCCGTCTGCGCCTTTGGAGCAGGGAGGAGGCCGGAGAGGCCATCCGCTCACTTCTTCCGTATGTGGATCTTATGCTGAGTGGAAGAGACGAAGCGGATATGCTGTTTGGCGTCCAGTCCTTAGAAGAACACATCTCGTCTTTTCAATCGTACGGTATCGAACGTGTCATTATTAAAAATGGCAGTGAAGGAGCAGCGGGAAAAAGCGGAAGCGGTGAAACCGTGCATCAATCGGCGGAAAAAGTAGAAAAGGTGGCCGACACCGTAGGGGCAGGGGATGGCTTTAATGCCGGCTTTTTATACGGACTGCTGCAGGGATATCCACTTGAAAAAGCGTTGAAAATCGGCTCGGCAGGGGGAGCAAAAGTGGTGCAGGTAGCAGGCGATAATGAAGGACTGCCGCTTTTAGAGGAAGTGGAAGCAGTGCTTGGGAACGAAGAACGCCTGAAGCGTTAAAGGAGGAAGCGATGAATATACAGCTGGCGCTGGACCGGTTGCCATGGAACGACTGCTTTAAGATCGTTCATCAAACCGAAGCATATATTGACTGGATTGAAATAGGAACGGGAGTTATTAAGGAATACGGCATGGACATCGTCCGGCAGATGAAGCGGGAATATCCGGATAAAGTGCTGGTGGCAGATATGAAAACATGTGACGCCGCCAGGGCAGAAACAATCCAGGCCTTCGGGGCAGGTGCAGACGTAACGACGGTAATGGCTTTCGCGTCGGATGCTTCGATTCAGGCTGTGCTCGAGACCGCTGAAGAATACGGGAAAAAAGCTTTTGTGGATCTGCTGAATGTCCGGGAAAAACAACGCCTCAAGGAACTCGACAAGCTTGGCATCCGAAGCGCTTCGCTGCATATAGGCAAAGACATGCAGCAGGAGGGGAGCGGCGATAGTGATTATTACAAGCTGCTGCAGGCATTCCCGCACTGGGAGGTGTCGGCGGCCGGGGGACTGCAGGCAGATACCCTTTATAAAATTAAGGATGCCCGTCCGGATGTCATTATTATCGGAGGCGCTATTACCAAAAGTGAAGACCCACGGCAGGCGGCCGAGCAAATACGATTGGAGGCAGATCGGCTATGAATACAGAACAAGTATTAAATACTATTTCCCGGGAAATAACAGAGGTTGTTGGCAGCGTGAACGCAGAAGAAGCAGAACAGGCTGCTGCAAGGCTTAACCGGGCACCAAGAATTTTTGTAGCCGGCGAGGGGCGCTCCGGTCTCGTTGGAAAAATGTTTGCGATGCGTCTCATGCACAGCGGCTATAATGTGTTTGTCGTCGGGGAAACCATCACCCCTTCCGTGAGTGAGGGGGACTTACTTGTAGTGTTATCCGGATCTGGAAACACTCCGATTCTCGTTCACACGGCGGAACAGGCAAAAAAAAGCGGAGCAGAGCTTCTCGTCTGCTCCACCAACCGAGCGTCATCCCTCGGAAAGATTAGTAGTGCCTTTATTGAAATTCCGGCAGCAACAAAAAAACGGCTGGAGCACGAGCCGGAAACGATTCAGCCGCTGGGAAACCAATTCGACCAGAGTCTGCATTTAATACTGGACGGCCTGATTATTGCTGCTGTTCACGCAGGCGGTAACGCTGACTATGAACAGATGGCCAGGCGTCATTCCAACATGGAGTAGCACATACGCAACCGGTCCGGCCAAAAGCCGGACCGGTTGCTTTTTTTATGGCGCAGGCCGGTTTATTCGTCTGCCTGCTTATCATAGCGGCGTTTGTACTCCCAGAAGCCGGGCACCTCCGGCGGCTCGTACGTGAGTATTTTTTCAATGCATTTCAGACGGAGCTCCTGCTGAAGATCCTCACGCTCCTGATAGGACGTCTGGCGCAGGGCCTGCTGGATGAAAGGCTCGAATTTTTGAAGCTCTTCATACAGCGCTTCTTCACTCATGCGCTGGGTTTTTGTTGTGCGATTGTTAGTCATCATGCATCGCGACCTCCTTTTTTTGATGAAGAGCATGCCAGGCGTGTTACTTCCCGGCGCAGGTGCTCAATGCGTTGTTCAATCCGCAAAAGCAGATAGAATGTTACTACGATAGGAAAGCCGACATTGGCAAGCAGTTCGACGACAGCACTGGAATCAATAATATGCATTACCGTTCCTCCTATTTTCCGGCATAAAAACGAAGGGTCTTCAGTCCTTTCCGGTGGGCATTTGACACTGCCTGCCGGCTGATTTGAAGATGACTGGCAATGTCGGTATCCTTCCACCCGGAGCTGTATTTTTTAGAAAAAATCCACTGCTGGTACGGCGTCAGCGAACGAAACCCCAGCCAGATGGAATAATGGTGCAGCTCTTCCTCGAGGCTCTGTTCTTCGACCCGGCTGGAAAAATTCCCGGCTTCTTCAAACATCTCCTCCTGATCGGATAAAGGTGTCCGCTGCTGGCGCCGGCGATGATAGCGGTCATAGCGGACTGCGTCCCAGTGCAGGGTTTTTAACATATAGGAACGCCAGATCACGTCCTGATAGAATCGTTTAAAGGACAAATCGACGGCTTTATAAGCCCAGGCCGTCTCTTCGTTCAGGGCCTGCTTTAATAATTGCTGGTGCACAGAATCCTCCAGAAATTCCCGAATAAGCCGGGTGCGCAGAAATGAATGATTCTTCTCCCGGAAGGTCTCCCACGTTTCTCTTTTTGAATCAGCGTATGATGAATGTGTCATAGATGCCTCCTCTCCTTACCCCTGTTGTTTATAAAAGACATCCAACAGATAAAAAGTAAACCATAAATACGAACGTTTGTTCTTATATTTTATACGAACGCTTTTCCTGTAAACAAGAAAATACTGAAATTAAAAAAATTTACAGGTTAAGTCCTGTTAAAAAAGACTCATTGGTGGCATAATGTGTTTACAAAAAGATTACTTAAAAACAGAAGAGGGAATATGAAAATATTAGATTTTTGTAACAGGAGGGGAAAAAGTGAATTTAACATCAGGGCCGTCAAGCAGATACACTTTCTCCATTGAAGAGATGGCTGAAGAAATCATGAGCGTAATCGCTGAGTCCCTTCACGTGGACTCTGTTTATATTGCAAAGAAAGAAGATACTTACATGGACGTGCTGAGTGCTTACAATAACCACGGGGAGGAGCTTGTATCCCCGGGAATGAAGGTGGAGCATGAAGCCTCGTTTTGCCAGTATGTACTGAAAAGTGACGAACAGGAGTATTTTCATTTTTCCGATGCCGTGAATGATGAAGAAACGAAAGAGCTGCTGATGCCGAAAAATTTCGATATACATACCTTTCTGGGCGTGTATATCAAGAATCAGGAAGGCGGCCCGTTTGGCACGCTCTGCGTATTAAACCGCGAGCCTCGCGAATTTAAGAAGGAAGAAATTTCTTTGATTCAGACGTTCGGGAATTTATTAAGCTATTTGATCCGTGTCGACCAGATGAATGAAAAAATAGGAGTCCTCGGGTATCCGATTGTGCCGATAGGCGAAGGAATTGCCGTGCTCCCGCTCGTCGGGGCGATGGATGAAAGCAGATCCAACCGTTTGATGGAAACGGTGCTGCAGGAAGTCTACGGCGGAAAATACGACTATTTTATGATCGATGTGTCAGGTGTTTCCGCATTTAACGAAACGTTTACAACGTATATTTCCCAGGTCATTCAGGCACTGAAGCTGATGGGCATCGATCCTATCCTGACCGGGATGCGGCCGGACATGGCTGTTCAGGACATCCGCAAAGATATCCTCGGCGAAAATATTATGATCGAAAAGAGCCTGGAAACGGCGCTGAAGTCTATTGGATTCCGGCTGGTCAGAAACGAGTGAACAGAGAACGGTGGACGGTTTACATATCAAGTTGAAAGAAGGAACTGATATGAGTACAAAAGCAGAACAGATGGATGAAAGAGTGGAAAATGAAAATAAACTTACCGCAGCTTTGGTGGAGTGCATTGTTTTTACCATTTTCGATATCTCACTGCAGAGTATTGCAGCAGACCCGAAAGCGCCTGGCGCCCGGAGGTCGCATCCCGTTTTCGCAGCATGGACTGAACAGCAATGGCAGGCCGCCGGCAAAGAGGAGCTGCTTGACTATGCACTTGCCCGGCTGCCGGCCAGTCTGTCCGGCGAAATGGTGCGACAGATCATTAATGACGTTTACCGAGTGAACCTCAGCGGCATTTCCGCCCTCGAAGCATCGACGTTTTCGCTCTTTTCCAAAGGAAAATGGATCAAGCAGAACGAAAATGATATGTTTGTGCTGAACACTGGATCTACGGATACAGAGGTCACTGTCTCGGTAACAGAGCATTTTATCCGGCAGACGGGGTCCGGGGAGCTGCCGGCCGGACTTTGCGGAGAGCTTGAAGCACTGGGATATGTTTACCTCCCGAAAAAAAATCAGCTGAATTATGCGAGTCCGGACGGCCGTCCGGTCGACGATGTATTTAAAAAAAAGACGATCGGGGCCCTTGAAAATGCAGGGCAGCAGATCCAGACGTAAGCACCCTTTTATACAGAAAGGGTGTTTTTTTATGGTAAATACGTCTTGAGGCGTAGAAAAGATAGACCCCGGGCTGCTCCCGGAATCCGGGGAACCGGCGTAAGATAGAAGTACAGGAAGGGGGAAACACCATGTGGAAAAAAATCGGATTAACAGCAGTGATTACAGTCGCAGCGATTGTCGTTCTGTCCAACCTTGGGCCGCTGCTGCTGCTCGCAGCCGGAGTGGCGCTTGCGTATATCGTCTACCGCCAGTTTCAGGAAAGCACATCCACCGCGGCGAGGGTTTTTTGGGTGATCGTGGGTATCACAGCCATACTGCTTGCGCTCACCAATATCTATGCAGTAATCGCGCTTCTCGGCTTGTATGCAATATACTGGAGCGTAAAAAAATGGAATGGTGATGAGGTGGACATCGACCGCCATACAAGAACGAAAGACCCGTTTACAGGCTTTGAAGAGGAATGGAAAAAGCTCAAGCGCAGATAAAAAAAGGAGGAATAGTCCATGGCAGGCATTTGGCAGCAGTTCAAGGAGGATGTCGAACACGAATGGGAGCGGTGGAACATGAAAAAAGAAACAGACAATCCGATCGTCTCGCTCAACCGCTATATTAAAGAGGCAGAGCGCGAGACGGAAAAGGTAAGCAGGCTGACAGACCGCCAGCGCCGGCTGGTTGAAGAATTTCAGCACGAACAGGACGAAGCAGAAAGCATGCTGGATAAACGCAAGCAGCAGGCCGCGGTAGTAAAGCATTATGAAGAGAACGAGCTGTATGATATTGCCGCCGGGGAAATTGAACAGTACGGTGAGCGGGCGCAAAAGCTTGCTTCAATGAAAAAAGAAGCAGAAGAACAGCTCCAGACGCTTGAACGGCGGCATCAGGAAATGGTGTACAAGCTGAAGGATATGCGTTTGAAACGGATGGAGTGGATGGGGCGGGAAAATGTAGCCCGGGCCAATCACAATATTTCTAAGCTGTATCAGGAGAACGGCCGCGACCCGGAGTCCCGTTTTAAAGAAGTGGAACAGTATTTGGAAAGTATGGAGCACCATCAGCAGCAGGAGTATGAGCATTCCACCTTCGACGAACGGGTAGCCCGTCTGGAAAAACGGAAGACAGAGGCGGAGCAGGAAAAAGCGTGATAAAATAGAGACGCTGACCAGGGCGTCTCTATTTTTAACTTACATAAAAACAGCAAAGGAGGGTTCCTATGTTTTCCCACATATCAACGAAGACGATCCAATTCGTGTTTTTTACGGGAATCCTCCTGTTTATACTGGAATTTTTTTCGGACGGAGCGGGTTTGCTGCCCATACTGTTTTTCTTCGGCCTATTTATATTTATCGGAAAACGGACGAAAAGGCGGACACTCTCGGCCATTTTCTGGTGGACCGGGTGGATCGGACTGGGTCTTACAGCGGTCACTCTCTGGGCCGTCCAGTTCTGGGTGATCGCCTTTTTCGTTCTGCTGCTTCTGCAGATGCGCCGCTCAGGCCGGGAGCCCGTCGAAGAACAGGCAGAGGTGGAGGAGCTGAGCGGCAGAATGGAGAATTATGAACGGGACGAGCTGCTCGGCAACCGCCTGTGGGGGCGGGAGAAGGTCGGACGGAAGCCATTTCACTGGAAGGATATTAACGTGATTGGCGGCGTCGGCGATAAAATTGTTGATGCCACCAACACGGTGCTGCCGCAGCAGGCGGTGATTATCGTCCGCCACGGCCTGGGTTCAGTGACCGTCTACGTTCCGTACGAGGTGAACGTGATCATCCGGCACAGCACGCTGTACGGGCGCGTGCGCCTGTTTGGCAAAGAAGAAGCAAAGCGCTGGAAACAGACGGTTACCTACCATTCGCCTGCGGCAGACGAAGAAGCCTCCACGCTTTACATTTTCACCTCGCTTCTCAGTGGGGATCTGGAGGTGGAGCGGCGATGAACAGCTTTGTGAAAGCGGCTGGGTGGGGAATTGCCGCAGCCCTCCTTATAAGCGCCGCAGCCGTGATTCCGCTTCTGCTGATGCTGCCTTTTGACATGTGGGACGTACTGACGGGGCAAACGATGAGCGGGCTTCCGTATGTATTTTTGCTCGTGGTTCTGATTGTTCTTCTTGGCACCGCTCTCGGTTTTTTGGTGCTCCGGGCCTGGAACGCCCGCTGGCAGCAGCTGCAGGCTGTGCTGGAGCGGCTGGGCAGAGGAAGCTCTAAAACAATCTGGCCGGCAGAGGTGTACCGGGAAGTAGAAGAGCTGCGTACGGAGCTTGAAATGGTGGAGCGCCAGCTGCAGGGACAGGCCGAGCGGGGGCAGAAGCTGGCGACGGAACGGGCCGAAGACCGGGAAAAGAGCCTGCAGGAAGTTATTTCGCAGGAAAGAAACCGAATCGCCCGTGAGCTCCATGATTCGGTAAGCCAGCAGCTGTTCGCGGCCTCCATGATGATATCTGCGGTTAATGAACAGGCTGGCGCCGGGGAGGTCTCCCGGGAATGGCAGACCATCGAGCGGATGATCAACCAGTCCCAGCTCGAAATGAGGGCTTTGCTTCTTCATCTGCGGCCGGCCGCACTGAATAAGCAAACACTGCAGGAAGGAATTGCTCAGCTGCTGAACGATCTGACGACGAAGGTGCCGCTGCAGATTAAGCAGGTGATTGAGCCATTTCCGATTGAAAAGGGAGTGGAGGATCAGCTGTTTCGGATCAGCCAGGAATCGATTTCCAACACGCTGCGTCACGCGAAGGCGACTGAATTGAAGGTGTCTCTGCTGCAGCGCGAAGAATTTATTATTTTGCGCGTCCAGGATAATGGTGTCGGGTTTTATATGGAGGAAGAAAAACCAGACAGCTACGGCCTGAGTACGATGAAGGAACGAACAGAGGAAATCGGCGGGCATTTCCATCTGGTGAGTCTGCCGGGAGAAGGCAGCCGCATCGACGTCAAAGTGCCCTGGCTGTCGAAGGGGGAAGAGGTATGATCACCATCCTGTTTGCAGATGACCATGAAATGGTGCGTATTGGGGTGACCTCGTATTTATCAACACAGCCGGATATGGAAGTAACCGCTGAAGCTTCAAGCGGAAGGGAAGCGGTCAGGCTGGCGCTTGAGCTCAGGCCGGATATTATCCTTATGGATCTTGTGATGGATGATATGAACGGCATTGAGGCGACAGCAAAAATTATGGAGGCATGGCCGGCAGCCAAAATTATTATCGTCACAAGCTTTATCGATGACGAAAAGGTATATCCGGCGCTTGAAGCGGGCGCGGTAAGCTATATTTTAAAAACCTCCCGGGCCGGGGAGATCGCAGCGGCGATCCGGAAAACGCACGACGGCCAGTCGATTCTGGAGCCGGAGGTGGCGGGGAATCTGATGGCGAACATGAAACGGCGGGATCAGAGGGAGCTGCATGAGGAACTGACCGCACGCGAGCTCGAGGTATTGCGGCTGCTTGCGGAGGGGAAAACCAATATGGAAATTGCCAAAGAGCTGTTTATTGCCCTGAAAACGGCGAAGGTGCACGTGAGTAGTGTTCTTCATAAGCTGCAGGTGCAGGACCGTACCCAGGCAGTCGTTTATGCGTACAAGCATCGCCTATTTTAAAAAGCTGCCCGCCCTGAGTAAAGGGGAGCAGCTTTTTTGATGTGGAGGGCTATGCCCACCACATGTCGACTGGGCGTTCAGAGATATTTACGGAGTTTAGGTTTTGTACAGCCCGCTCGAAGCCTTCATCGAGTGACATGATTGGATCTTCGTGCTCGATGCTGACAACATGGTCATAGCCGAACGTCCGGAGCGCACTGATCATGTCGCTCCATTCCTTCATGCCGTGGCCGAAGCCGACCGAACGGAAGCTCCAGGCCCGGGTCTGAACGCTGCTGTACGGCTGCATGTCAGTGAGGCCGTACATGTTGACGTTATCCTGGTCAATGTACGTGTCCTTGGCGTGAAAGTGGTGAATCGCTCCTTCTTTTCCGAGAATTTTGATCGCGGCGACCGGATCGATCCCCTGCCACCACATATGACTCGGGTCAAGGTTGGCGCCCACGGCATCATTGGTCGCCTCCCGCAGCTTCAATACCGTATACGGCGTATGAACCAGAAAGCCTCCGTGGGGCTCGATACCGACCTTGATGCCGTGTTCTTTAGCGTAGCTCCCGGCCTCCTTCCAATAAGGAATAAGCTTTTGCTCCCACTGCCAGTTGTAAATGTCCGAATACGCACTCGGCCACGGCGCGACCGGCCAGTTTGGATGCTTGGCGCTCTCGTCGCTTCCGGCAACCCCGGAAAATGTATTGACGACCGGAATATTCAGGAGGCTCGCAAGCTGTACGGTTTTTTTGAATGTTTCGTCCGCCTCCTTCGCTTCAGCCGGATCCGGAGAAATTGGGTTGGCGTGGCAGCTGAGCGCGCTGACGGTTAAGCCCCGGGAGTCCAGGGCTTCCTGAAACTGTCTGCGTGCATCCTCGCTGTGTAAAAGCTCGTCCACATTTGCGTGGGCGCTGCCCGGGTTGCCACCGGTGCCAAGCTCTACCGCCTGCACTCCGGCACGTTTCACCTTGTCGAGCATGTCTGTAAAAGCCAAATCAGCATAAAGAACAGTAAAAACGCCGATCTTCATTATTGAACACCTTCTTTTCCGATAGTAATAAACTGCCCGCGTTCGCTGGACGCAAGAGCTGCCAGAATAACGTCGAGAGCCTGCTTTCCGTCTGCAGCGGATACTGGAACCTCCGTATTTGAAACAATGCTATGAGTAAAAGCATCAATCACGCCGGAGCCTTCCTGGCCGCCGGCATCGTTTGTCTGAATGCCTCCCAGCTCGTAGCGGACCGTATGGCCGTTGGTATAATGGGCAGTCAGTGAATGGACCGGATCATCCTCAAGGCGGAGCGTCCCTTTTTCACCGTAAATGATTGTCGAGTTGTCTTCCTCGGGCACATACGCCCAACTGGCCGTGAGAGTTCCAATCAGGCCTCCCGCTGTTCTGAGCAGGCAGACGGCGTTGTCATCCACCGTGATATTTTCCTTTGCATTGTTTTCCACAAAAGCAGCCACCTGGGTTACCGGCTCATCGAGCAGAAACTGAATAAGGTCGGATTTGTGCACCCCAAGGTCTCCCATGGCACCGATAAAGGCTTCCTCCCTGCGGAAAAACCAGCTGTCCTTGCCGTCAATGCTCCAGCCCTCGGGACCGCCGTGGCCAAACGTCGTCCGGAAGCTGAAGATTTTGCCAAGCTCGCCGTTTGCAATCAGCTCCCTTGCCTTCACGTGAGAGGGGACGAAACGCTGGTTGTGGGCAATCATTAGCTTTTTGCCGCTGCGCTTTTCGGCCTCCATCATTTCTTCGGCTTCCTGTTCGCTTGTTGCCATTGGTTTTTCACAGAGTACGTGCTTACCGGCAGCGAGAGCGTCGATGCTGATGCGGGCATGCATATGGTTGGACGTGCAGACACTCACTGCCTCGATCGATTCGTCCTTTAACAGCTCATGATAATCTGTGTACGCCGCAGCTCCGAGATGGGAGGCCGTTTCCTCGGCGCGTTCCTTTACGAGGTCGCAGACCGCCCGGATGGTGGTATGCGGATTTGCTTCGTATTCTGGTATGTGGCGGTTTCTTGCGATGCTTCCGCATCCGATGACGCCGATATTTACTATTTTCATGTGAGCTCCACTCCTTTTTATATACGTTGATTATTCCTTTACTGACCCGCTCGTAAGTCCGGAAACAATCCGGCGCTGGAAAATCAGAACGAGAATGACAATCGGGATGGTGACGATAACGGTAGCGGCAGAAATGTCGCCCCATGGTACTGTATATTCACTCTGGTAGAAGGAGATGCCGACTGGAATCGTCCGCCAGGCATCAGCGGTATTGATAGCCAGGGCGAAAAGATATTCGTTCCAGGCTGCGATAAAAACGAGAATCGCCGTAGTGAAAATGCCCGGTGTAGCGAGCGGCAGGATAATCTGGCGGTATGTCTGAAACGGCGTAGCACCGTCCAGCTTGGCCGATTCTTCGAGCTCCCAGGGGATCTTTTGAAAAAAGGTAGCCAGAATCCAAATCGCAAGCGGCAGGCTGATGGTGATGTACGGAATCACGAGACCGATATAGCTGTTGCGAAGTCCCGTGTCTGTCACAAAGTTAAAGATAGGAGACAGGATCGCGATTGGCGGAAACATCGATGAAGCCAGCACCAGTCCTAAAATCAGGGTCTTGCCGCGGATGGGAAGCCTCGTCACCGCATAGGCCGTGAACGAAGCAATCAAGAGCGATAAAACCGTAGTCAGTCCGGAAACGACAAAGCTGTTGAGCATGTAACGGAACAGCGGCCTCGTGGTAATCGCCGACGCATAGGAGTCGAGTGTGGCATTGGACGTGAACCAGGCGAACGATGTCAGCTCATCCTGCGGCTTCAGGGAGGTTAAAAACACCCAGATGAACGGAAACATTACGAGAAACACGAAGATAATCAGGAAAATATAAAATCGGATACCGGCTTGTTTTTTAAACATGGGCAGTCACTCCTTCCATTTATTTTTTCACTTTTTCCGGGAACAGGTCCGAGCCAAGCAGCTTGACGAAAATGAAGCTGATAATGGCTACGCAGACAAACACAATGACGGAAAGGGCGGAGCCGGCACCGAAGTTCTGCTGTTCAAACAGGATTTTGTAGGCAAACACAGAAATTGATTCCGTGGCGTTCGCCGGTCCGCCGCCGGTCAGTACATAAATCAGGTCAAATACGCGGAAGGCGTCCAGAGTTCTGAACAGCAGGGCGACGAGAATCGCTGATTTTAACAGTGGCAGGGTCACAAAGAAAAACTTCTGTATACTGCCTGCCCCGTCAACTTCAGCCGCTTCATACTGCGTGTTTGGTATAGTCTGCAGCCCGGCAAGCAGAAGGAGGGCCATGTATGGCGTCGTTTTCCAGACGTCTGCGAATATAATAGAAAACATGGAGCCCGAAGCAGTTGTTAACAGCGTCCCGGGGTCTGAAATCAATCCGATGGCAGCCATATAGTGGGCGACAATCCCGGATTGGCCGTCGAACAGATAGCTCCACATCATGGCAGCCACGGCTGTTGGAATAGCCCACGGCACGAGAACCGAAGCCCGCACAATTCCGCGTCCCTTGAAGGCCCGGTTGATTAACAGGGCGACGCCCAGGCCGATAATCAGCTCAGCTCCAACGGAAACGATCGTAAAGAAGGTCGTATTCGTTAAGGCGGTCCATGTCCTGCCATTAAACAGATAATCGGTGTAATTCTGCAGGCCGACAAAATTCGAAGACAGCACCGAGCTTTGCAGGTTGTCGAGCTGGGCGGCCAGATAGCCAATTTCTACTGCGATGTCGCCCTCCGCCTGCTGCTGCACGGAATTGACAGCTTCAATCTGTTCATCCATCGCAGCTTCAAATTCACTGCCCCACGACCCGTCGATCGATTGAATGCGTAAATTATCGTCTGTGATAGGCTCGTAGTTATTCAGCATACTGTTGACTTCCTGATAGCTTGAAGCCATCCCCTCATCGTCCACGAGCTCTTCATGATGCTCCTGGACGACAGCCCAGGTTTCGTTAAACGTTTCCTCTCCTTCTGGATAGGCTTCGCTTAATTCGTTGATGTTTTGTTCGATGAGATACCGGTTATCGGCATACTCTTCAAGATTCAGACTCTCGGTCATAATACGCTCTGATTTGCTGGGATCATTCAGCCGGTAGTCAAACAGGCTGTTCCAGCCGGAAAGCAGTACCGGCCAGATAACGACAAGAAGAATCAGAATGAGCGCCGGGGCGACCATTGCGTAGCCTAATTGTTTTTCGTTTAATTGAAATTTACGTTTAGGTTTTCCAGCCATGCGGGTTCCTCCTTCGAATCCGTATTATTCTTCATTCAAAACAGCGCTCAATTTGCGGTCCATGTTGGCGGCGGCTTCTTCAGCAGTAATTTCTCCGGCTGCTGCCCGTGAAAGTTCAATCTGCATAATATCCGATACTTCCGGATAATCTGCTGTCACCGGACGCGGTACGGCATTCTGAAGCGTTTCGACGAAGGCTTCATCCGCAAACAAAGCGTTTGCTTCCTGGATTTCTTCATCCTCATACAAGGATTCAATAGTAGGAGCCCGGCTGCCTTCGAGGGCACCAATTTTCTGCCCCTGCTTACTGGACATAAACTTCACAAATTCCCATGAAGCTTCGACTTCTTCAGAGTTTTTGTTGATCATGGTGGTCCACCCACCCAGCGCGGATGCACTGCCCTCGCTTCCTTCCGGAAGTGTAGTAAAGCTGACGTTATCAGGAATACTGGAAATTTCCGGATCGGTCGATGTGGACAGCATATAAGGCCAGTTTCTGGCGAAAACAGTATTACCGGTATTGAAAGCATTCTCCGTTTCAATTTCCTGGAAGTTTAAAATATTATTAGGCACAAAATCAGACTGGGTGATATCGATCATTTTTTGAATGCCCTCAATGGCCTCAGGGGAGTTGACGACTACCTCCTGATTTTCGTTAATAATCTGGCCGCCATAGGCACCGATAAACTCAATGGCGTTTGTGACAAGGCCTTCATACTGGGAGGCCTGCATGGTGTAGCCGAAGGAAGTTCCTTCTTCGCCCTGGAGCCCTGAAGCTTTTGTTTCAAGCTCTTCCCATGTTTCCGGCGGCTCATCTACAATATCGTCCCGGTAAAAGAGGAGGCCGGCATCTGTGTACACTGGCATGGCATATTGTCTTCCATTATAAGAAGTGGCTTCAATAGGGGCCGGGAAGTGTGCGTCTATATCGACATCATCCCGTTCGATCAGGCGGTCGAGAGGGAGGGCGTACCCAGCCTGCGCAAATTCTGCCGGCCAGACGACGTCGGCTGCGAACACATCGATTTCATCACTGCCGCTGCTCAAAATTGTCACGTACTGGTTATGCTGCTCACTGCTGCTTGGCGGCATTTCTCTTACCTCGACATTAATATTCGGGTGTTCCTCCTCAAAGGCTTTAATGGTAGCCTCTGTCGCGTTGGTTGTATCCACACCTCGGGCGTACGTAATCGTTACTTCGTCCTCAGCAGCGGGAGAGATGTCCGCGTTTGAACATCCGGCGAGCAGTATAAACGCTCCTGTTACAGCTGCAGCTTTTTTCATGCAAATTCCTCCTTAAATGAAATCGGTTTCAAAAATCCGAAACGTTTCGGATTCCGGAGAAAAGTAAAGAAAACTTACTTGCTCCCCGGGGGACTGGTGGATTCCCGGACGGTCAGTGACGCAGGAATTACCAGACTATCAGGAGTTTTTCTCCCTTCAATCTTCTCAATAAGTAATTCACAGGCTTTGCGGCCTAACGTGTACCTGTCTTGATGCACGGTCGTAAGCGGGGGTGAAAAATACTCTGCGAGCACAAGATCGTCAAATCCAATGATTGACAGGTCCTGCGGCAGCACATAGCCCAGCTGGTGAGCTGCCCGCATGACACCATGAGCCATCAGGTCACTGGCGCAAAAGACGGCTGTAATGTGCGGGTAGGCCTGCAGCAGTCCAAGCGCTTCTTCCTCTGCCAGTTTTTCATCGAAGGACGCCTCCCGGATGTATTCTTCCCGGTAAGGCAGGTTGAACTCCCGGAGTGTTTCTTCGTAGCCTTTCAGGCGTTCTTTGGATACGTAGGCGTAATGATGGCCGTTCATAAATGCGATATGTTCATGACCGAGGCTGATCAAATGTACGAGCGCCTGACGGGCGCCGTCTGCGTTGTCGGTGGTAACAAAGCTTGCGGTACCACTTTCCACCTGGTTGTCGATAAACACGCACGGCAGTCCGGTAGCCGCCAGCTCCTCAGTGGCGGAGTGATCGTGGGGAAGGTTCTGGGTGATTACTCCTTCGAGCTGCCGCTCCCGGCACATTTGATAATACGTGCGGTCTCCGGCAGGACGGGATTGAAATAAGATGAGGTCATAACCGTATTCGTTGGCGTATTCGTTTACGCCGGCCAGAATATCAAGTGTGAACGTATCCTTCGAATTGGAAGGAAAGGATTGGGAGGTTAAGAGCCCAATTGTCTTCGAACGATTCATAACGAGGCCGCGTGCAATATGATTTGGCGCATAGTCCAGCTGTTCAGCGATCTCCTGGATACGTTGACGCGTTTGTTCATTGACGTCGCTGTATCCATTTAGGGCTCTTGAAACAGTAGTGACCGAAACGCCGGCTGCTTTAGCGATATCTTTGATAGTATTCATGATCAGCCTCCGAAACGTTTTGGAAGAATGACTTCATTATAGAAAACGCTTTCATTTAACGCAACCCTAAATTGAAAATTTTTAAAAATTATCATAAAAAACAGTGCTTTTCTATGAATCATAAAAATTGATTAACGCCGTGCAACCTAGTAAACTAGCGGTAAATAAGCGATAAGAAGGAGTGGACAGTATGGAGCATGCTTCAGGCAACAAAAGGACCGTCCAACCTAATAAACAACAAATGCTGAATCGATTAAAGCGCATTGAAGGACAGGTGCGCGGCGTTCACGATATGGTGGAAAACGATCGCTACTGTGTGGATATTTTAAACCAGATTGCAGCTATTCAGTCGGCGACCAACAAAGTGTCGCTGGCATTAATGGAGGACCACACCTCACACTGCGTGGCAAATGCAATTAAAGACGGCGAGGGCGAAGAATCCATTGAAGAGCTGATGGCTGTTATGCGGCGGATGATGAAGTGATTTTTGACAATACCCCTGAGGTGTATTATACAATGAGGGTATAGAAAGGATGGTTGAAATGAAAAAAGAAACGATCCAGGTGGAAGGAATGAGCTGTGGTCACTGCGTTTCTGCGGTAGAAGGCGGCGTTGGCGAACTGCAGGGCGTTTCGAATGTAAAAGTAAACCTTGATACTGGAGCCGTAGATGTAGAATACGATCCTGAAGTAACCTCGCGAAAGGATATCGATGAAGCGATAGATGACCAGGGGTACGATGTTGTATCCGCGTAAATAATAAGAAGGAGCGGATCGTGACGGCACGGTCCGCTTTTTTACGCACTCTTTGTTTGCAAAATACTATACGGGGGTATAATATTGAAAGAAAGCCTGGAGGGAAAGTGAGGTGCCATGATGGAAAATCAGACAGCTAATAGTCCTGCTCACTGGAACGCCTCCATAGAGGGAATGACCTGCGCAGCATGCTCGAGGCGCATTGAAAAACAGATTGGGAAAATGGACGGGGTTTCAGAAGCCTCCGTTAATTTAACGACCGAACAGCTTTCGGTACAGTATTATCCCAGTGAGGTAGCACCGCATGACATGGAAGAAAAAGTAGAACAGATGGGCTATAGCGTCCGCCGCAGCGAAGCGGTGTTTGACGTCACCGGAATGACATGTGCTGCCTGTGCCAACCGAGTGGAAAAGAAGCTGAATAAACTTCCCGGAGTGTCGGAAGCCACCGTCAACCTGGCAATGGAGCGTGCCACGGTCCACTATCTGGACGGAGAAGTTTCTGTAGAGGACATGGAACAGGAAGTAGACAAATTAGGGTACGGGTTAACCGAACGCACCGAGAAAGAGACGGAGGATCCGAGAGAAAAAGAACAGCGGAAAAAAGGATGGCAGCTGCTGATTTCTGCGCTTTTAACCCTTCCGCTTGTATGGACGATGGTCTCCCATTTCGGGTTTCTGTCCTGTCTCTGGTCCCCGGAAGTATTGATGAACCCCTGGGTTCAGTTAGGCATTGCGACGCCGGTTCAGTTTATCATCGGCTCCACGTTTTACCGGAGCGCCTATAAATCACTGCGGAGCGGCAGCGCCAATATGGATGTGCTGGTCGCCCTTGGTACCTCGGCTGCCTATTTTTACAGCCTGTATTTTGTGCTGACAGGCAATGCATCCGAAGGGCTGTATTTTGAAACGTCAGCAGTGATCATTACCCTTATCCTCCTTGGTAAGTGGTTTGAAGCGAAAGCGAAGGGACGCACCTCGCGCGCCATTAAATCACTTCTCTCGTTAAAAGCGGAAACCGCCCTCGTGGAGCGAAGCGGTGTAGTAACGGAAATAAAAAGCGAAGACGTCCAGGAGGGCGACGTGGTCCACGTGAAACCGGGAGCCAGGGTGCCGGTGGACGGGGAAGTTATAGACGGCCGCTCGTCTGTGGATGAATCCATGCTTACGGGTGAAAGCATTCCGGTGGAAAAAGACGCGGGAGACGCGATGATTGGTGCGACGGTGAATGGAAACGGGCGTATCCGCATGCGCGCCACCCGGGTCGGCAGGGACACGGCATTGTCCCAGATTGTCCGGGTCGTTGAAGAAGCCCAGGGCGGAAAGGCGGAGATTCAGCGCCTTGCCGACCGTGTATCCGGAGTGTTTGTACCGATTGTAATTGGCATCGCACTGTTGACCTTTCTCGCCTGGATTCTTTTTGTGCAGCCCGGATCGCTTGAAGCGGCACTGCTGCCAACCATCGCCATTCTTGTCATTGCCTGCCCATGTGCGCTCGGGCTCGCAACGCCGACGTCTATTATGGCAGGCTCCGGCAGAGCTGCTGAAAATGGCGTGCTGTTTAAAGGCGGGCAGTACTTGGAAAGCACCGGGGCAGTGGAAACCATTCTGCTTGATAAAACCGGTACGATTACAAAAGGAGAGCCGGCAGTGACAGATATTGTACCGGCTCCGGACTGGACGGAGCAGCAGCTGCTGATGCACGCTGCCGGAGCGGAGCAGTCCTCCGAGCATGCGCTGGCCCAGGCGATTGTCCAGGATGCGGCGGAGAAAAATCTTACGCTGCAGCCTGCTTCTTCGTTTGAAGCAGTACCCGGCAAAGGAGTGCTCGCAGTCACAGAGGCCGGCACTGTAGCGGTTGGGACAAGTGCCTGGCTGGCGGAGCGCCGTGTGGAAGGTGTTCCGGAAGGAGCAGAAAACGAAACGCTGGAGGATCAGGGTAAAACAGTTATGGCAGTGGCGGTAAACGACCGCTTTGCCGGCTGGATTGCCGTCGCTGATACAGTGAAGGAGACATCCAGACGGGCAGTGGAACGCATGCAGGCGGCAGGGCTTGAAGTCGTTATGATTACCGGTGATAACGAGAAAACTTCCCGCGCTATTGCAGCAGAGGTAGGGATTGACCGTGTGATTGCGCGCGTACTCCCTGAACAGAAAAGCAGCGAAGTAACACAGCTGCAGCGTGAAGGGCGGAGCGTCGCCATGGTCGGAGACGGGATTAACGATGCACCGGCGCTTGCGACCGCTGATATCGGTATGGCTGTTGGCACAGGCACAGACATCGCCGTGGAGGCAGCGGACATTACGCTGATGCGAGGGGATCTAAACAGCGCAGCAGATGCTGTACTCATGAGCCGCGCAACGATGAAAAACATTAAAGAAAATTTATTCTTTGCGTTTGTGTATAATTCCGTCGGCATTCCTATTGCCGCCATCGGCCTGCTCGCTCCGTGGGTGGCCGGGGCAGCCATGGCGTTCAGTTCAGTTTCTGTTGTACTGAATGCCCTGCGCCTGCAGCGGATGAAGATTTCATAATAAAATCAGGCAGGGCTTAAGCAGCTCTGCCTGATTTTTTATTCAGTATGACAGAAAAATTGATTTTGAATCCGGTTCATTACTATATGACTATGAATTTTCTTGATTTATGCTATAATAAATAGAGGTTTGTAGGTACAATATAATAGTTCGAATGCATTTGATAGATGCTTCTCCAATTTAAAAGTGATTCAAGGAGGCTGTTCAAAATAGCTGCAAATTGTAAGTCCCCATCCATAGATAATGCTAAAATTGCCAATTCCGATTCCATTGATAAACTTACAAAATGCCTGTATCAGACGGCTAATATTGAACTTGGCAGGCTGGCAGCTTCCATAAACAGCGCCCAGGCCGAGCTTAATTTATTAATGCAGGAGATTCAAAAATTCCAGAGTAAATCCGCGGGGTGACTGAATGCCTGGTAAGGGGATTTTAACAGACTAAATACAGCCGGGGGCGCTGCCCCCTGGCTGTGTTTAATCCGCTCCCATTTTTTTATCCAAAAGGGCGGCGATAACGAACATAAAAATCATGCCGACGCTCACGGCAAACAAGTCGGGGCCGATCCAGCGGGTGAATACAATACTTAAAATTAAAACAGAGAAAAAAGCTATAAATGTTACATTCGCTGCGGCGAACCGGTGCCTGCGGCCATGCTGTTTAATGCGTGCAATAATGTAAATAACGGCATTTAACGCCAGGCCGATAAATAACAGGTAATACAGATTTAACGTTAGTTCCATGACTCATCGATCTCCTCAACTACATTCTGGTATGTATACGTACGACGGGACGTCTTTTCATATCACTTTACATGGTAACATGAACAGGGAAGAGGCGGTAGGAAAGATAAACCGTGCCCGCATATGCTACACTTGCCTTAGAAGTTAGTGATGGAAGGAAGGAACAATTACGATGCAGATAGAAAAATACGAAGGCATGCCTCCAAGTGAAGTGCTTCAGGGCATCCTATATTTACATGCTCAGCTTTTTGAAAAAATGGAACCAATGCACCAGACCCTGGAACAGGCAGGGGCATCCCTTGTGCAGGTGGCAAGGGAGGAAGGAAAAATTCTCGGCTACGACATCAGCTACGCAAAGGATGACAGCGTATGGTACAGCTGGCTGAACGGGATGGAAGAAGCGTTTGAAGATGACGGATGGAGAAGCCGTCTTGTCGGCAACGTTCTTATTCATGCCCGTGAACAGGGCTATCAGGTCGTGCAGACCAAGCTGGCCAACGAGCACCCGGAATTTATTGATATGCTGCAGGCAGCAGGCTTTCAGGTGAAAGAGGAGCTAACAGATGAACGTGTCTGGCTGGAGAAAAAACTGTGAGAAGAGGCCGGTTTGGCCTCTTTTTTATAGGCATAAGCCACCAGACTTATGATAGTACCTTTTCAAATTCATAGGTGTTGGGCATACTGGTGAAAAAGAAAAGGGAGGAAATTATATGAAAAATATGGAAGCCGGCCTGCTGATTCTCCGGATCGTGACGGGCGTAATATTTTTAGCTCACGGGGCTGATAAATTACTGAACGGAATGGGAGCCTCGGCTGCATCGTTTGGCAGCATGGGTATGCCGGACGGCACTGCTTACGCTGTAGCAGTCATCGAAGCTGCTGGAGGAATTTTGCTTATTCTTGGGCTGCTGACGCGTGTGGTTGCGGGTCTGTTTGCGCTCATTATGCTTGGGGCGATTGTAATGGTCAAATGGCAGCAGGGGCTGATTGGAGGCTTTGAGCTTGATCTCCTGCTGATGGCTGCCTCTATCCATCTGGCACTAACCGGAAGCCGTATGCTTGCCTTGAAAAAACGAAAAAAGAAACGCTCTTTCTGAAAAAGCAAACGGCCTGCAGGGATGAATTCCCCGCAGGCCGTTTATTGTTTATGCATTTTCATTTGACGTATAGGGCTCCATCTTTTTCCACTGCGTACGAATAGTGGAGGAGGCCACCCCGTAGCGTTCGGCGATTTCTTTTTGCGTGCCGCCTCCCACTGCGTATTCAAGAGCTGCTGCCTGGGCCTCCGGTTTGCGGATCACAGGGTTTTCCTGCTCGCAAAAGCGGGTCCACAGCTCTGCAGCTGAAGATACTGCTTCTTGGGACAGCTGATCGGAGCTTTCGAGTGTCTCCACTACTTTCTGCTGATCCTCGTTCAGGTTTGAAGTATCGGCCGCAGCATCTGAACCTGCTTCAGAACGGGTGGAGGCGCTATCTGCTTCCTGGTATTTCTCCTGAAGATCATCCTTTAGTGTGCGAAGCACATCCGGCAGGTGATGCGTGATCCATCCGGCTTTATCCGCTTCGTTGTCCGGAACAGAGCCGGTAACGCTTTTAATAACGTCATCGGCGAAATCCGGATGGAACGGCAGCAGGCCAAGCATTGGATACCATTTATCCTCTACAGGGACTAAAAAGGCGAGAAACACAATGTTTTCCTGCAGGTCCCGGAAAAAGGACAGTGGTTCAATATGGTGAACTTCCTCGCTCAGCAGGTCGGTGACCTCGTACCAGTCGTCGGTCATTTTATTCAGGCGGAACAGTGACAGGTTATGCCCGGTCCAGTTGGAATAAAGCCGCTGAAGCCGCGGGTGCTGGCTGTTGTGCTCTATCTGCTGATGAATATTCATCCATTCCCTGCGCTCATTGCCGTGCAGTAAAAAGTCAGCAAGCGCCAGATTTTGAACAAATTTATGCCAGGCATAAGGGAAATAGTTCGGCCGGTAGACCCGGCGGTAATAATGGCTGAAATCCTTCCGGCTGTCTTTGTTTGCAGCGGCTGCAAGATCCAGCTGTATGTTGGTTACTTCTTCAGTCGTATAAGCTGGCTGGTTGGCGGGATCGCCGCAGCATTTTTTGTATTTTTTACCGCTGCCGCAAGGACACGGATCGTTACGTGAAATACTCATACATTCAGGCTCCTTCTCACTAGTATGTTACTATTCCTTCAAATTCTAACATACATTGCCCTGAAATGGGGAATCCCTGCGCTTCGGGGGGAGGGAGACGTGAAAAAACCCTTCGCAGTGGAAGGGTTCTTCAGGGCTTTATTCGTACAATAATAGGTTCGTTTAACTGGTTCCCTGCCCGTTCGCATTTTCCCATACGTTACGGAGTGTCTCTGCGCTGTGGTGGAAGCTCCGGGCTTCATCTTCGTCGAGCGGCAGTTCGATTACTTCCCTGATCCCCTCGCGGTTAATCACGGCCGGGACCCCGATACACAGATCGCTTTCCCCGTATTGGCCATCCAGATAGGCACTGACGGTCAGGACGCTGTTTTCATTTTTAAGAACCGCGTTTGTAATACGGGTAAGCCCCATCGCAATCCCGTAGCTGGTGGCGCCTTTTCGTTCAATGATTTCATAGGCAGCCCCGCGTACGTCTTTAATCATGTCTTTCATTTCCTCCACATTTTTATCTTCTTTTTCATCCGCCAGCTCTACGGCGTTTCGGCCGCCGACGTTTGCCTGACTCCAGACAGCAAGCGACGTGTCACCGTGTTCGCCAATAATATAGGCATGGGCATTCTGGGCGGCAGTGTCGAAATAGTCACTCAGCATAAACCGAAGGCGCGAGGTATCAAGAATGGTGCCACTTCCAATGATTCTCTCTCTCGGAAGCCCGCTGAACTGCTGGGTGGCATACGTCAGAATATCCACAGGGTTGGCAGCGATAAGAAATATTCCGTCAAAGCCATTATCCATCACCTGGCCGACGATATTTTTAAATATCGCTGTGTTTTTGCCGACAAGGTCGAGACGGGTCTCGCCGGGCTTTTGGTTGGCGCCGGCAGTAATGCAGACAATATCGGCATCCCGGCAGTCTTCATACGTGCCGAACCAGGTTTTCGTAGGATGCGGGGCAAATGCTTTGCCGTGATTCAAATCCATCACGTCCCCTTCAGCCTTGCGTGCATCCAAATCGATGATCACAAGCTCCTCAACGACGGCCTGGTTAATTAATGAGAACGCATAACCGCTTCCAACAGCGCCGGCTCCGATAACAACAACCCGGTGGACGTGATTTCTTTTCATATATAAAAACCCCTTTCGAATGTAAATCATGTGAATGATTGAACAATCTTTATTTATCTATATTGTGCACTATTTCACAAAATGATGCAAGTGTGGGCAACACATAGTTGTGAACAAATGATGAACTTAAGTGTTGGGAGGAATTTGAAACGGGAAAGGAGCAGAATAGGAGGGATGACCCGATGAAAAATGCATTAAAATACGCGCTCCCGACGGCGTTGACGTGGGCGGTAATTGGCCTGCTCGCCGGGCTGAATCTCGACAGGGGCTGGCTGTGGGTGCTTGCTTTCGTGATTTTTGGATTTCTTGTCAGCTTTGTTACAGTGATAATGGCGCAGTGGATTATTTCTAAAATAAATATGTAATTAGTACCGGAGAAATTAGGGAATGGTGTATGTAAAGTTTAAAAGTGAGAAGGAGCGTGTGAGAATGGAAGCGACAGACAATCGTCGGCCGGTCATAGCGATTACCGGAGCAAGCGGCTACATTGGAAGAAATCTCATGGCGGAGCTGAAAAAGCATGCAGATATTATTGCTCTCTCAAGAAACATAGATACAAAGGAAAACGAGGAGCATGTAACGTGGCGCTCGTGTGATTTATTTTCATTAAAGGATGCAGAAGAGGCACTCGAAGGCGCAGATTACGCTCTATACTTAGTCCATTCGATGATGCCGACGTCCAAACTGACCCAGGGGCGGTTTGAGGACATGGATGTTATCCTGGCGGATAATTTCGCACGTGCCGCCGAGCAGAAGCAGGTAAAGCAGGTCGTTTATTTGAGCGGCATTATCCCTGAAGCTGAGCACCTGTCACGCCATTTAAGCAGCCGGCTTGAGGTGGAAAACATTCTGAAATCATACCGGACGCCGGTAACCGCTATACGGGCAGGATTAATTGTCGGCCCACAGGGATCCTCATTCCCTATTCTCGCAAAGCTGGTGAAGCGGCTGCCGGTCATGGTTCTTCCGAAATGGACGCAGACCAAGACCCATCCGATCGCCCTGGCCGACGTATTAAACAGTCTGCAGAAGAGTATCGGGGAAGAATCGCTCTACAACCGTTCGATCGATGTCGGAGGCCCGGACGTAATGACCTACCGGAAAATGATGGGTATCACCTCAAAGGTGATGGGGAAAAAACGGTATGCAGTCACCGTGCCTTTTTTCACCGTGCGTCTTTCCAGACTGTGGGTGAGTGTGACTACGGGGACACCGAAAAGCCTGGTCTATCCCTTAATTGAAAGCCTGATTCATCCAATGGTGGCTGATCCCGCAAAAAGTGTGAAAGGTATTAGTGATGGGAAAATTTCATTCGAGGAGGCTGCAGAAAACTCCCTGAAGGAAAGCAGGAAGGAGCAGTCATCCATTTTGGCACGCCTGAAGCCAGCGCCTGTGGAACGCAATGTCCGCTCGGTCCAGCGCGTGACAATTCCAAGTGGAAGAAACGCGGACTGGACGGCCCGTTATTATATTAAGTGGCTCCCGAAGCTTCTGCGCCCGTTCGTAAAGGTGGAAACGACGGATCGTTATCTGTACGGCCTGCGGCCTGCTTTCATGAAAAGAACGTTTCTTGAGCTTTCTTATTCTAAGGAACGCAGCGAAGAAGACCGTGCGCTTTACTATATTACCGGGGGGCTGCTTGCCCAGGTAAACGAAGGAGAGCGGGGGCGGTTGGAATTTCGCAAAATACCTCATACGAATCAGTGCATTGTAGCGGTGCATGATTACGTTCCGGCTATGCCATGGTACTTTTATCAATATACTCAGGCATTTATTCATCTTTGGATCATGAACCGCTTTAAAGCACATCTTGAAAAAGATCAGTGGACGTTAAGAAGATCCCGCCAGCTCCAGCCGGAGTCATAATTTTTCTTGTTTATCTCCAGCTTTTTTAAGGAAGATATAAAAGGATAGAGGCAGTCTGCAAACAGAAGGGAGACGGTGCCGTATGAGCACCAACCAGTTGATCCGTGACTATTTTGTCAATCATGCAGCGGAGATGGCGAATACATGGTACGAAACGTTGGAGGAATCAGACAAAGAGTCTGCTTACGCAACGACGGATCCAAAAGAAATTGAGGAGCTGAAGTCTCAGACGTACGAGTTTCATTTATGCTTTTCAAGCATTTTTGTCGAGGACCGGAATACGTGGGAGAATACCTTTGAAGTATGGATAGACGGCGTTATAAATGATCCCAAGTACTTCCGGACGAAGGATGCCCGGGTCGTCCGGGAAATGATGAGATACCGGGAGCAGTACACAGCCTATCTGAAGCGTTTTTATGCGGAAGAGCACGCAGAGCTTTCCGCCAATATGAAAGAACAGCTGCGGGAGCTCGTAACAAACGGCATGGATCAGATTATTCTTTCGTACGTGGAAAAATCCAACCGGCTGCTCCTGCAGAAACTGGAAGCTAAGGAAAGCATTATTAATGAATTGAGCGCTCCAATCATTTCGCTGAATAAATCCTCTGCCCTTCTTCCGTTAATAGGTGAAATTGATGAAGAACGGGCCGCAGTGATACTCGAGCATTCGCTCGAGGCATGCGCGAAAAAACAGGTTTCTGAATTGTTTATCGATCTGTCCGGCGTAGCCGGCATCGACACCCACGTCGCTCATCAGATTTTCGGGCTGATCCGTTCGTTAAAGCTTATCGGCGTGCAGCCTGTTCTGGCGGGCATGCGTCCCGAAATCGCCCAGACCTCCGTCAATCTTGGCATCAGCTTTCAGGACGTGCCAATTGCTTCATCGCTTGCCCAGGCAATGGATCAAAAGCATTAAAAAAGACCGGCTCTCCCGTAAAGGGTGCCGGTCTTTTCTTCGTCTTTAATGCAGAATCAATCTGCTTTTAGACTTTTTCTACAACGTACGTTGGTTTTTCAACGAATCTTTTACCGCCGAGTTCTTCGGAATGATCGAAGTAGCCGCCGAATTTATAGACGACTTTGTATTCCCGGTCAGGCTCTGTAAACAACTGGTTTTCGTTGTTAGAAACAACTGTAACATGATTGTTTTCTACAAAGCTGTCAATTTCACTCGCTTTATAGTTCGTACCTGCAGTTAGTTCGGAAACGGATTGGCTTCCCATATATAATCGCTCCTTTGCTTTATAATTTGTCCACTAGTACAGTTACCCGGGAAGAAACGATGTTAATCATACGATTTAATATCCGCCGCGGATATTTGGTTCTACGTCCTCTAAATAAAACTTCGTCAGCTTCTCCTGCTCCTCCCTGGAGAAGGAAGGCACGCTGACTGCCTCGAGGCTGTCAGACACCTGTTTTTTATTCCGGAATCCTGGTATGACGCAGGTGACATCGTCATTATCGAGAATCCAGCGAAGCGCTGCCTGCGCCATGGTTCCCCGCTCTTCTTTAATCCACTGGAGGGAGGTGCTGAGCTCCACGCCCTTTTGGAAAGGAAGACCGGCGAATGTTTCTCCGACATTGAAGGCGTCGCCGTCCCGGTTGAAATTGCGGTGGTCATCTTCAGCAAATGTCGTTTCTTTTGTATATTTCCCCGTTAACAGCCCACTTGCGAGCGGCACGCGGGTCAGAATGCCGACGCCCTGCTTTTTGGCCTGCGGAAACAGCCGTTCTGCCGGCTTTTGGCGGAAAATATTGTAGATCACCTGAAGCGCCTTAACATTCGGGTAATGCAGGCATTCCATGCCCTCCTCCACTGTTTCCACGCTGACGCCGTAGTGCCGGATTTTTCCCTGCGCCTGCAGCTCATCAAGTACCTGAAACACCGAGCCGTCTTTTAAAACGTCAATCGGCGGGCAGTGAATCTGATAAAGGTCCAGGCGTTCGCGTCCGAGACGCTTCAGCGTAGCGTCCAGGTAGTTCGTGACGCTTTCCCTGGAATAAGTATTTGGGTCATTAATATCGCCGCCGCGCGCAAATTTGCTGGCAACGTGAATCTTGTCTTCTTTTCCCTTTGTCGCTTTTCCGATTAACTCTTCGCTGTGGCCGTCCCCGTAGACGTCGGCCGTGTCGAAAAAATTCACGCCTGCATCCATGGCAGCCTCAAGGCCCTTAAGCGCTTCGGTATCGTTTGTTGCTCCCCACGCGCCGCCAATGGCCCATGTGCCAAAGCTCAGTTCACTTACTTCTAATTCGGTATTTCCCAACTGACGATATTTCATACCGTCCACCTGCCTTTTAATCAAAGTATGGTAGGCTATTCCCGTTCTGTAAATATTTAAGCGTTCTCATGATTAATGGTTTTGATTTAGTGTAATGTTTCCTATAATAAAAGCAGTTCATTTTAAAGGAGGCGGAGTCCTTGTATTTATTTAAAGAAAAATCGATCAGAAATACAATTGATGTCAATCAGCAGGCGCTTTCCCTCATTGAAGACGGCTTCCGGCGCCTGCAGGCAGGAGAAGTAACCATGCCCCCTGTGCTCAGCATGCCCATTGCCGACAAAAATGGGGAGATGGATGCAAAAACGGCCTACGTCAAAGGTATGGATCAGTTTGCCCTGAAAATTTCGACCGGTTTTTTTGATAACCCGGACAAAGGGCTTCCAAGCCTCAGCGGAATGATGCTTTTATTTCACTCGGATACAGGCTTCCCGGCAGCAGTACTTCAGGACAACGGCTACCTGACCGATGTGCGCACAGGAATTGCCGGAGCTGTGGCAGCCAGGTATTTGGCTAAAGACGAGGCAAAAATTGCAGGTATTGTCGGAACTGGCACGCAGGCGCGCTTTCAGCTGCGTGCGCTGAAAATGGTGCGGCCGTCGATTGAAAAAGTGTATGTGTATGGGCGCAAAAAAGAACGGATCGAGGCGTACCAGCGTGAAATGGAGCATGAGCTTGGCGTTACGACAGAAGCTGCCGATCTTGAAACGGTCGTACGAAACTGCGACGTGCTCGTCACGACGACCCCGGCGACAGAGCCGTTCATCAAAAAAGAATGGCTGCATCCTGGGCTTCATATTACAGCGATGGGCTCAGATGCCTCGGAAAAGAATGAAATCGAGCCGGATGTACTCGGGGCAGTGGACATTCTTGCCTGCGACGCCTCTTCCCAGGTATTTTCCATCGGAGAACACCGGACGGCGAAAGAAGCAGGAATCATCGATGAAAGCAGCACCGTGGAGCTCGGGGCGATTATCAGTGGAGAGGCGTCCCGCCGGGAAACGATGGAACAGATAACTCTCTGCGACCTGACAGGCACCGGGGTGCAGGACACGGCAATTGCGGTCTACACGTACGATCAGCTTAAGGTCTCCGGAGAAGGACTTGAAATAACAGAGGACGAATAAACAGAAAGCGCCGGATTAATGATCTGGTGCTTTTTTTGCTTTTTTCGGGGGGAGGGGTGGTGATTTATGGAAAAAGTTATATAATTATTTGTAAACGATTTCATTAAAAGGGGGCTATGATGGTGGGCGAACGAAGGAAGCGTTGGTTGTTTGCTGTTTTCTTTCTCGGTTGCCTGGCCAGTCTGGCAGCAACCGTTTATTTTGGCACAAAGGCTTTTTACGTGGAACCGGTCAATTCAGAGGAAAACGAAACGTACCAGACGAGGGCAGCGCTCATTATGGAAGAAGCAGGCAATCCTTACTGGGAACAAATTAAAGAAGGCGCTGTTGCAGCGGGCGAAGAGGCGGGCATTTATATCGAAACGTACGGACCGTCCAAAGCAGGTAAAGATGAGCAGCTTGAAACGATGAACCGGATGATCGAGAGCAATGTAGACGCTATTATCACTCAGGGCATTGATGATCCTGTTTTCCAGGAGCTGGTGCAAAAAGCGCTGGAAAAAGGGGTGCCGGTCATCACGGTAGACAGTGACGTGCCGGAGAGCGGGCGGCGTGCCTATATCGGCACAGACAATTACGAAGCCGGTGTTTCGGCAGGGGAAGAGCTGCTCCGAAATACGGAAGGAATGCAGCATGTCGGCATCGTTTCTGGAAGTGCGGACACGGTCAATCAGAAGGAAAGGGTGGAAGGCTTCCGGGATACTGTGGAAGCAAGCGGCCGCGTGGAAATTAAGGATATCGGGTATTCCGGAATCTCTGAGATTGGGGCCGCACAGGCCACCTACAGTTTATTGAAGGAGGAGCCCGACATCACAGCGCTGTACGGCACGAGTGCTTTGGACGCTATTGGCATAGCCCAGGGGATGGAAGAGATTGAAGGAGCCGGTGAGCTGTATGTAATCGGGTTTGATACACTGCCTGAAACAGTACAGCTGCTTGAGGAGGGTACAATTGATGCCACGGTCCGTCAGCATCCCGTACAAATGGGGGAGCAGGCGGTTTATGATGTGGCCCGGCTGAATCAACAGCAGTACGTGCCTTCGGTACAGCACACCGAGACGGTTATTTGGAGAGCTTCTGATGCTGCACGGGAAGGGGGCGGGGAGCGGTGATACGATCTATCCGTTCGAAAATGGTGTTTTTCTCCTTTGCCTTTATTCTGCTTTTTAACGCTGTAGCGATTGGTATTTACTGGAGCTCAGAGCGTATTACTAATGAATACAGTACGAGCTTCGACCGCTTTGTGCTGTTGAATTCCATCTCCCGGCAGGCCGAAGAATGGACGGCAGCGACGCAGCAGATTGCGACCAACCCTTCACAGGAAACGTGGGCCGCTTATTATCAGGCATCCGGGGAAATGAAGGCACTGGCAGAAGAGCTCGGTAATGAAGAAGGCCAGCCGGGGTCGGTCGAAATGCAGAGCTACATGCAGCTGCTCGATTCACTCGAACAAAACAGTGAAACAACCGCTGGGTTTGTGCTGCAGGGCGATATCGAAAAATACGGAAGCAATCTCGCAGAAACCGAACAATCGAACGCCTATATACAGGAAAGCACGCTGACTCTTATCGATCAGTCCCTGACAGAGTATCAGCACCTGTATGCCCAGCTTCAGGAGCGTAATACCTCATTCCGCTATTTTATTATATGCCTGTTTGCTACGTCGCTATTGATTGCTGCTTTTATTGCATTCCGGTTCTCTTCAAGCATTACAAAGCCGGTCGACGAATTGTCCCGGGCAGCAGGGGAGGTATCGCGCGGCCATTTTCAGGGGGAGCCGCTCCGCATTCGTTCGGGAGACGAACTGGAACTTCTGGGCCGTACGTTCAACCGTATGCGGACAGATATTCATACGTACGTCGGCGAAATGGAAAAAAAGGCAGAAATGGATCAGCTGATGAAGCAGCTGGAGCTGAAGCATCTGCAGAATCAGATCAACCCGCACTTTTTATTCAACACCCTGAACACGATTTCAAAAATGGCTTATCTGGAAGATGCGGAAGAAACGTCGGAATTGATAGAATCTGTTTCTTCTCTGCTGCGCTACAGCTTAGGGAACATCGAAAAAGAAGTAACGCTCCGGGACGAACTGGATGTGATCCGGAGTTATTTTCATATTCAGGAAACAAGGTTTCGGAACCGCTTATCTACACATATTGAAATCGGAACAGACGAGCTGGATGTGCCTATCCCGAGGCTGACGCTGCAGCCGGTCATCGAGAACGCCTTTATTCACGGGGTGGAAGGGATGGAAGAGAATGCCGAAGTGCGTGTGCAGGTGCGCCTGGAGGACAGTCAGATTGTCGTCCGGGTAATGGACAACGGCAAAGGAATGAATGAGCGCCAGCGCCAGCAGCTTCTTGGTGCGGGCGAAAAGCAGGAAGCGCACATTGGTCATTCCACTGGCCTTGGCATGCAGAATGTCCGGAGGCGTCTGGAATTATTCTTTCATACCGGGGAGCTCGTGGATGTGGAATCTGTCCCGGCGCAGGGCACTACGGTAAAGCTCCGTATGCCGGTTAAAGAATGGCAGAAAGCAGGGGGGCAGGCAGGATGATACGACTATTGATGGCAGAGGATGAATGGCTTGAGCGTAAAGCGATGAAAAAGCTGATAGCGGCTCATTTACCGGAAATTGAAGTAATCGGAGAGGCAGAGAACGGACCCGAGGCAGTGGAGCTGGCTATCGAAAAAAGCCCGGACATTATGCTGATGGATATTAAAATGCCGGGGTGCAACGGCCTTGAAGCCATACAGCGCATTCAGCAGGCAGCATCCGGCATCCATTTTATTATGGTCACCGCCTACGATTCCTTCGACTATGCCCGGGAGGCGCTCGGGCTGGGTGTAAAGGAGTATTTGTTAAAGCCGGGCAAAAAAGAAGAGACCATTCAGACACTCATGCGTGTGCAGACGGCAGTAAACCGCAGCAGGCAGGAGCGGAAACAGTACAGCCACAGGCTGCAAAAGCTTCTTTTCCAGAGCGTCTGTCACGGAGAACCGTATGAAAACCATGCAGATCTTCTCATAGAAGCAGTGCCGGAAGCCTCCTACGGTTTTGCAGTGGTCATGCGCGAAGAGGATATGCCGGAGGATATAGAAGAAAAAATGAACCGGTGGACTAACGACGCTTTTCTTACGGACCGTCAGCCGGACGGATGGTTTCGGACTTTTTTCTTCCACACGGGTAAAAACAGAGGCTCTGAAGAGGTTGAACGTCTCCGCCGCCGCATGCATTTTGAACTTGGGGAAAAAGCATCCATAGGAATTTCTGAAAAGGAACACGACGTGAAACAGCTGTTCCAGGCTTATGTGGAAGCATTGTCCGGTCTTGAAAAAGATCAGGATGCGCTGCCGGAACAGAGCAGCCAGTGGGTCTCCTCCATTGTGAATGCGCTGCGGACCGGGGAAGAAAAATCCGCCATCTATTATTGGAGCGAATGGTGGCATACCCGCCCCCAAAAATCATCGAGGAGGCATTTGTGGCTTCAGCTTGAAGAACTGGTTAAGGAAATGAACGGGACGCTTGAAGAAGATATGCCGTCGGATGCGGCGGAGTGGAAGCGGCTCCTTCATGTGGTGGGGGCATACAGAGGGCTTCACTTTCGGGAGCATCACCAGATTGAAAAGGTGAAGGCCTACGTAAAGGAGCACTATGCCAAACCGCTCCAGCTCGAGGATATAGCGGGGTATGTGCAATGGAGCCCTGCCTATTTTTCCCACCAGTTTAAAGAAGTAACCGGAGTATCATTTGTTGATTACGTCACGCGTGTACGGATGCAGGAAGCAAAGCGGATGCTTCAGGACCGCGAACGGCCGTTAAAGGAAATCAGCATCAGTATCGGGTACAAAGACCCGAACTATTTCAGCCGTGTCTTTAAAAAACAGGTGGGATGCTCTCCAAAACAATATCAGCAGGGCAAAAGGTAATAGGATAAAGTAACCTAAAAATAATGCAGACAATCAAAAGATTGTATAGAAAATACCTCCATACAAACGCAGGATCCTGACCTATAATCAAAATTGTAAGCGTTATCATAAAATCATATTATTCCTGCAAGGGGGAGGGTTCATGTTGAAAAAGAGTGTTGGTCTGGTAGGAAGTTCATTGCTGTTGTTCGGTTTGGCAGCCTGTGGGGGAGGCGGTTCGGATTCCGGATCGGGTTCGGAAAATGAAGGCAGCTCCGGAGGCTCGGGAGAAGGCGGAAGCGACGCTGAAGTAGAAATCTTCAGCTGGTGGACAGGCGCTGGCGAGGAAGACGGCCTGATGGCTTTAATCGATATGTTTGAAGAGGAAAATCCCGATATTTCGGTGGAAAACGCAGCTGTAGCCGGCGGTGCCGGTACGAATGCTAAAGCAGTGCTTGCCACAAGAATGCAGGGTGATGACCCGCCGTCCACGTTCCAGGTGCACGGCGGAGCTGAGCTGAATGACAGCTGGGTGGCGGCAGACAAAATGGAGCCGCTGAATGATTTTTACGAAGAGGAAGAGCTGAATGACAAGTTTCCGGAGGAATTAATCGATATGGTCAGCTCGGACGGTGATATTTATTCCGTACCGGTCAATATTCACCGCGGAAACGTCATGTTTTACAACATGGAAGTTTTTGAAGAAAACGACATCGAGCCGCCAACTGATGTTGATGAGTTTTTTGAAGTCGCAGAGGAGCTCGAGGCAGCAGGCGTAACACCGCTTGCGATGGGTGATAAAGAATCGTGGCCGGCTACGCAGATTTACGAAAACCTGCTGCTTGCCAACCTCGGTCCAGAGGACTATGAAGCCCTCTTTGAAGGAGAAGTTGGCTTTGACGATGAGCGTGTAGCGACAGCTACCGAGCAGTTCGGACAGATGCTTGAATATGTCAATGAGGACCACGCTTCGAGAAACTGGCAGGATTCGGCGCAGATGGTTGCAGACGGCGAAGCTGCCATGATTAACATGGGCGACTGGGCAAAGGGCTACTTTGTAAATGATCTTGGCCTCGAAGTAAATGAAGGCTTCGGCTACACCCCGTTCCCTGGCACCTCGGAAGATTTCATGGTTATCACTGATACGTTCGGTCTGCCAAAGGGAGTTGAAAATCCGGAACAGGTAAAAGAATTCCTGAGCGTGCTCGGTTCGAAGGAAGGACAGGACACGTTCAACCCGTTAAAAGGTTCGATCCCGGCGCGGGTGGACGCAGATGAGTCCAAATATGACGAATACGGCCAGGACACGATGGAGGACTTCCAGGAAACATCGCTTACGCCAAGTCTTGCGCACGGTTCAGCTGCCTCTGAAGGCTTCGTGACAAAAGCGAACCAGGCAGTAAATATCTTTGTTACGCAGGGCGACGAAGAGAAGCTGATGGAATCAATGCAGACTGCAATGGATGAAGAGCAAAAATAAGAAGGTTAACAGAAAAAAGCCCCGTGCCGATGCAAGCGGTGCCGGGCTTCTTTTGTTCAAAGGAGGGATAAAAGATGGCCGATGAAGTAATGGACAAAACAGCATCAAAAGATCGGGTGAAGCGTAAAAAGGCAGTCAAGGACCGCTGGTGGGCCGTGGCGTTTATCGTCCCCTCGTTTTTGCTGGTGGCTGTATTTGTATACGGATTTATCGGATGGACGGGGTACGTCTCGCTCAGCAACTGGAACAGCCTGACACCGGACTTTTCGTTTGCCGGATTTGCAAACTATATATACCTGTTCCAGGACTTCCGTTTTCAGGCGGATTTAAGGAACACCTTTTTTTTCACAGTGCTATTTATCGGGTTCGTAATTGTAAGTGGATTGGGCCTGGCTGTGCTCATCGATCAGAAGCTAAAGGCCGAAGCGCTTTTTCGTAATATTTTTCTTTTTCCAATGGCGCTGTCCTTTGTCGTAACCGGTGTTGTCTGGCAGTGGCTGTTAAACCCGTCCACCGGCTATAATACATTTTTGGCGTTCTTCGGTATCGAACCGCTCTGGTACACTGATACGACTATTCTGGGCGGCTTTCAGTGGGGAAGTATTGAATTCGGTCTCCCGGTCGCCATCATCGCGCTTGTTATTGCAGCTGTCTGGCAGATGACCGGCTTTTCCCTGGCCATGTACCTGGCTGGTCTGCGTGGCATTCCCGAAGAGCTCCGGGAGGCTGCCCGGGTCGACGGGGCGTCGGAGTGGAAGGTATACATGAAGGTAGTCATTCCGCTGCTTCTGCCAATTACCGTGAGTGTCGTTATCATTATGGCTCACATCTCGCTGAAAATCTTTGACCTTGTCTATGCCATGACCGGCTCGGGGGCGAATTTTGTGACCGACGTTCCGGGGGTGTATATGTTTGAAACGACGTTTAGGGCCAACTACTATGCAAACGGGGCAGCCATTGCCATGGTGATGCTCATCCTGGTCGCTGTATTCATCGTACCGTACTTACTCGCCAATCGAAGGAGGGAAGGCTGATGGCCATTCGATTAACGCCGGTATTCAAATACGCACTGGCTATTTTCATGTCGCTTCTGTTTTTATCACCGATCTACGTCATCGTAGTAACCAGCCTGAAGCCGCTCGATGAAGTGAGTCTCGCTACGATGTGGGCATTTCCGACAGCGATCGATTTTTCAAGCTACGCGGAAGCCTTTACTGCCCTGGCCCCGAACCTGGCGAACAGCTTTTATCTGGTTATCCCGGCGACGATTTTATCAGCGCTGCTCGGGGCGATGAACGGATATGTGCTGTCCAAATGGAAGTTCAAAGGGTCGGAAATTCTTTTTACCGTACTGCTGTTTGGGATGTTTATTCCGTATCAGAGTATCCTCATTCCGCTCATTCAATTTCTCAGAACCATCGAATTGTACAACTCGATTCCGGGACTGATTCTGACCCACGTCGTGTATGGTCTGCCAATTACGACCCTGATGTTTAGAAACTTTTATGCGAATATTCCTGATACGATGATTGAGGCAGCGAAAATTGACGGAGCAGGTTTTCTGCAGATATTCCGGCGTGTCATCATCCCTCTTTCCATTACGGGGTTTGTCGTGGTGGCTATCTGGCAGTTTACGAACATCTGGAACGAATTTTTGTTTGCGGTAACAATCACAAACGCAGACAGCCAGCCGGTTATGGTGGCGCTGCAGAATTTATCCGGCAGCCAGATCGTGCAGTGGAACGTGCAGATGGCCGGCGCCATGCTTGCCGCCCTGCCGACGCTGATTGTCTATATTGTACTAGGAAGATACTTTGTCCGCGGCCTGCTCGCCGGCTCGGTCAAAGGGTGATCAAAGCTTCCCTGCTCCGGCAGGGGAGCTTTTTTGTCTGCAGGCTTTTCAATTGATCAATTTTCCCTTCTCAATGCGCGAAGTCGTGTTAAAATAAGACAGTGATTAACCGGAACGTTAAAAGCGAGTATGTGCAGGCATAGAGAAAGGTGGCTCATCGTGGCAGACACAGCAAAGACCCCGGTAAAAGTCGCTATGACAACCAATATGCAGCAGGAGGATGAACGTGAAACCATCCAACTGAACGCAGACGGCGAAATGTACGAAAAACAGGAATGGACCTATGTCCGGTTTGAAGAAGAGCTTGAGGGCATAGGGAAAGTACAGACAACGCTGAAAATCGGAGATGCAGAGGTTATGGTGCTCCGAAGCGGGGCCGTGGCCATGCGTCAGGTCTATGCGTACGGCGAACGTACCGAAGGCACCTACGATATGGGCTACGGCCGCCTTCATACAGAAGCGGTAACAGACCATCTGGCTGTGACCAGGGCCAACCCCGGCTGGATGATGCATATTGATTTTCATTACCGGCTGGCACTGCAGGGGACGCCGGTAGGGCGTTACGAAATTTCGATCGTTATTGAGGAGGACGTATGAGCATATGAATATAATGGATCAGGTGAAAGAGCAGCTGAAAACAGAAGTTGCTGCGGCAATTGAAGCGGCAGGACTTGCCCGGGGGGAGGACGTCCCGGAAATTGTTCTTGAAACCCCGAAGGAAAAAAGCCACGGAGACTTTGCGTCCAATGCAGCGATGAAGCTCGCAAGTGTGGCAAAAAAGGCTCCACGGGCGATCGCCGAGGACATCGTCAATCACTTAAACACAGACAAGGCCTCCGTTAAAAACATCGAAATTGCGGGGCCTGGCTTTATTAACTTTTTTATGGATAACCGCTATTTGATCGACGTGATTCCGGAAGTGCTCAACCAGGGAGCGGACTACGGCCGTTCTGATGTTGGAAAGCAGAAGAAGGTTCAGGTGGAGTTTGTATCAGCGAATCCAACCGGCAACCTCCACCTCGGTCATGCCCGCGGTGCGGCTGTGGGGGACTCGCTCTGTAATATTCTGGACTTTGCCGGCTACGACGTGACGCGTGAATATTACATTAACGATGCCGGCAACCAGATCGTAAACCTGGCCAGATCGGTCGAAAGCCGGTACTTTGAAGCGCTTGGCATGGATATGGAAATGCCTGAAGGCGGCTATCAGGGAGCAGACGTGCGCCAGTTCGGTGAAGAGCTTGCCAGCGAGCAGGGCGACCGGTTTGTCCACGTCGAGGAGGAGGAACGGCTCGAGTTTTTCCGCGAGTACGGCCTTAAGCGTGAAGTCGAAAAGCTGAAGCAGGATCTTGAACAATTCAGAGTCCGCTTTGACGTGTGGTATTCGGAAACCTCTCTTTACACAAATGGCAATGTGGAAGAAACTCTGCAGTACCTTCATGACCAGGGTGAAACGTATGAAGAAGACGGAGCGGTATGGTTCCGCTCGAGCCGTTACGGGGACGATAAGGACCGGGTGCTCGTGAAAAATGACGGCACCTATACGTATCTGCTGCCGGATATTTCGTATCACCGGAACAAATTCGGCCGCGGCTTTGAAAAGGTTATTAATATCTGGGGGGCGGACCACCACGGCTATATTCCACGGATGGAAGCAGCCGTGCAGGCGCTTGGTTATGACAAAGAACAGCTCGAAACGCAGATTATCCAAATGGTGAATCTGTTTGAAAACGGCGAGCGAGTGAAAATGAGCAAACGGACCGGCAAGGCGGTAACGCTGAAGGACCTCATGGAAGAAGTCGGCATCGATGCTACCCGGTATTTCTTTGCGATGAGAAGCCCGGACACACATATGGACTTTGATTTGAGTCTGGCCAAATCGCAGTCGAACGAAAATCCGGTATATTATGTGCAGTACGCCTACGCCCGGCTTTGCAGCATTTTCCGTCAGGCGGAGGAGCGCGGCATTACGTTTGATCCCCAGGCAGATTTGACGCCAATTCATAGTGAAAAGGAGCTGGACGTGCTGAAAAAAATCGGTGAATTCCCGGAAGAAGTGGCCATTGCAGCGGATAAATACGCTCCGCACCGCATGACCACCTACCT
The DNA here is from genome assembly GCF_033845285.1 of Marinococcus sp. PL1-022. Taxonomy (NCBI): domain Bacteria; kingdom Bacillati; phylum Bacillota; class Bacilli; order Caryophanales; family Bacillaceae; genus Marinococcus; species Marinococcus sp. PL1-022. The sequence continues at coordinate 2,807,302 of NZ_JAWXCX010000001.1, read as the reverse complement.
TCATGAGCTGGCGTCTGCATTTCACAGCTTCTACAACGCAGACCGCGTCATGGACGCTGAGGATGAGCCGAAAACCCAGGCAAGACTCGTACTGGCGAAGGCAGTCCAGACGACGGTGCAGAACGGTCTGGACCTTATTGGCGTAAACGCGCCGGAAACGATGTAATAACGACGAAGGCACCACCCGGGATGGGCGGTGCCTTTTTATTATGCTTTGGCAGGTGCTTTTTCATATGTCGATTCGATCTGTTCGTCGACCGGGAACCTGGTTCCCACGTAGGCGCGGGCCCGTTTAACAAACAGGGCGATCACAATGAGCGTACCGATGGCTGCAAGAATATAGCTTAATTCCATCGGAAGCCCAAAGCCGATCGGCGCGTTTAAAATGTAGGTGAACGTGGCCATGGTCATAAACGTGGCCGGAATTGAAGCGACCCAGTGGTTTTTCCCGGCGAGCACGAGATACATGGCACCGACCCACAGGGCGATCATAGCGGTGGATTGATTGGCCCAGGAAAAGTACCGCCATAAAATGGTGAAGTCCATGTTCGTTAAAGCAAACGAGGCGACAAACAATGGAAGCGCGATCCACAGCCGGTTCGGCATTTTCTTTTGATTGATCCGGAAGTAGTCGGCAATAATCATCCGTGCACTTCTAAACGACGTATCGCCGGAAGTGATTGGAAGTACAATGACCCCGAGAACGGCAAGTGTACCGCCGACAGCACCAAGCATTGTCATTGAAACCTCGCTGACCACAGCCCCGGGGCCGCCGGCAGCGATGATTTCATTCAGGGAGACCCCGTTGAAAATGCTCATGGCAGCAGCGGCCCAGATCATGGCGATGATGCCTTCTGCGATCATCATCCCGTAGAAGATTTTTCTTCCGCTGCCCTCGCTCTGGGTGGTGCGGGAAATAATCGGTGTCTGGGTGGCATGAAAGCCGGAGATAGCCCCGCAGGAAATAGTTAAAAAGAGCAGCGGAAAAATAGGTGCCTGGTCCGGGTGCATGTTTTGAAACGAAAGCTCGGGAATCGGCTGCCCCTGCACAATCAGCCCACCGCCGATACCGACAGCGCTCAGCAGAAGCAGCGCCCCGAGAATTGGGTAGATTTTGCCGATGATTTTATCCACCGGAAGAAGTGTCGCGAGCGTATAGTAAGCAAAAATAACTGTAATAATGGCAGCAAGGCCGATCCATCCAGGGAGAATTCCATTCAGCAGCTCCGCGGGAGCGGTGACGAAAACGGTTCCAACTAATAATAAAAGAAGCACGGAAAAGCCATTCACAATATGCTTCATCGACTTGCCGAGAAATTTGCCGGCCAGCTGCGGAAGGTGGGCGCCACCGTTCCGGATGGAAATCATTCCGGTTAAGTAATCATGCACCGCACCGGCAAAAATAGCGCCGAACACGATCCATAAAAAAGCAACCGGACCGTAGAGAGCTCCCATAATCGGGCCGAAGATTGGGCCGACGCCGGCAATGTTCAGCAGCTGAATCATGGAGTTTCTTTTCGTTCCCATGGGTAGGTAGTCGACATTATCCTGTTTAGTGAAGGCGGGGGTTGCCCGCTTGTCGTTTGCAGTAAATAATTTTTCAATAAAAGCGCCGTATGTAAAATAGCCGACAATCAGTAATGCTACTGCGATGATAAAAGTAATCATGATGTCGTCCTCCTGATAATTTGAATACGCTTACAAATTAGTTATACAATTGGAAATGATAAACGTCAAGCAGAAAAATGAAGCGGGCCCTACGGTTTTTATTGCAAACAGGAAGGGTAAATAATGGTAGACCTAGAAGAAGGACAGGAAGACATGCTGCGATGCAAAAGGAGGAAAAAGTATGGCTGTTATTATCCGCCCGATGAAGTACAAAGATTTGGACCGAATCCGGGAAGTTGCAAGGGAATGCTGGTACGATGCCTATGAGGGCATTATTCCGCTTCCGGCCCAGGAAATGTATTTAAGCCAGGCCTACAATGATGAAATGTTAATGCGCCGTATATCCAAGCACACCTCTAAAGTAGCTGAAGTGGATGGAACAGTTATTGGCTTTTCCGATCTAGGCCCGATCGATGACAAAAGAACCTGTAAAATGTCAGCTTTATACCTGCTTCCCGGACACCAGAGCCGGGGGATTGGAAAGCAATTATTTGACGAAACGCTGTTAGAAGAGCCAAACGCTAAAAAGATCCGGGTGTATATAGAGGAAAAAAATACACGCGGACAGAAATTCTACGAAGCCCAGGGCTTCGAGAAAAAAGAAAAGCTGCAGGGAGAATTCGGCGGCTATCAGATCCCGATGCTGATTATGGAGAAGGATATGTAAAAGAAAAGCGGAGGAAGCCTGACCAGCGATGCGGACCCTGGAAGGGATTTGGAAAAGTGGCTTTTTCACTTTGACAAAGATCTGAAGGGATGCGACATCGCTGGCTTCCGGAGCTGGACAGAGAAACGCGGTCGACTAAAACCGCTACGTCCTGTAGCAACGTCGAACTGACCCGCGTTGTGCGGGCCTGAAAAGCGGAGGGGGTGTCTTCCATCGAACTGATAACTTTAGGAATTTCACTGGTACTGCTGATTGGTATGATTGCCCAATGGCTTTCATGGAGGTGGGGGATACCTGCTATCGTTGGAATGACTCTGATGGGGTTATTTATTGGCCCGGGAATAAACCTGATTTATCCGGATCAACTGTTTGGGGATTTGCTTGAGCCAATTATTTCTTTAGCTGTGGCGATTATTCTGTTCGAAGGAAGTCTAAGCCTGGACCGCAGGGAAGTTTTTCATTTTAAAGAACCGGTTAGGCGGATGTATACGTTAGTGCCGTTAATGTCATGGCTTTTAACAGCAGTCATTGCCAACTTGGTGGTTGGCTTGTCCTGGGTGACCGCCTTTGTCATCGGGGGGTTGTTTATCGTTACAGGTCCTACTGTTATCACCCCGTTATTAAAGAATGCCAATTTAAAAGAAAGACCTGATAGGATGCTCCGTTGGGAGGGAATTATTGTCGATCCCATGGGCGCCCTGGCGGCTTTATTTGCTCTTCAAATTGGCCTTGCGGCGAGCGGCGTCATAGATTCTGCTGCCCTGGGCTCCTTTTTTCTGGGAGCAGTTGCAGCTCTTGTTTTAGGAATCGGAACTGGGGCCGGGACCAGCTATGCGTTTCAACGAAACATAATTCCCAGAGATATGCAGGCACCTATGATGTTCGCTTTGGTTATTTTTATCTTTGCGGTATCGGATTTGATCATGGAAGAGAGTGGACTGCTGGCGGTGACAGCCATGGGTGTTACTCTGGCCAACAGGGGTCTGAATGTTCCTATTTTAGATAACATACGCCATTTTAAAGAGAACATATCAACGTTGTTTATCAGTGCTGTCTTTGTTCTGCTGACAGCTTCCCTTACGCGTACGGATTTAATTGAATTATGGGATATACGGATTATAGGGTTCGTACTTTTGATGATGCTTATTGTGCGGCCATTGTCCGTTTGGATAGGCTTAGCGAACACTGAAGTGACTCTGAGAGAAAAAACCTTTATTGGCTGGATTGCCCCGCGCGGTGTTGTGGCTTTAACTGTTAGCGGGTATTTCCAGACAATATTGGTGGAAGCAGGATTTACGGAGGCGGAGCGTATACTTCCGATGACGCTGGCACTTGTGTTTATTACGGTAGTCATCCATGGCTATACATTGACGCCTTTGGCAAAAAGGCTGAAATTGACCAAATGATAAATTAAAGAAATAACGCAAACGCTTCGTTGGATGAATGAACGAGGGAACGAGAGACCGGCAGAACCAATACAGCCGGAAAATGAATAAGTGAAAGTCAAAAAGCAAGACTAACTCTGATGGTGGAGGCACCAGCCCTCTGGAGCACTTTTTTATTTTTACCTCATAAACAAAGGCCTCCGAAAAGAGATTTCGGAGGCCTTTGGCCAAATTCTGAAGCTGCTCCTCTTGTGTGAGGAAGCAGCTTTGCACTTGATAGATGATTATTTTAATGGGTTACTTCATTTTTTAATAGGACGATGCGATGGTAAGGAAATTCTTCTTCTTTTCCCACAATTGGATAATCACTGAATTCTACAATAACCGTGCGTTCAAATTCAGAAATAACTTTCATTTCATAGCCTTCGTAATGAACGACTTCTCCAGGTTCGAATTGGTCAAATTGCTTTTCGCCAGCCATATACATCAACACCTTTAACTTTATTAAAATATAATACCCTTTTTTATAATGATTAAACGTCGCTTGGAATTACAGACACAATACGTACATTTTCGTGAAACAGGAACGATTTGTCAATAAGGTTGCAGCAGACCGGTAAATCAGCTAAACTAATTGAAGTTTTTGAAGGAACGAAAAAATGGAGGATGGTCATGAGCCTGGAAGAAAAAGAGAGAAAGCTGCAGCAGCTCACAGCGAAGGAAGCGCTTCTTGGTGTTGCTATTGCTGTGGGCCATTTTATCTGGTGGTTTGGTTTTGCTTATGGTCTTGGAGGCAGAGACCCCCAGGATTATCAGTACATACTTGGTATGCCCGACTGGCTGTTTTACAGCTGCGTGCTCGGGCCGGTGCTTTTACTCGTCACTTTGTGGTTTGTCGTGAAGTTTGTCCTCCGTGATATTCCTCTTGATCAGGAGGAAGAATAATGAATATAGAAGTGATTGTGCCATTAATCTTTTTTTTACTTCTTACGTTTGCAATCGGTATCTGGTCCGCTAAAAAAAGGACGGGAGCCGCTTCTTTTCTTCATGATTATTATCTGGGCAGCCGTGAACTTGGCGGGCTGGTGCTAGCCATGACAATGGTTGCGACGTACGGAAGCGCGAGCAGCTTTGTCGGAGGCCCCGGCATTGCCTACGACCGGGGGCTTGGCTGGGTGCTTTTGTCCATGGCCCAGGTGGTTACCGGCTATTTTACACTGATGATTCTTGGCAAGCGGTTTGCCGTTATGGCCCGCCGGTACCGGGCTGTAACGCTCGTGGATTTTCTCCGCTCCCGCTATAATAACGGACTTGTTGTTATTTTAGGGGCATTCAGCATTGTCATCTTCTTATTTTCTGCCATGGCCGCCCAGTGGGTAGGTGGCGCGAGGCTCATCGAATCGGTCACAGGCATGAGCTATCAGGCATCCCTGTTCCTGTTTGCAGCGGCAGTCCTGTTTTATGTGATCATCGGGGGCTTCCGGGCAGTAGCGGTTACAGACGCAGTGCAGGGCATTATTATGGTAGTTGGAACATTGATTATTTTTACCGCTACGCTGATAGCGGGGGGCGGCATGAACAATATTATGACCTCCCTGTATCAGGAGAACCCGAACCTCGTTACACCGTTCGGCGCGGATGGGGATTTAACCGCGCTCTATGTATCGTCATTCTGGATTTTAGTCGGTGTGGGAGTGGTTGGGCTGCCTCAGGTGGCGGTACGGGCAATGTCGTATAAAAGCTCGGCTGCTATGCACCGTGCGCTTCTGATCGGAACGGCAGTGGTTGCTTTTATGATGTTTGGAATGCATATGGCCGGGGTTATGGGCCGTGTCGTGGTCCCGGGCATTGAAGTGGCCGATACCGTTATGCCGGAGCTTACCATGACTGTTCTTCCCGGATGGCTGGCCGGTGTCGTCCTGGCAGCGCCGATGGCAGCCATCATGAGCACCGTGGATTCCCTGCTGCTGATGATCAGCTCCTCAGTAGTAAAAGATGTATACATTAACTATATCAAGCCGGACGCTTCGGAAAACAGAATACGCCTGCTGAGCCTGATTGTTACGGCAGCCGTCGGCATTATCGTTGTAGCTATTTCGTGGAGTCCGCCGGAGTTTTTAATCTGGCTGAATTTGTTTGCCTTTGGAGGACTGGAGGCAGCGTTCATCTGGCCCATCGTTCTGGGACTGTACTGGAAAAAGGCAAACGGATGGGGAGCGCTTGCAGCAATGGTCACCGGTATCGCCTCATACATGATTATTTCCATCTGGCTTCCGGGATGGCTCGGGATGCACGAAGTGGCTATGCCCGTTCTGTTTTCACTTGCTGCGTTTGTGTTCGTCTCCCTTCTCACGAACCGGCAGCAGAACGAATGGGCACCTCTGGAAAACCATTAAACACACAGGCAGTAAATTCTATCAGGAAGAATTAAATAATAATTATGGAATTTTCCTTCGAAATATGTTTATAATTTTAGGTATGAATTTTCGTAGCGATGAAGCGATTAATATAAAAGAATCAGCATAAGGGCATGTTCGTGAAAAGGAGCGATGAGGCTGTGAAAATAAACGAGTTGAGCGAAGAAAAAGTACGGGAAATGTCTTCGATGGAACTGGCGTATATGATACTCGAAGAAGAGGGCGGAGCATCAGGCTATACGAGAGTTATGGACCGTCTGACAGAATTAAAAGGATACACGGAAGAAGAAAGAAAAAGCCGGATGATCAAGCTGTTTACCTCCATGAACCTGGATGGACGGTTTGTGCACCTGGGCGAAAACCACTGGGGTCTTCGCGGATGGTATCCTCTCGATCAGTCAGATGAAGAACTGAGTCATACCGTACAGGGGTCTGATGAGCTTGCCGATGAAATCGATCCGGAAGAAGAAACGTATGATGATGACCTGGTGGACATTTCCGACGATCTGGACGCGATCTCTAAAAAAGACGATGCCGGTGAAGACACGTTTGATGATAATGATCTCGAAGGCTTTGAGCCAGGCAATTCCGGTCCAGGCTTCGACGAAGACGAAGATGAAGACGAAGAAGACAGTGGAAGCGACAATACAGAGGAAAGTGAAGAAGAGAGCCGGTAATTTTATTGTGGCGATATCTTGACTTTCGAAACTCGTATAGGTACAATCATTTTTGGGCTGTGACGTAAAGGTGAAAATGATACCTATATAAGCATGAACGACAAACAAAAGTGTGCCCCCTCCATATGGTGGCAGGGCGCCACTTTTGTTTTTTTTATGAACAAAGAAAAGCGGAGGGTGTTTGGGCACCAGCTTAAACGGCTCGTCGGTTTCAGTCGGCTTGAGACGAAGTCACAAACGAGCTGAAATCACGAATGGATTAAGCTGGTAACACCCGTAGCTGGACAAAAAGAAAAGCGCAGAAGCCTTGCTCAACCGCGACAGGTACTTCCCAGACGTGCAGGGCAGCCTGCTGCCCGGAGTCGGCTGGGAAAGTAACCCCGAGCGGTTAGGCTTCGAAGCTGGACAAAGAAAAGCGCGGGGGTCTGTTGAGCGGCGCGGGCCCTGAAAGAACTATTTTAAAGAACATTTATATAAAGAGAGGCAGATAGGTATATGGCGAGTAAATATATTTTCGTTACTGGCGGCGTTGTATCTTCGTTAGGTAAAGGCATTACAGCAGCTTCCCTTGGAAGACTGCTTAAAAACAGAGGACTTAGTGTTACTATCCAAAAGTTTGACCCATATATCAACGTGGACCCGGGAACGATGAGCCCGTATCAGCACGGGGAAGTTTTCGTTACAGACGACGGAGCAGAAACAGACCTGGATCTCGGGCACTATGAACGCTTTATCGATATTAACCTCAGCAAAAACAGCAATGTCACGACCGGAAAAGTATACTCATCCGTTATTCGCAAAGAACGTCGCGGCGACTATCTCGGCGGTACTGTACAGGTTATTCCGCATGTCACAAATGAGATTAAGGAACGGGTCTACCGTGCAGGAAGAGAAACAGGGGCTGACGTGGTAATTACAGAAATCGGCGGTACGGTCGGCGATATTGAAAGCCTGCCGTTTCTTGAAGCCATTCGCCAGATCAAAAGCGATGTCGGGCGCGACAACGTAATGTATGTGCACTGTACGTTAATTCCATACTTATCTGCAGCAGGAGAAATGAAATCCAAGCCGACGCAGCACAGCGTCAAAGAGCTCCGCGGCATCGGTATTCAGCCGAACGTCATTGTACTCCGGACAGAAAAGCCGGTACCGGAAAACATGAAGGAAAAAATTGCTTCGTTCTGCGACGTGCCTTCAGAATCGGTTATTGAAGCAGGGGATGCAGAAGTGTTGTACCAGATCCCGCTTGAACTGCAGCGCCAGCATATGGACCAGATTGTCTGCGATCACCTGAAGCTGACAGCGCCACCGGCAGAAATGACGGAATGGACTGCGCTCGTCGACCGGGTGAAAAACTTAAGCAAAACGGTACGTATTGCCCTCGTAGGAAAATATGTAGCGCTTCCGGACGCGTATCTTTCAGTGGCAGAGTCGCTTAAGCACGCCGGCTACCACTTTGATGCAGACATTGAAATCGACTGGGTGCAGTCGGAGGACCTGGATGAAAATAATGTGGCAGAGCGCCTGAAGGATGCCGATGGAATTCTTGTCCCCGGAGGCTTCGGAGACCGCGGCATTCAGGGCAAGATTGAAGCAATCAGCTACGCCCGTAAACAGAAGATTCCGTTTCTCGGAATCTGTCTTGGCATGCAGCTGGCAAGCGTGGAATTTGCAAGAAACGTGGCCGGTATAGAGGATGCAGGTTCGGCAGAATTCCATCCTGATGCTAAAAATGCAGTAATCGACCTGCTTCCGGAGCAGAAGGATGTTGAGGATCTTGGCGGTACGCTCCGGCTCGGCCTTTATCCCTGCAAGCTGAAAGAAGGCTCCCGGGCAAAGGAAGCTTATGATGATGCGGAAATCGTTTATGAACGTCACCGCCACCGCTACGAATTCAGCAATGCTTACAGAGAACAGCTGGAAGACAACGGATTTATCTTCAGTGGTACGAGCCCGGACGGACGTCTGGCGGAAATTATCGAAGTAGCAGACCATCCTTATTTTGTTGCTTCACAGTTCCACCCGGAATTTGTATCCCGTCCGACCCGCCCACAGCCTTTATTCCGCGAATTTATCCGTCACTCTGCAGGAGAATAAATAAAAGTAAGCCTGGATGGCATAGACCATCCAGGCTTCTTTATGCAGAATAACTCTGCTTTATTCGAGTTCATCGGATAATTCTTTGATATATAAATATAAAAGCTGGCCGGCGAAGAAAGCAGACAGGTCAAATGGATACCCGTAGCGCTCTCCCGTTTCGTCCGGAATGACGGGATCGGCCGACGGTGCTGAAATATGGCAGTTTAACGGCCCGAGCAGCTCGTTGATACGGGCATCATCCTGCGTGAAAATAATCAAAGGTGTTTCGCTGTTTTCGCATGTCTGGATAAACGAAAGCATCTCCTCCTGCTCGTCGGGATGAATGATTAAAAACAAACGGTCGACCTCAGACAGGGCCTCGGTCTCGGGAGAGGGGATAATGGCTGTCGTTCCTGCCGGGGCATCCGGGTGGCTGGCCAGCGCGAGAGCAATGGAATGGGCGGACGGCGATCCCGCTACCCAGAGCCTGCCGAGCCCCCTTACAGCCTGTACGCCCAGACGTGCCGCATCTTCAAATTCTTCCTCCTGGTCCATGATGCTTTGAAATTTACCCTGGAGCTGGGTAGAAAAAATTTTCATGAAAATCCTCTTTTCTGCTTTAAAATTGATGCCTGGCTGAAACATCATGGTCATAAATCTCATAGTAATATATACTGCAGAGAGAATAAAGTAGAGAAGGAGGAATTCATGCAATGCAACGGGTGTTAATCGTAGATGATCAGATGGGAATCCGGCTTCTCTTAAAAGAGGTGCTCGAAGAAGAGGGGTACACCGTCAAGGAAGCACATAACGGCGAGCTTGCTTTACATATGGTGGATGAATGGACGCCGGAAATTTTTATCATCGATATGAGACTCCCGGGGATCGACGGGCTCACCTTGCTTAAAGAGCTTCAAAGCATCTCCCGCCTTGAAGGTGCCTGCATGATTATAATGACTGCCTTTGGCGAAAAGGAACAGGTGGAGGCGGCCAGACAAAACGGAGCTGCCTACTATATCACCAAGCCGTTTGACATTGAAAACTTAAAGAGCGTCATTGGCAAAGTTTCACGAGAAGGGTGACAACTGGACTCGATATGCTATAATGAAAAAAGAATTTGAGTAAGATCTACATAGCATAGTCGGTTTGTTTTCAAGCGGAAGTATCTGACAGTGAAGACGCCCTGATCACATCGTTATTTCGCTTTAATACCCACTATTCAATGCAGCCTGAGTGAAAGCTGCAGATACTTTCGTGTGCTTAAATATGTTTACTATGTATGGAAGCTGCTCAAACATTTTGCTTGAAACGAAGAGGGAGGATATTTTTATGCCATTGGTATCAATGACGGAAATGCTGAAAACAGCACAGAAAAATCAGTATGCCGTAGGACAGTTCAACCTGAACAACATGGAATTCACCCAGGCCATTCTTCAGGCGGCTGAAGAGGAAAAATCTCCAGTAATCTGCGGTGTTTCTGAAGGCGCGGCCCGCTACATGGGCGGCTTCGAAACAGTCGTTACCCTGGTAAAAGCGTTGATGAAAGAATACAACGTAACAGTACCTGTAGCTATTCACCTCGACCACGGCTCGAGCTTTGAAAACTGCATGAAGGCAATGAAAGCTGGATTTACTTCTGTAATGATCGACGGGTCCCACCACCCGCTTGAATACAACATCGAAATGACTAAGCGCGTTGTAGATGCCGCACATGCGATCGGCGTATCTGTAGAAGCCGAGCTTGGCCGTGTAGGCGGACAGGAAGACGACCTGGTCGTTTCTGAAGCGGAAGAAGCTTATGCTATTCCTGCAGAGTGTAAAGAGCTTGTAGAGCAGACTGGTGTTGACTGCTTCGCAGCAGCGCTTGGTTCTGTACACGGCCCGTACAAAGGCGAGCCAAACCTCAGCTTTACCCGCATGGAAGAGATACAGCAGCTTGTGGACGTTCCATTCGTTCTGCACGGTGGTACAGGCATTCCGACAGAAGACGTGAAAAAAGCGATCCGTTACGGTCACGCCAAAGTGAACGTAAATACGGAAAGCCAGATGTCCTCTGCGGCGAAGGTACGCGAAGTACTGGCAGAGCAGCCGAACCAGTATGATCCTCGTAAATACCTCGGCCCGGCACGCGATGCTGTCAAAGAAACAGTGAAGTTCAAAATGCAGGAATTTGGTTCTTCCAACCAGGCGTAATTAAAGGGCATAAAGCGAAGAAAAGGGGCCCGGCAACGGGCCGCCTGTTTCTCCGCCTTACCTTCTTCTTTTCATAGTAAAATGATTTGCAAACGTTTGCTTGAGCTGGATAAAGAGTACTAAATAACAGGAGGGAACATGTATGAAGTTTTTTGTAGATACAGCGAATATCGATGAAATCAGAGAGGCAAATGACCTCGGGATTCTCGCCGGCGTCACCACGAATCCGAGTCTCGTCGCCAAAGAAGGCGTTGACTTTCATGAACGCTTAAAAGAGATTACTGCTATCGTTGACGGCTCCGTCAGTGCCGAGGTTATCTCGACGGAAGCGGAAGGCATGATCACAGAAGGCCGGGAGCTCGCAAAAATCGCTCCGAATATTACGGTTAAAGTTCCAATGACACTTGAAGGCATGAAAGCCGTAAAGGTCTTTACAGAAGAAAACATTCAAACGAATGTTACGCTCGTCTTTTCTTCCGTACAGGCGTTAATTGCGGCAAGAGCAGGCGCGACATACGTATCCCCATTCCTCGGACGTCTGGACGATATCGGTCATAACGGTCTGGACCTGATCAGTGAAATTTCTGAGATCTTTAACGTTCACGGCATTGAAACGAATATTATTGCAGCATCCGTGCGCCATTCCACCCACGTGGCAGAAGCAGCGGCCCGCGGTGCCCATATCGCGACCATTCCGTTTAAGGTTGTTCCTGGCCTTCTGAAGCATCCACTGACAGATCAGGGCATTGAAAAATTCCTGAGCGACTGGGAAAACCGTAAGCAGTAAAATAAAACAGCAAAGGCTTCTGCAGGGTTTCTGCAGAAGCTTTTTTTGTATGAAAATTCAGCCAAATTCTCTTGCTAATAAGTGGAAAAACATCTATGCTGAAAAAAGAAAACACTTTTAACGATTAGTAGGACACAAATAGTATAAAAAGGCATTCCCTGCCTGAATTCGGGCCCGGCCTAAAGCTTTTTCATACCGGTCCATACAGGCTGGCTGAATAAGCCGGATAATGACTATAGAGGATGATTGCATGCAGAAAATGATTATTGAAGGCGGCAGGCCCTTAGCAGGCCGGGTATCGGTCAGCGGAGCGAAAAACAGCGCGGTGGCGCTTGTACCGGCGGCATTGATGGCAAATGGCCATGTGACTCTCGAGAACCTTCCGGATATTCACGATATCGACACGCTGGCTGAGATTTTGCAGGGCGCGGGAGCGAATGTAAAAACAGAGAATCACCGGATGAAAATTAACGCGAAGAATGTCCGTCCGCTGCCGCTGCCAAACGGAAAAGTAAAGAAGCTGCGCGCTTCCTACTATCTGATGGGGGCAATGCTCGGCCGGTTTAAAAAAGCGGTTATCGGCATGCCGGGCGGCTGCTATCTTGGTCCGCGGCCGATTGATCAGCACATCAAAGGCTTTGAAGCCCTTGGTGCCACCGTCGAAAATGAACACGGAGCGCTTCATATCCATGCCAAAGAGCTGAAAGGAGCCCGCATCTACCTGGATGTGGTGAGTGTTGGGGCGACGATTAATATTATGATGGCGGCAGTCATGGCCAAGGGCCGGACAGTCATCGAAAACGCCGCGAAGGAACCGGAGATTATCGACGTAGCCACACTTTTAACAAATATGGGGGCAAATATTAAAGGCGCGGGTACAAACGTGATCCGTATTGACGGCGTGGAAGAATTAAATGGATGCACTCATTCGATTATTCCGGACCGGATTGAGGCGGGAACCTATATGATTGCCGGGGCAGCTGCGGGAAGCGAAGTAGTAATAGACAACGTCATTCCGGACCATCTCGAAGCATTAACGGCCAAGCTCCGGGAAACAGGGACAGGCGTGGAATGGTATGATAATTCGGTACGTGTCACCGGGACGGAGCGGCTGCAGGCCGTGCAGTTAAAAACACTCGTTTATCCCGGTTTTCCTACCGATCTGCAGCAGCCGTTCACAGCGCTGATGACAAAAGCGGAAGGAAAAACGATTGTTCACGACACCATCTATCCATCCCGGTTCAAGCATGTGGATGAGCTGTCGCGCATGGGAGCGGATGTAACCACCAGTGAAGGCACTGCGATTGTGCGTGGGCCCGCTCAGCTTCAGGGTGTAGAGGTGGCAGCGAGCGACCTGCGGGCCGGAGCTGCCCTGATCGTAGCCGGGCTGATGGCCGAAGGCCGTACCGTTATTACCGGCTTTGAGCATGTGGCCCGGGGCTATGAAAGGATTGAGCACAAATTGCGTTATTTAGGCGCTGATATTCGTTTAGAGACCATCAGTGAGCAGGAGATGCAGGAAATTAAAAATTCATAAGCTTGGGGGAGTATAACAATGGAAAGAAGTCTATCGATGGAGTTAGTACGAGTGACAGAAGCAGCGGCATTATCGTCTGCACGCTGGATGGGCCGGGGAAAAAAGGATGAGGCCGACGATGCTGCTACAAGCGCAATGCGCGATGTATTTGACACGATCCCGATGAAAGGGACCGTGGTCATCGGCGAAGGGGAAATGGACGAAGCGCCGATGCTCTACATTGGGGAAAAGCTCGGTACCGGCTTCGGCCCGAGAGTCGATGTGGCGGTAGACCCGCTTGAAGGTACAGAAATCGTCGCCAGCGGCTCCTGGAACGCCCTCGCGGTGCTTGCCATTGCTGACCATGGAAGACTTCTCCATGCTCCGGATATGTATATGGATAAAATTGCCGTAGGACCTGAAGCGATTGGGACAATTGATATCGATGCGCCGGTTGCAGACAACCTGCATGCTGTAGCAAAGGCAAAGGGCAAGGATATTGAAGACGTTGTAGTCACTATTTTAGACAGAGAGCGCCATGCCAAACTGATTCAGGACGTCCGCGACACCGGAGCCCGCATCAAGCTGATTCCCGCCGGGGACGTGGCGGGTGCAATTAATACCGCCTTTGATGAAACAGGTGTGGATATACTGCTTGGCTCCGGCGGAGCGCCGGAGGGCGTTATTGCCGCGGTCGGACTCAAGTGTCTGGGCGGGGAAATGCAGGGCAAGCTTCTTCCACAGAATGACGATGAGCTGGCCCGGTGCACGGAAATGGGCATTGATGACGTCAGCCGGCCGCTTCTTATGTCGGATCTGGTCGGCGGGGAGGACTGCATCTTCGCTGCTACCGGCGTAACGGAGGGCGAGCTGCTGAAGGGCGTGAATTTTAAAAGCTCCAAGGCGACCACCCAGTCCCTGGTCATGAGGGCGAAATCAGGGACGGTCCGTTTTGTCGACGGCAAGCACAACGTTCAGAAAAAACCGGATTTTGTCATCAGAGACGAATAGCACAGGCAGAGGACAGGGGGCACCTGTCCTTTTCCCGTTTTCATGCCGGAGGTCTCCCGTGCTGATAATTTCACTTGCAGACAGAGTCGTTCAAAGTTAAAATGATGAAGAACAATCCGTATTCGTAAAACGTTTACTGCCATTCAACAGTACTCCTCTCCTTTATGCGAAGCGAAGGCGCATCTGCTTCAATGCTCCAAAGAATGCAGGGCATCCGTTCCTTTTCTTATCTTCCAACTATCCCAACACGTTTTGCCGGAAAGCCATAACGGAAATAAAAAAGACGGCTTACATTCACAAAGTGTAAGTGTTTCTTCACGTTGACGTAACTAATATACATGATTACTTTTTTACATTCATAAAAGAAAAAGAAAGTGGTGACCGCATTGGCAGTCAACATCGCAGAGCTTGAGACAATGACGCTGAAAGAATTGTACCGGCTCGCCAAGGAATACAAGGTATCGTATTACAGCAAATTAAACAAACGGGAGCTCGTCTTTGCGATCTTAAAGGGGCAGGCGGAAAAAGACGGCCTGATGTTTATGGAAGGCGTGCTTGAAATTATCCAGACAGAGGGCTACGGTTTTCTGCGCCCGATTAACTACCTGCCGAGCACGGAGGACATTTACATCTCTGCCTCGCAGATCCGCCGTTTTGACTTGAGAAACGGGGACAAGGTTTCCGGAAAGGTACGGCCGCCGAAGGATTCGGAGCGGTACCACGGTCTGCTTCAGGTGGAAGCAGTCAACGGGGAAGACCCGGACTCCTCGAAGGAACGCCCGCATTTTCCGGCGCTGACGCCGCTGTATCCGGAAGAGCGAATGCAGATGGAGACCCGTCCCAACCGCGCGTCTTCACGGATTATTGACCTGATCACCCCGGTAGGCTTCGGCCAGCGCGGACTCATTGTGGCTCCGCCAAAAGCCGGAAAGACGTCGCTGTTAAAAGAAGTCGCCAACAGTATTACTGAAAACCATCCGGAAACCGAGCTGATTGTGCTGCTTGTGGATGAGCGTCCGGAGGAGGTCACTGACATCGAACGTTCTGTAGACGGGGACGTAGCCAGCTCTACATTCGATGAAGTGCCTGAGAACCACATTAAAGTTTCTGAGCTTGTGCTTGAACGGGCGATGCGGCTCGTGGAGCACAAGAAAGACGTCGTCATTCTGCTCGACAGCATCACCCGGCTTGCACGGGCGTATAACCTGGTGCTGCCGCCAAGCGGCCGGACGCTTTCCGGCGGTATTGACCCGGCAGCGCTTCACCGTCCGAAGCGCTTCTTCGGGGCGGCCCGCAATATTGAAGAAGGCGGAAGCCTGACCATTCTTGCGACGGCCCTTGTAGAAACCGGTTCGCGAATGGACGATGTGATTTATGAGGAATTTAAAGGCACAGGCAACATGGAGCTTCATCTTGACCGCCGTCTGGCCGAACGCCGTATCTTCCCATCGATCGACATCCGCCGCTCGAGCACCCGGAAAGAAGAGCTGCTCGTTTCCAAGGAGCATCTGGATAATTTATGGGCAATCCGCAAGACGATGAACGATTCTCCGGATTTCGTGGATCACTTTATCCGGCGCATTAAGCAGACCAAAACGAACGAGGAATTCTTTGAGGAGCTTCAAAAGGACAAGCAGGGAAAAGTAACGACCGGAAAGAAATAAACGAAATGAACGATTGATAAATTCCGGGGGAATTGTTATAATCTCGTTATGTGTGAAAAAGAGAAGAATTGAAAGGAAGTGACCAGCTATGAAACAACAAGTGCATCCGGAATATCATAAAGTTGTGTTTATGGATACAAGCACGGGATTCAAGTTTTTGAGCGGTTCGACAGAAAGCTCATCTGAAACTATCGAATGGGAAGACGGAAACACGTACCCAGTAATCAAAATTGAGGTAAGCTCCGACTCCCACCCGTTCTATACCGGCAAGCAGAAGCAGAACACTGCCGGCGGCCGTGTGGACAAGTTCAAAAGAAAATACAACCGCTAATCACAATGGTTGGGGAAAGGCGGAAGCTGCGGCTTCCGTCTTTTTTATATCATGAACCGAAACCGATAAGCAGGGGAGAATAATATGGCGCAGTTATTTTTTAAATACGGCACAATGAACAGCGGCAAGTCCATCGAAATTTTAAAGGTGGCCCACAATTATGAAGAGCAGAATAAACCGGTGCTTATCTTCACCTCCGGCCTGGATGACCGGCGCGGTGTCGGATTTGTAGCAAGCAGAATCGGAGTGGAGCGTGAGGCTGTTCCAGTATTTGAAGAAACAAACATTTACGATATCGTCCGTCAGGAAGAAGAGCGTCCGTTCTGCATCCTCGTCGATGAGGCGCAGTTTCTGTCCCAGGAGCACATCATTCAGCTGGCGGAAATTGTTGATAACCTTGATATTCCGGTGATGAGCTTCGGTTTGAAAAACGATTTTCAAAATGAACTGTTTGAAGGCAGCAAGCATCTGCTTCTCTACGCGGACAAAATCGAGGAAATGAAGACCATCTGCTGGTTCTGTCATAAAAAAGCGGTCATGAATTTAAGGCTCGACGGCGAGGGGCGGCCGATTTATACAGGTGATCAGATTCATATCGGCGGCAATGATTCGTATTATCCGGTATGCCGGAGGTGTCACGCGAACCCGCCTATTGCCCTGTAAACAAAAAACAAGCCAGCCGGAGCAGTGCCCCGGCTGGCTTTATCTATTGCAGGTGGACAGCTACTTCGCCCGGCGGATCACCTGCTGGAGCGGATCCCACACTTTATTGTACGGCGGTGCGTAGCTCAGGTCCAAATCCTCAAACTCGCTGATCGTCATACGGTGGAATAGGGCGGTTGCCAGCACATCGAGCCGTTTGTCTGTGCCGTCGCCGCCGATAAGCTGACCGCCAAGTATAATACCTGTGTCCGGACAGTACGTGACTTTAATATGAAGTCTGGTATTTCCCGGGAAATAGCCGGCATGGCTTGATGTAGTAAGCATCTCACTGCGGTTCGGAAAGCGCATGTCCGCAGCCTCCGCCTCGGAGATGCCGGTTTTTCCAAGCGTCAGGCTGAAAAAGCGGAGAATAGAGGTGCCGGTTACTCCTTTAAAGGACTTTACGCTTCCAGCCATGTTCAGGCCGGCGACCCGCCCCTGCTTGTTGGCATGGGTTCCGAGCGGAAGGTAATCATCGATCTCCTTGATCCGGTGAAACTGGGTAGCGCAGTCCCCGGCGGCATATATATCAGGGACGTTGGTTTCCATATAGCGGTTCACCTGAAGGGCACCGTTGCCGTGCCGGAACAGTCCGCATTTGGACACCATTTCCGTGTTCGGGCGCAGACCGACGCCGGCGATCACTGCATCGGTTTCAACTACCCGCCGGTCGGTATGGACAGCTTCGACCCGGCTTTTGCCTGATAAATGCTGAACGTTCTCTCCAAACAGCAGCTCAATGCCGTTCGCTTCCGCTTCCTCGGCGATGTATTCTGCCATGTCAGGATCAAATATGCCCGCAAGCTGATCACCGCGCTGCAGAAGCGTCACTTTCTTTCCGGCATGAATGCAGTTTTCCGCCACCTCCAGGCCAATGTAACCGCCTCCTACGACAGTGACATGGTTAACGTGCGCCAGATCTGTTTTGATCGTTTCGGCGTCCGGAATCGTTTTTAGTGTATGAACGCCTTCAAGCTCCCGCCCCGGCCAGTTTGGCAGAAGCGGACGCCCGCCGGAGGCGACGAGCAGTTTGTCATACGTAACCTGAAACGGTTGTCCAGTATTGTTATCCATCCCGGTGACTTCTTTTTTATCCGCATTAACGCCGGTTACCTCGTGGTTGACCCGGGCATCAATGCCGTACTTTTCCCGAAATGTGTCGACGTCGCGGGCGATTAAATTCGCGCTGTCTTCGACTTCGCCCCCGAGTATGTAAGGAAGGCCGCACTGGGCGTAGGAATATATTTCCCCAGCTTCAAGTGTAATAATTTCTGCGTTCTCATCCTGCCGGTAGATCTGCATGGCTGCACTCATGCCGGCGGCGTCTCCGCCGATAATAACGTATTTCATTGTTTTTCCCCCTTCTGCTGAAACAATAGGCATCTACAGGGCGGTTCCCCGCTCCCGCACTGGTCAAACGAAATTTACAGATGCGGTGGTATTTTGACGCCCCTATGCCCCTGTATTATAATTAGTATACTGTAAAGGAGAACGAGAAACGTGTAAAAAGTAACGAAATATATTTCCGTCGGATAAAATTTGAAAAATAGAGGTGAACGGTGTGTTAGAGCGACTGCAGACGGTAGAAGACCGTTATGAATATTTAAACGAACAGCTGAGCGATCCGGAAATCGCAAACGATCCGAATAAAATCAAGGAGCTGTCCAAGGAGCAGGCACAGATGCAGCGGACCGTGGAGGTCTACCGGGAATACAAAGAAGCCCGGCAGCAGCTTGATGAAGCCAAGTCGATGCTTGAGGATGAGCACGATGCGGAAATGAAAGACATGGTAAAATCGGAAGTCGAAGAGCTGAGCGAGCGTATTGAAAGCCAGGAGGAAGAGCTCCGGAGGCTCCTTCTGCCGAAGGATCCAAACGATGACAAAAACGTCATTATTGAAATACGGGGAGCCGCGGGCGGTGAAGAAGCGGCGCTGTTTGCTGCTGATTTATACAAAATGTATACCCGTTACGCAGAAAAACAGGGGTGGAAAGCAGAAATCGTGGAATCGACTGCAAGCGACCTTGGCGGCTATCGGGAAATCATTTTTATGATTAACGGCGATTCGGCGTATTCGAAAATGAAATATGAAAACGGGGCCCACCGGGTTCAGCGGGTGCCAAGCACGGAATCCGGGGGACGCGTGCATACCTCAACAGCTACGGTGGCTGTCCTGCCGGAGGCCGAGGAAGTGGAAGTGGATATTCACGATAAGGATATCCGTGTCGATACGTTTGCAGCGAGCGGTCCCGGCGGCCAGAGCGTAAACACCACCATGTCGGCGGTACGGCTGACTCACGTGCCGACAGGTATTGTCGCTTCCTGTCAGGACGGCAAATCGCAGATTAAAAACAAAGAAAAAGCGATGACAATTCTTCGTGCCCGTGTGTACGATAAATTCCAGCAGGAAGCCCAGGCCGAATATGACGAAAACCGGAAATCGGCGGTGGGAACCGGGGACCGTTCCGAACGGATCCGGACATATAATTTCCCTCAGACGCGCGTAACCGATCACCGAATCGGCCTGACGCTGCAAAAGCTTGACCAGATTCTCCAGGGAGAGCTCGATCAGGTTATCGAGCCGCTTGTAATGGAAGAGCAGGCCGAGCTGATGGAAAAAGCAGGCGAAGCGTAATGAAGGAAGAACCACTTGTATTTGAAGCCCGGAGATGGGCTTCTTCTTTTTTGAGTGAGCATGGTAGAGAAGAGATGGCAGCGGACTGGCTTCTCGAGCACCATCTTCAGCTCTCCCGGGCCCAGCTGCTGGCCGCTTCGAGAGAGCAGATGGCGCTGCAGACGTGGGAGCATTTCCAGCAGGATGTGCACCTTCACGCAGCCGGGACGCCGGTGCAGCATTTAACGGGCAGCAGCTTTTTTTACGACCGCGAGTTTCACGTTAATCCGGACGTGCTGATTCCCCGGATGGAAACCGAGGAGCTTGTCTGGTACGTGATCGACTGGGTGCGAAAAAATAAAGAGCTGAAAGCCCCAAGGATTATCGACGTTGGCACAGGCAGCGGCATTATCGCAGTCACGCTCGCCCTGGAGCTTTCGTCGGCACGGGTGCAGGCTGTGGATATTGACAGCCGGGCGCTTGAGACGGCGAAAAGAAACGCCGGACGGCTAAACGCACCGGTCGTCTTTCATCAGGAATCGTTTCTTGAAGGCATGGCGTCCCGGAAGGAGCGGGCCGATGTTATTGTGTCCAATCCTCCCTACATTCCAAAGGAGGAATGGGAGCAGCTTGATCCACTCGTCCGGGAGAAAGAGCCTGCCATTGCATTGATCGGTAAAGGCGAAGAGGGAATCCACAGCTATGAAGAAATTATCAGCCGTGCTGCCGAAGTTCTGGCTCCGGGCGGGCTGCTTGCCTTTGAAATCGGCTGGCAGCAGGGGGAAGCTGTGAGGCAGGCAGCTGAAAAAGCTTTTCCGGAAAAAAGAATTCAGGTAATAAAGGACTTGAATGGGAACGACCGAATCGTTACAGTTGTGAATAAGTAAGAAAGTTATCCACGTTCTGTGGATAAAAAAAGACAGATACCCCCATATATGTGGAAAACATTAATTTATCGTAAAAATTGTAAATTTAAAAGCTGAATTAACGGCAGAAATCATAGTTATCCACAGAAAATCATAGCCTGTTGATAGTGTGAAAAACCAAAAATAAAGCAAAATAATCCCTGATATGAAAGCATTTTAATTTTTCGGAAGGAACGAAAGCTGCATGAGTTATAAACAGACGGTTATAAAAAATGTGGATAAAATAAATGAAGCTTCCCCGGAGAAGTCTGTATTAAAGGAAATGGGGCTGTGGATAACGCAGGGAAAAACAGTGGCCCTCCCGACAGAAACCGTATATGGCCTCGGAGCAAGCGCTGTATGCACCGAAGCTGTCCGGGCGATTTTCGAAGCTAAAAACCGGCCGCCGGATAATCCGCTGATTGCTCATATTGCTGACCGCACTCAGCTAGGCAAGCTCGGGGTAACGTGGACAGAGAACATGGAAAAGCTGATGGACGCGTTCTGGCCGGGACCTTTGACGCTTATATTCCCACTGACGGAAGAAACGCCGCTGTCACCTCTTGTAACGGCGGGATTATCCACAGTGGCTGTACGAATTCCGGAGCACGAGGTGGCAAGGGCGGTGCTGACCTACGCAGGCGTACCGGTCGCAGCACCAAGTGCCAATCGTTCCGGCTCCCCGAGTCCGACGACGGCGGAGCACGTCTACAGTGACCTGAATGGGAAAATTGATGCGGTGATCGATGGCGGCCCGTGTGGATACGGGGTAGAGTCCACTGTCGTGGACTGTACGTCAGAGCTCTGCTGGATTCTGCGACCGGGAGGAGTAACAAAGGAACAGATCGAGCAGGTGCTTGGCCCTGACACCGTCCGCTATTCGCAAGCTGCTTCTTCAGAGGATGCCCCGGCAGCACCGGGGATGAAATACCGCCACTATTCGCCGGCGACCTCCCTCTATTTAATGAAAGGACCGGAGGATATATGGCAGAGAAAGCTCCGGGCCCTCCAGGAGGCCGGAAAGAAAGTAGCGGTACTTGCCGTGGAAGAGAACAAATCAGCGTGGACACAGGCGGACGCCTTTCTTAGTTTAGGCTCGCGCCGGGCACCGGAAGAAACGGCAGCAAAATTGTACGCTGTTCTCCGCGAATTAGATACAATGGAAGTAGACGCTGCGTTCTGTGAAGTTTTTTCAGAAGAAGGAATCGGAACCGCGCTCATGAACCGTCTGGAAAAAGCAGCATCTTCAGAACAATGAAAACTTCTGCAAGGAGTCGATGGCAATGAGTTATCACGTATTGTTTATTTGTACAGGAAACACATGCCGGAGCCCAATGGCTGCTGCACTAATGAAGCATCACTACCCGGAGGTGGAGGTGGCTTCAGCCGGTGTGATGGCTGCAAATGGAGAGCCGGCAGCGGCAGAAGCCGTCCGGGCGATGGATGAAAGACAGGTGGAGATTGACCATGAGTCCCAGCCGCTGACGAAGGAACTAATCGACTGGGCGGACGTTATCTTTGCGATGACCCAGGGACACAAGGATATTATGAAGCGGATGTTTCCGGATGCGGAAAAGAAAACGGTGCTCTTAAAGGAATATGCCGGAACCAATGGGGACAGGGACATTGGAGACCCTATCGGCGGCGGCCGGGAGGTCTACCACGAAACGGCAGAGGAAATGGAAGAGGCGCTGCAGGCAGCTTGGGAGCGGTATATGAAGGAAAAGTCGCTGGACTGAGCCTGGAGATTTACAGGCTGATGGATACGTGAGAGACTGAAAACAGTATAATCAAACGGAGGAGAGGTTGACATGAAAGTAGCATTGGGTGCCGATCACGGCGGGTATGAGTTAAAAGAGGAAATTAAATCTGTACTGGACGAAGCAGGGGTGGAATACGAGGACCTGGGCTGTGACTGCAGTGACTCGGTGGACTATCCCGACTACGCGGTTCCGGTGGCTGAAAAAGTAACGGCCGGCGAAGTGGACCGTGGGATTCTTGTCTGTGGCACGGGCATCGGCATGTCGATTGCTGCGAATAAAGTTAACGGCATCCGCTGCGCGCTTGTCCATGACGTATTCAGCGCAAAAATGACCCGGGCGCATAACGACAGCAATATACTGGCCATGGGCGCGAGAGTCATTGGCTCCGGCCTCGCCGGCGAAATTGTCAAAGCCTGGATCAGTACAGAGCACGAAGGCGGCCGGCACGCCGACCGTATCCAAAAAGTAGCGGCAATTGAACAATAAGGAACGAAGAAAGGATGGGTTGTCATGGTGAACAAAGCAGAATGGCAGCAGCCTTTACGGGAATTGTTAGCTTCATTAAAGGACCAGGCGTCGCTTCGCAGCGGCCAGGTGCTTGTGATTGGCACGAGCACAAGTGAAGTACTCGGGGAGCATATCGGTAAGGCAGGCTCTGAGGAGGTCGCCGAAGCATTGTTTGATGTCTTTCAGGAGTTCCGCGAAGAAACCGGCGTGCGCCTTGCTTTTCAGGGCTGTGAGCATATTAATCGTGCGCTCACGGTGGAAAGGGAAACGGCGGACGCTTACGGACTGGAAGCAGTAAGTGTGGTACCTCACCCAAGAGCCGGCGGATCGATGAGCTCGTATGCGTATAAACACATGAATGAGCCGGTCGTCATCGAAGCGGTAAAAGCAGATGCCGGCATTGATATCGGATCCACCCTGATCGGCATGCATTTGAAGCCGGTGGCGGTTCCTGTTCGCGGCCCGCAGAAGCAGATTGGCGCTGCCTATGTAACGATGGCAAAAACACGGCCGAAGCTGATCGGCGGCGAGCGTGCGCGCTACGAATAGCCGCCGGAAAAAGAATCGCATACTGCGGTTCTTTTTTCTTCCCATGCCGATTAAAAAATAAAGAAATCCGAAAAAATTTCGTAAGGTACGGAAATTCGTAAAAAATACGTGTTACAATGAAAAACATAGCAACACGGAGAGAAAAATAACGAACGAAATATTAGTGGAAGAGATAATCGTTCGTTATCGCACCGAAAGGGAAGGGAGATTTACAGATGGAAACTAAGGTAAACGCAGAAAGTGTACAAACGCAGGACCCGGCCATATTTGAGGCAATGCAGAAGGAGCTGGGGCGCCAGCGCGATAAGATTGAACTGATCGCTTCGGAAAACTTCACGAGCCGTGCAGTAATGGAAGCGCAGGGGTCCGTGCTTACCAACAAATATGCGGAGGGCTACCCGAACCGCCGCTATTACGGCGGCTGTGAGCACGTGGATACGGTAGAACAGCTCGCCATTGACCGGGCGAAGGAATTATTCTCGGCAGAATATGCGAACGTGCAGCCTCACTCCGGCGCCCAGGCAAATATGGCTGTTTACTATACGATTTTAAATCACGGCGACACCGTGCTTGGCATGAACCTTTCCCACGGGGGCCACTTAACCCACGGAAGCCCTGTCAACTTCAGCGGTGTGCAGTACAACTTTGTGGAATACGGTGTGACTAAAGAAGACCAGATGATTGACTACGATGAAGTGCTTCGCGTGGCGAAGGAAACGCAGCCGAAATTAATCGTCGCCGGCGCAAGTGCGTACCCGCGTGAAATTGACTTTAAAAAATTCCGTGAAATCGCCGATGAGGTGGACGCGTACTTAATGGTCGATATGGCGCATATTGCCGGACTTGTAGCGGCAGGGGTGCACCAAAACCCGGTTCCTCATTCACACTTTGTTACGACAACCACACACAAAACGCTGCGCGGACCGCGTGGAGGACTGGTGCTGTGTAAAGAAGAATTCGGCAAAAAGATTGATAAAGCCGTATTCCCTGGTCTGCAGGGCGGACCGCTCATGCACGTGATTGCGGCAAAGGCCGTGGCCTTCGGCGAAGCGCTGCAGAAGGATTTCGTCACGTATTCCGAAAACGTCGTGAAAAATGCCCGCAGCTTAAGCGACTCGCTGCAGAATGAAGGAATTACTGTTGTTTCGGGCGGCACCGACAACCATCTCGTGCTGATGGATACCCGCAGCCTGGAGCTGACAGGGAAAATTGCGGAAAAAGCGCTGGACGAGGTCGGCCTCACAGCGAACAAAAACGCGATTCCGTATGATCCGGAAAAGCCATTCGTCACAAGCGGCATCCGTCTCGGCTCTGCAGCCGTCACGTCCCGCGGCTTTGGCGAAGAAGAAATGAAGGAAATAGGCGCCATCATTGCCTACACGCTGAAAAACCATGAAGATGCGGAAACATTAAAAGAAGCGGCGGACCGCGTGAAAGCTTTAACGGGACGCTTCCCGATTTACGACTACCTGTAAGCCGGCAGCCTGCCGATCAAACAAGGGGCATGGATACAGCTGTTTTCCTATTTAAGGGAGGCAGCTGTTTTTCTTTATCATTTTCAAAAGACTCCTTTGTTTTTCCGGGGTGAATGCAAGTGTGTTAGGGTATATATAGATTGGAAAAGGAGGAGTTCAAATGGTTTTTGCGCTAAATGAAAAAGCGCCGATGTTCACGCTTGCTGATGTGAACGGCGAAGAATTTAAACTCGAGGATAAAATAGGGAAGGGCTGGCAGCTGCTCATATTTTTCCGGGGGTCATGGTGCCCGGTATGTAAAGAAGAGCTGCAGGCTTGGGAAGAGCACCGCAGTTATTTTGAAAACAATAACGTAAATATTACAGCGATTTCTACGGACAACCCGGAGGATTTGAGCGCAATGACCGGGGAATACGGGCTTACGTTCCCGGTACTCGTCGACGAAGCGCTGAAGGTACTCGACGATTACGGTGTCTTTTACCACAGCTCGGAAGCGCCGTATGAAGACCACGGAGCGCACGGGGAGCCGGCATATTTTCTGCTCGACGAAGAAGGCAGATTTTTATACCAGCACCGCCAGACAAACCCATTCGGCCGGCCGGGCCCGAAGGAGCTGCGCAAAACAGTAAAGTATATTGAAGAAAATTTAAAATAAACGTCTGCAGCAGTGCATCCGGGCGCTGCTGTTATTTTCAGCAGAACGCAGAAGTTGCGGCATATTTCTGTCATTTTATATAGCCTTGAATCCCTCACGCTTTTTAGGTAGAATTTCTAAAGAATATGTTCGATAGGGACATGGGTTAATAAGCACCGGCTGGCGCCGGGGAAAAAGGAGCCGACTATACTTATGGGAAATGTACATGTACTGGATCATCCGCTCATTCAACATAAACTTACATTCATCCGGGACGTCTCAACAGGAACAAAGGAATTCCGGGAGCTTGTCGATGAAGTGTCCACCCTGATGGCCTTTGAAATTACAAGAAATCTGCAGCTTCAGGAAGTAACGGTGGAAACGCCGGTGGGGCCGGCCAAATCCTATACGCTTGCAGGCAAAAAGCTCGGAGTGGTGCCGATTTTACGCGCGGGACTTGGTATGACCGATGGCATCATCAAGCTGATCCCGGCAGCAAAGGTTGGGCACGTCGGACTGTACCGGGATCCGGAAACGCTGCAGCCGGTGGAGTATTACGTGAAGCTGCCAAGTGATGTCGAAGAGCGGGAATTTATCGTGATTGATCCGATGCTTGCCACAGGCGGTTCTGCTATTGAAGCGTTGAACAGTCTGAAAAAACGCGGAGCCCAAAATATTAAGCTCATGTGTTTAATCGCAGCGCCCGAAGGTGTGGCACTCGTTCAGGAAGCACATCCGGACGTGGACATTTACCTGGCTTCGATGGATGAAAAGTTAAATGACAAAGGTTACATTGTTCCGGGTCTCGGGGACGCCGGTGACCGGTTGTTCGGCACGAAATAATAGACAGGAGGGCTTTTCCCGTGTGAGTGGAAAAGCCCTCTGGTCTGTAAAAATCAGGTCCGGCTAAGGAAACGGGGGCAGTCAGATTACATTTATGCATAGGCTGAATGCCTGAAGTTCATGCTTTTTGCCCAGCTTTTTTCTTGACGTAAGGAGAGGAAAATGTCACTTAATAGACACAAAATAAAAAATGCCTGAAACATGCGACAATAAAGGATTTTATTAATTTTCGTGCATTGACATCATGGGGCGGCTATTGTACGATGATGAAGAACGTATGATAAGGTTTACATATGGGAGAAATTTGGAATTCCTACATAAAAGGCATGAGTCACGCAATTGTTTCTTTTTTTTGCCTAAAACATGTAAGGGGACAACTATTGCTACGTAAAGTTGTGTAAAAATTCTCTCAATGGATCTCGTAGTGTATTAACGGACTAACCAGTCTGTTTTTGGAGGAAAAGGTGGCCCGCGCATGAATGATACAGGCTTGTATCTCCGCTCGTTATTTATAGGATTGGCTGGAATGCTTGTATTGTACATAGCTCCGGCGCTGATTCCAACGTTCCGGCAGGAAGCAGTGAGCTTATTTGCAGGAGCGTGCGGAGGAGCTTTTAACATCTGGCACGCCCACCGGGAGACAAAACGAATCCAGAAGGCGGTACTCGAGGAAAAAAAGATTTTTCCGTTCGGGATGGCCACAAGGCTTGCAGTAGGTGTAGTCATTGCCATGCTCTATGTCCGGTTTCCGGAACAATTCCGTCTGCTTTACCTTGTGATTGGATTGTTCAGTCCTTACCTGCTGCTTTATGCTTTATCCGTTCACTTCAGCAAAGAAAAGTAGTTTTTTAGCTGCAGCGCACAATCGACTAACATAGTAAAGGGGTGACTGAGACTTGAATATACAGCACGAATCGCCGTATATCTATGATTTGTTTGGTATACCCGGCTTCCACATTAATCTTTCCAATGTCATGATGCTGACTATTGCAGCAGTCATTGTATTTATCATTGGTGTGGTGAGTGCGCGGAGTCTCTCGATGAGACCAACCGGCTTGCAGAACGTGTTTGAAATGGTTATAGAATTCGTCCGCAACATGATTGGAAGTACCATGGACTGGAAAACCGGAGAGCGTTTCTTCGGACTTGGAATTACGATATTCCTGTTCATTCTGGTATCGAACATGCTCGGGATTCCGTTCATGCTGATTAATCATGAGACACACGTGCTTTGGTGGAAATCACCAACAGCGGATCCGGTCGTAACGATGACGCTTGCCGTAATGGTCATTGTGCTTTCGCACTTCTACGGCATCAAGATCCGCGGAGTGAAAGAGTACGGAAAGAACTACTTCCGTCCAAAGAAATTTCTCTTCCCGATTAACATTCTTGAAGAGTTTACCAACACATTGACACTCGGAGCACGGCTTTTCGGCAACCTGTATGCCAAAGAAATACTGCTGACGCTTCTCGCCACGGTAGGGACAACCTTTCCCATCGGGACCGCACTTGGCATTATCCCAATGGTTGCCTGGCAGGGATACAGCATATTTATCGGCTTCATCCAGGCGTTTATCTTCCTGGTACTGACCATGGTCTATATTTCGCATAAAGTGGAAACAGAGCATTAATCACAGCATCTGCAGAAACAACGAAACAACAATATAGTTTTAAACTAATTTAAGGAGGATTTGCACATGGGTCTTTTAGCAGCTGCAATCGCAGCAGGTTTAGCAGCAATTGGTGCAGGTATTGGTAACGCAATCGTAATCAAAGGGGCGATCGACGGTACTTCCCGTCAGCCGGAGCTTGGCGGCAGATTGCAGACACTTATGTTCATTGGTATCGGTCTTGTTGAGGCAGTTCCGATCATCGCAGTCGTTGTTGGTTTTATCACGCTTTTCCAATAAACATACGTTTTGGAAAGGGAAGCAAAATGGCGGAGTGGGGGAACTGGCTTCGCCATTCCTTTTGTATATCTAAGAAAGGAGTGAAATCTTTTGCCATCTACATTTGCGTTCGGAGATGTGCTTTTCTCACTTTTTACGTTTGTCATTTTACTGCTTTTGCTTCGCCGGTTCGCCTGGGGTCCAATTGTGGAACAGATGAAAAAACGTGAAAACCACATTTCCAATGAAATAGAGACAGCGGAAAATCACCGTCAGGAAGCGGAAAAATATTTAGAAGAGCAGCGGGTGGAAATGGAGAAAGCGCGTGAAGAAGCGCAGTCCATTATCGAAACATCCCGTAAAACGGCTCAGGAGCAGTCGAAGGAAATTATCCGGGAATCTCACGAAGAAGCCAGCCGTATGAAAGACAATGCCCTCGCTGATATTACAAGAGAGCGGGAGCAGGCAGTGGAAGCGCTTCGTGCCCAGGTCGGCCAGCTTTCTGTGCTGATTGCAACGAAAATTATTGAAAAAGAACTGGATGAAGAAGAACAGGAAAAACTGATTCAGGAATACGTACAGGAAAGCGGCGGTCGCTTATGAGTAATCCAACCCTGGCAAAACGCTACGCCCGCGCGCTTTTAAAAAGTGCGGAAGAACACGGGGCTCTTGAAGAAACCAAGCAGGAATGGGAAGCGATGCTCGAAGTGTTCCACGCTCATCCCGATATTGCTCAGATTTTCAGGTACCCGTCCATCAGCCGCGAAAGAAAACAGTCCTTCATAGCAAGTACTTTTGGTTCCTGGAGTGAACGCAGCCGTTCCATGCTGAGTGTGCTGCTTGACCGGAAACGGCTTCACCTGATTGATGAAGTGGCAGTGGAAGTTATTGCACTGATTAACGACCGTCTCGGCATTGCCAACGCGGTCGTTTATACCGTGAAACCATTATCAGAGGAAGAGAAGCAGGCAGTGTCCCGCAAGTTTGCCCAGCGGGTCGGCAAGCGCGAGCTTTATATTGAAAACAGAGTGGATCCTTCGCTCATTGGCGGCATGAAGGTGCACGTTGGACATACAATTTTTGACGGAAGCATTCAAGGTCAGCTAGACCGATTGCAGCGTAATATAACGCAAACGAATTTATCATGAATGGGGTGAATCCTGGTGAGTATCAAACCCGATGAAATTAGTTCTTTAATTAAACAGCAGATTGAACAGTTTGAAGCGGAGACAGAGTCCAAAGAAGTCGGCATCGTCATTCAGGTGGGGGACGGTATCGCCCGTGCCTACGGCCTGGACAACGCTATGGCCGGCGAGCTTCTGGAATTCGAAAACGGCGTCATGGGTATGGCGCAGAACCTTGAAGAAGGCAACGTAGGTATTATTATTCTCGGTGCTTACGAAGAAATTCGTGAAGGCGACCAGGTTAAACGGACCGGCCGCATCATGGAGGTCCCGGTCGGCGAAGAACTGCTCGGACGTGTAGTTAACGCCCTCGGCCAGCCTGTGGACGGCCTCGGCTCCACAAACACGACCAAATCCCGTCCGATTGAAAGCGGAGCGCCCGGCATTATGGACCGTCAGTCGGTATCCGAGCCGCTTCAGACCGGCATTAAAGCCGTGGACACGATGATCCCTATCGGCCGCGGCCAGCGTGAGCTCATTATCGGCGACCGCCAGACCGGTAAAACGGCTGTTGCGATCGATACGATTTTGAACCAGAAGGACGAAGACGTTATCTGCATTTATGTAGCCATCGGCCAGAAAGACTCCACCGTGGCAGAGGTCGTGGATACGTTCCGCCAGAAGGGCGCGCTTGATTATACAATCGTCGTAAACGCAGGGGCTTCCGAGCCGGCACCAATGCTTTACCTGGCGCCGTATGCCGGAGCTTCCATGGGCGAAGAGTTTATGTACAACGGCAAGCACGTGCTTATTGTGTATGATGACTTAACAAAACAGGCGAACGCCTACCGTGAACTTTCCCTTCTTCTTCGCCGCCCGCCAGGCCGTGAAGCCTTCCCAGGGGACGTCTTTTACCTTCACTCCCGTCTGCTCGAACGTGCAGCAAAGCTGAGTGATGAGAGGGGCGCTGGTTCAATGACCGCTCTTCCAATCATTGAAACCCAGGCAGGGGACGTAGGTGCCTACATTCCAACAAACGTGATTTCCATCACCGACGGCCAGATCTTCCTGCAGGCGAACCTTTTCAACTCCGGCGTCCGTCCGGCCATCAACCCGGGTATTTCCGTATCCCGTGTCGGCGGCTCGGCCCAGACAAAGGCAATGAAAAAGGTTTCCGGTACGCTCCGTCTGGACCTGGCCTCGTTCCGTGAGCTCGAAGCCTTCTCCCAGTTCGGCTCCGACCTGGACAAAGCGACACAGGACAAGCTGGCCCGTGGGGGAAGAACAGTAGAAGTGCTCAAACAGGGGCTTCACCAGCCGCTTCGCATGGAGCTGCAGGTAGCAATTGTGTTTGCCCTGACAAGAGGCTTCCTGGACAACATCCCGACAGACGACATCCGCCGTTACGAAAAAGAACTGCTTGCGTATCTTGAATCGAGTCATTCAGAGCTTCTCGCAGGTATTCGTGACACTGGAAAGCTTCCGGATGAAGAAGAGTTCAAACAGGCGATTCAGTCGTTTGAGAAGTCATTTAACCCTTCAAAATAAAGATTGCCGAACGTAAAAAGGTTCAAAAGGTGGTGAACAGATGGCTTCCTTAAAAGAAATTAAAGGCCGTATTCAGTCGACAAAAAAAACGAAGCAGATTACAAGTGCCATGGAAATGGTCTCTGCGTCGAAGCTGAATAAGGCCCAGCAAAATGCTCAGCGGTATGAGCCGTACACGAAAAAAATCAAAGATGTTGTCTCCGGCATCGCTGCCGGAAGCAGCGGTATCTCCCACCCTATGCTTGAAGAACGGCCTGTAAAGAAGACCGGCTATATTGCCATATTTACAGACCAGGGGCTTGCGGGGGCATACAACTCGAATATTCTTCGGGACTTAATGCAAAAGCTTCGGGAGCGCCACCAGTCAAAGGACGAGTACAGCGTCATTGTGATTGGCCGGACAGGAAGAGACCTGTTAAAACGCTACGGTATTCCAATGTTCGACGAAATCACGGGCCTGCCGGACCAGCCGTCCTTTAACGATATTAAAAACGTCACGCGTCTTGCGGTCGATTTGTACGCAAACGAAGATGTGGACGAGCTGTATATCTGGTACAACCATTTTATTAATCCGATTCAGCAGAAGGTGACAGAGAAGAAACTGCTGCCGCTGACGGAGGAAGTAAGTGAAGAGGAAAATAAAGGCAGTGCCCAGTATGAGTACGAGCCGTCACCAGAAGCGATTTTAAAGCAGCTTCTCCCGCAGTACGCGGAAAGCTTAATCTACGGTGCCCTCCTCGATGCTAAAGCGAGTGAGTTTGGTGCCCGGATGACAGCGATGAGTGCAGCGACCGATAACGCCAACAACATGGTCGATGATTTAACACTTTCCTACAACCGTGCCCGCCAGGCAGCAGTTACGCAGGAAATTACCGAAATCGTCGGCGGTGCAGCTGCGCTTGAATAAAAGAATCATTTCGTCCGGCCCTGCCGGACAGTAAGGAGGGGAACGATTACCATGAGTGAAGAAAACGGTCAAATTACTCAGATTTTGGGACCGGTTATTGATGTTCAGTTTCCAAGCGGCCAGCTTCCGGAACTAAACAACGCGCTCCGCGTATCACAGCCGGCAACTGAAAATAAAGAAGCAATAGAAGTCACCCTCGAAGTTGCGCAGCATTTGGGCGACAACTCCGTGCGTACAATCGCCATGTCCTCGACAGACGGTCTTATTCGCGGAACCGAAGTGAGCAACACAGGAGGCTCGATTTCAGTTCCTGTCGGAAACGATACACTAAGTCGTGTATTTAACGTCCTCGGGGAGCCGATTGATATGAAAGAGCAGGTGGCAGACAGCGTGGAGCGCAAGCCGATCCACCGCAAGCCGCCGAAGTTTGACGAGCTCGCCGTAGAGACGCAGGTGCTTGAAACAGGCATTAAAGTCGTAGACCTGCTTGCCCCTTATGTAAAAGGCGGAAAAATCGGCCTGTTCGGCGGTGCCGGCGTAGGGAAAACCGTACTTATCCAGGAGCTCATTAACAACATTGCCCAGGAGCACGGCGGGATTTCCGTGTTTGCGGGAGTAGGGGAGCGTACCCGTGAAGGGAACGACCTTTACTTTGAAATGAGCGATTCCGGTGTTATTAACAAAGCAGCCATGGTGTTTGGCCAGATGAACGAGCCGCCGGGTGCCCGGATGCGCGTAGCCCTGACCGGCCTGACAATGGCAGAGCATTTCCGTGATGAAGAAGGGGCCGATGTGCTTCTCTTTATCGACAACATTTACCGTTTCACGCAGGCAGGCTCGGAAGTATCCGCCCTTCTCGGCCGGATGCCGTCCGCCGTTGGGTACCAGCCGACGCTTGCGACAGAAATGGGTCAGCTGCAGGAGCGCATCACCTCCACGAAAAAAGGATCGGTTACGTCGATTCAGGCAGTGTATGTGCCGGCCGATGACTATACGGACCCGGCACCGGCAACAACGTTTGCCCACCTGGATGCCACCACCAACCTGGAGCGCCGGTTAACAGAAATGGGTATTTACCCGGCTGTGGATCCGCTCGCTTCCACATCACGTGCGCTTGCACCAGAGGTTGTTGGCGAAGAGCATTACGATGTCGCCCAGCAGGTAAAACAAACGATCCAGAAATATAATGAGCTCCAGGATATTATCGCCATCCTCGGGATGGAAGAGCTTTCCGAAGAAGACAAGCTCACGGTAAACCGTGCCCGCCGCATTCAGTTCTTCCTTTCACAGAATTTCCACGTGGCAGAGCAGTTTACCGGCCAGAAGGGTACGTACGTATCCGTGAAGGATACAGTACGTGGATTCAAGGAAATTCTTGACGGGCAGCACGATGACGTGCCGGAAGACGCCTTCCGCCTTGTCGGCCCGATTGAAGATGTAGTGGAAAAAGCAAAATCTATGTCCTAAGGACGACACGGGGGAGGGAGAACACAGATGGCAACGATGCATCTCAGCGTAGTGACTCCGGACGGGTCCGTCTTTGATGGAGAAGTAGAGATGGTCAGTGTTCGTGCGGAAAGTGGCGAAATGGGGATTCTCCCCGGCCACGTTCCAACCGTGGCTCCTCTAAAAATCGATGCAGTCCGCATTAAGTACGAAAACAAAGTAAAGCTACTGGCCGTGAGTGAAGGATTCGTAGAAGTCCGCTCTGACGCCGTTAATATTTTGGCGGAATCTGCAGAAACTCCAGGAGAGATCGATCCGGAACGGGCCCGCATCGCCAAAGAGCGGGCAGAGGAACGACTGGACCGGATAAATGAAGAGGAAATTGACGTCATGCGGGCACGCCTTGCCTTAAAACGGGCAAACACCCGCCTGAAGGTTTCCGAAGGCTCATAAAGAAACATCCGAAGAATCGTTTTTCCCAACGGAGAAACGGTTCTTTTTTAAATTGTATTGTATACGGCAGGGGGAATAGTGAAATTAAACAACAGCAGTATCTGCTTTTCTATAGAAGATAGAACTATAGATGTTTGATTACGAATCCTTTATAATAAAATATGCTTATAGTTATACAAATTTTTATAATAATAGTACAGGACTCCATGAACCCAACGACCGCCGCACATAGTAGCAGAACCTTGGTCTCTTGTCTTCCCAGATGCATTTGATTATTCTGAAACGTGGCCCAAAATTTGCAAAGAACGTTGTACGGCAACAAAGAAAGGCATGATGGCATGAATCCGGACGGCCAGGAAGCACTAATACATATCCTGCTCCATCTCTCTTTTTTTATCCTGACCTGGTGGTGTCTGCAGGCGTTTCGGTTTGACGTTTTTATCCGGAGACCGGAAAGCCTGAAGGGGAGACTTTTGATTATATTGTTCGCTATTGCAATCAGCTACTCTGTAAGCAGTTTCTTTATCGATTATTTTGATTTTTCTTTGTACCTCCGTTACCTGTTTTTCACACTTTTGGCATAAAAGATTATGAAAATGCGGGAGCGGGTAAAGGATTCTGTATGAAAATCATCGATGCTGCCGGAATTGACACGGAAAAACTGTTTCTTTCCCGCTGTAACGTTTTGAGACGGGAAGCGACTAATGAAAAGGTTAGACAAAGTGGACGAAAGAATTGCACAGCTATTTAGGTAAAGTACGCAGCACAAAAAGATAATATGCATAAGTATAGCGGAGGGAATTAAATTGGATAAAATTATTGTACAGGGAGGCAGACGCCTAAAGGGGTCCGTCAAAGCAGAAGGAGCAAAAAATGCAGTTCTGCCTGTCATTGCAGCTACACTTTTGGCAGAAGAAGGACAAAGTACACTTTATGATGTACCGCCGCTTGCAGACGTAGAGACGATCTCGAATGTTCTGCGCCACGTCGGAACAGAAGTTAATTACGAGAACCACCGCTGGACGGCTGACGCCACGGGTGACCTTTCCACAGAAGCTCCGTTTGAGTATGTCAGCAAGATGCGGGCCTCGTTTCTTGTCATGGGTCCGCTTCTGGCGAGAAAAGGGATCGCCCATATTGCGCTTCCGGGGGGATGTGCAATTGGCTCACGTCCGATCGATCAGCACCTAAAAGGCTTTGAAGCGATGGGCGCTCACGTTGAAATCGGCAATGGCTATATCGAAGCGAAGGTGGAGGAACGCCTGCAGGGAGCACGCATTTATCTCGATTTTCCAAGCGTCGGCGCAACTGAAAATATCATGATGGCCGCTGCTCTTGCAGAAGGTACTACCACGCTTGAAAATGTAGCAGAGGAACCGGAAATCGTGGACCTTGCCAACTTTATTAATGCGATGGGCGGCAAAGTACGCGGCGCCGGAACCGGCACTATCCGCATTGAGGGTGTAGATAAATTAACCGGAGCGGAGCATACGATTATTCCGGACCGGATTGAAGCAGGCACCTTTATGATTGCTGCTGCCATTACCGGAGGGGAAGTATTCGTCGAAGGTGCAATGCATGAACACTTGCGTCCGCTTGTAGCGAAAATGCGCGAAATGGGCGTAAAGATTGAAGAAAGCGACGGAGGCATGCTTGTCACCGGCCCGGACATTTTAAAGCCGGTGGATATTAAAACGATGCCGCATCCAGGCTTTCCAACAGACATGCAGGCGCAGTTTATGGCGCTTCTAACCCAGGCAAAGGGAACCGGCCTTATTACAGAAACGGTTTTTGAAAACCGCTTTATGCACGTAGAGGAATTCCAGCGTATGAACGCAAGCATCAAGATCGAAGGACGCACCGCAATCATCAGCGGTCCGAAAAAACTGCAGGGTGCTGAAGTGTCGGCTACCGACCTCCGCGCAGGCGCAGCTTTAATCGTTGCCGGTCTCGTAGCAGAGGGAGAAACAACGGTAACAGAGCTTCGCCATCTGGACCGTGGATATGTAGACTTTCATAAAAAACTGCAGGGTCTCGGCGCGAATATAAAGCGTGTGAATGCAGACGAGCAATCAGATACGTCCCTAAAAACAGCTGAGCGCTCCTAGTTTTTCAATGACGCAGGCCATCACTATTCAGTGGTGGTCTTTTTTATATGGCAATAGTGGGTATATAGTATCTGACAAAATAGGATATACATCACTAAATGCTGACTTATATTCCTCGGTAAAGGCTTATGTGGTAAAATAGAACTAATTATAAATGTGGACAATTTGAAGAGAAAAGTGTGCTCGCCGGCTTGCGTCCGGCCTGCATTTACGGAAACGGGGAATACAATTATGCTGAGGGGTTTTTATAACGCTGCTTCGGGGATGACAGCCCAGCAGAGAAAAACGGATATGCTGAACAATAATATTGCCAACGCCAACACGCCGGGCTACAAATCTGATCAAAGTGCGATCCGGACATTTCCCGAGCAGCTTCTGCATGCGGAGAATGCCGGGAGAGGCCCACACACGATCGGTTCACTTGGAACAGGCGTCTACATGCAGGACCAGGCCCCTTCATTTACTCCGGGAGAGCTGCAGGAAACGAAGGCCCCAGCCGATGTCGCTCTGCTTGAAGCAGAGGTGCCGGATGAAAACGGGGCAGTGCTGTTCACGGTCCAGGGGGAAGACGGGACGGCCTACACCAGGAACGGCAACTGGACAGTGGATGCAGAAGGGTTTTTAACAACAGCGGAAGGCCAGTACATATTAAATAACCAAGGAACTCCGGTAGAAACCGGAAACGAAAATTTTCAGATTTCCGAAGACGGCACAGTACGGCTTGAAAATGGCGGGGAAGCCGGACAGCTTGGGGTGGCGTATGCTCCTGATACTAACGATTTAGTCAAAACCGAAGCGGGTCTTTTTGAAGCGGAGGAGGAGCTTGGTGCGGCAGTGGACAACGAAAACGTCCGCTATCAGATGAAGCAGGGATTTCTCGAACAGTCCAATACCGATTCCACCCAGGCGATGACGGAGTTGATGGAAGCATACCGGATGTTTGAATCCAACCAGAAGGTGATGCAGACGTATGACCGCAGCATGGAAAAGGCTGTGAATGAAGTGGGACGCCTCGGTTAGACCATATAAAAAATTGAATTCAGGAGGAACACAGCATGTACTCGGGATTACGTATACCATTTCAGTCCATGGGATCAGTCCAGCAGCAGATGGACACCATCAGCAACAACCTCTCCAATGCGGAAACGGCCGGATTTAAATCAAGACAGGCGACGTTCAGTGAAATGATGTATCAGCAGGAGGACAATATGCCGATGCCGGAAAACGGTACTGGACGGCTTACACCGCCCGGTATACGGACAGGGGGTGGTGCAGCCATCGGCCAGACAGCACTTCGGATGGAGCAGGGCTCACTGAAGGAGAGTGAGCGTGAGCTGGATTTTGCGCTTGAAGACCCGGACGCTTTTTTTCAGATAGAGGCGGAAGACGGAGCGGTTGAATATACGAAGGACGGGCAGCTGTATCTGTCAGAAAACCCGGAGGCTCCCGGAAGCTATACGCTCGTTGATCAAAATGGGGGCTTTGTATTAAATGAAGCCGGAGGGAGATTTGATATTCCCGCAGGGGCTTCGGAATTTTCGATGCAGGAAAACGGGGAGCTGACAGCTGTAACGGCGGCCGGGGATAACGTGAACCTTGGTTCATTTGGCGTGGTTCAGGTGGAGCGTCCGCAGGCGCTGACGTCGGTCGGAGGCAATCGGTACCGTTTTGAGGATTTAGATGGACTCGGGGCAGCGGAAAATGATATGGTTATAGAAGCTGACCCGTCCAGCGTAAAGCAGGGAATGGTCGAGCAGTCTAATGTGGATTTATCGAATGAATTAGTAAATATGATGAATGCCCAAAGACAATACTCGTTTAATTCCCGTGCACTGACGCAGGGAGACCAGATGCTTGGATTAATTAACAGTATTCGATAAGTCTTTGCGGTTAAGGGAGCATAGATAGTACATATGAGCAATCAGGACAACCATACAAGGAGTTCCAAACCGAATAGAAAAGAACAGCTGAAAAGAGGAGCGCAGAAGGTGCGTGCGCGTCTTCAGCACCTGCTCTGGTGGCACTGGCTGATTATTATTTTAATTCTGGCTTTTATCTGTTCGGTTATCGGCCTGATGATTGGCTATGCGGTCGGGGGAGGCAATCCTTTTCAGGCTTTAAACCCGGCGACCTGGCTGGAGATTTATCGGTTAATTCGAGGAAATTAGCATAAAAAGTGAGGAAAAAATAATGCTTTCAATAGAACAAATCAAAGAGATTATTCCCCACCGTTACCCATTTCTGCTTGTCGATAAAATTATCGAGGTAGAGCCCGGGGAGCGGGCGGTAGGCATTAAAAATGTCAGCGCCAATGAAGAATTTTTCAACGGACACTTCCCCGACTATCCGGTGATGCCGGGAGTGCTTATCATTGAAGCGATCGCCCAGGCTGGCGGCGTCGCACTGATGCAGCAGGAGGATATGAAGGGAAAGCTTGCCCTGTTTGCAGGCATCGATGAATGCCGCTTTAAAGGCCAGGTGATGCCGGGAGACCAGCTGCGCCTCGAGATGGAAGTCACCAAACAGCGACGCTCCATTGTGAAAGGAAAAGGAACAGCTTCCGTAGACGGCAAGGTCGTTGCAGAAGCGGATCTGATGTTTGCGATTCAATAGTAAAAAGGACTGCGGCCAGAGCGGGCTGCAGTCCTTTTTTGTTGTATGCTGTTATTCGTCATTTTCTTCTAACGCGTCTTCAATGTGTTCTTTAAGCGCCGGTCCCATTGTGCGGGAATAGAGAGTGGAAATATGGTGGTTGTCCCGGAAAGTAATAACGTTGCCTATCACAGGGTCACACGTGTCGTCATCACAAAAGTAAGGAGACATATCAGCAAAGGTTACATTGTCCGGAATCTTTTCCTCTTCTGTGTTTTCCCACGGAGGGTTTTCAGATAACACTTCATCTCTTGGTACGGCACAATCGGCCGGATCTTCGCTTTCCTCCAGGCAGGAAGGAATGTCCTCCTGCATTCTTGGATTGTCCCGTATTGCGAATATTTCCGTATCGCCTTCGAATTCTTTCCAAATCTCAAGGTATCCTTCGGGTATAGTACCTCCGGCATTTACATTGGCGGTAGTGAAAAGTAAATCAGGATCGTTTTTCTTCAGCGGTTCAATGGAATCTTCATTCCACTGCATGCACGAGTCAGACAAAGTGCCATCGAAATCGTCTGTCGAAAAGCGGCAGCCGTCTTTATTAAACACATCGATCTGCAGGCTCAGCTCCTCAGACATTTTTTCAAGGGCCGGAAACCAGTGGCCGGAATGAGAGCCGCCTACTAAAGCAATGGTGTATTCGGGATCGGTCGTGTCCCCGTATGAGCACATGCTGATTTCCGTCTCTTCAAGATCGGAATAGCACTCACTCTCAGAATAAAATTCCGGCATCTCGCTTTCAGCCTGTGCCACGTTATCCAGGGGATCGATGTCAGGGTTCGGTTCAATATCCTCTGATATTGCGCGGGCCCCGGGGTAGTCAGTTACTGTATAATCCTCGCTGATACTGGACTGGCTTTTTTCGACGTAATTATCCCACACGCCGGCAGCTGCAAGGGCAGGAAGCAGAAACACAATAAGGGCGGTTACTACTTTTGTTTTCGATTGTTTGAGATTAATTTTTCGTATAGGTGCTTCAATTATTTTGACAGAGAGCGCCGAAGCGATGAATGCAAGAGCTATAATCGCGATGCCGCCCTTGATCGATACTGTCGTATTGTCGAAGTAGGCGAAATAGAAGATAAGCATCGGCCAATGCCATAAATAAAACCCGTAGGAAATGCTGCCGAAATACAGAAACGGCCTGGATCCCAGCAGCTTATCCACACCAAAACGGCTGCTGTTTTCAGCTGCGGTGATAATCAGCAGGGCCCCGGTGGTTGGAAGCAAAGCAGCAAATCCAGGAAAAATGGTGGACACAGGAAGAACAAGCCCTGTTAAAGCGACAATTGCCAGTCCCAGCCAGCCAAGAACAAAACCAATTGATTTCCTCATTGTCAGGTACGGGAGAAGCAAAGCGACAATGCCGCCAAGACTGAATTCCCACACCCGGGCAAATGTGTCAAAGTAAGCCCATGGCTGATTGACGGAAGTAATGTAGATGGAATAACTAATAGATGCAACAAATACAAGAGCCAATACACTCAGCAGGGTTTTACGAACAGGCGTTTTAAATAATTTTCTGGCAAGAAAATAAGCAGCCAGTATAAGTAGAGGCCAGAAGACATAAAACTGTCCCTGAATAGAAAGAGCCCAAAAATGCTGGAATGGGCTGGCATCGTTATTTTGAGCCAGGTAATCTACTGCGCTCGTAGCCAGTTCCCAGTTTTGAAAATACAACGCTGAAGCAAACATCTCTCCAACAATCTGGTCCCACTGGGATTGAGGCAGGAGCAGAATAGAGCCGGCCATTGTAAATAAAATAACGATTACAGCAAGAGGCAGCAGCCGGCGACCGAGGCCAAGCAGGTATTCAGGGAGGTTAATTGTTCCTTCCCGTTCAAACCTCGATAGCAGCGACGTAGTAATTAAGTAGCCGGAAACGACGAAAAATACGTCCACCCCGCCTGAGACCGAGCCCAGCCAGATGTGATAAACAGCCACTAATAAAGCAGCTACAGCACGTACGCCTTCGATTTCGGGCCGAAATCTCTTTTCGGGCGTTCTCAAATCATTCATTATAAACATCTCCATGCGTTAAGCTTTTCTAAGTATAAATGAAACATTAATCCAGTTAGCTATGAATTATTTTATGTACTTAACAGTTGTTCTTTAATTCTCTTATCAAACCGCCCCTTTTTTCTATTTATTCTACATTATTTTACCACATGTAAACGAAGCCGCTCCGAATACATTTTAATAATACTCAATTTTAAGTTAAGCAGTAAGAAAATATAACCTCATAACAGGTGCAAATGTGTAAAAAACATACAGTAATAATGAATTAATTTAATTGAGTAACTTTTAACTAATATAAAAGCAAAAACGAGCATAAATAAGTAAAAAAGAGAAAATGAAAGTTTTATTTTTGTGCATACATTTTTACCCTTTTTACAGTGTATTTTTTCTTAAATAATTCTAGTATTATTGAACTAGAATAAATTTAAGAAAGAGAGGGTAAGAATGAAAAACATTTTTCGTATGATAGTTTTTCCTGTTCTGATATTTGTTTTATTGTTTTCACTCGTGCCTTTAGATACAGAGGCAGCGAGTTCCAAAAGGATAAAAGGTGATACCAGAATAGGCACCGCGGTCGAGCTTTCCAAAGAAGGATGGTCTTCAAGTAACTCGGTTATCTTAGCCAGATCTGATGAACCAGCAGATGCTTTAGCTTCAGCTGGGCTTGTAGGAAAAACAGATGCACCAGTCCTATTAACAAAAACCAGCAGTATTGATACAGAAGTTTTATCGGAAATTAAACGGCTTAATGCAAAAAATGTCTACATACTAGGTGGTACTAAGGCGATAAGCAATAACGTTAAAAGCCAGTTGGCGAACAATGGATTGAATGTAACAAGAGTATCTGGCGATACTCGTTACAGTACTGCAGCGGAGATAAATAAACAAGCCGGATTGTCTGCTTCGAGTACAGCTATTATCGCTAACGGTCAGACAGTGGCCGATGCTTTAAGCGCTTCAAGCATTGCCGCTAATAAAAACATTCCTATTTATTTATCCAGAAATTCCAGCCTGCCCTCCGATCTCCCGGGCAGTGTTAAAAAGGTTATCATTTTCGGAGGATCCGCAGCGATAAGTGATTCCCTGGAATCTTCGTTAAAAAGTAAAGGAATCACTACCGAACGTATTAATGGAAGCACAAGGTACGAAACCAGTGTAAATGCGGCGAAATGGGCGAAATTATCTGGAGGAGTTAACCTATTAGCCCGGGGTACTTCCACTAGCTCAAGCAAAGAAGATTATCCAGATGCAGTAGCAGCGGTAGGGCTTGGAAACAAAATCCAGGCGCCGATTGTTCTTACACCGCCGGATTCTTCTAACAGCACAGTGAAAAATTATATCAGTTCTAAGCCGGTATACGTTCTCGGTGGAAGCGCAGCAGTATCAGATAGTGCTCTGAGTGATCTTGGAGTGAGCCTTTCAGGCAGTAATGATTCAAGCAGCGAAGAACAGGAAAAGCCAAGCGATGGTAAAGTCATTGAAACAGGTACTGTCGTAAACGTAAGCAGTGCTTTAAATGTGCGTAATGGTCCTTCCGGGAGTGATGGTTGGATCGGTTCCCTGGCAAAAGGCGAAAAAGTAGATATTTACGACATCACAAGTAATAACTGGGCAAAAATTAATTATAATGGCTCGTATGGTTATGTCAGCATGAGTTACATTGACACAGGAAAAGCAGAAGAGAAGGTTATTGAAACAGGCACTGTTGATGTAAGCTATTCGTTGAATGTCCGTTCAGGCCCTTCGGGTAGCGACGAGCGTATCGGTTATTTATTGAATGGCCAAACTGTAGAAATATACGAAATCAGTGATAACTGGGCGAAAATCAAATACGGTGACGGTTATGGATACATTAGTATGAGCTATATTAATACGGGAAGTAGTGCCTCAAGTGCTTTAGATGGCAAGCTTATAGCTGTTGACCCAGGGCATGGTGGTAAAGATCCTGGTGCTACAGCGAACGGTATCCAGGAAAAAGATATTGTATTGAGTGTGGGCTCAAGGCTTGAAGACAAATTGGAAGCAGCCGGGGCAGAAGTAGTGATGACCCGCTCTAACGACACCTTTGTGGAGCTTAGGGAAAGAGCAAACATCGCCAACCGTGCTAATGCGGATTCCTTTGTAAGCATTCATGCTAATGCCGTTTACAACAACTCTGTAGTCGGTCAGGAAACATTTTATTATCCTGGCAGTGAAGAAGGAGAAGAGTTAGCTGAAGCTATTCAGAGTGAGTTAATAAAAGCAGTCGGTTCAAATGACAGAGGGACTAAGGATGCTAACTTTTCCGTGCTCCGAAATACAGCAATGCCAGCGAGCCTGGTAGAGCTTGGCTTTATTACTAATGAAAAGGAAGCTAAATTAATGAAAACCAGCGAGTTCCAAAACAAAGCTGCGACTGCAATTTATAAAGGAATCGAAAAATATCACGAAGAGAATTAAATAAGAAAATGGAGCCTTCAAATTGGGGCTCCTTTTTTCTAAGTATATCTATAATGCATGTTAGAAAGTAGTTGATGATGTGAAATTTATTTCTCTGGCTTTTTTAGGGGCTTTCGTATTTTTATTTGTTCCTCATATGACGTATGCAGAAGAGACTAAAACAATCATAGTAGAATTTAAAAATGATAAAGAGAAAACATTCTCTGCTAATACTGATCAGGATATAAATACTATCGAAGTGCCAGTAGAAAAAGCAGAAGAAAAGATGAAAGAATTAAAGGAAAATCCAGAAGTGGAATACGCAGAATTTGAAGTGTTTTATGAGTTATTTGAAACTCCAAATGACCCACTATATAGCCAGCAGCAAGGCTATTTTCAAAACATCAATCTCCCGGAAGTGTGGGATAGCTATACGCATTCAGATAAGCCAACAGTTGCGGTGCTGGATAGTGGAATCAATCAGGAGCATGAAGACCTCTCAGAAGCCATTATCAAGCCATACAATGTGATAGAAAAAAGTAATGAAGTCATTGACAACGTTGGACACGGGACACACGTGGCTGGTATCGCAGGAGCAATCACTGATAATAATACAGGCGGAGCTTCGATTGGCAGAAATGTGAATATTCTTCCCGTTAAAGTCGGCGATTCCACAGGCATCAGCAGTGTAAATATTGCTAAAGGAATTAATTATGCTGCTGAAAATAACGCAGACGTCATCAATTTAAGTCTTGGAGGAGACAATCCTTCGCTGGCTGTCGAAAATGCTGTAAAGGAAGCTGTAGAAAAAGACATAGTAGTAGTGGCTGCAGCGGGAAACGATTCTTCAACGACAAAGCAATACCCGGCAGCTTTAAAAAACGTAATATCTGTAGGCGCAGTAGAAGAATCGACGAAAAAGCTGGCTTCTTTCTCCAATTACGGAGATTGGGTAGACGTTACGGCTCCTGGAGACAGTATATTGAGCTCATGTACAAAAGGAGACCGATGGCCGTTTAGCAACTGTAAAAGCTCCTCTCCATATGTGGAAGCTAACGGCACCAGTATGGCAGCTCCCGTTGTGTCCTCCTATGCTGCTTTAATGAAATCGCACACCCCCTCTTTAACGAACGAACAGATAAGGTATTTGATTGAAGAATCTTCCATCAGTAATAGCGCTGTCAGGTTTGGCACCATCGATGCGTTGTCATCGCTTAGTAAATATCAGACGGAATCGCGTTTATCTGGGGAAACTTCTGTAGATACCTCAATCGAAATATCAATGAAAGGGTGGCCAGAGGGAGTCACCGACACTGAAATCAATGGCGAGGGATTAACAAATATTTCAGGTAATACTGCGATTCTTGCGAATAATTCTAACTTTGCAGATGGATTAACTGCCAATACTTTAGCCGGACAATTAGACGCGCCTATATTATTAACTTTTCCTAACCGGATAAGTGAAGAAACAGTTTCAGAATTAGAACGTCTGCAAGTGGATAATGTCATTATAGCTGGCGGCACCGCAGCAGTTTCCAGGAAAGTAGAAGCAGCTTTGGCGGAAAATGATTTCAATCCAATAAGATTGTCAGGAC
The DNA here is from genome assembly GCF_033845285.1 of Marinococcus sp. PL1-022. Taxonomy (NCBI): domain Bacteria; kingdom Bacillati; phylum Bacillota; class Bacilli; order Caryophanales; family Bacillaceae; genus Marinococcus; species Marinococcus sp. PL1-022. The sequence continues at coordinate 2,762,756 of NZ_JAWXCX010000001.1, read as the reverse complement.
CTACCAGGTACTCCACAGCAGCCGAAATGAATGCTTACAGCGCAGAAAAAAATGGAGAGGTCATTGTAGTTTCAGGGGAAAACTTTCCGGATGCTTTAGCAGTGTCTTCATATGCTAATCAACAAGAGATTCCAATTGTCTTTGTAAAAGAAGATATGATCCCAGAAGCTACACAAGAATTTTTAAACGAATACGATTTCTCTAAAGCTTATGTAATAGGTGGAACAGGAGTTATCAGCGATACAGTTAAGAATAAGCTGCCAAATGCCGAAAGAATTTCTGGGAGCACCAGGTATGAAACAGCACTGGAGGTAATAAAGAGGTTCAATGAGGATGCAGATTCTTATCTTCTGGCAACCGGTGAAAACTTTTCTGATGCTCTGGCTGGCGGGGCATTAGCTGGAAGAGAAAATCATGCTTTGCTTTTATCACGGAGCAATTCTATACCGGAATCCGTAAGAGCATTTGTAGCTAATAAACAATATGAAGCCAATACCCCAGACGATTTTTACACCCTTGGGGGAAAAGCTGCGATTACCAGTCCAGTTCTCTGGCAGATGGATTCTCTCATTTACCCAGGCTATTACATGAATAGATTATCAAACCCGGATCTTAAAAAAAGGTAACAAAGAAAGAGGCGTAAAAATGCTTACCCAATTAAAATTATTATGTGTTTTATCGGTTGCAGGTTTATTCTTTGTCTTCAACACCACAATTGTGCAGGCGTCTGGATTGGAAGTAAAGCAGGAGTCGGAGACTTTAAGTGGGAACAACTCTATTTCTTTAGAAGACGGCACTTCGGTAGAGGTCAGCAACAGTCCAGAAGAAACGAAGGTGTCAATTGAGGGAGAGACTATAACTGATAAAGAATTTCTGAAAACCTCTCAAGTAACCGAGCTTTCTTTAAATGAACAAACATTGCTTTTAACAGAATATCGTTTACCCGGAAGTGCTAATGAGTTAATTTTCGAAGTTTATAACATTTCTGAGGGTAATGAAAAGCTCTATGAATCCGGTTCATTAAATCATGGACTAGTGGATGTAGTAGATGGAGAAATTATATACGGTGAGCCTGAATTCAGTGGGGAAGAAAACGAAGCGTCACCATCAACTGTTGATATGGTAGTATTACAAGGAAATGAAGAAGGATTTAAAGAAACAGAAGAACAAGAAGTATCGAACGAGGCTTTTAAGGATAAAATTGGAAATGAAAAAGAAGTAACAACCTTTTCTTCGCAGAGTAATCCCTCTGCAGAAGAAATAAATAAATTGTTAACTCAAAAGGCAGAAGAAAATAATATTCCACCGGAAATATTAAAAGCTATCGCCTGGCAGGAAAGCTCCTGGCGTCAGTTTGAAGGCGGAGAGCCATTAATTGGTTTTGACGGAATCGGAATCGGCATTATGCAGGTCTCTCCAGGATATACTGGTTTGCCAAATGAAAATGATCCAGCTTTCCAAGAAAAATTAAAGAATGATATCGAGTTTAACATTGAAGTAGGTATAGAGATCTTACTGAATAAGTGGGATATGGGGCGTCTGCCTCAAGTGAATGACGGTTCGAAGGAAGTTATTGATAATTGGTATTTTGCAGTTATGGCCTACAATGGTATCTCAGACCGAAATGATCCTGCTAAAACAAATAGAGCCTATCAGGATATTATTTTTCAGCACATGAAAAGTTCGTTTGGAGAATTAAATGTTGAATCCTTCCCTACAGAAGAATTGAACATTACCTATCCGGATGAAAGCAGACCTACATTAATGTCCTTCGACGAAAAGAAACAATATAATCTTGATTATAAATTGACCCGGACAAAGCATAATTTTGAAAAAGAAGACATTATCTCCACAAAAAGCGAAGCACCTGTATACAATAGAATTAATGGTGAGATTATAAGCGGCATTAGTAAAAGTGATGTAGCAGAAATTAAAAATACAATTCAGTATGATTCTGATCGTCTTCATCATTTTGGCTGGTACAATGTAGAATTGCCGAGTGGAAAAAGTGGGTACGTGCGCTCAGGCGAAATTGACGATAATAGAGTTGATGGCTCTACTCGTTACGAAACAGCTGTGGAAGTGTCTAAAGAAGGATGGAACCAGGCAGACACTGTCGTTTTGTCTACAGGAGTAGATTTTCCAGACGCGTTGGCAGGTACACCGTTAGCCCACCAGGAAAATGCTCCGATTCTGTTAACTAAACAAGAAAGCCTGCCTGAAGAAACTTTAAATGAAATTAAAAGACTTTCTCCAGATGAAATTATTATTTTAGGAGGAGAAGCAGCAGTTTCCAGCAGCGTTGAGAATGAATTGAATGGTCTTGGTGTCCAATCGACAAGACTAGCAGGCAAGGATCGTTTCGAAACAGCTCAAAAAATTTCGGAAAAAATAAAGAATCCAGGCAATGATTATGTAGTAGCTAATGGTTTTTCTTTTGCGGATGCCCTGGCGGTTGCACCATATGCTGCTAATTCCGGAAAGCCTATTCTGCTCACTCGTGAGATAACTCTTCCGCAGTCAACGGAAGACACATTAAAAGGTGCAGATGAAACATTAGCTGTAGGTGGCACAGCAGTAATTTCAAAGCAGCTGTATTCAGAGCTCCCTAATGCTGAACGTATAAGCGGTTCCACTCGTTACGGAACGGCATCTGAGATTGTAAAACAATTAGATTTTAATAAAGACAATGCCTTTATGGTGAATGGAGAGAACTTCCCGGATGCGCTGACAGGTTCAGTGTTAGCAGCAAAGAATCAGGCACCGCTGCTCCTGACGAAATCGAATGGTCTGCCTTCAGAAACGAAGGATCTGAAATCCTCCTTTACTGCAAGTGAACTTTATGTAATAGGGGGAACAGCAGCAGTAGGATCCAATAGTGCATTAGAATTTAAAAAGTAAGCTTTAAAGTAACAGCCTTTGTTAATAATTATATTAGCAAAGGCTGTTTTATTTTTGAGTTAACGTGACATAATGGAAGAACTATAAATTATAATCATAAATTTGGAGGCGCTCATGAATATTTTATTTATTACAAATATGTTTCCGTCAAAAGACCATCCGCAGTTTGGAATATTTGTTGAAAACCAGGTTAAAGCTTTAACAAACCAGGGCCAGAAAGTACTGGTTCTGGGTATTAATCAACCGTCCTCAAGTAAAAAGAAAGTAATAAATAAATATTTTCAGTGGGGATACAGGTGGGGCCGGATGGTTTTAGGCTCTTTAAAACCAAAAGTAGATATTGTGCATGCGCATTATACTTTTCCTTCCGGTATGCTGGCGCTGATGTTTAAAAAATTAACTAAAACTCCTTACGTAGTTACTTGCCACGGGGGTGATATAAATAAAATGGCAGAAAAAAATAAGTATCTTAAACGTATTACCTCGATTATTCTGAAAAAAGCGGATCATGTAATAGTGGTGGGGCCGGAATTACGGGAAAAGGTTCAAAACGAATACGAAATACCTTCCCATAAAATCAATCAAATAAGTATGGGTGTAAATAAAGCAATGTTTCACCCAGTCCCCAAGGAAGAAGCTCTGCGGGTTACGCAATTAAATTCAGATGAAAAAAATATCTTATTTGTAGGGAATTTAGTAGAAGAAAAAGGAATAGAAGACTTGCTGAAGGCGTGGAAAACTATAGTGGCAAAAGAGAATAATATAAAGCTGCATATAGTGGGCAGTGCCAAGAGTGAGGCTTACAAGTCGAAAATAACAGATTTAATCCATACAGAAAACATGGAGGCTTCGGTCAGTTTTCATGGCGCCAGACCTCAGCCGGAACTAAAAAATTGGTTTTCCTCTGCAGATATGCTGGTAGTGCCTTCAAGAAATGAAGGCTTTGGTTTAGTGGCTTTAGAGGCAATGGCCTGCAAGACACCTGTTGTTACTACAGATGCTGGAGGGCTAAAGTACATAACTGCAGAAGGCAGAGGCTTGATGGCCAATGCTGGCAGCCCCGGGAGCTTAAGTGAACAAATCTCTGCTATGTTAAACTTTAAAGAAGATGAAAAAGAGGCAATGATCAAGGAAGCACTCATATTTGTCGAGGAAAACGAAGTAAATAATTTAAATAAAAAGGTTATAAATATATATAAAGAAGTCATAAATTATTATAATTAAATATAAGCACAAACTAACTATTTATACTGCGGTTTTAATGGTATAATTTTATAGGTTAAGCTCAAAATCTTTATAAAGTTTCTTATGCAGGCAAATCGGGGAGGATTCCTAATGATTACAGCGATTGCTCTGGTTTCATGCTTTTTAACGGCGTTGATATTAACTCCCTTGGTTAAAAAGCTGGCTTTTTTGATAGGAGCTACAGACAATCCTAACGACAGAAAAGTTCATACAGGTGAAATGGCGCGCTTAGGCGGTTTGGCTATTTACGTTTCTTTTATATTGGGCCTTTTCATTTTGAAACCAGAAAATGAATATCTTCCTTTTATCTTCGCAGGCGGAACTTTAGTATTTTTGATAGGTGCTTTGGACGACATAAAAGAACAATCAGCTAAAGTGAAATTGATTGCTCAGCTTGCTGCTGCCATTATCGTGATAGTTGGCGGAGTGCAGTTAGAATTTATTAACCTGCCATTTGGTGGCGTTTTAGAATTAGGATTTTTAAGCATTCCTATTACATTGCTTTGGATTATTGGTATTACCAATGCGATAAACCTAATTGATGGTCTTGATGGTTTATCAGCAGGGGTTTCAGCGATTGTGCTAGCCACTATTTCAGCTCTGAGCATTGTTCAGGGTGATATTTTCATCGTAGCTATGGCTATCGCTTTGTTAGGCGGCACTTTAGGATTTCTGGTACACAATTTTCATCCGGCAAAGCTATTTATGGGAGATTCTGGAGCCCTTTTTCTTGGCTTCATGATTGCTGTGATTGCTCTGTTAGGTTTTAAAAACGTAACCGTTTTTTCACTAATTGTCCCTCTGCTCATTTTAGCCGTTCCTATTTCTGATACATTGTTTGCGATCATCAGACGGGCATTGCAGAAGCAATCTTTTTCAACACCTGACAAATCACACTTGCACCACTGCCTGCTTCGCCTGGGATATTCACATAGACAGACAGTTTTAATCATATATTTGATTAGTGCTATCTGCAGTGTAGCTGCTGTTGTATTTACACTTTCAACGCTATGGGTTTCTATTGTAGCATTGCTGGTAATGATTATTGCTATTGAAATCTTAGCGGAAAGTGTAGGATTAGTAAGTAATTCTTATAAGCCGTTCCTAAGGTTTTTAAAAAAAATTTCTGGGGGAACGAAAGAATAATAAAAACTACTGGCTCTTTAGCAATAAAGGCCAGTAGTTTTGTGATTTTAATTACGTTTATTATTTTGATCTGTTTCTGTAGGGAGAAAGAAGAAATACAGCTTCAGGAGGCATCTTTCCAAATAGCAGACTGGCTGCTTTTGGTGAGAGCTTATGAACAGTAAATATGACTAAATAGCATAAAACAACCACGGTGATGTAGCGAAGAACGATGTCAATATGAAAAAGATAATTGCTGTGCATAGGGATAAACCTTGCTGCTTCCTTTAAAATGAATGGATGAATTAAGTAAAAGCCAAAGGAATACAACGCTACTCTCTTTATGTGTTCAGTAATTTTGTTAGAAGCAGTTTGAGCGGCCCACTCTGCCAGACGAAAGAAAAATAAGCTGCCTATAAATAAGAAAATCATTGAAATCAGCTTGTAGGGATCCCAGGCAAAATAATAATTGTTCATCTCGTAGACCTGGTAATAGTAGACAGCAGCCAGACTTCCAAAAAGTAACGTTACGATGCCTAAAAGCCAATTACTATTTGAATAAGCTTTTTTTCTTTGTTGTACATAATAAATGCCAAACCAGCCGCCTAAAAGAAAAGTCGAAAGACTATTGAAAAACAAACTGAATTCGACGAAGCCGAATTTTAAATTGAGAAAATAATATATGTATTCAATTACAAAGCCAACGAGCCAAAGGTATTTGCGTAACCATATGCTGGATTGAGCAGCATAAACGAATAAAGGAAGAAAAAGGTAAAATTGCACTATAAGAAATATAAAATGTAACTGATAATAGGAGGTCCCTGTAAGAATTCTTTGAGGTATTTCTGTTATAGCCAGAGATCTATCGCCAGTAGCGACAGAATACATCTCGTAAAATAAGGCCCAAATAAGATAAGGTATGATTATAAAAGTGACTCGTTTTTTATAATAATCTTTTAAAGTAAATTTATTTAATGTTTTGGGAAATAAATTATAGAAGAATACGAGCCCTGTAATCATAATAAAAATGCCTGCTTCAATACGGGCAATGCGGTTAATGAAATGATATTTTTCATAAGCCCCGCTTTCCAGGGGTAGGGTGGTGGAAAATGTGCCTGTCACATGGACGAACACCACCAGAAGCATTGCTGCAAATCGTAAATAATAAATAGATTCGATCCTCATGTGTAAGATACCTCATTTTTATAATTGTCTGATACTATTTAAGAGTAGTGGGAAGGGATTGTAAAGCGAATTGGGAGAAAACCCGTCAAAACACATATGGTAAAATAAATGGTAGGTTTGCTGTGGCAATACATCCAGATAGAGAGGGAGAGCCATTGACGAGAAAATTAGGTATTACAAGTCTTATTTTTATTACTGTAACACTTTTTTTGAAAATTTCGGGTTTGTTAAGGGATATGACCATAGCCTTCTATTTTGGTGATTCTTATTTAGCCGATGCGTATTTAGCGGCCTTTATCATTCCTAACATGCTATTTTTGTTTATGATTAATGGTATGAAAAATGCTCTGGTCCCGGGGTATATTGATGCGAAGCATGCTAATCAGGGAAAAAATTATCTGAATCAGATCCTTAAAAGTATTGTGTATATAGGTATTCTGTTTGGACTCCTTGGAGCACTATTGTCGCCTGTTCTTATTAGGGTTTTATATCCTGCCTTTAATAGTGAAGCTACGAGCATCGCAGTCAATGTATCTATTATACTCTTTGCCGCTCTTATGTTTGTAGGGATAAATTCTGTGATGGAAGCATATCTGGATGCAGAAAATTTATTTTCTTTATCTGCTTTTTCACAAATGATTGTGATCCTTTCCAGTATAGCAGGCGCAGTGCTTTTTGCTGGAGAGCTAAGTGTCTATTCGTTAGCACTCGGTTATCTTGTGGGTTCTATTATTTCACTGATATTTAAAATCCCTGTTTTATCTAAACGGAATATGATAAATTTGGGCACTAAATTAAACTTCCCTGAACTCTCAGCCTTTTACCGGGTTTTCATTCCAGTTGCTATGACTGTGATGGTGGGCCAGATTAATTTGGCAGTAGATAATGTGTTTGCCAGCTACTTTCAGGAAGGCGTCGTTACATATATTAATTATGCAAAGAACTTAGTTCACTTTCCTCAGCAAATCTTTGGTATTACCATTGCCACGATCATGTTTCCCATGCTGGCAAAAGCAATGGCGGCAAATGATGAACCTTCCTTTAAGCGGGGGATAGAAAACGGATTAAACGTGATGTACTTAGTAGTGCTTCCTGCTATTGTCGGCATGTTTGTGTTAATGCCTAATATTATAAGCCTGGTTTATCAAAGAGGAGCCTTTAGTGAAGAGGCAGTAATAAACACAAGTGAAGTGGCGTATTATTATTTTGGGTCTGTGCTGTTTTTTAGTTTGAACAACGTATCTAACAAAGGACTTTATACTTTAAAAAAAGGTCACTACGTTTTAATTATCGGTTTAATTACTGTGGTTCTGAACGCCGTGTTTAATTATATATTTACCACCTGGATGGGTTATGTGGGCATTCCTTTAGCATCTTCTGCTGTTGGTTTGCTTTACGCGCTGGCCTGCTATATTGTCTTTTCAAAAACGATTAATGGATTGGATCATAAGCATGTTCTGAAAGAATTCACCAAAATAACATTAAGCGTAGTAATAATGGGCCTCGCTGCTTATTTACTCAAAACTCAGGTGCTGCACAATTTCAGCGACTTTCTTCTTATTATAGTCATCGCGTTGGCAGGGGCACTTATATATATAATATGTATCTGGCTTTTTAAAGTGAAGGCACTTAAGGTATTAATAACTAATTTTAGAAAGAAGGCATAAATGTTGAAACAGCAGCTTAAGCATCTTATAAAATACATGGAACCGGCGATTAATAATGTTACGCTGAAAGTATTAAACAACGAGTACCGGGCAAAGCAGGTGCCTGTAAAAACTCTAAGCTCAAACAAAGTGTTAGTGTTTGTCCCGCACGTTGATGACGAAACTATTGGTTTGGGAGGGACGATTAAAAAATACACTTCTCTTGGAGCGGAAGTGAAAGTAGTGTTAGTGACGGATGGTTCAAAAAGTGTCTCTTCTCTACCGGGAGAGGAATTATCGAGTCAGCGCAGGAGTGAAATGGAAAAGGTGCAGCATATGCTGGGGTTTGATTCGATAGAATATTTAACCCTCCCTGATGGCAATGTAGAAATCAGTGAAAGCAATATTGAAAAAGTCCTTAACATCGTTAAGGATTTTCAGCCGGATGTTATCTATACAAATGTGTTAGTGGATGCTCATTTGGATCATGTAAATACGTCACTGCTGCTAGCCGAATCGTTAAAAAAGCTTAATCTGCAAGATTCATTGAAAATATATATGTACGAGATAAATTGTCCAATTCCTGTCGCTTACATAAACACGTTAATCGATATTACAGAAGAATTGCCTTTAAAACAAGAAACAATCAACGTCTTCGCTTCACAGGCTATAGATTTTGACGGGTTTATTAATCTAAATATAGTAAAGAGCAATTTAAGTGCAGATCGATCAATAGGAGCGGGAGAAGTTTTTCTGGGGCAGGAGGCAGGAGATTTTATAAACTTCGCTGAATATATAAAAAATAAAAAAGAAAATTTTCCTGAGCTTTTTAAACAGGCAAATAAAACAGTAACTTTGCTATGGGCTTATTTTCAAAACAAAAAAGCCAAAGAAAAGCTTTATAAGGAAGGCATATCATATGCGAGCATTCAGGCACAGTTAAAGGATAAGTGAAGTGGCTGAAAGAGAAAGTGACTGCTTCCAAAGCCACTATTTTTCATAGGAGAGCTGTGCTAGGCTGTATAGGTTATAATACAAGAAGGAAACTTTAAAAAACCGATTAACGTAAATGTAGGGGGAGCTTTATGCTTATAAACAAGGAAAGACGTCCAATGGCAAATGTGATGCAATTAATATTATTAGCATATATATTAATACAGCCTGTACTGGATTTACTGGTGTTTATAGGTTTGCCAGTCTCGACTTTGGTGAGAGCTGCAGTAATACCCGCAGGCATGCTTTATATATTGTTTTTCTTAAAAGGAAATCAAAAAAAGTACGTCGTCGGTTATTTTGTGCTTTTACTAATCTACTTTGGGATGCATACTATTTTAAACTATTATTTAAAAGATCCCTTTTCCATTACGTTCGAGCTCCAAAATATTGTGAAAACAATTTATTTTCCTACAGTAATGTTTGTATATTATACATTTTTCAAACAATATTTTTCAAAATCCTCATTAAAGCAATGGCTCCCGTTAGTATTCACTATTAATTTAGCATTCATAAGCTTAATCGTTTTCCTTGCAGGAGTAACAGACACAGGCAAACGAACATACGGGTTTTTAGAAAAAGAAGGGCAAACAGGCTGGTTTTTTTCAGGAAATGAACTTAGTGCAATTATGACAATGATTCTTCCCTTTGTGGTCATTTATTTATTAAGAAAAACTAATTTTATCCAGCAGATTATCGTGTTTTTCGTCATAGTTTTATCAATGTGGGCGATGCTTACTGTCGGAACCAAAGTTACGTTAATTGGTGTGGTAGTATCGGCTGGATTAGGGCTGGTCCTGAGTATTGCCAGGCTGCGTCATAAACAATGGTTAAATTTTATATTAATGATACTACTTATTATAGGCTTAGTTGGATTTATCCCTTCTTCCCCTATTGGAAATAATTTAGGACTTGCTCTTGAAACAAGTGAAAATGATAGTGCAGCTCAAGAAGAGGAAGATAGCGAAAGCAGCGGCAGTGGTGGCAGTGAGGAGATAGAATCAGAGGACGAGACCACAAAACAAAGGTTCGAGGAAAGCTTAAGCAATATTCCTATGCACTCGGTTTTATTCAGTGGCCGGGTAGGTTTTATGGCTGAATCGATGCAGCAGTATGTAAATGCTCCGACAGCCCAAAAAGCCTTTGGCATGGGGAGGAGTGGGAATTACGTATCGGCAGACTCCGCAAAATCAATTGAAATGGACTTTTTTGACTGGTTTTTCAACTTTGGAATTCTCGGATTTGTTATTTTAATCCTGCCTTTTTTCTATATGATCGCTGCTTATGTTAGAAATATTGTAAGGGCAGGAAGAAGTGCATTCAATATGTATGCAGTTACCTCTCTTTTATGCGCTGGCATGGGCACCGGTGCAGCCTTCATTGCCGGCCACGTGCTGTCCTACCCTGGCGCTGGTTTATATCTCGCTTTAGTATACGCTGCCCTTGTCGGCTTTTCAAAAAAAGAAAACGACGAGTACTCCGTTTTTAATTCAAAAAAAATTGATAGAAAGTGGTAAACATGAAAAAAATACTGCTTATTTCCTCTGTGGGGGGACATCTGACGCAGCTTCTTCAGCTGGAGCCATTATTCCAAAAATATAACTACCATATTGTTACTGAAAAAACAGACGTGACAAAAAGCTTAAAAGCAAAATATCCTATTTCCTTTTTAACTTATGGGGCCCGAAACTATCCTTTTAGGTATATGTTTAAATTCTCCTACAACATATTTAAGTCCCTTTTTCTTTTTTTAAGGCATAGACCAGATGTAGTAATTACTACGGGCACCCATACTGCAGTGCCTATGTGTTATATAGCAAAACTGTTCCGAAAAAAGGTAGTTTATATCGAAAGCTTTGCCAAATCTCATTCTCCAAATATGGCTGGAAAAATGGTTTATCCGATCGCGGATTTATTCATTGTCCAGTGGGAGTCTATGAAGGAATTTTATCCCAAGGCAGTCTATGGAGGTAGTATCTATTGATTTTCGTAACTCTTGGCACACATGAGCTGCATTTCACGAGATTGTTGAAAGAACTGGAAGGTTTGAAGAAAGAGGGAAAGATTCAAGAAGAAGTTATCGTACAGAATGGAAATACAAGGTTTAGCAGCGATTATCTGCAACTGATCCCGTTTATGTCTATGGAGGATATGGAAACCTACATTAAAAACAGCAGCTTTGTGATAAGCCATGCGGGAACCGGATCAATAACAACAAGCTTAAAGCTTGGAAAAAAAGTAATTATTGTGCCCCGTCTGCAAAAATTCAATGAACATAATGATGATCATCAGCTCGAATTATCGGAGACGTTTTCCCGAAACGGTTATGTACTCCCCTGCTATGAAGAAGACAGACTCGAAAACGTTATTGAACAATTAAAAACCTTTACTCCTCAAGTGTTCACTGCAGATAATACTCAGATGCTGAACATCCTGGAAAATTTTATCGAAGGAGAAAAATTGGATGCTTATTAGAAAGTATGAAAGGGGTGATGAAGCAGGTATCATTACCCTTTTTCGTAAGGTTTTTGGTAAAGAACTGCCTTTAAAAGTATGGCAATGGAAATATAGCGATGAAAGCGAAGCGCGGGAGTCAAAAATTTTTGTAGCTGTAGAAAACGAAACGGTAGTGGGACATGTGGCAGTGCTGATATTTCCTGCAAGATATAACAATAAAAACATAAACGTAGCGCTCCGTATTGATACGATGGTAGATCCTGAATATCGTGGCCGGGGATTATATCAAAGGCTTACAAATATGCTGCTTAAGGACGTAAAGGAACATAGAAAAGACATTTCGTTTTTATACGGCCTGCCAGCAGAAAAAGCAAAAAATGTGCTTGTAAAGTCCACAGGAGCTGAGCATCTTGGAGACCTTACCAGAAAGATTAAAGTGAATTTAATTAAGAAAAATAATTTTACTTATCATTTTTCAAACAGAGGCGAAGTATTGGAAGAAATACATTGGTTTGACGATAGATTCGATCAGTTTGAGCAGGAAAAGGAAGATCCGGAGGCTGTCACACTGAGAAAAAACCATCACTTTCTTAACTGGCGTTATATGATTAATCCTTCAAATGAATACAAAATTTTTGCGATCAGCGAGTTCGGTCGGATAAAAGGGTACGTAGTGTTAAAAATGGAAGTTAAAAAAATATTTAATAAAAGAGTATTTGTAGGTTTTATTGTTGATTGGAATGTATTGAAAAATGAAGATACTTATACCTTTGAAAAACTTTTAAATATTACAGAAAGCTATTTAAAACAAGCATTGTTTATTCAAATATGGGAGCCCGCCAATCCTACATTAAACAATGTTTTGAAAAAACATTTATATATAAATAAAAGGGAAACGATAAACCCGCTGGTGGTTCACAGTAATAACGATAATACTGCCGGAATGAACTTTTCCGATTGGGGAGTGAAGATGGGGGACGTTGATTCATTTTAAGTTTTTATTTTAAAAGCGATCCGCTAAACCATAAACGAAGCCGTCCTTTGATTGGGGCAGCTTCGTTTTTATAACAGGGCGCGGTTTTTACTGATCTGCTGAAGAGCTGTATTGATGCCGAGGACCTCTGTCGCAATATGGCCCATGCCGGGAAATGTTTCAAGCTTGGAGCTCTCGATATGGTTGGCAAGATAGACCGCGTGCCGGAGGGGGATAATCTCGTCCTCTTCTCCCGCCCAGATATAAGTCGGCGTGTCGATGTTCTCCAAATGATAGGCCCAGGGCGTCATCAGTGTCTGAAGGTCGCGGAGGTACCCTTCAGCAGAATGGGCAGATTCCTGAACCGCAAACCTCCATTTATCCAGAATAAACGGAGTCACGTACTGGCGTTCTTCTCTGGAAAGCTGTTCGGACTCCGTCTGGAAAATCTTATCCTCCATATTCGTCTGTTCCCACCGGGTGCGGAGGAGATCCGGTGCTTCCTGGATCGTCTGCAGCGGTGCTTTTAACGAAGTATCAAGTAAACGAAACAATTCAGGGTCCTCTGTGGGACCAAGCGAACCAACCAAATGGAGCTCGCTGATGCGTCCCTTCAGAAGACTGGTGCTGGTCGCTGCGTAGGGGCCTCCGCAGCCGACACCGATTAAGGAACAGCGCTGAATCTCAAAATGATTCATGACTTCATCAATGTCCTTGGAAAACTGCAGAAAGGTGCCGTGGGGATCGGGAGTGGACAGGCCATAGCCCGGACGGTCTACAGAAATAATACGAAGGGAGTTGGAAGCAGCGGCCTCTTCTCCAATGGCGGCTTCAAGCCGGGAGCTTCCGACTCCGTGTACATAAAGGACAGGTGTTCCGTCCGGATCACCGAACAGGGAAATACTAAGCATACGGCCATCGCGTAAAGAAAGCGCTAATTGTTTCAACTGTTCCCTCCTCCTCTTTCCGTGCAGTATCACTTGGAAATCATGTGTAGGTACATTCTAGCATACAATAAGAAAAACGGAAGAATTTCATTCAGAACAAAAACGGCCCTCCGTAATGGAGAGCCGTGGTTGATTAATTTTATACTGTGCGGGTCCAGTGCAGCACGTCTTCCTTGTCCCCGGTCTGAATGCCGGTAATCGTATCGTACAGCTGTTTGGCGAGAGGACCAGTCTCTTCATCATTGATTTTGTAGGTCTGGGCGTCCCACCGCAGCTTACCTACAGGAGAAATGACAGCTGCCGTCCCGGTGCCGAAAATTTCCTCCAGGGTGTCTGCTTCATACGCCGTACGTATTTCTTCCATATCGATGCGGCGTTCCTCCACAGGAATATCCCAGTAATGGAGGAGTTCAATGACGGAGTCACGGGTGATTCCTTCAAGGATACTTCCATTCAGCGCAGGAGTTACAACCTTCCCGCTGATTTTAAAGAAAATATTCATGCTGCCGACCTCTTCAATGTAACGCTGCTCTACGCCATCGAGCCACAGCACCTGGTCGTACCCGGCGCTTCCGGCCTGCTCCTGGGCCTTCAGGCTGGCCGCATAGTTACCGGCCGTTTTAGTGAACCCAACACCACCGCGGACGCTGCGGACGAACTCATTTTCCACATAGATGCTAACCGGCTTCATGGCATCGCCGCCGCTGCCATAGTAAGAGCCGACAGGGGTTAAAATAATCAGGAGCTTGTAGGAGGAGGACGGTTTTACGCTGAGACTTGCTTCTGTCGCAATCACAAATGGGCGGATATACAACGACTGTCCTTCGCCGCGCGGGATCCAGTCACGCTCAAGTGATACGAGCTCCTTTAGAGAATCTATCAGTAACTGCTCGTCGATTTCTGGAATGCTCATCCGGCGGTTGGACTGGTTCAGCCGTTCGAAGTTTTTTTCCGGACGGAAAAGCATAATATTGCCGCCGGAATAATAGGCCTTCATTCCTTCAAATACAGCCTGGCCGTAATGAAATACGAGGCTGGAAGGATCCATGGTAAGTGGCTGGTACGGCACAATTCTCGGATCGATCCAGCCCTCTCCCTCTACATAATCCACGACAAACATATGATCGGTAAAGTTTTTCCCGAAAGCGAGCTGAGAGAAATCCGGCTTCGTTTTCGGAGATTTTGTACGTTCAATGGTCAATGACTCAGCCACAATAACATCACTCCTATGTATTTATCGTTCCATTTATATCTCTACTGGTAACAGCATTTAAATTGTATCATACAAAGAAAAGTTCTATCCACTTGCAAGCCGGCGACAAGCGCTGTCCGCCTTCTGGAAAATGGCTTTTTCATTTTGCATGAAGGAGACAGCGACCTCGAGCCGGCAGTGGATAGAACTGGACAAGTAGAAAAGCTTTCTCCACCTGCTCACCGGCGACAGGTACAATTCAGCCTTGGAAAAAATAGCTCTTTTATTTTTGAAAGGATGAAATGTAACCCCGAGCCGGTGGGGGGGGGAAGCTGGACAGCGAAAAAAACTCTAGCCAGTGGAGAATAAGACGTATTAATCCGGCTGCTCTTCTTCAGCATGTGCCCGCAGCTTGCGCAATGCGGATTTCCGCCATGATTTGACTGTAGAAGCAGCTACTCCGTGTTTGGCAGCAATGTCGCGTATAGGAAGAGAATGTACGGAAAAATCAGTGAGCCAGGTTCGCTCCCGTTCTGAAAGAAGGGGGAAGTAAGCTTCAAGCTCAAAGCGGTCCTCCATTTCCAACGACTGCTCGAAGGGCTGGTGGTCATCAAACAGCTGATGCCGCTCGGAAAACTGGACCTCTTTGCGGAGCATCATCAGCATTTCTCCGCGCACAAGCATAAAAGCGTATCCCGGAAAAGCTCCTTTTTCCGGAGAAAAGGTAGAATAGGCCTTCCATAATCCTACGTATCCGGCCTGCATATATTCCTCCTGCTGCTGATAAATGCGGAGGCGTGTAATCATTCGTTTGACGAGCGGAGTATATTTTTCATATGCTTCTTCAAATGAAGCAGGAATTGTATCAGTCAATGGTCTCTCCTGCGAAGCCGCGCGCGGTTCTTGTTTATTCCATGGTAGACTCAGCATATCTAAAGAATGGGAATGCTGCCGGGGCGCTATGTATGGATAAATCCTGATGAATGCGTTGTATTATAGAAAAGAACAAAGCTTTCAAAATATAGGAAACGCCAAGCCGGTATATGAGAAAATAAAGCAGATTGGTTGAAAGCAGATGAAGAAAGCGTACAATTGAAATAAGAATGATTACGATCAGGCAGGTGAACAGAAATGCCAAACGAAGACAAAGAAGCGCAGGCAAATGTATATTGGATCCAGCAGCAGATTCAGGAGCGGTCGCTTGATATTATGACAGACATGCTGAAGGGACTCGCTGACGGCAAGCGGATGCAGATCGCCCAGGCGCTGGCCCTGACGCCGGAATTGAGTGTACATAGTATTGCCGAAATCATTGACTCCTCCATTGCCACGGCGTCCCATCATCTCCGGTACATGCATAAGCTGGGGCTGACGAAGTTCCGGAAGGAAGGAAGAACGGTGTACTATTCCCTTGATGATGAACATGTGAGGCAGGTGGTGGAGCTCGTTGTCAGCCACCAGGCAGAAATTAAAGAACGGCAGGGAAAAGAGGCGTAGCAGCGTCTCTTTTTTTATTTGCAGTAAACAAATGTCTCTCCAGTCTGCAATTGCAACAAATGGCCCTGAACATGAAAACGGAAACAATATTTTGAAATCAATGAAAATTTACAAATGTTTAGTTGACGAACGAATGAAATAAAGCTATTATGTTTACAAAGGTTATAATATAGAACAAATGTAAAAGGAGGCGTTATTGTGACGCAGGCAGACTGGGTGTGGGAAGAGCCGAAGGAAAAGCTGGTCGGATGGCTCGAGCAGATGTGGAGCATCCGCTGGTTTGATGAAAAAGTAGATGAATTTTTTGCTAAAGGAATGATTCACGGTACGACCCACCTATGCGTGGGACAGGAGGCTTCAGCCGTCGGTGTATGTGCGATGCTTGAAGATAAAGATAAAATTACGAGCACTCACCGCGGCCACGGGCACTGCATTGCCAAGGGGGCAGACCCGGACCGGATGATGGCTGAGCTGTTTGGACGGGAGACCGGCTACTGTAAGGGTAAAGGCGGGTCCATGCATATAGCGGATGTCGAAAAAGGCAACCTGGGCGCAAATGGCATCGTCGGAGGCGGCATTCCTTTAGCCGTAGGAGCGGCACTCACGTCAAAAATGCGCCAGGAGGGGTATATTACCGTCTGTTTCTTCGGGGACGGGGCGGCAAATGAAGGCAGCTTTCACGAAGCAGTGAACCTGGCCGCCATCTGGGATCTTCCGGTCATCTTTGTCTGCGAAAACAATCAGTACGGCATGTCCGGCCCGGTAAAGGATATGGTAAAAATCGAAAATATTGCCGACCGCGCTTTGGGCTATGGCATTCCGGGACATGTCGTTGACGGCAATAACCTTCCCGAGGTAATGACCGTTATGAAAGAAGCCGTGGAGTATACAAGGAACGGAAGCGGGCCGGTGCTTATCGAAGCGAAGACCTATCGGTGGAAGGGCCACTCCAAAAGCGACGCTAAAAAATACCGGACAAGAGAAGAAGAAAAAGAATGGAAGGACAAAGACCCGATCCGTTTTTTCCAGGACGCCTTGATTGAGCGGGGCATCATTACCGAAGAAGAAGCAGATACGGTAAAAAAAGCGACTAAAGCCAGCATTGAACGATCAGTGGAATTTGCGGAACAGAGTCCCGAACCATCTGCGGATACACTGCTTGAGGATGTATACGCTTAATACAGAAAGGAGTGCCTGACGATGCAGTCGAGCGCAGTAAATTCTTCAAATAATAAGGAAACGACACGGAGCATTACCTTTGCTGAAGCCGTCCGCGAAGCGCTGTCGCAGGAAATGCGGGAGGACCAGGACGTTTTCATTCTCGGGGAGGATATAGGGGTTTACGGTGGTGCCTTTGGCGTTACCCGTGGAATGATTGAAGAGTTCGGTCCGGAACGGGTACGTAACACTCCGATTTCTGAAGCAGCGATCACAGGTGCTGCCATTGGATCCGCGCTTACAGGTATGAAGCCGGTTGTCGAGCTGCAGTTTTCGGATTTTATCACGATTGCGATGGACCAGCTGGCCAACCAGGCAGCAAAGCTTCGGTATATGTACGGCGGCAAAGGTAATGTGCCGATGGTGCTGCGGACGCCTTCAGGCTCCGGAACCGGAGCTGCGGCTCAGCATTCGCAGAGTCTGGAAGCCTGGGTGGCCCACGTTCCCGGCTTAAAGGTGGTGCAGCCGTCGACAGCGTCAGACGCTAAAGGGCTGTTAAAGGCTGCTATTGCCGACCCGAACCCCGTGATCTTTTACGAACACAAATTATTGTACAAAACGCAGGAACACGTACCGGAGGAAGCGTATACCATCCCTCTTGGCGAGGCGGACGTAAAGCGTGAAGGGACAGATGTGACGATCGTTGCGACCGCTGTAATGGTGCATAAAGCGCTCGAGGCAGCAGAGAAGCTGGCAGAGGAAGGCATAGACGTGGAAGTGATTGATCCGCGGACCCTCGTACCGCTCGATGAGCAGACGATCGTGGATTCCGTCAAAAAAACCGGCAAGGTGATCGTCGTGCATGAAGCCGTCAAAAGAGGTGGATACGGCGGTGAAATTGCCAGTATGATCGCAGAAAGCGAAGCCTTTGATTATCTGGATGCCCCTATTCGCCGGCTCGGGGCACTGCCGATTCCTGTGCCGTACAATCCGGCACTCGAAAAAGCAATGGTTCCGCAGGTGGATGACATTATGCAGGCGGCGCGCGACAGCGTCCACCGCCGGTAAAGGAGGGCAGCATTCATGGCGAAGGAAGTATTTATGCCCAAATTAAGCAGCACGATGGAAACCGGAACCCTTCTGCAGTGGTTTAAGCAGGAGGGGGACCCGGTGGAGGTTGGAGAGCCGCTGCTTGAGGTAATGACTGATAAAATAAATATTGAAGTGGAAGCGTATGAAGAAGGTGTCCTGCTGAAACGGTACTACGATGAAGACGAAGAGGTACCGGTAAACGGCATCGTCGGCTATATTGGCGAAAAGGACGAGCAGGTACCGAAGGAAAGACCGGGAACCGAAGATAAATTAGAGCCGGAAAGCCTTCCGGAAACGCCGGCCCAAACAGCGGCAGAGCAGACAGTGGAAACTGAAAAAGAGGGAGGCGTGCGTGCCACACCGGCGGCACGGAAGCTTTCACGGGATAGCGGCGTAGAGCTTTCCCTGGTGCAGGGAAGCGGAGCGAAAGGGCGTATTCACGCTGCGGATGTTCACGCTGCTGCAGACAAGGAGAACGTGCGCAGTACGCCGCTTGCGGAAAAAGAAGCACAGGCAAATAATGTGGACCTGTCTGCTGTGAAAGGAAGCGGAAGCTACGGCAAAGTCATGCGGGCCGATGTCACTTCGCTGCCCGCAGAAGAGAAGCTTGGGTCCGAGCCGCTCCAGGGCGTCCGGAAAGTGGTTGCAGAGCGCATGCAGCAGAGTGCGGGTGAAGTGCCGCACGTGACGCTTCACACTGAAATTAATATGGAGGCTGCGATGGATTTACGGAGCCAGCTGCTTCCGGTTATTGAAAAGCAGACCGGCCAGCGGCTGTCGGTGACAGAGCTGTTGATGTTTGTGGGCAGCCGGGCGCTTCAGAAGCATCCGGACGTACATGCCTCCATAACAGATAACCGGATCACAAAGCAGTCGTCTGTGCATATGGGAGTCGCTGTAGCCACAGAGCGTGGGCTGCTGGTCCCGGTTATTCGCGATACAGAAACAAAAGGACTGGCAGAACTGGTTGCTGAAACTAAACAGACCGCGGCGGCAGCCCGGAACGGAACCCTGCCCGGCAGGGACCTTTCGGGAAGCACGTTTACGATTAGTAATTTAGGAATGTATGCAGTTGACCATTTTACTCCGATTATCAATCAGCCGGAAGCGGCTATCCTCGGTGTGGGACGCATGCAGGACAAGCCGGTAGTCATAGACGGGGAAATCAAGGTACGCCTGATGATGGCGGTAAGCCTGTCCTTTGATCACCGTATTATTGACGGAGCTCCGGCGGCTGCGTTTTTAACAGACTTTAAACAAATGCTTGAACAGCCGTATCAGCTGTTTGTCTAGAAGGGGGCGGACCGATGGAAACGTTTGACCAGGTAATTGTCGGCGGCGGACCGGCAGGATATGTAGCTGCGCTCCGGGCTTCCGGTCTGGGCCAGTCCACTGCCCTCGTGGAGGACCGCGAGCTTGGGGGCACATGCTTAAATCGTGGATGCATTCCGTCTAAAACGCTTCTCCAGAACGCAGAAGCCGTAAACTGTGTACGAAATGCTTCAGCATACGGGATCCAGATTGAAGGCTTTCATCTGCGCTACGAAGAAATGCTTGAACGAAAGGACCAGGTGATCCGGCAGCTCCGCCAGGGCGTCCAGTCGCTGATGAAAAAAGGCCGGATCCAGGTGTTTTCCGGGCGGGGAAGGGTTCATACAAATAAACAGGTCACGGTCACCGGTACAGACGGAAAGGAAACTATAGTGGCCGGCAGAGCCGTCATTATTGCTTCCGGCTCCGTGCCGGCGGTGCCTCCTATTCCTGGTCTTGATGAGACCGATTACTACACGAGTGATACGATTTATGAACGCCGTTCACTTCCGGCGTCGATGACGATCGTCGGGGGCGGCTTCATTGGTACTGAATATGCCTGTTTGTATCAGTCGCTTGGCGTACAGGTGACGGTTGTGGAAGCGGCGGAACGGCTGATTCCCCAGGAGGATGAAGACGCTGCGAAAATGCTGGCCGGTGCACTTGAAGAGGCTGGGGTGACTATTCTTGCAGGAACCTCGGTTACTTCCGTCCGCCAGCAGGGGGAGCAGGCGGTCATCAATGTGCAGGACGCCTCCGGAAACAGCCGGCAGCTAACGACAGATCTGCTGCTGATTTCCACCGGGCGTACGCCTGTCATCGCTGCTGCTGAGGACCTCCATTTACGTATGTACGGCCGCTTTGTGGAGGTGGACGGTTCGATGCAGACATCGGTGCCGGGAATTTATGCTGCAGGCGACATTGTCGGCGGCTGGCAGCTGGCCCATGCGGCAAGTGCCGAGGGCATTATTGCTGCAGAGCATGCTGCGGGAGCTTCTCCTTCCATGGATCTCTCGCTCGTGCCGCGGTGCATTTACACCTTTCCGGAAATAGCCTCCGTCGGCCTGTCTGAGCAGGAAGCACGGGAAGCGTACAGCGACATCAAAGTAAAAACTGTGCCGCTGCGTGGCAATGCGAAAGCAATGACAATGGGAGAGTCCCGGGGGTTTATTAAAATCATTTCCCGGGAAATGTTCGGCGAAATTCTCGGCGTGGTGATGGCCGGCCCGCATGTTACCGAAATGATTGGAGAGCCCGCGGCCTATATCCATCTGGAAGGCACCATCGAAGAATGGAGCAGCCAGGTGCATGCGCATCCGTCGCTGTCGGAGACGCTGTTTGAAGGGGCGTCTGCTCTCTTCGGACGTCCGGTTCATCAATAAAAAGCGATGTAAGCGTATATAGTTTTTTGGCAGGGAGTGATATACTGGCATCAGATGAATTTATGGAATAGAGGGAAGAATTATGCTCAACTGGGAAGAAAAAAGAGAAACCGTAAAAGTAGCGAAGCTGTATCATTTTGATGGATGGACCCAGGCGCAGATCGCCAAAAAGCAGGGCGTTTCCCGTCCGGTCATTTCCAAAATGCTGCAGCGGGCCCGGGATGAAGGCATCGTTGAAATATATATTAAAGATGAAAGTGTGCATACCGTTGATCTGGAGCAGAAGCTTGAAAAAAAGTACGGACTGAAAGAAGCGGTGGTCGTTTCGACGACAGGGTTCACGCCTGATCTTGGTAAACGCCTGATCGGAAAAGCGGCCGCTTCTTATGTGGCCAAGAGATCCGAGCAGGTAAAGCGGATCGGTATTTCCTGGGGGTCGACGCTTCGTTCACTGATTGAAGAATATCCGTATGTCGAGCATAGAGATATCCAGATTACGCCGCTGATCGGAGGAATGGGAAACAAATACGTGCATCTGCATTCCAATCAGCTGGCGTTTCATTTTGCGCAGAAAATGAACGCCTCCTGTTCATATCTATACGCTCCGGCGATGGTCGAAACCGACGACCTGAAGGAGCGGCTCGTGCAGTCCAGGGACATCGCCCAGGTGCTCGAGGAAGGCAGGAACGTAGAGCTTGCCCTTGTCGGCCTCGGCAACCCGCTGCAGCATTCCACAATGGAAACGATGGGTTACCTGCAGGAGGAAGATATCGTCACGCTCCGAAAAGCCGGAGCAGTTGGAGATATCAGCTCGAAGTTTTTCGACGCTCTCGGCCAGGGCGTAAACCACCCGATCAACAACCGGGTCATCGGTCTGACTCTCGAGGAAATTAAAAGCATTCCTGAGGTCGTCGGCGTAGCCCAGGGCTCCCACAAGGTGCTCGGCATCGAGGCTGCGCTGAAGGGCGGCTATCTGGACGTGCTGATCGTGGATAACCAAATTGCAGAAGCTTTAACCGAATAACGCACGGCTCCTTTCGAAGGAGCCATTTTTTTATGCCAATGAAGCTTTTGGCATATTTTTTAATATATATTTGAACAAATGTGAAAATAAAAACATATGTAAAATAAAAGAAATAATTAACATGTGTTTTGGAAAACCCCCCACAAAAATAAATTTTTAAAATATCTGAAAAATAGATTGACGGTTATATGAAAACGCTTTAATATGATTACAAAGGTTACAAGTTGTTACAAATGTAAAGGAGGAGTGAGGATGTGGGGTTATTTTATCGCCGCGTTCGTCGTAATATGGCTGCTGCAATTTTATCTGACATTCCGCCAGATGAAATACTATAACGGCATGATTGCTTCAATGGGCAGGCGTCCTTCGGGCTATCTCGGCACAGGTGTTGATAAACGCCTGCTTGGCATCGGCACGGTCATTCTGCTTGTTACCAACGAAGCAGGCACAGTGATCGATGCCAAGATAATGAGAGGAGTGACGGTGTTCGCCAGGTTCGCTGAAGCGCCTGAGTTGATGGATAAAAACATCCATGAATTAAAAAAGCAGTGGGAAACAGAAGGCGCTCCTGGTAAGAAGAAGCATCCGAAGCGGGCTCATCTCATGGCAGCCCAGCAGATTCTTGCAGAACAGAAACGCAAACACAAAAAGGGGGATAACAAATGGATTTCTTAGTAACGCTAGCAGAAGGCTTTATCGGAATGTTCCAGGCAGGCGGCGAAACGTTCGTCGGGCTCGTAACAGGTATTATTCCGACACTTATATGTTTAATTCTCGCTGTTAACGCCATGATTAAATTCATCGGCGAAGAACGAATTTATTCACTGGCCCAGAAAAGCACCAAATATTTCTTTCTGCGCTATACGCTGTTTCCAGTCCTGGCCGTGTTTTTCCTGACCAACCCGATGTGCTACACGTTCGGACGCTTTCTTCCGGAGCGGCAGAAGCCGGCGTTTTACGACTCCGCCGTATCATTTGTGCATCCGATTACCGGATTGTTTCCTCACGCGAACCCGGCTGAGCTTTTTGTCTATACAGGAATTTCAGCGGGCATTACGACGCTTGGTCTGTCTGCCGGTCCACTGGCCATCCGCTTCTTTATTGTCGGCCTGATCGTTATCTTAATTCGCGGCGTTGTGACCGAATGGATTACCGCAATCATGCTAAGACGCCAGGCAGCCAATACAGAGGATGATTCCACGGAAAAAAGCGCCAGCGCATAAATGAAAATTTAAAAGAAAAAGCGAGGGAAGAACAATGGCTGAATATAAACCGGTAGAGGTAACAAAGGGAAGAGGCGGCTGGGGAGGCCCGCTCGTCATTCATCCAAACGATCAGAAAAGGTATATTATGTCGGTAACCGGAGGTGGTATTCACCCGGTCGCCGAGCGCCTGGCGGAGCTTTCAGGCGGCGAAGCGGTCGACGGGTTCAAAGCCTCCTATGATAAAGAAAATATCGCCGCAGCAGTTATTGACTGCGGTGGCACCGCACGCTGCGGGGTCTACCCGAAAATGGGCGTGCTGACGGTCAATATCCACGGCACGTCACCGGCCGGGCCGCTGGCACAGTATATTAACGAAGAGAATTTTGTCTCGGGTGTAGCTGAAAGGGACATGAAGGCTATCAGCGAGGACGAGGTGCCGGCTGCCGAAGCGGAAGCAGAGGACAAAGCCTCCCCGTACAACTCCCTGATGGACCGGGACGTGGCCAGGCAGGTTAAAGACGACGCGAAAATGAAAGCCAAAGGATCCGGGCCGAAAAAGGCAAATATTATCGAACGTATCGGCCGCGCCGTCGGCAACGTAGTAAGCGTATTCTTCCAGGCCGGCCGGGAAACAATTGATACCGTCATCCGAAATATTCTTCCATTCATGGCTTTTGTCAGTACGATTATCGGGATCATCACATTTACCGGTATCGGGGATCTGATTGCAAACTTTGTATCGCCGCTCGCCAGCAATATTTTCGGGCTGCTGCTTTTATCCTTTATATGTGCGATTCCAATTTTATCTCCGCTGCTCGGTCCGGGCGCTGTTATTGCCCAGGTGGTTGGGGTGCTTATCGGTACTCAGATCGGCATGGGAAATATTCCGCCGGCAATGGCGCTTCCGGCACTTTTCGCCATTAACCCGCAGGTGGGGGCAGACTTCGTACCGGTTGGCCTGACACTCGGAGAAGCAAAGCCGGAGACCATTTCCGTCGGCGTACCGGCCGTCCTGTTCTCGAGGGTTATTACCGGACCGCTTGCCGTTGTGATCGCTTATCTTTTCAGCTTCGGCCTGTATTCATAAAAATAAAAACGGCGGGCACGCGCTGCCCGCTCTGTATTTCTTAGGAGGAGTGACCGTGCAGATGAAAGCAGAGGTATTTACAGCCACTGTGGTTGGCATTGGAGAGGACGCCCAGATGCTGATGGACGATGGCATGATGATTTTATTCAACGAAACAGCCCCGAAGGATTTGTACGACATCAGCTTCGTTCATAATGCCGAAGGGTTAAACGGGGATCTGGAAGCCGGGGATGAGCTGATCATTGATGGAGAAGTGTTTGCCCTGACGTTTGTTGGCGGCAAAGCAAATGAAACGCTGCGGGATCTCGGGCATGCGACCTTCCAGTTTAACGGAGAGACAAATTCAGATCTGCCGGGGACGGTCTGTATAGAAGCCAAGCCGCTGCCCGCGATACAGGTGGGAAGCACCATCGTATTTCGTAAAAAATAAAGCTGGATAGGAGTGGAGAGCAATGATAGGAATTAACCGAAAGCTGCAGGCGCTCGAAAAAGAGGGCCGCTACATTAAGGTGGGTCTTGTCGGCGCCGGCCAGATGGGTCGCGGCATGATCGCGCAGATTGAAAATATGAAGGGCATGCGGGTCGTCATTACCGCTGACATAAATGAAGATAACGTCATTAACGCGTACGGGCATGCCGGCATTGAGCGGGGAAATATTGTTTCTACTAACGATAAAGAAGAAGCCTCGCAGGCTATCCGCATGAACAAAGTGGTGGCTTCCACCAAAGCACTGCTCGTATGCGCACTCGATGAAGTGGATGTGATTGTGGATGCGACCGGGGTACCGAATATCGGCGCAGAAATTGCCTGGAACGCGATTTTGAGCCGGAAGCATATCGTCATGCTGAACGTCGAGGCGGATGTTACTGTCGGGCCGCTGCTGAAACGGATGGCGGATGCAAGCGGCGTCGTGTACACCGGGTCGGCAGGAGATGAGCCGGGAGCGATTATGGAGCTGTATGATTTTGCCGATGCGATTGGCTTTGAGGTGGTGGCGCTTGGGAAGGGCAAAAACAATCCGTTAAATGTTGAAGCGAATCCGGACACGGCAGCAGCGGAAGCCAAAGAGAAGGGATCAAGCCCGAAAATGCTTGCCTCCTTCCAGGATGGCACAAAAACGATGGTGGAAATGAATGCCGTAGCGAACGCGACCGGGTTTGTGCCGGAGAAGCCGGGCATGAACGGCTTCGAAGCCGGAGTCGCCGATCTGCCGGAGCTCTTCCAGCTGCGGGAGCAGGGAGGAAAAGTCGCAAAGCAGCACATTGTGGAATACATTAACGGCATCGCCCCGGGCGTGTTTGCCATCGTTGCTTCCGGCATGGAGGAAGTGAATGCGGAAATGAAATATTTAAAAATGGGAGACGGCCCGAACTACGTACTGTACCGGCCATACCACCTGACAAGCCTGGAAACGCCGCTTTCCGTGGCACGCGCTTACCTGGACGGTCAGGCAACGATTGCTCCCGACGCGGGCCATGTTGCTGAAACAGTGGCTGTGGCGAAGCGTGATCTGGAAGCGGATGAGCATCTGGATTCGATTGGCGGCTTTACCATTTACGGTACTGTGATGGAAGCTCCCGAAGCAAAAGAGAAGGGAGCACTTCCGATTGGCCTGGTGGACAAAAATGTACGAATGACACGCCCTGTAAAAAAAGGAGAAATCATTACGTATCAGGATGTCGAGCAGACAGTGGAATCAACGATCTGGCGTCTTAGGAAAATGCAGGATCATGAGTGGAAATAAAAGGAGAAGGAAGCGCTGCCGAAATTAGCGGCCGCTTCTTTTTCCGTCTTCAAATCGTGGTATAATAAAAGAGTAATAAGTAAAGGAGGGGCTGAAGCGATGAAAAAACGTAAGGAGCTTATTTACTTACAGTGTGCTCATTGTAAGGAAGAGACGCCCCACAACGTGGAATATATTAATGGGGACGTGTACAGCATGGAGTGCCGCACGTGCGGCCGGGAGCTCACATTAAACCGCGATATCATGAAGGAATGGTACAGCGAAGTGTATGACCGCGTGACTACCAAGCCCACACGCCTGACAGAGGAATACAAAGAAAGCAGGACGCCGTTTGTCGTACGGATGCCGTTCCGGCTGGCAAGCAAGCCCTACCGGCTGATGCGGGATTTAAATGATACCCAGAAGACCCTGCGCTATTATAAAAATAAACAAAAGAAATCTTCCTGACCACGCGCAAGTGGAAAGGAAGATTTTTTATGAACAAAGATATCATCCACTGACCAGTTGTTTCCTGGGGGTGGGTGCTGCTTCGTATACACGGTTGAATTCCAGCAGAGGACAATCAGTGCAGGCCTCTGACACTCCTGTGCACGTAGCAACAGAGTCAAACACACCGTCTTTATAAACGTAGGATAATTCGTGAAGCACCTTCTGGTTCGTGATCGAGCAGTAAATAACCTGACGCGACATGGAGTAGTCCATCGTATTTCACTCCCTCGGCGTATAATAAATATCATGAATAAGAGCGGTATATAATAATTTACTTAAAGACTATGTACCCGGAACAACAAAAAAGAAAACCATGGACTGTAAGCAGATAGTATTAAGCGGGGAAAGTTTACACCGGGCGGTATGCGGGAAAATAATATTTCTGACAGCCCATTTAACCTTAAACAAACAACCAGTAATTTAAACCAACAGAAATGTACCAGTAACGGCATATCTGAGCAGAAGAAACACACAACGGCTGAAAAAAGAGAGGGAAGTGAAAAAGGGGGAGCATCCATGAAGCAAAAGTATATGCTGATCGCGGTAGACCAGGACGGCCATGAGATTTCATTAAAGAACTATAAGGGCCGGGAGGCAAAAGAAGAATTAATTTTAGAGGGAAAAGACTGTGCGACGACGATGTATGAGCAGTTGAAGGAAGAATTGTATCCAAACTCGGTGAAAATGCTCAGTCTGTAAAGCTGATATTAGAAGCCCCCGGCATCTGCCGCCGGGGGCTTTTTACTATCTTTCAATCAGTTCGATGCGGTTGCCAAACGGGTCCTCCGTATAAAAGCGGGGTGAGCCGTTCAGCGGCTCTTCGGGCTTTACAGGCCAGTTAAACTCCTGCAGGCGCTCTCTGGCAAGCTCAAGGCTGTGTACCCGGAGCGCCGGATGGGCCTTTCGGGCCGGGGAAAACGGCTCTTCAATGCCAATATGGACCTCAAGGCCGCCGCAGTCAAACCAAACACCGCCGCGCTTGGCCAGATCCTCGGGCTTTGGTATCTCGGGCATACCAAGGATAGTATGGAAAAAATGGCGGGCTTGTTCTTCACTTTCCGGTGGGGCGGCAAGCTGTACGTGATCAATCCCGGTAAACAATGTCATAAGAGAGTCATCCTTTCACTTTTCGGGCTATCGTTTTTCCGATTTCAAGCGAAGCTGTTGCTGCGGGCGACGGGGCATTTAATACGTGCAGGCTGCGGGATCCCGTAATAAAAAAGAAGTCGTCCATCAGCGTCCCGTCCTCCTGAATGGCCTGGGCGCGTATTCCTGGCTCGCCGGGCATTAGATCATCCGCTGCAAGAGAAGGAATCAGCTGCTGCAGCTCTGCGGTAAATGCCTGCCTGGAAAACGAACGAACGTATTCCTGCGCTCCTTCCCTCCAGTACCGGGAAGCAAGCTTCCTTAGTCCGGGGGAACGAAGATGCTCCCAGGCATCTGCCGGGTTTACGGCCATTTTTCCGTATCCTTCCCGCTCAAAGCTTAATACGGCGTTCGGGCCGGCCTCTACGCCGCCCTGGCTCATCCGGGTGAAATGAACGCCGAGAAATGGAAACGCCGGGTCCGGTACCGGGTAGACGAGCCAGGAGACTTTATGTTCAGCCTCCGGAGCGAGCGTATAGTATTCCCCGCGGAACGGGACGATGCGGACATCTGTATGGTACCCGGCCATACGGGCAATTTTATCACTTTGCAGCCCGGCGCAGTTGACGAGCTTCCGGCCGGAAAACGTCTGGTCCTGGGTAGTGACACTCACGCTCTCTTCCATTTCCTGAATTTGTCCGGCCTGCTGACCGATCAGGATGTCTCCGCCCCGCCGGCGGATTTCGGCCGAAAGAGCCTGGGCCACCTCACCGTAGTCGACGATACCGGTTTCGGGCACAAGCAGTGCGTGCTGGGCACTTACGTACGGCTCTCTTTCTGCAAGCTCTTCAAGCGACAGATAACGCGGCTGCAGGCCGTTTTGCCTGCCGCGCTCGTATAGCTTCCGCAGCTGCAGTAATTCATTTTCGTCTCTGGCGGCAATGATCTTTCCGCAAATCGTATAGTCGACCCCGTGCTGATCGCAGAAAGCAGCGAGCGATTTCCGCCCCTTTTCCGTAAGCAGGGCCTTCAGGCTGCCGGGACGGTAATAAATGCCGGAATGAATAACGCCGCTGTTTCTGCCTGTCTGATGCGAGGCCAGATGGGATTCTTTTTCTAAAACGACTACTCCGGCGCCGGGTTCTTCTTCAAGCAGCGCATAAGCTGCAGCAAGCCCGACGATTCCGCCGCCGATAATGATATAATCGTACATATCGAAGCTCCTTTAAACGACAATTTTTTAACAGAGGCTGCTTACGCACAGCATACCCGTTTTTTAAAAACTTACAACGGGAGCAATTTCTTTAAAATCGTCTCTCTATTATAATGGAAAAGGAATGTACCCGGGAGAAAAAAATGGAAGTTTACAGCGCAGCAGAAAAAAGGAATAGCAGATATGAGGTACATAATAAACAATTGGATTAGGAAAGGATTGCACGCCTCATGGATGAGTTTAACGATGATATTTTGACAGACTCGTTAATTTTAAAAGCGATCGATCATTCGAAGGTCGGGCTTGTTATCACAGACCCGAACAAGGAGGATAACCCCATTGTTTATGTAAACCGGGGTTTCACTGATGTTACCGGCTATACGTATGAAGAAAGCGTAGGGCATAACTGTCGGTTTCTCCAGGGGGAAAATAGAAACGAGCAGGCAATAGAAAATATGAAACGGGCGGTGGCTGCCCGGGAGGAATGCGTCCTGGAGCTCGAAAATTTTAAGAAGGACGGCACGCCGTTCTGGAATGAAATTTACATTGAGCCCATTTATATGGAAAGCCGCCTGTATTTTCTTGGCGTTCAGCGCGACATTACCCGTCAGAAAAAATACGAAGACGATCTGGACAAAAGCGAACGCCAGGTGGACCGGCTTTCAACACCAATTGTGCCAATCACAGAGAAAATATCTGTGCTTCCGGTGGTCGGGGATTTATCCTATGAACGGTTTGAAATGATTTTTCATAAAATTTCCGAAGCATACGGAAATATTCATTATGAAAAGCTGATTCTTGATCTTTCCGGCATGGACGAGTATGACGAACAGGTGGCCGACGGCATTATGAATCTGCATCATCTTCTCCGCCTGCTTGGCTCGGAGCTGATTGTAACCGGCATCAGACCGGAGCTTTCGATGGCGTTTACGTCGCAGAACATTTCGCTTTCCTATCTGCGGACCGCAGCTACGGTGAAGGAAATGCTCCAAGAGCTCGGAATATCGTAAAAAGCCGGAATGCTAAGGATTCCGGCTTCACCAATGCTGCTTATTTTTCCTCGTCCTGCCTTTTGGCGTCGCCGGCTTTGTTCTGCACTTCGCCTTTTACTTTATCCTTCTTGGCGTCACGCTGCATTTTCGGATCGTCCTTGGCATTGCCTGCCTGATCCTTTGCTTCGCCTTTTACTTTATTGACAGCGCCCTTTACTTTATCGCTGAAGCCTTTTTTATCTGCCATAAATGAATACCTCCTGTTTTAGGTTCCTACTGGAATCATTCCCGGTGAAGCCTGGGATAAAACAAATGATTCAACAAAAATACGTACGCAAAGGAGCATGCCTGTATGTCTGTTATTATTGCCTATACGAATCCCCCGGAGCACGTCCGGAAGTACCTGGAAGAAAATGCAGAGCTTCATGTGATCCGCCCGAACAAAGAACGGGAAAAATTCATGGAAATGCTGCCGAAAGCGGAGGCGCTTATCGGAGCGGGTCTCCCGGTGAATCAGGAGCTGCTGGACCAGGCACCGGAGCTTCGGGTAGTAAGTAATGCTTCAGCCGGGGTGGACAACCTCGATGTAGACCTGCTTACAGAGGAGGGCATTGTGGTCACAAATACTCCATCGGCGGTCGTTGATACGATGGCAGACACGATGTTTGGGCTGATGATCGGCGCTTCCCGGCGTCTGATGGAGATGCATGAACTTGTGAAAAATGGACAATGGGACCGGAACGCGCCAAAGGAGTGGTTCGGCCTGAACGTTCATCATAAAAAGCTCGGCATCATTGGCATGGGCGGCATAGGAAAAGAAATCGCCCGCCGGGCAAAGGAAGGCTTCCGGATGGAGGTCAGCTACTATAACCGTTCCCGGCACGAAGAGGCAGAAAAAGAAACCGGGGCCGTCTATGAACAGCTAGGTGATCTGCTCGCTTCGTCAGATATGGTAATGGTACTGCTGCCATTAACTAGTGAAACAAAGCATATGATCGGCGCAGAGGCCTTCCGGAAAATGAAATCAACAGCGGTATTTCTAAACGGTGGGCGCGGGTCTGTCGTCGATGAGCAGGCACTGATCACCGCCCTTCAGGAAAAAGAGATTTTCGCGGCAGGCCTCGATGTATTTGAAGAGGAACCGCTCCCCTCGGACCATCCGTTTTTCACGATGCCTGAAGTGACACTGCTTCCTCATATCGGCACCGGGACGACCGAAACCCGGGAAGCAATGTATATGGAGGCCGCCGGGCAGTGTGTAAAGGCTCTGGCGGGAGAAAAACCGGAAGCGCTTGTCAACAAAAAGGTTTGGGGCAAAGGCAGAGAGTAGGCGTCGAACATGGATGAGGCGGTTTTTTGGACATAAGAAGAACCGCCCTCTTTATGCGAGAACGGCTGTCTTTTTCAGCGTTTATTTGAGCGCTTTATACCTTCAGCGCTTTTGTTTGCGGTTTTTCCACCATTTTCGTACATACGGATAAACAAAAGGTCCAACTTTGACAGCCATTTTAATTAATTTTCTCATAGTAGTTTAACGTCCTCCATCTTCAAATTCTTATTTAACGAATACCCTGTTGAAGGACGTTGTAATCATGAAGTTCGGCTTCAGCTGCTTTTGTGCTTACGGAATTTCCGCTTCGCGGCGTGCTTTGGTTGTTTTACCTGCTGTTCTCCGTTTTTGACAGCGTCTTCCTGCATGCGTTTGCGGGCTTCAATAAATAACATGAAAATGCCCCTTTCCTTTGAATATTGTACAGGGGCTATTCCCAGGTTAAAACGAAGATAAAACATCGTTTTTAAAGAAAATGAGTGTATAAGGCAGCTATCACTGAACAAACGGTGAAAATCACTGAAAATGGAGCGAAAGGAGACTATGTATGGGAAAACCATTAGTCGCTGCCTACAACCGGGTGAGCAGAGAGGCCCGTGAAAAATTGGCAGAAAAGTGTGAGGTCCGGTATTTTGAACGAAGCGAAACGCTCGAAGATCCGGCGTTCCGCAAAACGATGGCGGAGGCTGAAGCCATTATTGGTATCGAATATGAAATCGATGCAGCGTTTCTGGAGCAGGCTCCTCATCTCCGTATTGCCGCCAACGTTTCTGTTGGCTACGATAATCTGGACCTGGAGGCTTTAAAAGCCCGGGAGGTGTATGCTTCCAATACGCCGGAGGTGTTAAACGACACGACCGCAGATGCTATTTTCGGTCTGCTGCTGGCGGCGGCCAGACGTATTCCGGAAACCGACCGCTACGTGAAAGACGGAAAATGGCAGAACACGCTCCCGGATGATTATTTCGGGGTGGATGTGCACCACCGGACGCTCGGTATTATCGGCATGGGCCGGATCGGGGAAGCGATTGCCAAACGGGCCCGCTTTGGCTTTGACATGGACGTTTTATATTATAACCGTTCGCGAAAGCGCGAGGCGGAGGAAAAATACGGGGCAAGGTGGACAGCGCTTGAACCGCTGCTCGAGCAGTCGGATTTTGTCTGTACGATGACGCCGCTCACAAAGGAAACGCACCATTTAATGGACGAAGCAGCGTTTCGCCGGATGAAGTCGTCTGCTGTATTTATTAACGGGTCGCGGGGAGGCGTTGTGGATGAAGAGGCACTTGTCAAAGCGCTGCGGGACCGGTGGATACGGAGTGCCGGTCTGGATGTATTTTCGGAGGAACCGGTGCCTGCCGACCATCCGCTGCTGGCGTTTCCACACGTGGTGACGCTTCCGCATATCGGCTCCTTTACAGAAAAAAATGAAAACAATATGTCGCTGCGGGCGGCGGAAAATGTGCTGCAGGTGTTAAATGGCCAGGAGCCTCAGGATCAGCTTTAAAACAGAAAAGCTATCCTGTTTTTTTAGCATAATTGGTATAGACAACTATATTTTATACTGGTACGATATAGAAAAGGAGGGGACTCGTAGTGGAAGATACTATTATATATTCAGCGACTATTGTAAACGCAGATCATACCTCAACCGGGCAGTTCATCTGGATCCGCGGGCAGGCAGTCCAACAGACAGGAAGCATGGAGCGCCTGCAGGAGGTTCCGGAGGAAACACGCCGCGGTGCAGTTATGGTGGACGGCTCCCGGGGCTTCTTTATACCGGGAATGATTGATATGCATATTCACGGCGTCCAGGGAGCGGATGCGATGGACGGCAGCACACAGGCACTGGAAACGATGGCCCGGGCGCTGCCGGCTGAAGGCACCACGACATTTCTTCCCACTACGATTACCCAGAAGAACGAGGATATTACAAGAGCCCTGGAGGCGGTCGCTGACCACCGGCAAACCATGCCGGCGGACGGCCAGGCGGAAATTGCAGGTGCACACGTGGAAGGCCCGTTTTTTGAACCTTCCAAGGCAGGGGCCCAGCCGGCTGAATTTATGGTTCCAGCCTCGGTGGATTTATTCGAAGCATGGCGCCGTGCTTCCGGCAACGCGATCCGGATTGTCTCACTGGCTCCGGAGCATGATCCGGGCTTTACGCTCACCAGCCACCTGCAGAGCATCGGCGTCGTCGCGTCCGCAGCACATTCGAATGCCTCCAAAGCGCTTGTAGACGAGGCGGCAGAGAACGGTCTTTCGCATATTACCCATCTGTACAACGGCATGAGCGGGCTGCATCATCGGGAGCCCGGCATTGCTGCCGCAGCATTGTTAAACCCGGGTCTTACAATTGAAATTATCGCAGACGGTGTTCACAGCCATCCGGACATGGTCCGGCTTGCCTACCAGGCAGCCGGGGCGGGCCGAATCTGCGTCATTACGGATTCCCTGCGGGCCAAAAATCTGCCTGATGGTACGTATGATCTCGGTGGCCAGCAGGTAACGGTAGCTGGAGACAAGCCGTATCTGGCAGACGGCACGATTGCCGGCAGCATGCTCGCTATGGATCAGGGCTTCCGCAATATTCAGGCGTTTACAGGCTGCAGCCGCGAGGAAGCAGTGCGCATGACCTCATGGAACGCAGCTCATGAAATAGGGGTTGCAGAGCGAAAAGGCAGCATTCAGGCCGGTAAAGACGCCGATATTGTCTGGATGGACGACAGTATGCATATACAGAAGGTGTGGTGCTGCGGGAGCGCTGCGGTGCCTGAAAAGAGAGGGGAAGTGAAGCCGTGAAGCTTATCCGCGTGACTGACAGAGAAGCATTGAATGTGCATGCGGCGGAAATGATCGCCAAAAAGGTGCAGCAGAAGCCGGACAGTGTGCTCGGTCTTGCTACCGGAGGCACACCGGAGGGCACGTACCAGCAGCTGAAGAATATCTATGACCGCGGGGGCCTGGACCTTTCCCTCGTTACGACCTTTAATCTTGATGAATATGCCGGCATGCCGAAAGACCATCCGCAAAGCTATCACGCGTACATGCAGCACAAAGTCTTTCAGCCGCTGCAGCTGCGTCCGGAACAGACGCATCTTCCGGACGGGACAGCCGATGACCTGGAGCAGGAATGCCGGCGCTACGAAAAGCAAATTGCAGAAGCCGGCGGTATTGATATGCAGCTGCTCGGCATTGGCGAAAACGGGCACATCGGGTTTAATGAACCCGGCACTTCCTTTTCGAGCCGGACGCATGTGATACAATTGAAGCCGTCAACCAGAGAAGCCAACTCCAGGTATTTTGAGCGTATCGAAGACGTGCCGAAGCAGGCAGTAACGATGGGAATTGAAACCATTATGGAAAGCCGTGAAATTCTTTTGCTTGTATTTGGCAAACGTAAAAAGGAAGCACTTCTTCGTCTGCTTGAAGGAGAGGTGCAGGAAGACTTTCCGGCTTCCGTACTGAAAAAACACTCCAGCGTAACGGTGATTGCTGATAACGAAGCGCTGTCGGAGGTGCCTGCAGAAGTGATGAAGCACTTTGCCGGGTGAAAACGCGAAAACGGGAGGATGCCGTATATGAAAATTAACAAAAAATCCCCGCTGCCCATTTATTATCAAATACAGGAAATGATCCGCGAAAAGCTTGAGAGCGGCGAATGGCCTCCGGGCTATATGCTTCCATCCGAGCGTATTTTTGCTGAAGAATTTGATGTAAGCCGCATGACAGTCCGCCAGGCGGTTACAGAGCTTGTAAGCGAACAGCTGCTGACGAGGGAAAAAGGCAAAGGAACGTTTGTAGCTGAACCTAAAATTGAACAGATGCTCCAGGGCCTTACAAGCTTTACCGAAGATATGAAGGCGCGCGGCATGAAAGCAAGCAGCGAGCTGCAGCTGTTTCAAATGGAGGAAGCGGACGCAGCAACTGCCAGGCTGCTTCAGCTGAAGGGCGGCTCGGTCTACCGGATGGAGCGGCTTAGGCTCGCGGACCATAAGCCGATGGCGCTTGAAAATTCATATCTGCATGCAGATATGTTTCCAGGTCTTGGAGAAGAAGCGGCGTCAGGCTCTATTTATAACCGGCTCGAGCAGGATTACGGCATCACGATCGGATCCGCCGACCAATCCCTGGAGGCCTCCCTTGCTTCGGAGCGCGAGGCAGAGCTTCTTGGCATCATCCCGGGAGCCCCGGTTCTGTTAATTTCCCGGACTACCTATACTGCGGACGGAGAACCGTTTGAACACGTTATTTCCTCCTACCGCGGGGATCGGTACAAATTCCGAATCCATATGCCGCGGTAAGGGCGCCGAAGCAGCTTTCCTGGTTTTCTGGGCTGATATACGTTAAAATGCTCGCAGGATAACGATTAGCTGATAATGAGGGAGGCCGCACAGATGGATGATCGATTGTTTAAAGCAGCCATGGGAAAATTCACGACCGGTGTTACGGTACTTACGACGGAGCATGAAGGGACAGTTCACGGCATGACGGCCAACGCGTTCATGTCTGTTTCACTTGAGCCGAAGCTGATCCTCATTTCCGTTTCGAAAACGGCATCGATGCACGAATATATGCAGGAGTCGGACCAGTTTGCCATCAGCGTTCTCGGGAACGGCCAGGAGGCAGTGTCGCGCTACTTTGCCCGCCAGTCCGAAGATGACGCAGAAGTGAGCTTTGAGCGGTTTGAAGACCGCCCGGTCATTGAAGGGGCCATCACACAGCTTGCCTGCACGAAATATAACGAAGTCGATGCTGGAGACCATACGCTGTTTATCGGTTCCGTGGAAAACGTAACCGTCCAGGATGAAGCACCACTCGTTTATTTTGAAGGCAAATACCGCTATATGGAATAACTCTCCGGCTTTTGGCCGGATGTTTCACTTATACGTTCCTTTTGTACAGGGTTAAGCCGTTTCCATAATGGGAACGGCTTTTGTATGACAAAGGAGGGAGATTATGACTGGAATAACCCATATCGGTTTAACCGTGCCGGATATTGACGCAGCTGTCGAATGGTACACGGGGGTGCTAGATTTTGAGCTTCTGGCCGGTCCGTTTACAGCGAAGGCTGAGGAGACGGACGATGCTTCCACGAATATGACGATGGATCTTCTCGGCGAAGAGGTGAAAGAGATGCGTAACGCGCATCTGACTACAGCGAACCAGGTGGGTCTTGAGCTGTTTGAATTTGTTGATCCCAGGCCTGCCCCGCAGGAGAGCCCGCCGTGGCAGCAGCGATTTTTTCACCTCTGTCTGCTCGTGGCTGATATCAGGGAAACCGCTGCGCGTATAGAAGCAGAGGGAGGAAAACAGCGGAGCCGGATATGGACACCGCGGGAGGGAAAACCGTACCGGCTTGTGTATATGGAGGACCCGTTCGGCAATATCATCGAGCTGTATTCGCACAGCACGGAAGTCACCTATGGAAATATGGACAGCGAGTAAGCCGCCTGCATGAATACGGTGCCCTTTCTGGCTGATCGATGTTATTCTATACAGATGAACAGAACGGACGGGATGTCAGCAGGAGGCAGAATATGTATCACGCAGAAACGACTAAAGAAAAGCTGCGGCTGTTTATGGTTATTTTAGGACCCATTTTGATCACACAGCTGAGCTATTTTGGCATGAATTTAATAGACACCATCATGTCCGGACGGGCGGGCACAGACGACCTGGCGGGCGTGGCGATCGGGGCGAATCTGTGGATGCCGGTATTTACAGCGGTGAACGGCATCCTCCTCGCCATCACACCGATCGTCTCCCAACAGCTCGGGGCCGGGGAAGGAAGAAAAATTGCCGGCACGATTACGCAGGGACTGTACCTGGGCGTGCTTTTCGGGGTGCTTGTCATTACGCTCGGAGCGGCGGCGTTAAGCCCGGCTCTTTCTTTTATGTCGCTCGAGCCTGGCGTCGAACGGATTGCGGCCCATTATTTAATCGGCCTCGCTTTTGGAATTATTCCTTTCTTCTTATCGATCGTTCTACGGAACTTTTTTGATGCTCAGGGTCATACGCGGATTACGATGGTGATCATGCTCGGGACGCTTCCGTTTAACGCGTTCTTTAATTACGTATTAATTTTTGGGAAATTTGGTTTTCCGGAGCTTGGCGGCATCGGCGCGGGATACGCCACGGCAATTTCCTATTGGATCATTTTTGCGTTCAGCATTTTGATGACGTTCCGGATCCCATCGATGAGGCGGTTCCGTATCTTTCTGGACTGGTACCGGCCTTCCTGGCAGGTGTGGAAGGAGCAGCTGCGGATCGGCGTGCCGATGGGAATGTCACTGTTTTTTGAATCGAGTATTTTTTCGGCAGTGAGTCTTCTGATGGCGTCGCTGTTCAGCACCGTCACGGTCGCTGCCCACCAGGTGGCGCTCAGCTTCACGTCCCTGATATTTATGGTGCCGTTAAGTATTTCCATTGCGCTGACGATTGTGGTCGCCTTTGAAGTCGGCGGCGGCTATCTTGAAGGGGCCAAAGCGTATACGCGCCTCGGGGTAGCCTCAGCCATGGGCATACTTGGCGTCGCTTCCATAGGGATATTTCTCCTGCGTGAGCCGATCGCCTACATTTACACAACCAATGAGGAAGTAGTGCAGCTTGCTGCCCAGTTTTTCCTGTTTGCGATCGTCTATCAGATTTCAGATGCTGCCCAGGCCTCGCTTCAGGGCGTGCTTCGGGGCTATAAAGACGTAACCGTTCCGTTTTTCACGGCACTTGTCTCCTACTGGGCGCTCGGTCTGCCGGCCGGGTATCTGCTTGCGGTCACGACGCCGCTCGGGCCGTTTGGCCTCTGGCTCGGTATCACCGTTGGGCTTACAAGTGCCGCCATCGGGTTTTTCATCCGGCTGAAAATTGTGGTGAAAAGGCATGAAAGAGGCTTCAATGTCCCTTAGCCCTGACTGTCTTTAAAACCCAAGCCGGTCCCGGTATTTCTGCAGCCACTGTTCGTTTTGGGCATCCCCGCCGTCAGCATTGCCGCTCGCAAAAATAGGCGGTGTTTTTCCGCGGTCCGCCGTTATTTCGATTGCACGGGCAATAGCTGCCTGCAGCATAGCGGTTCCTACTGCTGTAGAGCTTGAGGCAAAAGGAGTCGTAAGATCCGGATGCGTCAGCAGGGCGTCGCCGGGCGGCGCATGGTTATCGAGGACGATATCGACGACATCCATCAGCCTGAAGCCGTCCTTATGACGGGAGGGCTGGCCCGAAGAATAAGCAACTGATGTCAGGCCGGCTACCGCAGCGCCGGCTTTTTTGGCGTGGAGGGCGACATCGATGGGTACAGGGTTTCTTCCGGAGGTGGAAATAACGATAACAGTGTCCTCCGGCTGAATATTTTCGTTCGCTAAAAACGTGGAGGCGTAATTGTTTGTCCGCTCAAGCTTGGAGGAGCGCAGAGCCCCTTCATGAAGCATCACCGGTTCATGAAGAATAGGGCGGAGCGGCACGAGGCCGCCGGCCCGGTAGTAGACTTCAAGTGAAAGTAGGTGCGAATGCCCGCATCCGAATAGGTGAATGACCCCATCCTGCGTAAGCGTGTTGGCGATCGCTTTGGCGCAAGCCTCCATCTGGCTGTATTCCTGTGCTTCGACAGTGCTCAACTGCTCGCGGATTTGGGAAAAATAGTTCTCTATCATCATATATATCATCCTTTCTTCACGTTAAAAGTATACCTGTTTTTTGACAGAGAAAAAGCCCCCGCCTTTGAAGCGGGGGCAATGGTTATTCTGCATTGGAATCAGGATGCTGGGAGCGCATGGCATCTGCGACAAACTCCACCTCAGTGCCAATAATGACCTGCAGGTTGGTTTTATCTACTTTTACGACGCCGCGTGCCCCGTTTTGCTTCAGCCCATCTTCATCGACTTCATCCATATCATTCATCTGAAGCCGGAGCCTCGTCACGCAGTTATCGATCGATTGAATATTGGAATACCCGCCGAGGGCAGCCACGTAATTTTTGGCGAGGGATTCATATTTGTCATCACCGCTGAACGTATTGGCTGTGGTGACCGTTTCTTCATCCTCGCGGCCTGGTGTTTTTATATTCAGCAGCCGGATCAGCGCTGAGAAGACCACGAAGTAAAGAACACCGAATATTAATCCGACTCCGAGCAGCAGCACAGGCTTGGTCGCAATGCCGAAGTTGAGCAGGTAGTCTATGAAGCCGGCGGAAAAACCAAAGGCGTCTAATATCCCCAACTGGAATGTTACCATCATTGCAAGCCCGGTCATAAGTGCGTGCACGACATAAAGCAGTGGGGAAAGGAACATGAATGTAAATTCAATTGGTTCTGTAATGCCGGTCAAAAAAGAAGTTAGAGCCAGGCTGCCGAGCATGCCGGCCACTTCTTTGCGGCGCGCCGGCTTCGCAGCCATAATCATAGCGAGACACGCGCCCGGTAGGCCGAACATCATGATTGGAAAGAATCCGGCTGTATAGGCGCCAGCGTCCGGGTCACCGTTTAAGAAACGGGTGATTTCCCCGTTATAGCCCTGAAAGGAACCAAAATCAAACCATATATACACGTTGATAATATGATGAAGACCGGTGGGAATCAAAAGCCGGTTCAAAAATCCGTACAATCCGGCCCCGGCAGCTCCTGTATTTGTAATAACACTGGTAACCTGATCAATTCCGGTCTGAACCGGAGGCCAAACATAGCCGAAGATAAAAGCAAATACAAGCATTGTGACGGCGGTAATAATAGGTACGAACCGCCTGCCTCCGAAGAAGCCGAGGAACTGCGGCAGCTGAATGTTATAAAAACGGTTATATAATAGTCCGGCTGTAATACCTGCAATAACGCCGCCGAATACTCCCATGTTAATATCTTCGTTTATCCCTTCCAGTCCTCCAGTTAGAATTAAATAACCGACAACGCCCGCAAGTGCAGCGGCACCGCTGCCGTCCCTGGAAAAACCAATCGCCAGTCCTACCGCAAACAGCAGTGCCAGGTTGTCGAAAATAAGCTGGCCGGCGTTTGCAACAAAGGCGATATCAAGCAGGTCCTCCTGCCCGAAACGCAGTATAAGAGCAGCAGCCGGAAGGACTGCGATCGGAAGCATCAATGAACGCCCGAGCTTTTGGAACTTGCCCATGATTTGAAGATTTCCAAGCATAAGTAGATCCCCCTTTAAAAGAATGTATGATGAAAATGTACCTTATTTTAGTTATAGATGTCTATACCAATTTTCTTAAAAATTTAAAAACTCTGTTAAAGAATCTGACGACATCCATAAGGTAACGCTTACAAACATAGTAACATATTATATATAGATGTCTATACCATTTTTACAATAGATTTTTAACACAAAGATGGTACGATAAAAAGAAAAAGAAAGGTGATCAAAGTGAAATTTGACCTTCATAATCATCACGATCGCTGTGGCCATGCGGAAGGAACAATTGAAGACTACATTCAGGCAGCGATCCGGAATAATCTCGACGTGATCGGTATTTCCGATCATTCCCCGTTCTTTGCAAGCGACGAAGAGCGCCCGCATCCCCGCATTACGATGGCAAAAGGGGAGTTCCCGGCTTATATTGAAGAAATCCGGCAGCTGAAAGAAAAATACATAAACGATATTGAAGTGCTGATCGGTGTGGAATCCGACTATTTTCCGGACCAGGAAGCACCGTACCGGGAGCAGTATGGTAAATATCCGATGGATTACGTAATCGGTTCGGTTCATTTTGTAAACGGCGTCAACATTTTCGAAACGTCCAGATGGGAAGGCATGGATGATGCGGATATCCGTCAGGTAAAGGAGGAATACTACCGCCAGGTTGCGCTTTCCGCCAAAAGCGGCATGTTTGATATTCTGGGCCACATCGATGCCCTGAAGGGTTATTTTCCGTATGCGGCAGAGATTGAGACCCCGGAGGTGGAGAAGACTCTCCGGATAATCGGGGAAGAAGGGACCGCCATTGAAATTAACACCTCCGGCAAGACCAAATACTGCGGGGGCTGGTACCCATCGGACGATATGCTCGAACGCGCCCTGTATTACAATGTTCCTGTGACGTTTGGTTCCGATGCGCATGTGCCGGAGAGGATCGGGGACGATCTGGAAGAAGTGCGGCAGCGTCTGAAGCAGATCGGCTACCGCTCCTGGAGGTTTTTCCGGAAGCGCCGTCCGGTGGACGTTAAACTGTAAGGTGCATAATTTTGTATATATAAGCCGGAAAGGAGCGTATTCACGCTTTTTTCCGGCTTTTTACATTCATATAAAAATAATTAATATAGGCAGCTGTAAATATCGAGAATGAAGACCGATGAAAGTAATAGAAGAATAAAGTACGATAGAAGAGGATCCGTGTAAAATTTATAATTATACAGCAGGAAGGTATAGACGCAGGTGCGCCAATATGAAAAAATATATTAAGTATAATTTAAATATTTAATT
The DNA here is from genome assembly GCF_033845285.1 of Marinococcus sp. PL1-022. NCBI lineage: Bacteria > Bacillati > Bacillota > Bacilli > Caryophanales > Bacillaceae > Marinococcus > Marinococcus sp. PL1-022. The sequence goes on along the minus strand of NZ_JAWXCX010000001.1, from coordinate 2,721,062 downwards.
GTTTTTGTATTTGTGCAGCAAAATGAATCAATTTCTATACAGGTGCAAAACGATCAATATTACGGAGCCCGTCACTGAAGAAAGGAGATTTACCCTTAATGCCAGCAAAATATGAAGAACAGTTACAGGAAATTCTGCACGAGGCGATTCAGGAGCATAACTACGACCGCGCCGAGCAGGCCGTACACCATATGCGTAACCTCGATCGGATGGAGGCCTTTATCGCCGGGGAGGACGTCAGCTACCCGGAGCGAACCGCCGTAGAGGCCGCAGGTGCTGGAGAAAACGGATTGGTCGACTTGTCCGCTCCCACAGTCTCCTTCAGAGAGCAGCCCCGGGTGAACGGAAACAGCATTTCTGCAGGACGGGGCAGGGAAACGCTCCTTTTATACTACATTGAAGAAGAAGGACTGCTGAAATTTAAAAAAGCACCACAGACATATGCTGTAAGCGTTGATTTTTTCAGAACGTTTTTGCAGAATCTGGTTTCCTGGAAAAATAAGTCTCCTTTTTCCTCCAAGGATTACTTTGAAGCCTTCGGGGATTCCCTGAAAGAGAAATCCACCTATCAGGCCTCGACGCTGCGCCAGTTTATAACACTTCTGTTCCGCTATTGTGTAAAGCTTGATATTCTTGAGAAGCCGGAGGTGCATCAGCGCAGCAGATATATTCTGGCAGACGGTATCAGCGTTGAAGAGATCATCGACTATATTAAAGAACATAGAATACTGCAGATGTAATATAAAGATAAAGCATAGCTTCCTCCGCCTGCATTACGGCGGAGGAAGCTATTTTCAATTTAATAAGTCTATTATAACGGGTATAAAGTTTTACGTAGGTCCAATATCACTAATAAAGTTACGGATTTATGTGCAAAATTACATTTGTGTAACAAAAGTGCTCGTTCTATTGAATTAGTTAAACCGCCAACATATAATACGAGTAGCTTATAAAAACGGAAAAAACATATTAAATAATTTAAAAATAAAATAACAGGAGGTGTAATCGTCTTAAACTCTTAATAATAAAAAATATCCCTTTTATTACATATATTTCTATTCAGATGCTTCTATCTGAAACTTTAGAATCATAACATACAAACTCCGGATATTAAGAGGCCTGACAGACGAAAACATAATGAAAAAATTCTTATTCAGCGCTGCGCTTGCAGCAGGACTTCTTGCCACACCGACTGTCGCAGACGCAGCGCTCGGAGACCAGACATTAAAAGTGGGCCACCGGAACTCCGATGTAAAAGAACTGCAGGAGTATCTGCAAAGCGAAGGATTTCACACCGGATCCATTGACGGCGTATTCGGCCCGGTAACAGCGAGTTCACTGAAATCATTCCAGCGTGCGAAGAGTATCGGCGTAGACGGTGTCGCAGGGCCAATCACGTTCAGTAAAATGAACCTTGGCGGCAGCTCTTCCTCTACTGTCTCTTCGAATACTTCAAGCTCGAGCGTATCTTCAAGTCTCCGCCAGGGCGATCGCGGGAGTGAAGTAAGCAGTCTGCAGAGAAAACTGAAAAGCAAAGGATTTTATAACAGCTCTGTGGACGGAGTGTTCGGTCCTGTAACGGATTCAGCCGTAAAAAACTTCCAGCGTACGGCTGGCATCGGAGTGGACGGAGTTGTCGGTCCGGTTACCCGGAAGGCGTTGAACAGCAATATAACAGCTTCGTCGGGAAGTTCAAACTCTTCCTCAAATTCAGGCAGTGCGGTAGCCGGAGTATCGACAGGTTCTTCGTCAGCAGTAGTCAATACAGGCAAGCAGTATATGGGCACTCCGTACGTATGGGGCGGGACTTCTCCAAGCGGCTTTGACTGCAGTGGCTTTGTTCAGTATGTCATGAAGCAGCACGGAGTAACAACGAAGCGGACGGTCGCACAGATGTGGACACAGGTCTCCAGAGTTTCAAGTCCGAGCGTTGGTGATGTAGTATTTTACGAAACAAGAACCGGACCTTCCCATATGGGCTTTTACGTTGGAAACGGCAAGTTTCTCCATGCCGGGGCCTCGACAGGCGTCACTATTTCCGACATGAACAGCTCCTACTGGAAATCCCGTTATATTGGTGCGGGCCGCTTCTAAATAAAATAAATATCCGTGAGGCTGAAAGCAGAGTAGTTGCTTGCAGCCTCTTTTTTGTGATAAAAGTCGTATTTGGCAGAGAATATGAAACTAAGATATTTTTACTTTGTTTGAGGGGTTGTGTGCTATACTTAAATTACTTAGTCTGTTTTCCATGCCGAAGAAATAATGAAGGCCTAGAGCCGGCCCAAAGGAGTGGAAGAATTGATTGACATTAACAGCTACATCTTAAATGATGAAGACGAAACGACCGAGAAAGAGAACAATGTCAGGCAATTACTCGCAGAGTACCAGCAGGCAGGAATGACAGATATTATTGCTGCTCCAAAGCAATGGCACGGTAACAACAAACATCCCGGAGACACGATTCCGTTCTTAATTGAACAGTTTCAGAAGCAGTGGCGCGGTGAATTGGGCACTGTCCGTATTCATCCAGGACAGTGCGTAAGGCTGATGGGCACACTGGTAAATGAATTAAAAACGGAAGAGGCATTAACGCTGAATGGAAGCCGGTACGTGCTTGTGGACTGGAACGAAGAGCTGTCCTATCATCAGATGCATGTGCATTTACATGAACTGCGTATGGAAGGGTACATGCCGATCCTGGCAGAACCGGAGAAGGATGCCGGCTTCCAGCAGCATCCAGAGGAGCTGTACCGATTGGTTAAAAATGGATCACTGGCACAGGTGAACGCGGGAAGCCTCAGCAAAAATGCGCCAAAGCCGCGGAGGCATCTGGCTGAAAAAATGGTTCAGCACCGGTGGGCAAATATTGTGGCAAATGTAACCATTGATTCCGTAGAGGACCCTTCCATGGAAGCTGCTTTCGACAGCATTGAAAAGCTTGCCGGCAGAGAGTATGCCCAAATGCTGAAGGACAATGCAGATTGCGTACTGAATAACCGGTATGTCAGCACCGAAGAACCGTCTCCCTTAAAAGAGAAGCGGAAGTGGTTTATGCCAAACCGCTCCAAGGCCAAATAAAAAACGGTGTCCTCAACGAGGACACCGTTTTCGTTATTCTGCGGGCGCTTCTTCGCCGTCTTCAAGCTCGAGGTGTTCCCGGAGCATGCTTGAGATTTCCTGTACTTCAGCCGGGTCCTGTTCCATGTAATATATACCGTCAATGTTCCGGTCCTGTCCGTTTTCAAAGTTAATGTTTTCAATATCATTCCGGGCGCTGAAGTAATTCGAACGCAAATCCTTCATGTCCTCGAAGGTCATATTTGTGCGCACATTTTCCTCCACGACGTCGAGGTAGTCACCAATACGCGTAATGGATGTCACGCTCTGTCCTTTATTTGCGACAGCTTCAATCACCTGGCGCTGTCGTTCGTTGCGCCCGAGATCCCCGCGCGGATCCTCTTTTCTCATGCGCACGTAGGTAAGTGCTTTTTCTCCGTCCATTTCAATTTCGCCTTCTGGGAAATCATATCCATTATCGCTGAAAGCAAAATCGTTCTCCACCGTAACACCGCCAACAGCGTCTACGATGTCCTCGAATCCTTCGAAGTTGATGGTAGCATAGTAGTCAATCGGTACGTTCAGGAAGTTTTCCACCGTGTTCATGGCCATGTCGGCGCCGCCAAATGCGTAGGCGTGTGTGATTTTATCCTTCGTTCCACGTCCGATGATTTCCGTATATGTGTCACGCGGAATGCTGACCATTTTGGTTGACTCTGTTTCCGGGTTGATGGTCGCCACAATCATGGTGTCGGTCCGGCCCGAGGTGCTTCCATTCCGGGCGTCGACGCCCATAAGCAGAATGGAAATCGGCTCACTCGAATCCATGTCTACGTCCACGTCGCGAAGGTCACTCTGGCGGTCATTGCCTTCGTTAATATTTTCTGCGGTATCTGCCACGGAGTCATAGAGATACCAGGCGTAAATGCCGACGGCTATAAGAAGCGCCAGAAACAGCCCGCCAATAATAAGCAATGCTTTTTTCATATGTGTTCATTTCTCCTGTCTGCCTAATTATGTAGTATCGCTTTATTTTATAGTTAATTCAGCAATAGTTCAATAGGCTGTAATTATATGATAGCTGCCACAAATAATAGTCGTCTAAAAGACAGGGAGGTTACAAAAAAATCCAGACAATGTAATTGCCTGGATTCGTGTCGTTATTTGCTCAACCCTTTAATGGATTCCGGCGTGGCACCAGCAGTCATCGCGCAGAAGGCTTCCTGCTCTTCCGGAGAAAGTGTCTGGATAAACTGCTGCAGCTGCTCGTCATCCGCCTGCCTGCGCAGCTTCTCTACCTCCTCGATATAAAGACGGCGTACAGAATCAGGAAGCGCCTGGACGTCTGCCGGCAGTTCTCCTGCCGGCTGGAGCAGCGAGCAAAGGCTTTGGTAGCGGAGCTGCAGCTTGCGGGTCAGCTGAACCGCATGTGTCCAAAGCGTATACAGCTCTTCGTTATTGTGACTGAACGCGCTCCGTTCTTCATCGACGCTCCGGAGCGTCTGGATACTAGTTAATGTGATCATAGTACATACCCTCCTCGTGTTCATCCCACGGTTTTTCCAGCGTAATGAATTTTGCGAGCTCCTTGCTTTTCTGCCGGTGGTGCTTCCGGTCCGTTTCGCGGTCTTTACCAGTTTCAAACAGTGTTTTTTCTTCATCGGTTTCCGGAATGACCCCCGGCACCGGCACTGGTTTGCCATGGTCGCCGAGAGCGACAAAGGTTAAAAAGGCAGTTGCAGCAATGCGGCGTTCCCCGCTCATCATGTCTTCAGCGATGACCTTGCAGAAGATTTCCATCGAGCTTGTGCCGGTGTAGGACACAAATGATTCAATGCAGACCGAATCCGTCTGGAAAATCGAACAGAGAAAATCGATGGAATCGGTCGAAGCGGTAACGCATTCCTTTGCGCGGGAATGCCGGCGGGCCGACAGCGTGGCGCAGCTGTCGAGCTTTTTCATCAAAACGCCGCCAAAAAGAGAATTATAGTTATTTAAATCGTTCAGCAGTACCTGGTCAGTGTTGACGATACGGCTTTCACGCATTTTCCGTGCCTGCATAGTGAAGTCTCCTTTCATTTATAAGGATACTCCACACATAATCATAATGAAAATGAATGGTTAATATAATTATCATAACCACTGTCTATGATAAATACATTAATCGCCCTGCTTCATTTGGGAAAGCACCGGAATGGAAAAATCGAGCCACTCTTTAGCGATAAACGAAAGGTAGTGCTCGCGGTGCCAGATGAGGCCGAGCCTCCAACGGAGCGCCTCTCCGGCAAGCGGGCGGATAACGACCTCGCCGCCAAGCTCCCGGCAGATGCTTTCAGGAAGGAGGGTAATGCCGAGGCCGCTCGCAACCATTTTCTCAATAAAGTCCCACTGTGAGCTTTCTGAGAGAATATTGGGCATAAATCCGATATCCCGGCAGGCAGTAATAATCTGCTGGCGCAGGGAGAAATCCTGGTTAAACAGCAGAAAGCGCTCCTGACTGAGCCCGGCAAGGCTCACAGACGGCTGAGCCGCAAGCTTGTGGCTGGCAGGAAGCACGACCTGGAGTGGTTCGTCGACAAACGGGTGCGTATGAAAAAGCGACTCCTCTGTCGGGAGGACCACGGCGCCAATGTCGAGATCGCCGTGCAGCAAGGCTTCTTCTATTTTTTTCGATCCATTTTCTTCAAGGTGCAGAGTGATTTCCGGATACCTTTCGTGAAAAGGCGCGATCACCTGCGTGAAAAAGGAGGAGCTTAAGATCGGCGGCAGACCTATACGGAGCTGTCCCCGCTTCAAGCCGCGCAGGGCATCAAGCTCATGCTCAAGCCCGTGGTAGGCGTGCCGTATTTTTTTGGTCTGCTCAAGCATGACAGCACCCGCATCAGTGAGGGTCAGCTTTTTACGCGAGCGGTCAAACAGTGTTACTCCCCATTCCTCTTCGAGCTGCTGCAGCATCTTGCTGATAGTGGGCTGGGTAACATACAGGTGTTCAGCGGCGCGTGTGATGCTTTCAAGCCGGGCAGCCTCCATGAAATAGACGAGCTGGCGGTAGTCCATATAATCACTCCAATGGTTCAGATGAGTTTATTGTAATAGAGTCATATCAAAAAAGAAAATGTTGACTTTCTTAAATGAAAGCGTTAACATTTAGTTACTTATTAAAACAATTTTAAAAAGTATAGGTGGCTATCATGACGGTAACGAACGCAAATATGTTAAAAACAGCAAACCGACGGCGTGTATTTGAATTGCTGCACCGCAGTGAAGAGCCGATGACCCAGCAGGAAATGGCTAAAACGACAGGCTTAACAGTGGCCTCCGTAGGAAATATTCTGGTTGATCTGGAAAAAGCACGACTTCTTCAGGAAGCAGGACAGGCGCTGTCTAACGGAGGAAGAAAACCAACACTGTACACATTGGACGGCGAATGGCACTACCTGGTTGGCGTGAGTATTTCGGTTGAAGAGGTCGTGCTTGTGATTACTACGTTAAAGGGGGAGATAATTTACCGGGAGACAGAATCCTTTTCTCTGACGGAAGAGCCTGAAACGGTAATAGGGAGAGTGATACATGAACTACAAAAAATCGTAAATACGCCCGAATTCCGGTTAAAAAAAATGGTAGGTATCGGTATTAGTTCACCCGGCCCGGTCAATGCGGATAAAGGTACCATTTTATCCCCGCCACACCTGCCTCTATGGCGGAACATCCAAGTCGTTTCTTTATTTGAAGAAGCGTTTGCTGCAGCTGTCTGCCTTGAAAAAGACGCGAACTGCATGCTGCTCGGGGAATGGCATTACGGTCATGCGCGGGAGGCGGAAAACGTTCTATATTTCATGATCGATTTTGGTATCGGGAGCAGCTATATCATTAATGGCCAACTTTTCCGTGGGACGACCCACCTGGCGGGGGAGGTCGGATTCGACAGCAGCCGACTGCGTCCGAAAAACAATGTAACAGGGAAGGCATTATACTCCATTCTTCCAATCATAGAAGAAACCAAGGGCCGGATACATCGAGGCGATTCAACATCACTGCCGAAAGATTTACATTCCATAGAAGAATTCATTGAAGGCCTGGCAAAAGGGGACCCGCTGGCACAGGAGATCATTCAGGAAAGCATGGAGGACGTCAGCTGTGCCATTGCAGATAAAGTCAATTTTCTTAATCCAGAGCTGGTCGTCATTGGCGGAAGGTTGATTACAGCTGTGCCGGACTTTCCTGAAGAAGCGGAAAGAATAGTCAGGGAATGCGTCTATCCTGAAACAGCAGGCGCCATGGAGTTTATTTCGTCCAAGTTCGGGCAGGAAGCGGAAGCGATGGGAGCGGCTTCCCTGATTTTAAAACGAGCGCTGCACTAAAAAATTTCTGCAGCCTTTAGCTTTTAGAGACTTATTAAAATTGTTTTAAGAAGTGAAGATCTACAAAATACTGCAGATCGGAGGCGGAGCCTCATGAAAAAAACAATACCAATCGGAATATCTATGCTGGTAATAGCAGGTATGACTGGCTGCAGCAGCGAAAACCCCAGCGCTGAAGAGAAAGAAACGCTCACCTGGTATACGACAGCAGGGTATTCACCTGAAGCCCCATCAGCCGCAACTTCAGAGTATATTTCAGGAAACATTCAGTCGTTTGAAAAAGAGCACCCGGATATGGATATTCAAATAAGTCTTCAATCGAGCAACATTGATGAAGCAATGGCCAGGCTGCTTGAACAGGCAAATACCGGCCGGGCCCCGGATATGGCTGCGATTGACGGCTATATGCTGGATCGTTACAAGGAATACCTGCAGCCCCTGGATGAGCTGATGGAAGAGCGCGGCATCGATCCGGATGATTACCTTCCCTTTGCGGAAAAGGTGCTGCGGGGCGATGATGGAAAGATTTACGGCCTGTATATGAGCACAGATACGAGAATGCTTTATTATAACAAGGAAATCATTGAAGAACCTCCATCGACCTGGGACGAAGTCATTGAAGTATCCAATGAAGTACAAAAAGAAGGCTATGAAGGACTTGTGCTTCCACTGGGAATTGGAGAAGGCACCTCAGTGACGTCGTTATGGCCGTTGTTCTGGTCGCAGGGCGGCGAGCTGGTGGATGAGGAAGGCAACCCGACGTTTGGCGAAGGAAAGAACCGGGAGGCCATGATCCGTACGTTTGAAACGCTTGACCGGGCCCAGGAGGAAGGAGCGGTTTCCAAACGCATGGCAAGCTCTGGACAGGAAAATGATGCCAACGGGGAAGTTGCTGCCGGCGATACGGCCATGTTTTTAGGTGGAAGCTGGCAGGCAGCCACGATAGAGGAGATACTTGGTGATGATTTTGAGAACTGGGAAGTAGCTTCCCTCCCGACTGTTGAGGAAAATGATCCAACCGTATCAAGCGCCGGCGGCTGGGCATGGGGTATTTTTGCGGAGGATCCAAAAAAGCAGGAGGCCGCCTTTGATTTCCTTGTGAACTCCTTTATCAGCGAGGAGGGAATGGGTGAATTCACTTCGATTCAGGGATCGCTGCCGGCCCGGGAGTCGGTATATGAATCTGATTCCTACAATCCGGGCGCTTTCAATGACGAGTTTCTAACATCTCTGGAAACAGAGGCCGAAGCCCGCCCAGGAGCCTCAAAATATAACGAAATTTCGGTACAGCTGCAAACGGCTATTTCCCAGGTAATATCCGGAAGCAAGGAGCCGGAACAGGCGGTCGATGATGCATGGGAGATTGTCACCTTTGGAGAAAGCGGTGAGAGCGAATGAGCACATACGACAAAGCGTTTCCCCCTCAGCAAACGCAGCAAAAGAGGAGGCCGAGAAAAACAATTTGGGACACTCCGTATCCCTGGCTGATCCCTCTCTTGCTGGTGCTCGCTGCAGTGTTTCTTTATCCGATTCTCCAGATAGTGCGGCTGAGCTTCACTGATGCAAATATGATTCAGGTGGGGTACGACTATACGCTGGAATCATACCTTCGCATGTTTACGCTTCCGGGTTTTTTCCCAATGATCGGAACGACGGCATTCTTCGTGTTTTTCAGCGTTGTTTTTCAGCTCTTTGCCGGTTTTATCGTTGCGCTTCTCATTGTGCAGGGCGAAAAAATGAACCTGCGGGGAACGGTTATCGTGCGTACCTCTGTCCTCGTTGCCTGGGCCATTCCGGGCGTCGTGATCGGGGTAATCTGGGGCATGCTGTATAACGAAACAGACGCAGGCATTATCAATTATGCCCTGAGCACCGTCGGCCTCGAGCCCGTTTCCTTTCTCTCCGACCCGACCATGGCGCTGTTGTCCGTGACGCTTGCAAATATATGGCGGGGTACTGCGTTCAGCATGATCTTAATGTATGCAGGATTGAAAACGGTTTCAAAGGATGTGCTGGAAGCAGCGGTCATCGACGGGGCAAGTGCGCTGCAGCGCATGAAAAATGTTATTCTTCCAGCGATCGCCCCTATTATCCTGGTCAACCTCATCATTATTTCGATTGATACCTTTAACACGTTCGATATGGTGATGGCCCTCACAGGCGGCGGGCCGGGTAACAGCACAGAAGTTATCGCTTTAAGTATCTACACAGCTATTTTCAGGGAGTTTAATCTCGGAGAAGGCGCCGCGACCGCCGTAGTACTGCTGGTTGTGAACGTAGTGATGACGCTTGTGTACTTAAAGGTACTCGGCCGAAGGGGGGAAGAATAAATGATGGTAGGTGCGAAAAAACAGCGATGGATAAGGATTGGGCTGTATACAAGCTATGTGCTTGTCGTCCTCAGCTTTTTATTTCCGCTTCTCTGGGTGCTTTCCCTGTCCCTGCAGACAAGGTTTGAGGTGCTGCAGGTGCCTCCAAGTATCATACCGACAAGCTTTGCGATCGGGAACTATCGGGAGGTGCTTGATACAGCCCCGGTGCTGCAATATTTGTGGAATTCGTTTCGGATTGTAGCTTCAACGGTAATACTGACACTGATCATCGCAGTACCGGCAGCGTTTGCCTTATCAAGGTACCGGATGAAGTTTAAAAATCAGCTGATGGTCGCCGTGTTAATGACACAGATGATTTCAGCAGTAGTTATCACCATCCCATTGTACCGGCTGTTTGCAAGCTGGGGGCTTTTGAACCAGCTGTGGCTGGTCGTGCTCGTATACGTCGCCGTCGTGCTTCCATTTACCACGTGGTTTTTGAAAAACTACATTGATACCGTCCCGGTGGATATGGACGAGGCGGCAATTATTGACGGGTGCAACAAATGGCAGATGCTGAGCCGGGTCCTGTTTCCGGTCAGCATGCCAGGTATCGTTTCCGTCGTGATTATTGTCGCCGTGCAGAGCTGGTCGCAGTTTGTCATTCCATTCATTCTGATTGATGATGCGTCGCTGTACCCGGTCTCGGTTGGCGTGGTGAATCTCCAGTCCACCCAGACCCAGATTACGACCCACCTGCTAGCTGCAGGAAGCATTATGTCCATTATTCCAGTAGTCATTTTATTCGTCCTGCTGCAGCGCTACATTGTCGGAGCATTGACAAGCGGAGCTGTTAAAGGATAGCAGGGATTTACTTCAGAGAGGATGAGAACCATGTTTTGGACAGAAGAAAAATTAGCACAGCGGATAAGCGAATTAAAGCAGTTCCGATATACCGGAAAGCAGTCGATCGAGCGTTTTCAAACGGTGGAGGAACAAACGGGAGAAGAAATCATACAGGCCATGCCGGAGCAGGAAACGACCGAAATGAACATTGGCGACCGCTGGGAAGGGAGGGACCGCTACCTCTGGCTGAAAGCAGAAGTGGAGCTGCCGGGCGAGTGGCAGGGAGAAAGGGTCGTCGGCGTGTTTGACTTCGGGAAAACGGGCGGCGGCCACAATTCCGGATTTGAGTCACTGCTGTACGTGAACGGCGAGCCGTTGCAGGCCGTTGATGGGAACCACAAAGAGGTGTTTTTTCCAGAACGGTTGATCGGGCAGAAACTTACGCTGGAATTCCGGCTCTGGTCCGGGCTCGAAGGAATTAAAGGAAACCGGGAGATTCAGGAGCACCGGCTGCAGACTGCCTTTATCTCCTGCCTGCATGAGCCGGCGGATGATCTGTATTACACAGCAGAAGCGGCGCTGGAAACCGTGGCTGTGCTAGACGAACGGGATGCTAAACGGGCACTGCTGCTGCAGGCGATCGACCGGGCATTTCAGCAGATCGACTGGCGCGTGCCGGGGAACGGGGCGTTTTACGAGTCGGTGGAAGAAGCGAATGACAAGCTTCATAACGACCTGAAGCCGTTGCAGGAGGAGCATCCGCTGACCGTGCGGGCCGTCGGTCATACTCACATTGATGTCGCCTGGCTCTGGCGTCTTAAGCATACGAGGGAAAAAGCGGGACGTTCCTTTTCCACTGTCCTGAAATTAATGGACCAGTATCCGGAATACCAGTTTCTGCAGACGCAGCCCCAGCTGTATGAATATATAAAGAACGACTACCCGGAGATTTACGAACAGATCAAACAGCGCATAGCTGAAGGACGCTGGGAAGCCGGGGGAGCGATGTGGCTTGAAGCTGACTGCAACATTCCTTCCGGTGAATCCTTAAGCAGGCAGCTGCTGTACGGCCAGCGCTTCCTCGAACAGGAGCTGGGGGTGGAGCGGTGCCGCTATTTGTGGCTTCCGGACGTGTTCGGCTACTCGTGGGCACTGCCGCAAATTTTAAAGCAGGCAGGGATCGACACATTTATTACGACCAAGATCAGCTGGAACCAGTACAACCGTATGCCTCATGACACCTTCACCTGGCGCGGAATCGACGGCACTGAGATTGCTGCTCATTTTATTACGACGCCGGATGGGTCAAATAAATATACCTACAACGGTGAAATTGAAGCCGAAAGCATCCAGGGGATCTGGGATCAGTACCGGGACCGTTCCTTTAATAATGAGCTGCTTCTGTCCTACGGATACGGAGACGGAGGAGGCGGGGTGAACCGGGATATGCTGGAGAAAATCCGCCGGTTTGATGAAATGCCCGGACTTCCGAATGTAAAAACGGGCAGGGTCGACGAGTATCTTGACGGGCTTCATGAACGCATGGAGCAAACCGATCAGTATGTTCATACGTGGGACGGGGAGCTGTATTTGGAGTATCACCGGGGCACGTACACCAGCCAGGCGTACAATAAAAAAATGAACCGCACCGCAGAGCAGCGTTACCGCCGGGCGGAATGGCTCGACACACTCGCGTATCTTCAGAACGGTTCGTGGCACAAGGACCGGCAGGAAAGGCTGCAGAAGGGATGGAAAATCATTCTGCGCAACCAGTTTCATGACATTATCCCGGGCTCTTCGATTCGGGAAGTGTATGAAGACAGCACAAAGGAATATGCAAAGGCACTGGAGCTCGTCGAAGCAAATGAACAGGAAGCGAAGACGGAGCTGCTGAAGCATGAACATGCCGGAGAGGCGCAGACTATTTTTAATCCAGCCTCCCACTCGCGCGGGGCACTGGTCCAGGTGCCGGATGCAGAAAAGAGCTGGACCGACCATACGGGTGAGCAGTTGGATATGCAGACAGCAGAATCAGGAGAAGTGCTCGTACATGTGCCGGACCTGCCGGCGCTCGGGTACAAGGTGATCTATTCCGCCGGGGCGGCTCAGAAAAGAAAGGGCACGCCGTTCCAATACGACAACCACCGGATGGAAACGCCTTTTTATACGATCGATTTTAATGAATATGGCCAGCTCGTGAGCGTGTATGATAAAAAATCCAGGCGCGAAGCATTGGCCGGCCCGGCGAATGTTCTCGAAGTGTTTGAGGATAAGCCGCTCGCATTTGATGCCTGGGATATTGATATTTTCTATAAAGAGAAACAGTACACCGTCTCTGACTTGAAAGCAATACGCCTGATCGAAAACGGACCGCTTCGAGCAGTCATCGAATTGGAATGGAGCTATCAGTCTTCGGCGATTTATCAAAGGGTGATCGTATACAGCCATTCACGAAGAATCGATTTTGAAACGACAGTTGACTGGCACGAGCATCAGCAGCTGCTGAAAGCAGCGTTTCCAGTACAGATTCGTGCCACTGAAGCGACCTATGATATTCAATACGGCAATGTCACGCGCCCAACCCACTGGAATACAAGCTGGGATATGGCCATGTTTGAAACAGTGGGCCATCAATGGGCAGACCTTTCGGAGCGGGATTACGGGGTCAGCCTGCTTAACGACTGCAAGTACGGCTATGACATTAAAGACAACGTCATGAAGCTGACGCTGTTAAAATCCGCGATAGCTCCGGACCCGACCCAGGATCAGGGTGAGCACGTTTTTACGTACAGCCTTTTCCCTCACCAGGGAGACTGGTTTGAAGGAGGCACCGTTCAGGAAGCGACTGAGCTGAACGTGCCGTCAGAAAGTGTTTCCGGAGGCATGGAAGCGCAGGAATACAGCTTTCTGCAGCCGGATGCAGCCAATATTACCGTGGACGCCGTCAAGCAGGCAGAGGATGATGAAGGAATTATCGTGCGTCTGCATGAGCACGGGGGCATGCGCGGGGAAGTAACGTTTACAAGTGCCCATAGCTTTTCCTCCTGCATGGAATGCAATCTGCTGGAAGAACCGGAAAAAACGCTCGCCGCCGGGTCCAGTTTAAAGCTCCACTTCAAACCGTATGAGCTCAAAACAATTAAGCTGACAATTTGAACATTACGGAATTTACAGTCCGGAAGACCTCGGTTAATGATGTCTTCCGGGCTTTTTTATGGCCTCGCCGCAAGCCTTATGCATAAAATTACGAAAATATGATAAGCTGTTGTTATGGAAAAAACGCAAAGGAGCAAACGATTATGATTGATTTGCATTCACATATACTCCCCGGCATAGATGACGGGGCCGGAACCATTCAGGACAGCATCGAAATGGCAAGAGCCGCGCAGGCGAACGGCATACATACCGTAGTTGCTACACCTCACCATAAAAACGGCGCCTGGGATAACAGCGGCCAGGACATTCCCCACCTGGTGGACTACGTCAACGAGTCGCTGAAAAGCGCCCGTATTGACGTGAAGGTGCTCCCGGGCCAGGAGAACCGGATTAACGGAGAGCTGGTCGATGATTTGAAAAAAGGCATCTCGATCGGCCTGAATCACAGCCGTTACGTGTTTGTTGAATTTTCGAGCGCACAGGTGCCACGGTACGCGAAGCAGCTGATGTTTGAGCTGCAGGTGGAGGGCTATGTGCCGATCATCGTACACCCCGAGCGGACGAAGGCGTTCCGCGAGCAGCCGGACCTTTTGCATGAGTTTGTGAAAAACGGTGCCCTCACGCAGGTTACCGCTCACTGCTTTACCGGTAAAGTCCATAAAAGCATCAAGCAGTTTGCTGAAGACATGGTGAGCCATAACCTGACGCATATCGTGTCGACGGACGCTCACAACATTGACCTGCGCCCGTTTGACCTGCGCGAAGCCTATGAGTACATCGGCGATCAGTTGGGATCAGAATACGTGGATACCTTTTTGGAAAACGCCGGGCGTATTATTGAAAACAAAGATCCACTGCTCGACGAACCGCTAAAGATCAAGAGCAAGAAAAAGTTTCTCGGCTTATTCTAGTGAACTGAGGGAATTAAGAGAAGATTCACGAGAAGCTGGCTGGCCTTAAGGAACCGCAATAAAAAGGAGAAAACAAATGCCAACTATAATTACAAGCGCAATCATTTCAGTTGCAGTAGAAGCAGGACAGGAAATCATGGATGTGTACGGGCGGGATTTTACGGTCGAGCATAAAGAGGACGATTCCCCGCTGACAGAAGCGGACAAGCGCGCCCATAACGTTATTGCCAAAGGGCTTCACGAAGCAGATCCGGAAACTCCGGTCATAAGCGAAGAAGGAAATACCGTAGATTACGAGCAGCGTAAAGACTGGGACTCGTTTTGGCTCGTGGATCCGCTGGATGGTACAAAGGAATTCGTGAAAAAGAATGATGAATTCACGGTTAACATCGCAAAAATTGAAAACAAATACCCGGTTATAGGAGTTATTTATGTACCTGCACAGGACGTGCTGTACATCGGCGGGCAATCATTCGGGGCATATAAAGTGACTGACGTTACCTCCAAGCTGCCCCTCAGCGAAGAGCTGCTCCGGCAGCACGGCGAAAAGCTTGCCGTTTCCAGGCCTGAAGACAAAGCGCATGTGGTGGCAAGCCGGTCACACATGTCAACGGAAACGGAAGCATTCATTAATGAACTAAAAGAAACATACAGCGCCGTAGACGTGGTGTCCGCCGGCAGCTCACTGAAATTCTGCCTGATCGCAGAGGGGAAGGCCGATTTTTATCCGCGATACGCTCCGACGATGGAGTGGGACACAGGAGCGGGACAGGCGATTGTAGAAGCCGCCGGAGGAACGGTAGTAAGATACGAAGACAATGAAAGGTTCTATTATAATAGAAAAGACCAGACCAACGGCTGGTTTATTGTAAAATTGGTTTAATCATAATTTTTTTAAAACTATAAACTGATGAAAAGAGACTCCCGCAGTGGGTCTCTTTTGCTGTATAATCATCCCTATAAGAATGGTAGGAAATAGAGGGGTTCATATGACCATTGAAATGGGTGTTGTATTAGTATTAATCGTAGGGATGCTTTTGGCGCTGTTTTTTGAAGTCGCGCGGCCGGATATGATCGTATTTACTGTGCTGGTTATTCTTCTGATCAGCGGTATCCTTACGACGGAACAGGCCCTGATCGGCTTTTCCAACGAAGGGATGCTGACAGTTGCGCTTTTATTTATTGTCGCTGGAGCAGTGCAGAAGAGCGGGCTCGTAGAAAGGTTTATGACTCACTGGCTGCAGAAGAGCCGCGGACCGGTGTCATCAATGGTACGCACCTTTGTACCAATATCCGGCATGTCGGCCTTCTTAAATAACACCCCGATTGTAGTGGCCTTCACCCCAATTATCAAAAAATGGTGCGAAGATCGTGGTTACGCTCCCTCCAAGTTTTTAATCCCGTTGTCGTACGCGACAATTATGGGGGGCACAATTACGTTGATCGGAACTTCGACCAACCTGGTGGTACACGGGATGCTTCTGGATTACGATATGGCGGGGTTCGGCATGTTCCAGCTGGCGATCGTCGGCCTGCCGCTTACGGTCGTTGGGCTCATTTATCTGTTTACGATTGGTTACCGTATATTGCCAGCCTATGAAGGAACGCAGAGACGGATGGAGGATGAGGCCAAGGAGTACCTGTGTGAAATGAAGGTTGAGTCTGCATTTCCATATGTACGGAAAAGCGTTCAGGAAGCAGGGCTTCGGGACCTGCAGGGGATGTTTTTGATCGAAATTATCCGCCGGGATGAACGGATATCGCCGGTGAGCTCCAATACCGTTGTGCAGGCGGGCGACCGTCTGATTTTCACCGGGGTACTCGAGAAAATGGCTGACCTGCAGCGGACGGCTGGGCTTACACTGAAAACGGGCACCGAGCTGACGCTCGATGACCTGCAAAACGGATCGAATCAGCTGGTGGAAGCGGTCGTTTCCCACCAGTCGTCACTCCAGGCTAAAACGATCAAACAGGCGCAGTTTCGTTCGTCCTACGATGCAGGTGTAGTGGCGGTGCATCGTAACAATGAAAGGATCCAGAGTAAAATCGGAGACATCCGACTGCGTCCCGGGGATTCACTTCTTCTTCTCGCCGGTTCGGATTTTCTGCAGAAATACAAGCGCTCGAATGATTTTTACGTTGTTTCTGCCCTGGAGACGCCGGGCTCCATCAGAGAGAAGCCTGTGAAAGGATGGTTCTCGCTCGGGGTGCTGCTGGCGATGATTGCGATTGTTACAGTCGGATGGCTCAGTATGTTTCAGGCAATGGCGCTTGCGGTACTCATTTTTTTAGTGGCGCGTATTATTACACCCGAGGAAGCGAAGCGCTATGTGCAGTTTCAGGTGCTGCTGTTAATTGCGAGTGCCTTCGGGGTAGGATCAGCCATGACCGAAACGGGACTTGCCGCCTGGATAGCGAAGGGGCTGCTTGCCTTCGGGGAACCGCTTGGTATCATTGTAGTTCTGTTTTTTGTTTACGCCCTGACAAACCTTTTTACGGAGCTGATTACAAACAGTGCGGCAGCCGTGCTGATGATTCCGATCGGACTTAGTATTGCCGAAAGCCTGAATGCTGATCCGATGGGGTTTGCCGTCATTATTGCGATCGCCGCTTCGGCAAGCTTCGTCACGCCGATTGGGTATCAGACGAACCTGATTGTGTACGGGCCAGGCGGATATAAATTTTCCGACTATATTAAAGTCGGTTTGCCGCTTACGGTCATTGCGATGGTGATGACTGTCGGTATTGTGTATACGTTTTATTTTTAGCTGTTAAAACAAGCTGAAGTATATGTTCTTTTATGGAAATTTTCGGATTTCGTCTTTACAATTTGAAGGATTTTCGTAATACTTAAGAATGGAATAATGAACGAGGGGAGATCTCATGAAGCGATCAATTGGGTTATTTATCCTCGTCCTGATCACGGCGGTGGTGCTGATAGCAGGATGGCTGTATTACCAGGACCGCATCGATAACGCTGGCGGAGCCGGTGAAAGCAGCGGCGAACAGCAGAACAGCGGCAGCGCCTCTTCGGAGGGCGGAGCCGGAAGCGGGATTAACGCCGAAGGGCTGGACGGTGCTCTGCAAAGCCAGCTGGAAGAAGCGAAGCAGTCCGGCGATCCGTTGCGGCTCGTAGTGGCCGGCCCAGGTGCGGTGACGTCAGAGGGCGACAACAGCTTTCCGCAGCAGCTGGCTGATCGGATCGAGGAGAACTGGAACGGAATCAGTACTGAAGTAGAAACGATTACATATGATGACAGCACGTCCCTTGAAGTGCTGAACGAAGGCGGGCCGGAGGAAATGGCCGGTGCTGATGCCGATTTATTTATCTTTGTGCCGTTTGCGGTGAGTGATAATGGCACGGTCAGCAGCGACGATACCATTTACGCTACCCGTGAAATTACGGAAGCGGTGCAGGAAAACGACAGCGCGTACTATATCAGTGCGCCGCAGCCGTGGTACGAGGCGCAGTACTACTTAGAACAGCTCGACGCCGTAGAAGGATATGCCGACGAGGCCGGGGTCACCTACCTGAATCACTGGAGCGCCTGGCCCGCGGTGGATGATGAAGAGCTGATTGACTATGTCGGCGAAGACACGCCGGTACCGACGGAACAGGGGCATACAGCCTGGACGGACGGCATCTGGCAGCAGTGGACAGAAAGCGGGTCATAAAAAGGTCCTGCTTTTTGGAAAAACGGACCGGGGCACGCGGGAATATGCTATACTACGCCTATAATGAATACAGTACCCGGCCGATATAAGGAGTAACGAACAGAAATCAAAAGGAGTGTGCGCGTTTGGCACGAAAAAGAAAGCAAGAGACGAACACGAATCAGCGGAAGCTCATTACCTGGCTGAATAGCAAATCCCCGGTATCCGAGCAGTACCGCACGATTCGTACTAATATTCAATATTCCTCGGTGGATAAAGAAATGCAGGCAATAGTAGTCACGTCGGCAGGCCCGGGGGAAGGAAAGTCCACCACGGTGGCAAACCTTGCGGTAACAATGGCCCAGCAGGAAAAGAAAGTGCTTCTCATCGATGCTGATCTGCGTAAACCGACCGTGCACTATACATTCCGCCGGATGAACACCCACGGAATGATTAATGCTTTAACCAATCACGGCGAATACGCGGGCTACGTCCAGGAAACCGAAGTGCCGAACCTCGATATTCTGCCGAGCGGCCCGATTCCGCCGAACCCGTCTGAGATTCTGGGCAGCCGTTCAATGGCGCACCTGGTGGAGCTTGCCCGCGAGCAGTATGATGTGATTTTGTTTGATGCGCCGCCGGTGCTCGCAGTGACAGACGTTCAGGTTATCTCCCGCCACTGCGACGGAAGCATTCTCGTTGTCAAAGCCGGAGAAACCGAAAACGATGCCGCCCGGAAGGCGAAGGACCTGTTGGAAGTAAGCGGCGTGCCCATTCTTGGCTGCATCCTGAACCAGAAAAAAGGTATGGATCAAAGCTATTACTACTATTACGGTTAAACAGAACGAGCCGGCTCCTGCAATTCAGGAGCCGGCTCGTTTGCATTTCAATGGTAGTGGTTTTAAGAGCGGGGAAGTCAGCTGTAATCCACCAGGGAAAAAAGCGTTTGAACATTATGCTTCTCCAGCTCAGTAAGTATATCCCCCGAGACGGGCTCGTCTGAAATAAAATAATCAATCTCATTTAAAGAGGCAAAGGAAGAAATAGAGCTTTTGTTGATTTTTGAATGGTCGATAAGAGCGACAACTTTACTGGCTTTGGACACCATATGTTTTTTCAAATCGACTTCGTAGACGTTAAAGTCCGTAAGCCCTGTATTTACTGTAAAACCACTGGCGGAAGTAAGCATGAAATCAACATGAATTTTATTTAACATATCAATTCCCAGCACGCCCTCTAAAGAACTGGAACCGTGACGGACCACCCCTCCTAAAAGAATGACTGTTAAATTAGGGTTTTCTCTTAATTCCAGCGCAGTGTAAATACCACTGGTGACTACAGTAAGGCGCATCTGGCTTTCCTTCAGCAGCCGGGCAAACTCAAGCGCCGTTGAACTGGCGTCCAAAAGTATGCATTGGCCGTCTTCAATCAACGACATTGCCATATAGGACATCGTAATTTTTTCTGTTTTGTTTTTCTTTTCCCTTGATGAAAAGTTAATTTCGTTATCTTCTGCTTCAGGCAGAACAGCCCCGCCATGAGTTCTGCGAAGCAGCCCTTCGTTTTCCATGTCCTTCAAATCGGAGCGAAGCGTCACTTCTGATACCTTCATTTTCTCTGCCAGACCGCGGACAGTTACACGGCGGTCAACATTTAAGTATTCGAGGATCTTTTGCCGGCGTTCCGCTACAAATAATTTAGTCATCGTTTCACCCTTCGACTCATATTCTCTTTCTAATAGTAGAAGAAAAATTCACTTTTAGCAAAATATTTAATATAAATTCCTCTGAAATATTTCATTTTGTCTTGTTCACCTTATATCACTTATTTTTGAATAAATGATCATTTTCGAAAGTAAATAAAAATAAAAATTGACAAACAAAAGATGAAATGCGAAAATTTAATCAAATATTAACAGAAACGGGGATTGAAAATAGTGAAAATTGCTATTGGAAGTGATCATGTCGCATACGATTTGAAAGAAACGGTAAAAAAACACGTGGAAGAGCTCAATCATGAGGTCATTGATTACGGCTGCTATAACTGTACAGAGGTGGATTATCCGGATGTTGCATTTGAAGTGGCGCAGGACATTAACGATAATAAAGCTGACCGGGGAATTCTGATCTGCGGCACCGGTATTGGGGTAGCTATTTCGGCTAACAAAGTCCCAGGCATTCGCGCGGCTCAATGCCATGACGCCTACTCTGCTGAACGGGCCCAATTAAGCAACAATGCTCAAATTATTACGATGGGCGCCCAGGTTATCGGTGCAGAGCATGCTAAAAAAATTGTACAGACGTATTTAAGTGTAGAATTTCAGGGAGGCAATTCAGAGCGGAAAATCAATAAAATTTCAGAAAAAGAAAAAGAATTTATGAAAAAATAAATTTCAGGAGGTTTAACGGTGAAAAAGTTAATTAATGACCCGGATATGGTCGTCGAAGAAATGCTTAATGGTTATTTGAAAGCGCATTCTCATCTTGTGAGGGGGATAGAGGCGCATTCGCGAACGATCGTCCGCACAGATGCTGGCTTAAAGCAGAAGGTCAGTTTAATTATTGGAGGAGGCTCCGGCCATGAACCGGCTTTTATGGGTTATGTAGGCAAAGGGATGGCTGATGGTGTCGCGGTGGGAAATATCTTTTCTTCTCCGCCTCCGGATCCAATCGTGGAGGCCATAAAAGCAACGCATACCGATCAGGGGGCTCTGCTTTTATACGGGAACTACCAGGGAGACATTATGAATTTCGGGATGGCAGCCGATATTGCAGACATGGAAGAAAACATAGAAGTAAAGCAGATCATCGTAAAGGATGATATTGCGTCCGCACCGAGGGAGGAAGCGGAAAAACGAAGAGGGATCGCCGGAGAATTCTTTGTGACGAAGGTGGCTGGAGCAGCC
Source organism: Marinococcus sp. PL1-022 (assembly GCF_033845285.1). Classification (NCBI taxonomy): domain Bacteria; kingdom Bacillati; phylum Bacillota; class Bacilli; order Caryophanales; family Bacillaceae; genus Marinococcus; species Marinococcus sp. PL1-022. Next base: position 2,699,860 of record NZ_JAWXCX010000001.1, on the reverse strand, counting down.
GCTGAGGAGGGTCTTTCGCTCGACGAGGTGTACCGTATAACCGAAAAGGCCAACCAGAATGTAGGCTCCATGGGCGTCGGCCTCTCCCCATGCTCACTTCCGCAAACCGGACAGCCAAGCTTCAGTCTCGAAGAGGATGAAATGGAAATCGGCCTTGGCCACCACGGGGAGCCGGGCGTGGAAAAAACCAAGCTGGCTACTTCAAACGAGGTTACTGAGCGTATTTTAAACAATATTATTGATGAAATGGATATTACATCCGAGGAGGAGGTCTCGGTGCTTATTAACGGCCTCGGGTCCACAACCAGAATGGAGCTTTACATCATGTACGACAAGGTGGAAAGCCTCCTGAATGAAAAAGGAATAAATATCTATACTTCCTATGTAGGGGATTATTGTACATCCCTGGAAATGCGAGGGTGCTCTATCACACTTTTAAAAATGGACGAGGAATTAAAGCCATTTATTGATGCTCCGGCCAAGTGCCCGATGTATACACAGAGTTAAGCAGGAGGGGAATTACTACATGCAGGCAGAGGATTGGAAAAATTATTTTGAGAGCGTTCACAGTGTACTTGAAGAAAACAAAACCTATTTATGCGAATTGGACCGGGCGCTCGGAGACGGCGATCACGGCATAACAATGAGTATCGGCTGGAAGGCCGTGCAGGAAGCCCTTGATTCAAAGCTGGCGGAGGAAACAGATTGCGGAAAAATTGCGATGACAGCGGGGCGTTCCTTTTTAAGCGCTGTGGGTTCATCAGTAGGACCGCTCTATGCTTCTGGCTTTATGGCCGGGGCAAAGGCCGTTAAAAATAAAACAGAGCTCTCCATGGAGGATATGAGGCAGTTCTGGATTGAATTTACCAATGGCGTGCAGGAAAGAAGCCAGGCGGAGCCGGGAGATAAAACGATGATGGATGTTTTATATCCTGTCCAGGCAGCTCTGCGAAGTGAAGAGGGAACGGTGGAGGAAAAATTTGAACAGGCATCACAGGCGGCAAAAGATGGCATGGAGGCCACCAAAGAGATGAGCTCCCAAAAAGGAAGATCCAGCCGGCTGGGCGAGCGCTCCATAGGCCATCAGGACCCGGGGGCAACATCGATGCAGCTTCTGTTTTCCACCTTTGTCATGGAAGCATTAAATTTAAAAACTGTTAAAGAGGAGTATTAAAAATGGTCATGAAATTCGGATGCCAGGGCTCCACCTGGGTGTTGGATTACGATGTAGAGGCAGACATGATGGACCAGGTCATGGATGACGTAAAAAACGGTGGGCTGACCGGCCTGGATATGCAGATATCCCTGCTTGGAAAGTATAGGGACCAGCCGGAGCGCTTCAAGGAAGAGCTGGATCAAAGAGGTCTTCAATTAGCGGCCCTGACGATCCCGCATGCTTTTGAAGGCGGAAAGCCCTCCGAGCAGGAAAGGGAGCTGGAAAATTACTATTTCGACTACCTGAAGCACTTTCCGGGAGCGGTAATGAACGTGCCTTCGAGAGTCGGGGCCAGCAGGGACAATGTACGGCAGCGGCAGCAGGAGATTATTAAGGGAGCCAATGAACTGGGCAAACGGGCCCGGGAGGAGCACGGCATTGTGACCTCGCTGCACCCGATTTCCTACAAAACCTCCTACTGGAAATCAAGGGAGGACTATGAAGTCCTTTTCGATGGCCTTGATGAAAGATACATGGGCTATACCCCGGATGCCGGTCATATCATGTTCGGGGACATGGATCCGGTGGACATTTTCCGGGAAGCGTTGCCGTTAATTAAACACGTGCACTTTAAAGAGGCCACGAAGCAGCATGAATGGAAGAAAATGGGCGAGGGCGACATTGACTTTGTAGGGTGCATGCAGGTCTTAAAAGACGGCGGCTACGACGGCTGGGTGATGCTCGAAGAAGAAACCGGAGCAGCAGAGCCGGATACCGGAAAAGTCATTAAAGAGCTTGGCGATTATGTCAGTAAACACCTCGCGCCCGTCGTTCAGGAAAGCTGAGAGCATTTAGCGTTACCAGAATCTTATTAAATACTGTTGTATGGAGGCGTGTCGTATGAAGGTTGGATTTATTGGCTTAGGGATCATGGGGAAGCCGATGGCCGGACATCTTATCAAGCAGGGGTTTGAGACGTACCTTTTTGATTTAAACACAGAGGCGGTCAACGAACTGGCAGCTATAGGCGGCCATGCTTGTAAAACAGGCCAGGAGGCAGCAGAAAGCAGTGAGGTCATCATCACGATGCTGCCGGAAGGAAAACATGTATCCCAGGTGTTATTTGAAGAGCCAGGACTGGCTGCAGCCAGTAAACCGGGAACCATTATTGTGGATATGAGCTCGGTATCGACGGAAGAATCAAGACTGTTTGCCAATAAACTGGAAGCACTGAATCTTCACTTTATCGACGCTCCAGTCAGTGGCGGTGAACCGATGGCTGTGGAAGGCAGACTATCCATTATGGCAGGTGGGAACGAAGACCACTTTAATAAAGTGCTGCCCGTATTTGAAGCCATGGGAGAGAACATCGTTCATTGCGGAGCGACTGGCACCGGTTCGGCAGCAAAGCTGGCAAACCAAATCATCGTCAGCGGAAACCTCGCCGCATTATCGGAGGCCTGTGTGTACGCGAGCCAGGCAGGCATCGACTTAAACAAACTGTTTGAAGCCATTCACGGCGGACTGGCAGGCAGTGCTGTCATGGAAGCCAAAATGCCGCAGATTATCGAACGGAATTTCGAGCCGGGCGGCCGCATTGAAACGAACTATAAAGATTTAAAGAACATCCAGTCCTCAGCGAATGCGATCGGGGTACCGCTTCCCGTTACCAACCTGGTGAAAGAAATTTTCCACTCCGAAATTGCTAACGGAAACGGGAAAAGAGACCATTCCTACATTATTAATTTCTTTGAAAGAATGGGGAACTTTCAGACTCCCAAAGGGGGATAACTGTAAATTAAATTTACAATTGGTAAACAAATGTATAATAACAGAGCATCATGTTTCTTAGGCTCTTGCGGACCTTTTTGTAATTTTGATTGAGGTGTTTATTAAATGAGAAGACCCATAGTAGGTATGAGCTATAAAACGTATATTAATACCATCGATACAGCAACAAAAAAGGCTGACGAATTAGTGGAGGCTGCTGGGAACGAAAAATCAGTTGAAAAGTTTATATTTCCCTCCATCGGTCTTATTTATCCTGTAGCAAAAGCAATTGAAAATTCAGAAATTAATTTTGGTGCCCAAAATATTTCTCCGTATTTAGAGGGAGCATATACAGGGGAGTTATCAATAGTGTCAGTGAAAGACATTGGGGGTAAATATGTAGAAATTGGGCACGCAGAAAGAAAAAATACTTTTTATGAAACCTTGGATATGCTTAATTTAAAAGTGAAGCTTACTTTGGAACAAAATCTTATTCCGGTCATTTGTATAGGAGAAAATGAGCGTATTGAAGATTTTGATAAAGGGAAAAAGTTTTTTCAGGCGCAAATTGATGCGATTTTAAATGGTATCAACAACGAATATCTTTCTAATATTATTCTAGCCTATGAACCAGAGTGGGCAATTGGTAAACAAAAAGCAGCTGACTCCAGCTACGTCCATATGATACATAGTATGCTTCGGGAAATCATTTCTGAATTCTACGGGAATGAGGAAGCAGACAATATTCGTATTATTTACGGAGGTTCAGTCAGTGAAAATAATGTTTCTGAAATTGTAGATCACTCTGATGTAGACGGGGTTTTCGTTGGAAGATTTGGACATGATGCGAACAACTATCAACAGATATTAAACTCTGTTAAAAAACTAAAAGTAGGCAACTAAATATATAAGCTTATTGAGTGAGTTGAGAGCATAAAGTAGTTTGTATGAACGATCGACTGTAAAAAAAGAACTCCTTATCACGATAAACCATCTCCCCTCATAATATGGATAGTTTATAAAAAATCTATGCTGCTGACAGATGACCCCGGTATTGTGCCGGGGTTATTTTATTTGGCACACAGTGGTACCTCTTCGGTTTCACAGCATAAAAAAACTGCCGACACGCTCTAAAATCAGAGCCATTGTCGACAGTACGGCGCAGCCTGGAAACTGCTTTTTCCAACACATGGTTAGTTGATCAGCTGTCTGGCAGCTTCGGCGACCCTGTCCGGCGTGAAGCCGTACTTTTCGACGACTTCCCCGCCCGGTGCGGAAGCACCGAAGCGATTAATGCCGTACACGGCGCCGTGAGAGCCGACGTACTTGTACCAGCCGAAGGACGATCCCATTTCCACGGCCATGGCCGGTACACCGTCCGGAAGCACCGAGCGGCGGTAGTCCTCGGACTGATGATCGAACGCATGGAAGTTTGGCATGCTGACGACGTTGACCGTCCAGCCGTCGTTCTGCAGCAGGGCTTTCGCATCCACCGCGAGGGACACTTCGGAGCCGGCAGCGACGAGAAGGAGATCCGGGTGTTCGGCCTGTTCGCCGATCACGTAGGCCCCTTGGCGGACGCCTTCGACCGCTTTTTCCTTCGTGTCTTCCAGCGTCGGCACGCCCTGACGGGTCAGCACGAGCGCTGTTGGCGTCGATTCACTTTCCATCGCCACGCGCCACGCCGCAATCGTTTCGTTGCCGTCCGCGGGACGGATCACGTTCAGGTTCGGAATCGCGCGGAGGGCGGCCAGCTGTTCCACCGGCTCGTGGGTCGGGCCGTCTTCGCCGACCGCGATGCTGTCGTGGGTGAACACCTGGGTGAGCGGCAGCCCCATCAACGCACTCAGGCGCAGCGCCGGACGCAGGTAATCGGAAAAGACCAGGAAGGTCGAGCCGAACGGCTTCAGGCCGCCGTGCAGCTGCAAACCGTTCACGGCTGCGGCCATCGCAAATTCCCGGACCCCGAACCAGATGTTGCGGCCGGTGTAGTCGTTGCGGCTGAAATCTTGTTCCGCTTTGATGAGCGTCTTGTTGGAGCCGGCCAGGTCTGCCGATCCGCCGAACAGGGACGGCACGGCGGCCGCTACTTCCTGCAGCACATCACCGGAGGCGGCACGGGTCGCCACGTTTTCATCCGTAAAGACCGGAAGCTTCGCATCCCAGCCTTCCGGCAGCTTGCCGGCCATCGCCTGCTCGAGCTCGTCGGCGAGTTCCGGATTCGCCTGCTTGTAGGCATCAAACCGCTCGTTCCATTCCTGTTCGGCCTTCGCGCCGGCCTGTTTCACTTCGTCAAACAGCTCGGTCACCTCCGGCGGAATGTGAAACGCGTCGTATTCCCACTGATAGGCTTCCTTCACCAGGTTGTACTCGTCGTCGCCGATCGGCGCGCCGTGGGCGGCATTGGTGCCGCCTTTGTTCGGTGCGCCGTAGCCGATCACGGTTTTCACTTCGATCATGGATGGCTTCGGGGACTGCTTCGCTTCTTCGATCGCTGCCTCCAGGGCATCGACGTCGTTGCCGTCCTCGATAAAGACCGTGTGCCAGCCGTACGCTTCATAGCGCTGCAGCACGTTTTCGGAAAACGACTGGTGGAGCGCGCCGTCGAGCGACACGTCGTTGGAGTCATACAGCACGACGAGGTTGCCGAGCTTCAGGTGGCCGGCAAGGGAAGCCGATTCCGACGCCACGCCTTCCATCAGGTCGCCGTCGCCGCAGAGCACGTACGTGAAATGATCCACGACCGCGTGATCGTCGGTGTTGTATTTGGCCGCCAGATGGCGTTCGGCCATCGCCATGCCGGTCCCCATGGCCAGGCCCTGCCCGAGCGGGCCGGTGGTGGCTTCCACGCCGGCGGTGTGGCCGTATTCCGGGTGGCCCGGCGTCTGGCTTCCCCACTGGCGGAAGTTTTTCAGCTCCTCGAGCGAGAGGTCGTAGCCGCTCAGGTGCAGCATGCTGTAGAGAAGCATCGATCCGTGGCCGGCGGACAGCACGAAGCGGTCGCGGTTAAACCAGGACGGATTGCCCGGGTTGTGGGTCATCGCCTTCGTCCAGAGCGCGTACGCCATCGGCGCGGCGCCCATCGGAAGCCCCGGGTGGCCCGACTGGGCTTTTTCAATGCTTTCGATGGACAACGTCCGGATCGTGTTAATTGCTAATTGTTCTGTGCTAATTGCCACATTTTCACTCCTCATAATGTAATATTTATAAATTTTCTTTTCATAACTCTTGCATATAATCTTTGAAAAATAACGAATCTTCAAATAAGTTTTTAACTATCTTTTAATGTTAAGCTTTATTTGCAGAACCAAATTCTCTTATTTTAGTTTTTACTGTTTGCTGAATAGAATCGCGGGCTGCACCTAAATATTTGCGCGGATCATATAATTCAGGTTTTTCATTCAACATACTTCTCACCGTTTGTGTTGCTGCTGTTTGGTTTTCGGTGTTCACATTAACCTTGGCTGCACCAAAGCCGATAGCTTTTTGAATATCTTCTTTTGGAAGGCCTGAGCCCCCATGCAAAACTAAAGGTTTTTTAGTTTTTTTATAAATTTCCTCCATGCGGTCAAACGCTAAGTCAGGCTTTCCTTGATAAAACCCGTGAACTGAACCTAAAGCCGGGGCAAAGCAATCCACGTCTGTCTCTTGAATAAGCTTTAAACAATCCTCTACTTTCGCGTAAGCTTCTTCCGGATTAGTAATAACCCCACTATCCTGAGCGCCTACATGCCCAACTTCTGCTTCCACGGAAACGCCCTTCGCTCGAGCGAGCTCCATCACTTTATTCGTCGTATGAATATTATCTTCAATAGGAAGATCCGAGGCATCAATCATCACAGAAGAAACACCGGCTTCAACAGCTTCTTTACATAGTTCTACGCTTGATCCGTGATCTAGATGCAATGCAACCGGCACTGTAATACCGAAGTCTTTGATCAAGCCTTCGACCATATTTACCGCGGTGGAAAATCCTCCAATGTATTTAGCGGCACCTTTAGAAAGACCACATATTACTGGGGACTGTTCTTCTTCAGCGGCTAGCAATATACCCTGAGCAAATTCTAAGTTGTTAATATTGAACTGACCGACAGCATAATTTTGTTCCCGCGCGTTATCAAGCATTTCTCTCATGGAAACCAGCATTTTATCATTCCTTCCGCAATATTATAGTTGAAGGGAGCTATCCATTTCATGCTGAGAGTTAATTACGTACAATTGTTTTTCTAAAGCTAAAAATGAATGCGTTACCAAAAAATTGTTTTCTTCTCTGACTCCATTCAGTAATCTTCCATCAGTAATCCCTGTAGCCGCAAATAGGCAGTTATCCGAGGATACAATATCCTCTAATTTAAGGTGTGCTTCGGGATCAGTGATACCCATTGCTCTACATCTTTTATATTGATTCTGGTCACTTACACAAAGCTTCCCCTGGAAATCTCCCCCCATACTGCGTAAAGCTACTGCTGCTATCACTCCTTCAGGAGCCCCTCCTTTTCCTATAAACATATCTGCCGAATGGCTGGATAAGGCCGTAGAAACCGCAGCATTTATATCAACTTCCTGAAATAAGGATACTTTTGCCCCTGTCGCTCTAATCTGTTCGATGATTTTTTGATGCCGGGGCCGGTCTTGAATAACAACCTCCGTTTCAGATAATGGCTTCTTCATAGCCTTAGCAACATTTCTTACATTCTCCTGCGGAGAAAGTTTTAAATCAATAACTCCTTTAGCCTTTGGTCCTACAGCAATCTTTTCCATGTACATATCGGGTGCGTGAAGAAGTGTGCCTTTTTCAGCAAGTGCAAGCACTGCTATTGCATCCTCTTTTCCACTGGCGACTAATTTAGTTCCATCTATTGGGTCCACTGCGATGTCCAGCTCGGGTGATTTTTCTTTTCCAACTTTTTCTCCAATAAAAAGCATAGGGGCTTCGTCCATTTCTCCTTCTCCAATCACTACAGTCCCCTGGCCTTTCATGTTATTTAATGTTCGTCGCATGGCCTCAGTCGCGTAAAAATCTGCCTTATTCTTGTCTTCTTTTCCGATATAAGGGTACACTGCCAGAGCAGCCTGTTGAGTGACATTTACTAATGGAATAGCTAATTGATTCATATTATCTCCTGCTTTCTTGTAAACAATTTATAAAATAGCCTAAAAGGTTTGTCTGCTCTGACCCTTTAGGCTATTTAAGTTCTTTTATTTACTTTAGGAAAGGTACTGCTGTTCTTTATCTATAATCTTTTGAACCTTCCTTGCCGATCCGCCTTCCCAGGAGACATTCAAATAACTTTCAACAATTTTTTTCGCAGCTTCTACGCCTATAACTTGAGATCCCATAGTAATGATTTGAGCGTTGTTACTTAATTGAGCCCGTTCAGCAGAGTAGGTGTCATGACATTGAGCAGCCCGAATCCCCGGGACTTTATTAGCCGAAATGGCAACACCAATACCAGTACCACAGATTAAAATTCCGCGTTCAACCTGCTCCTCTTTTATTGATTCTGCTACTTCGAATGCAATATCCGGATAATCGGTTTCCTCGCAACTATGACATCCAAAATCTTTAACCTCGTGTCCTAATTCCTGAATATATTTTTTGACTTCTTCTTTTAAAGTAAAAGCATTATGATCGCTTCCTAATGCTAGTTTCATAAAAGCCCTCCCTTTTTCAATTTCTTTTATTATATTTCATTTATTTTCGATTGTCAAAATATAATAAAATAAAATTGACAAACGAAAATAAAAATTATAATATGAAAAAGTAAACGTTTTCAAAAAGGAGGTATTTAAATGAAGAAGATTATTAACCAGCCAGAGAATATTATCGATGACATGCTGGAAGGTTTTTTATATGCATTTGGGAGCGATTTTTATAAAGATGAGACAGAAAATGTCATTTATAAAAAGAGTCAAGAGGATAAAGTTCAAATTATTATTGGTGGTGGAAGTGGACACGAGCCATTATTTTTAGGGTTCGTCGGTCAGGGTTTAGCTGATGGAGCCGTGATTGGGAATGTTTTTACAGCACCGCCCCCACAAGCAATTCTCGAGGCCTCTAAAGAATTAGATACCGGCAAAGGAGTTTTATATGTTTATGGAAACTATTCCGGTGATTTTTTAAACTTTGATATGGGTGCAGAGCTCGCTGATTTGGATGATATTCAAAATAGAACAGTAGCAGTGTGTGACGATGTTGCTTCTGCACCTCGTTCTAATAAGCATGACAGGCGTGGTATTGCCGGAGACATTTTCGTTATCAAAATAGCTGGGGCAGCTTCAGAAAAAGGCTATGAATTAAATAAAGTTGCAGAATTAGCAGAAAAAGCTAATGAAAATGTCTTTTCTATAGGAGTGGCTCTTTCTCCGGGAACTATTCCAGGTGCCAATCAAAAAACGTTTGAACTCCCAGAGGATGAAATTGAATTTGGTATGGGTATTCACGGGGAACCAGGTGTAGAACGGACGAAAATGAAAAACGCTGAAGACTTAACTAATAAAATGCTGGAAAAGCTTTTTTCAGAAGCAGATCTTGAGGAAAATGAAGAAGTATGTGTGCTGGTAAATGGTTTAGGGTCCACCACGTTATTAGAATTAATGATAATAAATAAACATATTCATAAAGCTTTTGAAGAAAAAAATATAAAAATATATGACTCTGATGTAAATAGCTATTGTACGACTCAAGAAATGGCTGGTGCTTCAATTAGCGTTTTAAAATTGGATGATGAGTTAAAGGATCTTTACAATCAACGAGCTAGTTCGCCTTACTATTACAAAAAAGAGCGTTCATAATATGGAGAATGCTTATGTAAAATCATATAACACACTGACAGTAGAAGAAGTAAAGGATACGTGGCGAATTTCGGAAGAGCAAAGACCCTTGGCAAAAGAGCATTAGGCTACCAGTGTCTGGTTAATGTTTAAGGGAATGCGGGAGTGGCTGGAAAAGAAAAATGATGAAATTTAAGATTTTGAACCAATGTATTAGAAGCTAAATAGGATCTTTCAATTTAGAAAGGTCTTATTTAGCTTTTTAAGTAGTATTGTACGCGCTTATGCTTTCATATCTTTAGTGAAAATACTAAACCATATGTTTATTTTTAAAGTGTCGTTGGGGCTTAGAGCTTCAGCGATTAGTTAATTTTAGTGAAATTGATACGGGCAATAGAGCAGTTTAAAGCTGTCATAGCTCATTGAAATAAAGCTGGTTTAAGCATTAATTTGTGTTAGCATAAACTCCTATAATTAAATTGTTGAAGGATATTATTACATAAACGTTTAAGAATTGTTTAATAACTAAAAATTTAAAACCTGGATTTAAAATCAGTAGTAATGAAGGTGATATACGTGACAAAACTATTTGCATATGAAAGGCAAAATAAAATTTTGGAAGAGTTAAACGTACAAGGCAGAATAACAGTAAAAACGCTGGCAAATGAACTGGGAGTCTCTGAAGTAACTTTGAGAAATGACTTGAAAAGTATGGAAAAAAACCAATTAATAAGTCGAACACACGGCGGCGCAGTCTTAAAACAGGATAAAGGAATAATTCCTTTTTCAGAACGTCAAAGCAGAAATACTGAAGAAAAATCTTCGATTGCTTTAAAAGCACATAGTTTAATAAAAGAAGGCCAATGTATATTGTTAGACGCAAGTTCTACTGCTCTGGAATTAGCAAAATTATTGAAGGAAACGAAAATAAGGCTGACTGTGATAACAAATGGAATCTTTACTGCTTTAGAATTAAGAGAGAATCCCGAATTGACAGTTATGCTTTTAGGTGGATTTGTAAAAAAAGATTCCAGTGCTTTAGAGGGAACTTTGGGTTTAGATATATTAACTAATATTCATGTAGATGTTATGTTTGCCTCAGCAAACGGATTTACTTTAGAGACTGGTTTAACTGATTTTAGTATGTATGAAGTGGAATTGAAGCTGCAGATGGTAAAAAAAGCAAGCAAGCTGGTGGCATTGGTCGACAATACAAAAATTGGAGAGAGCTCCATTGCTTCGTTCTCTACGCTAGACAACATAGATGATTTCATCACAAACAAAGCAGTGCCTTCTTATATAGAAGATCAATTAAATCGATTAAATGTAAGGATTATAATAGCTGATTAGCGAACTGATCCCATAAGGAAGACAATGAGATTAATTGAAATGTTTAAGCGGCTTGATTCCGGTACTCTATCGGGATCAGGCCGCTTAAATGTTCCTGCAATAAATCATTAAATATTTAAGCGTAAATTCAGCATATTTATTTCATTTGTTTTCATATTCTTTTATTTTTAAAGAAAACAAAAATTTTAAATTGACACACGAAAAAAAAGGTGCAAAAATGTAGGTAATCGAAAAATAAGAAAAGAAAATGATATTAGCTACAAAAGCTATTTTATTGTTTATAACTTGAAACAAAAATTAAAAATATTTCATTTATTCGATTTTTAAGTATAAATCTGAGGATAGAAATAATTAATTAACAGCCTAAAAAATGTCTGAATGTACTTAGGCACACGTACCAGAAAAGATTTTAAACATAAGATCTAAAAAAAGAATATCGAGATACCGTAATAAGCAGGAGGTACATATATGAAAAAGCTTATCAACGACCGGGATGAAGTTGTTGATAAATTGATAAACGATTATTTGAAAGCGCATTCCTATTTAACGAAAGGGAGTGAAGCAGCTTCAATATCCGTTAATTAGCATGACGGCCCCTGGAGATAAAACAATGATGGACGTCCTATTTTCCATTAAGGAGGTTTTAAATGACGACAACCTTTTGATAGAAAAAACAGCTCGGGCAAGCTAAAGAAGCCGCAGAAAGAAGAATGAAATCAACTGAAGAAATGGTATCTCAAAAAGGAATGAAAATACTAAAGAGCATCAATAAAGATTAGAAGTTTATGTAAGCGTTATCTTCAGAAAGAAAAAATAATAATATGAGGTGTGAATTATATGATGAATAAAGAAAACCTATCTATTATCGGTTGTGGGATCATGGGTCCTTCTATAGCTTCAACGGCTGCGTGGTCTGGATTCGATGTGAAGATATGGGGCATGGATGAAGCAGACATTGAACGCGCCAGAATCAGTCTTGATGAGAAACTAAATGGGTTAGAAAATTACGGACTAATTAATAGTGATGAAAAGCAACGAATTGTTAAAGCTATTACGTTTACTGATTCCATAGAAGAATGTGTATCGGAAGCTACATTTGTGATCGAAGCAATACCTGAAGTTCTTGAACTAAAACAAAACTATTTTAAACAGTTAGACGAATTGTGCCCTGAAAACACTATTTTAGCCAGTAATACATCAGGTCTTAGTGCTACTGAAATTGCTGAATTAACAACAAATACAAAACGTACAGTTATAACCCACTTCTGGAATCCTGCTCATTTGATGCCATTAGTAGAAGTGGTACGTGGCGATCATACCTCAGACGAAACGGTAGAACGTGCGATGGCATTGCTGGAATCGATGAATAAAAAACCGATTCTTGTAAAAAAAGATGTACTGGGGTCCGTTGGGAATCGTTTACAATATGCGGTTTTCAGAGAAGCCCAATATATTCTTGAACAAGAAATCGCCTCTATGGAAGATATTGATGATGCCATTCGATACAGTATCGGCCGGCGATTTGGTGTTACAGGGCCGTTTATGACAATGGATATGGGAGGACTGGATACGAATGCCTCTATTACCTCCTATCTTTTTGAGGATTTAAGTGACCGGAAAGATATTTTCCCGACTATGAAAAAATTAGTTGATAACGGACATTACGGGCCGAAAACTGGCAAAGGGTTTTATGAATGGACTCCTGAATCAGTAACACAAAAAGAGAGTGAACGTGAAAGTGAATTAATTTACTGGCTGAAGAAAGATATTGAGGAAAAAAACAATAAAGAGTAAACCAATTTAAAAGAAGGTCAATTTATATTATATGGAAACGGTTCTATATAATATAAATGGTTAGGGAGGCTAACGTATGGGAGAGGCAGCATGGTTAATTATTGTGGCGATTTTAGGAGTATTTTTATTACTTTTCTTCGTCATGAAATCGAAACTGCAAGCATTTTTGGCGCTTATTCTAGTAAGTTTTCTTGTTGGTTTAGCTGTTGGAATGAGTCCCAATGAAATTATAGAAACTTTTGAGACAGGAATGGGCGACACCGTAGCTTTTATAGCTATAGTCATTGGTCTCGGGGCGATGTTTGGGGAAGTGTTGAGAGTCTCGGGCGGTGCTGAGCGTCTGGCTATAACGATGATAAATAAGTTTGGAGAGAAGAGATCCTCGTGGGCGCTCGGCATAGCGGGTATCATTATTTCCATACCAATATTTCTGGATGTCGCGTTAGTTATACTTATGCCTATATTGTATACATTAGCAAATAAAACAAAAAAGTCATTGTTATACTTCGGTATTCCTTTATTAGCCGGACTCCTTGTGGCGCATGGCATGATCCCGCCTACACCTGGACCTATTGCTGTAGCATCGATTCTCGAAGTCGATCTTGGGTGGGTAATTTTATTTGGCTTTATTGCCGGAATTCCATCAATGATTTTAGCCGGGCCAATATTTGGGAATTTCATCTCTAAAAGAATTCACGTACCAGTACCAGAAGCAATGAATGAACGTCCAGATGTACTTAGTGAATTAGAAAAACGAGATAGTGAAAAGGAAAATCAAAAAGAACTGCCAAGCTTTATCAGTGTCTTTTCTATTATCATGCTGCCTTTAATTCTTATGCTGCTAAACACTCTGGCCCCGTTCTTATTTGAAGAAGGAGCTATTGTAAGAAATGTGTTAGTATTCATTGGACATCCTTATGCCGCACTTACGATAACTACTTTATTAACGTTTTACATTTTTGGTACAAAACGAGGTTATTCGAAAGAAGATATTCAGCAGATTACAACGAAATCGCTTGAACCTGCGGGTATTATTATTTTAATTACAGGTGCGGGAGGAATATTTGGTGAAATGCTTGTCGCCTCAGGTGTAGGTGATGTGCTCGGAGACACGATGGAACAAATAAATCTTCCGGTCATTTTATTTGCGTATCTAACTGCAGTTTTACTAAGGGTTGCTGTGGGCTCTGTAACAGTGGCGATGGTTACTACTTCAAGTATAGTGGGGCCAGTAATAAGCCCAATGAATATTAGTGAACCGATGATGGCTGTATTTGTTATTATTATCGCTTCTGGCGCTGTTGTTGCCTCGCACGTTAATGATTCAGGTTTTTGGATGGTCAACCGTTATTTCGGTATGAGTGTAGGGGATACATTGAAGTCCTGGACTGCATCAGCAACTATTGTTTCTGTAGTAGGCTTTGCAGTGTGTGTCATTCTTAGTATATTTTTAATGTAGGAGTATCCCTATGAAAAAATAGTGATCTGATTATGTACTATAGATTATTTTCAACTCATAGTTCTAATAAACAAAAGATTACATAGGAGGAATTTAAGAAAGAAAAATTTAAATGCTGAGCCGCATTTATTTAAAGATCAACTAAAAAATCAAACCATTGTCAGTTTATCCAGCCGGCGGGCTGACGCCCGAACTCGATTTTAAAAGAATCATTGCCGTGTTGTATGTTTATAGTGCTTCCGGTAGTTCCATTGGCTGAGAATGCTTAAAATGATGGCAGCTATAGTTAAGACGACAATAATCGAAGCTGAACGATATAAATCGAAAAATAAATACAAAATAGTGTTTGTGAGTAAAAAGAGGAAAACTATAAGTATATTGATAATCCAAAATTTCCTTTTCATTATGCTCCTCCCAGTTCAAACCGGCCCCTAAATTCTAGGAGCCGGTTTCTTTGTGCCGCCGCTGGAAATAGGCAATCGCTTCGCGGCGGTTGTGGACGCCAATTTTTCGGTAGATGGCGGTCAGGTAATTTTTAACGGTGCCGAGTGTTAAAAACAGCGTATCCGCAATCTCCTGGTTGGAGTAGCCTGCGAGCAGCAGATCCATAATCCGCCGGTCCTGCAGGGAAAGACCGGTGGTGTCCTCGGTTTCCTGAAAATCCGGGGCGCCGTCCTTGCGGTTGCGGGCGGCGAGCTGGTCGCTCAGCGTCTCCGAGACAGATGTCGGAAGCACCATCTGGCCGCGGGCCACCTGGCGCACGCAGCGGACGAGCTCATCGCTTTCCCAGTCCTTCAGAAGAAACCCCTTCGCGCCGTTGGCAAGCGCCTGAATGACATTTTCCGCGTCCACGTAGGAGCTGAGCATAATAAACTTCGTCTGCGGCGATGTCAGCTGAAAGTCCGGCAGCCATTCAATACCGTTATTGCCCTCTAAGTACACATCAAGCATCACCACGTCCGGAAGCTCATTCGTAAGCATCATTTCTGCTTCCGCCCCGTTTCGCGCAATGCCTACCACTTCCAGATCCTCTTCAAGCTCCATGATCATCGCCAGTCCGTCCCGGACAATGGCATGATCATCGACAATCCCTATCCGAACGGTTTCCATCTGCAGATCCTCCTTCTTATACGTACCCTGAGATTTTCGCGTATAAATAGTCAGTTTCGTATTATGACGGGGTGTAAGGGCTCTGGTCCTTCACCGGCAGGCGCAGTTCAAGCGCCATGCCGTTTCTGTCGCCGGCAATTGCTTCGAAACGAAGCAGGCCGCCGAGCTCTTCGGCCCGGGCGGACAGCCCGCGAAGACCGAAGCCGTAGCTGACTTTTTTCGCGGCTGTGCGCCCGTTGTCTTCGAGCCGGGCAATCAGCTGGCCGGGCACCTTCGCGGACAATGTATAGGAAAAATACGTGCATCCGCCGTGGCGGAGGCCGTTAGTGAGCCCCTCCTGGAGCATCCGGTACAAAAGCATCTCCTGCTCCGAACGCAAAAGGGGCAGCGGCTCATCAAATTCCCACTCGATCCTTACGTCCGAGGTGTCGCGGGTGGAGACGAGAAGACCCTCCAGCGCAGCCGGAAGATCGATGAAGCCAACGGTGTGCGCCATGGAATGCGCCGTTTTCCGGATTTCCTTCATGGTCTCCTGCACCTGATGCTTGGACGTCTGCAGCTGGGTGCGGGCTTTTTCAACCTCGCCTTTTTCGAGCAGCCGTTTGGCTGTTTCAAGCGCCATCATGGAGGTGGTTAAATAATGACCGGCGCTGTCATGAATGTCCCGGGAGAGCTTCAGCCGCTCCTGCATAATGGATCTATCCTCCATCTCCCGGTGATACAGCCGGAGCCGGTCGTAGGCCCGCTGCAGCTCATTGCGCTGTTCGTTGGAGCGCTTGGCCAGATAGCTGAACCCCCAGAACAGTACATATTCAATGGAACGCGGAAGCACAAAGAGGAGTGCCGAAGCAGTTATAGCCCCTTCGTGAACCGCCGAAGCGCTCGCAAATCCCGCAAAGCAGAGAAGCATGAACGGAAAGCTGAAGCGCCGAGGCGCCCGGTACCCGAGCTCGGCAATCAGAACGAAAAATAGTGTCTGGGGCACAAACCCGCCGGCAATGGCCTGAACCACCCAGGCAATGAGGAACTGGAGGCAGATAACCATCACCGAGGAAAAGCGGGCAAGTGGTATGGATAAAAGCATGAGCCGGATCATCTGAATAATACCAAATACCCAGCAAAGGCCTGCGGCAAGCCACCGCTCGTCCGGCGACTCCATGTATACGAACAGTCCGGCTGCGATGATGGCTATGAATTGGATCGTATACATGAAGATTCGCTGGCGGCGGTTCATTCAGATCCACTCCCTTTCGCCGGGGTAATCCCGCGCGGGGTCCCATCTTCCTAGAAAAGGTCATATGACTATTAACATTTGTGTGATTATTAATGACTAGGTAATTACTATTAATAATTATACTGGACTATTAATATAAAAGAAACGGCAACAGGCAAAATATTCTAAAAAATATAAAGTAGGACATTTTCCTTACTCGGGATGAAAGAGGTGAGTACATGATTGAGATGCATGCCCATATTCTTCCCGGCTTTGACCACGGACCAAATACGATGAAGGAAAGCCTGGAAATGGCCAGGCAGGCAGCGGCCGCCGGCGTCAGCATTATTTACGCAACGCCTGGATACCGGTATCCGTCGTATGATTTCGGGGCCGTTTTCGTAACAGAGGCGGTAAAATTTCTGAATTTTCAGCTCCTGAAAGCACGGATTCCGGTCCGCGTCCGCTCGGGTCAGGAAATCACCCTTTACGGTGGAATGGAAATCGATTTGGAAAGAAAAAGGATTCTGCCGCTGGAGCATACCAATTATGTACTCGTTCATATGAATGAAACCCACAGCTTTTTATACGTCCGGCAGATGCTCAAAAAACTTTACAATCACGGGTTCATTCCCATTCTTTCATCGCCGGAGCGGCTGCAGATGTTTCAGAAGAAGCGCGGGGGGCTTGAGACGCTTGTGAATGAAGGAGCAGCCGTGCAGCTCAGTGCGGGAGCACTGCTCGGCCGTGACGGAAGAACCGACCGGCGCTGGGCGAAATATTTTCTGAAAAAGCGGCTCGTGCATTTTGTGGCATCGAACGCCTGCAGTGCATATGACGAGCCATTCTGCCTGGATCAGATGCATCGGCAGTTTGTCCGGATGAACCGGCTCGATGAATGGGAGCGGATGCAGAAAAATACGCATCTGCTGCTGGAAGGGGGAAGGGTCACACCGCCGGCACTGACGCTGTAATAGCGCCGGCAAAGAACATAATCCGTATTGACGAGGGGACTGAAGGGGGAGATGGTTTTGCACCAGCTAGTAACATCCAAAACAAGACTGCGGCTCGTAATGAAGTTTTATCTGACAGAGGAAGAAACGTATCTGCGTGAGCTCGTGCGCGAATGCAAGGAGTCAACAAATGCGATCCGCCTCGAGCTTCGGCGGCTGTATGATATGAATTTAATTACCGACCGCTGGGTCAAAAACCGACGCTACTATAAAATCAATAAAGATTACTACCTGCACCTGCAGATGGAGTCGCTCATTAAACAGTACTTATACTGGGACGAGCTGCATGAGAAGCTGAAGGGAATTGACTGGAAGACCATCTACATTACGCCTGATCCGAAACGGAGCTCGCCGGTGGAATACGTGATTGAAGTGGAGGAAAACTCTCCGCACTGGGGGAAACAGTTTTATCTCGGAGAGGGGACGACAGTGACGTTCGCAACGACTTCCATGCTGAACCATATTGAGCAGGTGCTGATAAGCGTAGGCAGGCAAAAAGAAAAGGTTTCATAAAAGGAGGCCGCCGGGTTGGATAAACAGGCGAAAATTTACGTAACCAATCATCAGGAGAGGGCAGGCAGCGCCATTTATCACTACCTGTTAAAGCAGGGATACGAAAACGTGGTTGTGCGTACCGGCATGGAAGCGGGAAGGGAAAGCATTCAGGCCATGAATACATTTTTCGCAGAGGAAAATATCGAGTATGTGCTTATGACAGACGGCTATGAATATGCAGAATCAAATGCGAAGGCAGAGCTGCAGGCGAGGCGCTGGCACCAGGCGAACGTGCTCGAGGCCTCTGCCCGGTATAACGTGAAAAAGCTGCTGTATGTCGGCGACATTCACGTATATCCGAAGTACACCCCGCAGCCGCTGAAGGAGACATTTCTGCAGCGGGGGATCATTGATGAGGTATACGCGGAACAGACGCAGGTGACCCGGGAGGGCATTGCTCTCTGCCGGGCCTCCAACCGGGCCTCCAATACAAATTTCCATATTGCGGTCGCTCCGCGGATGTATACCGCAGCAGACATGAACAGGCAGGACGGCATGGTGGCCGATGCGATGCAGCGGTGCCTCCGGGCCCGGGACCAGTGGCAGTCGAAGGTGGAAATTCCGGAAAAAGAACCCGCCTTCCAGGAGCTTATCTACGGCGACGATATGGCCTCCGGCTGCGTGTTTGTAATGAATCACTACAATGAAAAGGGGCCGGTCAATATCGGTACCGAGCGGGAGGTGAGCGCAAAGGAGCTCGTCATGCTGATCAAGCGGATTACCGGCTACAGAGGCGCCGTATTTTTTACAGGCTCGGGATCCGGCGGGATGAGGAGAAAGACGCTCGACACGTCAAAAATCAACCGGTACGGCTGGTACCCGGAAGTATCACTTGCCAAAGGGCTGCAGGCCCTGAATCAATGGGAAATAGAGAGGGACCGCGCCGGCCGGGCGTAAAGGCGCTCCCTGCAAGGAATGAATCGAAACAGATACCTGGGGGAACGCCGGATGATCGATATACACACACACATTCTGCCAGGGCTCGACCACGGGCCGGAGGCAGTAAACGAAAGCATTGCCATTGCAAAGGAAGCCGTCGCAAACAATATTCAGACGGTTTTTGCCACACCGCATTACCGGCCCGGCATCTATGAAAATGACGGTCTGACCGTGAAGGAAGCCGTGCTCGATTTTAATACGAAGCTCCGGGCCGAAGGCATTCTGCTGCATGTAAAAAGCGGCCATGAAATTACACTGCATCAGGGGATGACAGATGACCTTTTATCCGGGCAGCTGCTGCCGCTTGAAGACACCAATTATGTACTTGTGGAGATGCAGACCGGCGACACCTTCGCACGTATTAAAAGGCTGTTTTACTCCATGCAGCTTGAAGGCTATATTCCAATCATGACGCATCCCGAGCGGCTGCATGGATCCACCGAGATAGACGACCCGCTGTATTATTTCGTTTCCCATGGAGCGCTTGCGCAGGTAAGCGCGGAAACGGTCGCAGGAAAACGCGGCCGCAAAAAGCAGCGGTTTGCCCTGAAGCTTCTGCGGAAAAATCTGGCTCATTTTATCGCTTCGCAGGCAGACAGCGTGCCCTTTCGCTTAAAGCCTTCCTATGAACAGACCGCTGCAGCTCTCGGCCTGAAAAAAGCCCGGGAGCTGCAGGAAAATACGAAGCGCCTGCTGGTCGGCTCACCGGCGTTTGTGGACCCGCCCGAGCCCCTGCACCAAAAACGTGCTTTTTTTAAACGAATGTAAGGAACTTCTGTCCAAAATTTCAGGAAACAAGGAGGAAGGCAGATGCGATTAGTCCTGTTATCCGGAGGGTCGGGAAAGCGATTGTGGCCATTGTCCAATGATACGAGATCCAAACAGTTTCTCAAGGTGCTCGACGGGCCGGACGGCCAGAAGGAGTCGATGGTCCAGCGGGTGTGGAGACAGCTTGAAGCGTGCGGCCTGGCCTCATCGGCGGTGATTGCCACCTCGGAATCACAGAAGGATCTAATCAGGCGCCAGCTCGGGGAAGTCGTTCCACTCGTTATGGAGCCGTCGCGCCGTGATACGTTTGCGGCTGTGGCCCTTGCAGCGAGCTACCTGTTTTCTGTCGAACAAGCGTCCCCGGAGGAAGTGATTGTAATGCTGCCGGTAGACGCCTTCGTAGACACTACTTTTTTTGAAAATTTTGAACTTTTGGAGCGGCTGATCCAGGAGGGCACGAGCGATATGGCGCTGATGGGAGTGCGGCCTATCTATCCGTCCACGAAATATGGCTACATTGTCCCGGGCGGCCGGAATGAGCAGACCGGAGCTTTTACCGTCAGAGCCTTTACGGAAAAGCCGGACGAAGCAACCGCAAAGCGGCTCATCGATAAACAGGCGCTCTGGAACTGCGGCGTGTTCGGCTTTACGATGGATTACCTGCTTCGGATTCTCAAGGAGGAGCGGATGCCGTTTGAGTACGAGCTGCTTAAAAGCCAGTACCATACCATCCCTGAGATCAGCTTTGACTACCGGGTCGTGGAGAAGGCGGAAAAAGTCACCGTTTTAAAATACGAAGGCGACTGGAAGGACCTTGGCACGTGGAACACGCTCACCGAGGAGATGGCCGCGAACCAGACCGGAAAAGGTATTATTTCCGAAAGCTCGGTCAACACACATCTCGTGAACGAGCTCGACATCCCGGTGGCGGTCATTGACGCCAGCAATATGGTGATTGTGTCGAGTCCCGACGGCATCATCGTCGCAAGTAAGGAGGCGAGCTCGCAGATTAAAGAGCTGATCAAGGACTTCCGCTACCCGCAGATGTACGAGGAGCGGCTGTGGGGGTGGTCACGGGTGCTCGACTACGCCAAATATCCGGACGGCCAAATGATGATCACCAAGCGCATCCTGCTGGAAAGAGGGAAAAATTCGACGCTTCATTACCACCATAACCGCGATGAGGTGTGGACGGTCGTGCGCGGGGAGGGCGAAATTGCGGTCGATAACCGTATGTACCGCATCAAGGCGGGCGACGTTGTTCACCTGCCGGCCGGAACAAAGCACGCGCTCCGGGCCACCATTGATCTTGAAATTGTGGAGGTGCAGACCGGCGTGGACATCAGCGACGAAGACACCGTCCGCATTCATGACACCTGGGACGATGTGCTCCGCGCCCACAACGGCTCCGCCGCCAAGTTCATTAAATAGCTGTTTTGAATAATTTTCGGTCATGTCTCCTGCACCGGTATCACGCGGAGGCACTCGGCAGTGCTAAGGGCTTCTGGAAAAGCCTTAGACGTTGATCGTCAACAGCGCTGCGTGAGGAGAGGTTCAATGCCTCCGGTTTACCTGCGGCAGCTGCGCATACGACGCTGCCGCAGATGAAAGGACAGACTATTGGAATACAGACTTCAGCCATCTGTTTTGATGTTTTGAATAGATGCAGGTACTTGCACAACACCAAAATCTTACAGGAAAAGAGGACCCTGAGTGGAAAAACATGCGTGTATATATGTAGCCGGGCACCGGGGGCTGGCAGGATCTGCGATTATGCGGAAGCTGCAGAGCGATGGCTATACGAACCTGGTGTACCGGACGAGCAGCGAGCTCGACTTACGAAACCGAACCGACGTAGACGCTTTTTTTCAATCCTCTTCGATAGATTACGTGTTTTTAGCAGCCGCGAAGGTTGGCGGCATTACCGCAAACAATGATTATCCGGCGGATTTTATCCGCGATAACTTATATATTCAGACAAATGTGATCGATGCAGCCTACAGATACAACGTGAAAAAGCTGTTGTTTTTAGGCAGTACGTGCATTTATCCAAAGCATGCCCCGCAGCCGATCAAGGAGGAGGCGCTTTTAACCGGGCCTCTTGAGGCGACGAACGAACCGTACGCTATCGCAAAAATTGCCGGTCTGAAGATGTGCGAGTCCTATAATCGCCAGTACGGCACGCATTTTATCGCCGCGATGCCGACGAACCTGTACGGGAAAAACGATAATTTTGACCTGGAAACGTCGCACGTGCTGCCGGCGCTGATGCGAAAGTGTCACGAAGCGAAAGTGAACGGCGACCCCACAGTCGAAATATGGGGCACGGGCGAGCCGCGCCGGGAGTTTATGTATGCGGACGACCTGGCTGATGCTTGCGTCTTTTTGATGAACGAGTACGGCGGCACGGACATGGTAAACGTTGGGACCGGGCGGGATCTTTCCATCCGGGAGCTCGCTGAAACGCTTAAAGATGTTACCGGCTTCGACGGCGAGTTTGTGTTTAATACCAGTAAGCCCGACGGCACATTCCGTAAACGCACGGACGTGTCGAAGCTTCACAGCCTCGGCTGGCAGGCACGGACGCCGCTTTCTGAAGGACTGGAAAAAACGTACGACTGGTACAGCGGCCACGCGGCACAACCAAACAAAGGAGCTGCTTCCCTATGACAAAATCAGCACTTATTACCGGCGTGACTGGCCAGGACGGCTCTTACCTGGCGGAATTTCTACTCGAAAAAGGCTACACCGTCTACGGCCTCCGGCGCCGGACAAGCACCCCGAACTTTGAAAACATCGAACACGTGAGAGACCAGATTGAGTGGATCGATGGTGACCTGACCGATTTGTCCTCTCTCATCAGCGCCGTCCAGCAGTCGCAGCCGGACGAGGTGTACAACCTGGCCGCCCAGTCATTTGTTGCCACCTCGTGGCCGCAGCCGATCGCCACCAGCCAGATTACCGCTGTAGGCGTGGTCAACATGCTGGAAGCGGTCCGCATCGCCAAGCCGGACGCCCGCTTTTATCAGGCCTCAAGCTCCGAAATGTTCGGCAAGGTGCTCGAGACGCCGCAGACGGAAACGACGCCGTTCTGGCCGCGCAGCCCGTACGGAGTGGCGAAAACGTACGGCCACTGGATTACCGTCAACTACCGTGAAAGCTTTGATATGTTTGCCTGCGCCGGTATTTTATTCAACCACGAGTCGCCGCGGCGCGGAATGGAATTCGTGACCCGGAAGGTGACCGACGCCGCTGCCCGCATCAAGCTCGGACTGCAGAGCGAGCTGCGGATGGGCAATCTTGATGCCAAGCGCGACTGGGGCTACGCCGGTGACTATGTAAAAGCCATGTGGCTCATGCTGCAGAGCGACGAGCCGGATGACTACGTGATCTCCACCGGCGAGACGCATACGGTCGAAGAGCTGGTGGACATTGCCTTTCAATACGTCGGCCTCGACTGGCGCGACTACGTCGTAACCGATCCGAAATTTGTCCGGCCGGCCGAAGTGGACCTTCTGCTCGGCGACTGCTCGAAGGCGAAGGAAAAGCTCGGATGGGAGCTTGAAGTCGGGTTCCGGGAGCTGGTGGAAATGATGGTGGAGAGCGATTTGAACCATTATGGCAGCCATCAGAAGGTACGGACCATCTACCGTGAAACCTCTTAAGAAGGTGCTTGCCGGCAGCATTTCCGGCAAAGCCTTCTACACCGTTCTGGACCAGTCGGCGCTGAGCGGCGTGAATTTTACGATCGGCCTCGCATTTGTATATTTCAGCTCTCCGGAAAATTACGGATTTTATACGATGTTCATGGGCGTGTTCTTTCTGTTTTTAAGCGTGCAGAACGCGCTGATTAACACACCGATGATTGTGCTTTCCCCGAAGCTTGAAGACGGGGAGGCCGTCCTGCTCCGGCGCAGCCTGTTCGCGATGCTTCTGCTGTTTCTGGTGGTGGTATTTCTTTCAATGATGGTGATCACCTTTTTCAGTGGGATCACCGGCGCCGACGGCACGGCCCTTTGGGTGCTGCCGCTTGCGGTCTGCCTGCTTCTGGTGCGTGAATACTTCCGCACGGAAGAATACGCCCAGCTGCTTCCCCAGAATGCACTCAAACGGGACAGCGTCTACGCCGTGGCGGCGCTAGTGGCAATTGGAGCAGCCGTGTATACCGATATTGTGTACGTTTCACTAATGTTTTTGATCACCGGGGCTGCGTCGCTGCTCGTTTCAGCCAGGAAGATGTATCAGTTTACGGTGCATCTGCCGCCGAAGCAGGTGATCCGGGAGAAATTCCGCGAGACGTGGAAGCTGTCGCAGTGGAGCTTGTTCGGGGCTACAAGCAGCTGGCTGCAGGGAAACGCCTATTTGCTGCTGCTTTTTCTGATGCTCGGGGTCACCGAGGTCGCCTATATTGCGGCTGCGAAGCTGTTAATGACGCCTATCGTGCTTATTATTACCAGCTGGAGCAATGTAATGCGCCCGCTCCTCAGTAAAGCGATGGTGCGCGAGCGTCCTGGCCGGGCGGAGACGTTAATGTACCAGGGGATGGCTGCCTCTGTCGCCATTCTGCTCGTGTATACGCTCGTGTTGATGGCCGGGATTGCCATTGTGCCTTCCGGAGCGTTTCCGGAAGCGTACCAGGGCATTCAGGAGTACGTGCTTTTATGGATGCTCGTGTTTTTGTTTCAGCTCATCCGCGTGAACTATTCCAATTATTTTCAGTCCGCGCTGTTTTTTAAAATGCTCGCCAAATCGGGCATGGTCGTTGCTGTCATCACGGTAGGCATGACCGCCGTGACGGTCCAGACGTTCGGTGAAGCAGGGGCGCTCGTCGGGCTCATGCTGAGTGAGCTGCTGTTCAGTATTATTCTGCTCCTGAAAATGAAAGCCGGTATTCCCGTCGTGGAAAAGAGGGAGGAATAAATGAAGCTTGCGGTATGCATTATTACGTATCAGCGTCCGGAAGGATTACAGGCGCTTTTAGAGGGTATTGCCGCCCAGCAATGGGAGCGGCATCAGCCCGAATTAACCGTGGTGGTCGTCGATAACGACCCCGGGGGAAGCGCGGCCAAGGTGCTCCCGATAAACTATCCGTACCCGCTCATCTACGAGGTGGAACCCCAAAGGGGCATACCGGCGGCACGTAACACGTCGGTCCGTCTGGCCGGGGATGCAGATTTTGTTGTATTCGTTGATGACGACGAAACGCCGGCGCCCGACTGGCTCGAGCAGCTGCTTGCTGCCCGTCACTTGTACGATGCAGACGTCGTTGAGGGCAAGGTCATAAGCGTGTTTGAGCAGGAGGCTCCCGAGTGGGTCATCCGCGGCGGTTTTTTTGACAGCCTGCAGCGGCGCACCGGGGACCCGGTCCGACGGGCAGCGACCAACAATCTGCTGATGCGCAAAAGCATTTTCAACCGCTACCGGTTTAACGAAGCGCTCGCGCTGACCGGCGGCTCCGACACGTTTTTATTTACCGAGCTGGAGCGCGAGGCGTATACGATGATCTGCTCCGAGGAAGCGGTTGTCTACGACCTGATTCCCACCACGCGCACAACCCGGCAGTGGGTGCTGCAGCGGGCCTACCGCTCGGGCAATACGCTCGCGATCTGCACCGGCGCGAAGGCGAATGCACGAAGGGCGAAGGCGGGCCGGGCCATCGTCGGGAGCGGCCGTATCATACAGGGGGTTCTCCTGTACGTGCCGGCGCTGTTCCGCTGGGAGCACGAGCGGGTCAAAGCCCTGCAGTACGTGTATATGGGCGCCGGCAACCTGGCCGGACTGCTCGGGATCAAGTATTTGGAGTACCAGAAAACCCATGGCAGATAAGTGAGGTACGCCGATGTTTACGAAATATGTTCTCGTATGTGTGCAGATCATTGCGCTGCTGCTTTTAATAAACGGCAATCCGGCGATCGCGGTGGCGTCCAATCTGTTGATCATCGTTCATTTTATTTATCATCTGCGGAGGTTTAAGGCCGTCATGCTCCTGGTGGTGTTCATGAGCACGTACTACATGAACTTCGCCTACGTGTATTACGGCGGCTATAAAACGACGTACTACGACGACTACTTTTATCCGATGTATTATGACAAAACGCTTCTGATTATGTCGCTGTTTCTGCTCGTGCTTTATCTGTTTACCCAAAAGCCGGGGGTGCCGGTCTATATCGCCGACCGGCTGGAGCGGAAATCCAACTGGGCACTCTATCTCGTGAGCCTGGCCGCGATTACGGTCATTATCGTGCTCGGGAAATCGGGGGAAAACATTCTGGAGTCGGGCGGCTACGGGATGAATTCCACCGCCACGTTCGGCAGCCTGGCGATATCGGAATACGTGGTGCTGTTTATTATACTCGGCTACTACTATTCCAGAAGCATTCCGTATGCGAGTGTGCTGCTGCTTGGGCTGTCGTTTTTGTATATCGCCAAAATGATGCTGTTTGGCGGCCGGATTGAGGCGCTTCAGGTCGGGATGCTGCTGTTTATCCTGTTCTGGGAAAAGCGGCTGTCACCTGTGATGATGCTTGCTGGGGGCGGCATCATTTATTACGTGTTTATGGTGTTTGGCCGCATCCGGGCGGACATTTCGTTTTACCTGCAGAACCCGGAAAATATTAACTTCGGCCTCACCAGCTACTCCGAGGGCAGCTATATGCCAAGCAACGCCGGCGAAGTACTGTATAATTCCACCTTGTTTTCGGGGCTCCTGCAGGACGGCCTGCTCGGCACCGGCGACCGGCTAGCCGCAGCTGCGGCGTTTGTCCTGCGGATTTTTCTTCCAACAGGCCGCATTCCGTTTGAACAGGCCGAGCTCAGCAACTACCTCTCGGAGATATCGCCAGCCGGGGGAGGCGGATTTATCGCCAGCTACTTTTTCTACTTTTTCGGCTTTGCCGGAGTGGCGGTCATTGCTATTGTAATCGCCCTGCTCTTGAACAGTCTGGCAAATGCCCGCGACCCGCTGTTTATGTTCGCCGGCATCATCGTTCTCACCACCTTTCCCCGCTGGCTCGCGTATGATCCGATCACGATGTTTAAAATGTCGTTTTACATGCTCATTACTGCTGTGCTGTACGCGGTGGTCCATGAGCTGATGGCTGAAAAGCCGCTCCGAAAGCGGCCGTTTCTGGTAAAACCTAAGGAGGTGAGGGCATATGCGCCCCAAAGCAGCGCTCGTCGGCCAGTTCCCCCCGCCGGTGCACGGCCTTTCAAAGGCTCTCTTCAAGATAGCCGACGCAAAAGAGCTTCAGGCTGACTACGAGATGCAGATGATCAACCTGACCAATAACAAACGCATTTTTTCGACGGTCCGAAGGCTTATCACATCCAACTGCGATTTCTTTTATTTTACGATTGCCCACTCGAAGGGCGGAAACGCCCGGGACCTGCTGCTGCTTGCAATCATGCTCGGGAAAAGGCGCCCGGTTATTATTCATTATCACGGCGGCTACTTTAAACAGCTGCTCAGCAAAATGAATCCGTTGCAGCGGAAGCTGAACGAACGGCTGCTTCCGAAAGCAGCCTGCGTGGTCGTGCTGAGCGAGAGCTTGAAGGCATTGTTTCAGCCGATTATCCCGGATGACAAGCTCGTCATCTGCGAAAACTTCGTGGAAAAGGAAGCGCTGCTCACCGAGGAGGAGCTGGAGACGAAAATACAGACAATGAACGGCAAGCACGTGCTGTTTTTGAGTAACTTTATCGCTTCCAAGGGCTACCTGGACGTGCTGAAGGCGGCAAGCCTGTCGAAGAATCATCCGGAAATGACCTTTCATTTTGCGGGTGCTTTTTTTGACCCGAAAGAAGAAAAGCGGTTCCAGGCGATGGTGAAGGAGCATGAGTTAACCAACGTTGTGCTTCACGGCGTGGTTGGCGGCGAAGCCAAAAAAGACCTGCTGCGCACGTGCAACGTGTTTATTCTTCCGACCTACTACCCGAACGAAGGCCAGCCAATTTCGGTCATCGAAGCGATGGCCAACGGCCTCTCGGTCGTGACGACAAAGCACGCCGGTATCCCGGATATCGTCAAAGAGGAGAACGGGTATTTCGTTCCCAAGCAGGCACCGCACGCCATTGCCCGGCTGCTTCAGGACATCAGCGTCCGGGACCTGCAGAAAACGGCGCGGGTTAACCGGACGTACGCCCTGCGTTCATTTAAAGAAACAGACTATACCGAACGGATCCACCGGATATTTCAGCGGGCGCTCCCGGCAGAAGCCTCGCCGGAAGCAGCCGAATCCTCAGCAAAGGAGAAGCTTGGATGAAAAAACTGGTGTTTGTGATCAACTACTTTTACCCGGACCTTGCTTCCACCGGTCAGCTGATGACCGAGCTGTGCGAAGAGCTGGCGGATGACTTTACGATTACCGTCATCGCCGCCCAGCCCGGCTATGCAGGCACAGGTGCCGAAACAACGCGTCCGCTCGTGCCGGATTATCACGGCTCCATTAGGGTGGTGCGCGTGCCGCTTCCGCTGGTCAATAAAAACTCGAAGGCGAGCCGGGCCAAATACGTGGCGCTGTATTTTATGCGGGCGCTGCGCGCCCTGCAGCGGGAAAGGGACGTGGATCTTGTGTACACGATCTCGCAGCCGCCAGTGCTCGGCGGCCTGCTCGGCACGATCGGCAAGGTCCTCAAGCGGGCAAAGCATGTGTACAATATTCAGGACTTTAACCCGGAGCAGGCCGAAGCAGCCGGCTATGTAAAAAACCAGACGGTACTCCGGCTGGCAAAGACCGTCGATACCGTTAACTGCGCCCTGGCCGATCATGTGGTCGTCGTCGGCGAGGATATGCGCACCACGCTCCGCCGCCGGTTCGGCAAGCGAAAGGCGCCGATGCACAGCGTCATCAACAACTGGACGAACGAAAAAGAGCTCGTGCCGCTCGACAAAACTCATCCGGTGGTCCAAAAATTTCTGAAAGCTCACGGCCTGGAGAACAAATTCATCGTCATGTATTCCGGCAATCTCGGCCTGTATTATGATCTGGAAAACCTGATCCGGCTCACCAAAAAGTTCCAGAGCTATCCGGATGTGAGTTTCGTGTTTATCGGCGAAGGGGCGAAAAAGGCAGAGATGCAGGAGTTCGTAGCCAATCACCAACTCACGAACGTACTGTTTCTGCCCTACCAGCCGCTGGAGTTCATCAAGTATTCGTTAAACGCTGCGGACGTTCATCTGGTGGTGAACCAGAAAGGGATCAAGGGCGTGTCGGTGCCAAGCAAAATCTACGGCGTCATGGCTGCCGGCAAACCTGCGATCGGCGTGCTTGAAGCAGGCAGTGAAGCGGAAAAGCTGCTGCGGGTGAGCCGCTCAGGTCTTGTGGCAGAGCCGAAGGATTACGCCGCAGTGGAGGAAGCGATCGCAGCCATGTATCACATGGACGCCGAAGACCGACAGGCAATGGGACGTGCCGGGCGGGCATACCTGGACCAGCACTTAACGAAGGAGGCATCGATCGAAAAGTACCGCACGCTGTTTGGGGATCTGACCCGTGAGAAGCACGAAGCTGTGGCACCGGGGGCAAAGGCAAAGCCTTCATAAAAATCCAATCGGAAGGAGAACATGCGGATGGAAACAAAACGACAGGCTGATGGCATTGTGAAGGAAGCCCGCCAGTTGCTGGAGCCCGTAAAGACGAAGCCGTATTACGGGGCAACGAAGCGTCTGGCCGACCTTGTTTTCGCCTCCTTAGGTATTATTCTGCTTGGCTGGCTGTTTGTGCTGACCGCGCTGCTAATTAAGCTTGAAGACCCGAAGGGCCCGGTATTTTTTAAACAGACCCGCTGCGGAAAGGGCGGTACGCCGTTTACGATGTATAAGTTCCGTTCCATGGCGACAGATGCCGAAGCGCGGTGGGAGGCGCTGCAGGATCAAAACGAAGTAAGCGGACTGATGTTTAAGATGGCCGAGGACCCGCGCGTGACCAGGGTGGGCCGGTGGATACGCAAAACGAGCATCGATGAGCTGCCCCAGCTGTGGAACGTGATCAAAGGCGACATGAGTCTCGTCGGCCCGCGTCCGCCGCTCCCGCGTGAGGTGAAATACTACAGTGATTATCATATGCAGCGGCTGAATGTGAAGCCGGGATGCAGCGGTCTCTGGCAGGCAACCGCCCGCAACAGCGTTGGCTTTGAGGAAATGGTACAGCTCGATCTTCTGTACATTCAAACACGCAGCACACTGCTTGATATGAAAATTATCGTCTGGACCTGTCTGAATATGGTATTAAAGAGAAACGCAAGCTGAAGCAGGAGACAGACAGAAAGGAGCACCCGGATGAAAATTGCCTTTGTCACAAATTTGCGGGCGCCGTACCGGACGCTGCAGTGGAACGAATTCGCACGTATCCCGAATGTCCAGGTGACGGTTTATTACACCGACCGGCCCGGCGAAAACCGGGCCTGGAAGATGACGGCGGCCGAGGGATATGACGAAATCGATCTTCCCGGCACCCAGCTCGGCAAAGCGGGCCGGATGAACGCCGGCCTGCACCATATCGTGAGCACCCATGATCTGATAGTGATCGGCGGGTATGAAAAGCCGGCATATATTGCGCTCAGTCTCCTGTGCCGGCTGTACCGTAAGCCATATATTCTTTTGTATGACGGAATCAGTACGTCCCGGCTGCAGAACGAGCATGAGGGCTATAAGCATAAACTAAAATCACTGGTGATTGACCACGCCGCCGCCGTGTTTGGTAACGGGGAAGTGAGCCGGCGCTACTTTGCCGAAGTGTTCGGTTATCCGGAGGCGCGAATCTACAACCAGTACCTGTCGGTGGACGGCCGTACGATTCAGGAAATCGCGCGGCACCGCGGTTACCATCGGGAAAAGCTGCGAAACAACTATGGCCTCAAGCCGGAGGAGCAGGTGCTCGTGTATTCCGGCCGGCTGATCGCCATTAAAAATATGGCAACGGTGATTGAAGCTGTCGGCACGATGACAAACCCGGTGACCGTGTTTGTCATCGGGGGCGGGGAGCAGGAGGAGGAGCTGCAGCATCAGGCTCGAATGGCCGGCGTGAAGCTCATCATCACCGGATTTCTGTCCCGGCAGGAGGATGTGTTCGAGCATTATATGCTCGGCGACGCGTTTATTCTTCCATCCCTTATAGAGCCGTGGGGGCTGGTCGTGAACGAAGCGCTGGCGTCCGGTCTTCCGGTCATAGTGTCAGAGCGCTGCGGCTGCTCTCTGGATTTAGTCAAAGAGGGCGTGAATGGCTACACCGTCGATCCAAACGACAGCGGGCAGATAGCGAGTGTGATAGAGAAAGTATTTACGGATCTGGACCGCAAAGAAGCTGCCGGAGAAGCATGGCGGCTGACGGAGCAGTGGAGCTTTGAGGGTTCACGGGCATCATTCACGGAGCTGCTCGACTACGTACAGAAAACGTACCTGACGCCAAGTCAAACGCCAAGGAGGGCCGTATGGAAAAAACCATGAGCGCAGCAAAGGTGCTGACTGTCCTGAAAAAATACGCTCTGGCAATTGCGGCCTTCGCTATCATTGGAGGCGCGGTCGGAGCGGTGTACACGTACCTGTTCATGACGCCGGTGTACGAAGCCCGGGCGCAGATCCTCGTGAACCAGGAGCCGGAAGAGGACGCAGCTCCCGGCACAGAGCTGGAGGCGAACCTGGCGTATATTAACACGTACAACGTCATTATTATGAGTGCGCCGATTCTTGAACAGGTCATCGAGGAGGCAAACTTGAACGAAACGGTGGAAGAGCTGCAGTCCCAGATTACGGTAGCCGGAGAAAATGAGTCACAGGTAGCCTCGATTACGGTGGAGGACACGGATGCGAAAACGGCGGTTGCGATCGCAAATACAACAGCCAGAGTGTTTGAGCGCGAAGTGCCAAATATTATGAGTGTGGACAATGTGAGCGTGCTCGCGCCGGCGAAGGCGTCAGAGACGGAAGAGCCGGTATCCCCTCAGCCACTGTTTAATATCGCGCTTGCTCTTTTGATTGGCGCAATGACCGGCATCGGTTTTGCATTTGTACGTGAATACTTTGACCGGACGATTAAAGAGGAAGAGGATGTTGAAAACAACCTGGGGCTCCCCGTCCTCGGTACGATTACGTTCATCACCGACCAGACGCAGGGCCGTCCGGAAGAGGTGGTGGGATTGGAGGATGCTACACGGCCCGCAGTCTCCAAACAGAAAACGTCTTAAAAAAACTTCTTTCAATACGAATAGCCGCTGCGCATTCATGATGCGAAGCGGCTGTTTTGCGTGAAAATGAGTAAAAGGTACAGCCTGAGAAGAATTTTCTTGAAATTGCTTTTCAGATTACCTTTAGAATGATAGGCGAATAACCGATGAAATAGAAGAGAAACAAAAACAAACGCAAGTGTTTTCCGGCTCACTTGAAGATACCTGTAAAAACCATTGCCGTCAGAGGAGGAAAATCATTGCTGCATCAATTAGTCACGTCGAAAACAAGATTACGCTTGATCGTGAAATTTTTTTTATGCGAAGAAGAAACGTATTTAAGAAGAATTGTCCGCGAGTTCAACGATTCAGCCAACGCCATACGCGTGGAATTAAAGCGGCTGAGCGAGATGGAGCTGATCACCGGCCGTCCGGTTCAGAACCGCCGATACTACCAGGTAAATAAAAACCATTATATGTATGAGGACATGAACCGGCTCATCCGCAATTACGTGCAGTGGGATCAAATGGTGGAGCTGCTGGAAGAAACCGAGTGGCAGTATGTCTACATGGCTTCAGAGGAGCAGCCGCCGCACGGGCTGGAATACATTGTCGAAGTAGGAGAGAGCTCCTTGGACGTGGGCAAGCAGATATTGCTTGGGGAAAGCATGAAAGTCACTTTTGTTACTGCGGACACGATATGCCAGATGGGGCAGACGCTGATTATGGTCCACAGCCTGGCTCTGGAAAAACAGGGTGCCAGACCGTTACCATCATAGAACTACATAGAATATAAAAACCAGCCTGCTGACATTTGTCGGCAGGCTGGTTTTTGTGATTAATGATTGGACTTGTCTTTAGAAGCCGACTGCACAGAAAAGTATTCCGGATAATACTCTTTATACCATTCCACGAATTTGCTGATCCCTTCATCGAGCGAGGTAACCGGCTTAAAGCCGACCGCCTTCTGCAGGCTGTCAATGTTCGCATACGTCGCCTGTACGTCTCCCGGCTGCATCGGCAGGTATTCCTTCCGGGCTTCCATGCCCAGGTACTTTTCGAGGGCTTCGATGAATTCCATTAGAGCGACCGGCTGGTTGTTGCCAATGTTAAAGACCTGGTAAGGCGCATAGCTTGTTGACGGATCCGGATTTTCGGCATCCCAATCGCTGTCGCCTGTAGGCACAGCCGGAATCAGGCGCGCAATGCCCTCCACAATATCGTCAATATACGTGAAGTCCCGCATCATATCACCGTTGTTGTACACCTGGATCGGCTCCCCGTTGACGATTTTGTTCGCAAACTTGAAATAGGCCATGTCGGGCCGCCCGAGCGTACCGTACACGGTGAAGAACCGCAGGCCGGTCGTTGGCAGGTCATACAGATGGCTGTACGTGTGCGCAAGCAGTTCGTTGGATTTTTTCGTTGCCGCATACAGGCTGACGGGATGATTCACCCCGTCCTCCGGGGAAAAAGGCATCTTTTTGTTGGCTCCGTACACGGAACTTGAAGACGCGTAAATCAGATGTTCTACCTGATGATGACGGCACATTTCCAGAATGTTCGAGAAACCGACAATGTTGGATTGGATGTACTTATCCGGACGCTCCAGGCTGTACCGGACTCCTGCCTGCGCGGCCAGATTGATAACGGCTGTGATCGTATATGTATGAAAAATATCCTGAAGAGCAGCAGCATCAGCCAAGTCCAGTTCATGAAAGTGAAATTCGTCGTGTTTTTTCAGCCGCTCCTGTCTGCTATACTTTAAGTTCACGTCATAGTAATCGTTATTGTTATCAACCCCGACGACTTCATAGCCTTCTTCGAGCAAACGTTCCGCTGTATGCATGCCTACAAAGCCATTACTTCCTGTCACTAAAATCATATTGCGTACCTCCGTTATTATTTAATATTATTATGTTAATTGTAGCCCGAGTTTGGAAAACAAACCTATCATATAACAAATGAATTCGTTTGTGAAATAGACAAAGGAAAATTATGTTAGTTATCATGAAGTTAGCACGAGATAAAAGAAGCACTACGAACTTATAGTTTGGTAGTTTTTTCCTAAAGAATCTAGTTTGACTGTTGAAATTATTGCTAATTAAGAGGAAAATAAGTTTGTATTAAGTGTTAAGCACAACTCAGGTTTTTAAATATGCAATTGAATTACATAATGAAAGAATTAATGTATAATACTCTATTGTATTAACCCGACAAGATCAAGTCTGTAAATGAATACCATTCATTTAATACATAACAAATTCGCACTGATTATTCTAATAAAGGAAGTAGTCGGTTTAAGATTTAATTATTACTTATACGAAGGGGTAGAAAAAACCATGGGGTTGAAGCAAAGACTGCTGGCTTTAGTTTGTTTAGACTCAGCTATTGTTATTTTTTCCATATTTATTTGTAATTTTATACTGGCAGCAGATATACGTCCGGTTGATAACGTCCTGGTTACCAGTTCAGCAGTACTTTTAATTGTACATCACATTTGTGCTTATTATTTTAAGCTTTATAAAAAAGCATGGGAATATGCGAGTGCAAAGGAAATTAAATCAATTGTGTATGCTGTTACCATTTCCATAGCTTTTACAGGGTTAATGCAGATAGCTGTATTTCAGGAATTTTATTTACGTACGTTAGTAATGACCTGGATGGCACACGTGATTCTAATTGGTGGTTCGAGAATGACGTGGAGGTTATATAGGGATGCTTACATTTCAAATAATAAAGAGGGGAAAAAGACGTTAATTGTAGGTGCAGGCTCAGCAGGTACAATGGTGGCCAGACAGTTAACTCAGGAAATAAGTTCAGGTCTGCTGCCTGTCGCTTTCCTAGACGACAATCCTTCCAAACAGGGGCTTGAGATTATGGATCTCCCTGTTTATGGATCAATAAAAGATGTAAAGAAAGCGGTAGAAAAATTTTCAATCGAACATATCATTATTGCAGTTCCTTCACTGGATAGTGAAGAGTTGAACCAAATCGTGAACGTATGTGCTGAGACTAAAGTAAAAACTCAAACACTGCCGCGCATGGAAGATATTATGCTCGGCAAAGTTGAGGTTACCCAGTTTAAAGACGTGGATGTAGAAGATTTACTCGGACGTGAGCCGGTGAAGTTGGATGTAGAAGGTATTGCTGATTCCATTACTAACAAACGAGTGTTGGTAACAGGAGCAGGCGGCTCCATTGGTTCAGAAATATGCCGACAAATTGCGCGCTTTTCTCCGGAAGAAATCGTGCTTCTCGGTCATGGGGAAAATAGTATTTATTCCATTGAGATGGAGCTCAGAAACAGTCTCCCTGAGTTAAATATCTCTACAGAGATAGCTGATATACAGGATAAAAGCAAGTTGATGCAAATTTTCGAAAGTAGAAAACCGCACGTGGTATTCCACGCTGCAGCACATAAGCATGTGCCACTGATGGAGCGTAATCCCGAGGAAGCCGTGAAAAATAACGCCCTGGGTACAAAGAATACAGCAGAAGCATCTGATAATGCCGGAGTAAATACATTCGTAATGGTTTCTTCTGACAAAGCGGTAAACCCAACAAGTGTAATGGGAGCAACCAAGCGTTTAGCTGAAATGATTGTGCAGCACATGGACACAGTCAGCAAAACCAAGTTTGTAGCAGTGCGTTTTGGTAACGTGCTCGGAAGCCGCGGCAGTGTGATTCCGTTGTTTAAAAAGCAAATTCAAAATGGTGGGCCAGTAACAGTCACGGATCCCGAAATGATCCGTTATTTCATGACGATTCCAGAAGCTTCAAGACTGGTTATTCAAGCCGGTGCACTTGCAAAAGGCGGAGAAATTTTCGTGCTCGATATGGGCGAGCCAGTAAAAATTGTCGATCTTGCAAAAAATTTGATTAAACTTTCTGGTTATACGGTAGATGAAATCGGTATTAAATTCAGTGGCATTCGACCGGGCGAAAAAATGTATGAAGAGCTTCTAGGTAAAGATGAAGTGCATGAAGAACAGGTGTATCCCAAAATTTATGTAGGTAAATCCAGTGAAATAAATATCAATGAAGTGATTAATTTTACTAAAAAATGTGAAACGCTTGAGAAAAATGATATAACGAAACGCGCACTTGAAATTGCAAGAGGAGAAAGTGAAGAGCGAATACATCTTTCAGCAGTTAATAAGAAAGCTAACGCGAATCACTAAATAATTGAACATGCTCCACGAATAATAGTAAAGGGTGTTATCATGAAAAAATATTCAAGACTAAAAAGGATAATAGACTTTGATCTAACCTTAATAGCCACAATGGCATTGATGCCCTTAATTGTGATGCTTTCTCTTCTGATTAAATTAGATTCTAAAGGACCGATTTTATTTAAGCAAAAGCGTATTGGCAAAGACAAAGTTCCTTTTTATATTTTCAAGTTCAGAACGATGAAAATTGATACTCCGAAAGACACACCAACGCATTTGCTGGAAAATCCGGAAAGCTATATCACTAATATGGGCTCGTTTTTAAGAAAAACCAGCCTGGATGAACTCCCTCAGCTGTTTAATATTCTAAAAGGCGACATGAGCCTGGTAGGTCCAAGGCCAGCGCTCTGGAATCAATATGATTTAATTGAAGAACGGGATAAATATGAAGCGAATTATATAGAACCTGGCCTCACAGGCTGGGCTCAAGTGAATGGAAGAGATGAGCTGCCAATAGACATTAAATCGCAACTGGATGGCGAATATGTAAGTAAAAGAAGTTTAACTTTTGATTTAAAAATACTAGTTAAAACATTCTTAGGGGTTCTCAAAAGTGATGGAGTTCAAGAAGGAAAAGCTGATTCATAAAAGGAGTTTGTGTGAATGAAAAGGCTCTTAATTACGGGTGGTAATGGTTATATAGGAAGTAGCTTAAAAAAATGGTTAAAACATTATTCGAATGATTACATAGTAGAAACAATTAGCTTACGGGATGAGTCCTGGAAAAATGCAAATTTCTCCAATTATGATGTAATTTTGCATCTAGCCGGCATTGCTCATGTATCTTCAGATTCAAAACAAAAAGAACTGTATTATAAAGTGAATCGTGATCTAACTATTGAAGCTGCTGAAAAAGCCAAGAAGGACGGGGTCAAGCAGTTTATTTTTATGAGTAGTATTATTGTTTATGGAGACAATTCTTTAAATAACGGTGTAATTACTAGCAGTACTATTCCATATCCTAAAGACTTTTATGGAGATAGTAAGTTACAAGCTGAGCAGGGTATCGCTTCCTTAGATAGTGAAGGTTTTAAGGTTGCTATTGTTCGCCCACCCATGGTTTATGGGGAAAATTCTAAAGGTAACTACCCTAGATTAGCGAGCTTAGCCAAGAAAACGCCAATTTTTCCTAAGGTTGAAAACAAACGTAGTGCGATCTATATTGATAATCTTTGCGAGTTTATAAGGCTAACAATAGAAGATCAGGCAAGCGGTGTTTTCTTTCCTCAAAATAAAGAATATATTAGTACTAGTGAATTAGTTAGATTAATTGCTGAAGTGAACGGTAAAAATGTAATGTTAACAAAAATCTTTAATCCCTTTATCAATTTACTAAGCAAAAAAGTGAATATATTTTATAAACTTTTTGGTGATTTAGTATATTCCAAAAGTATGAGCGAATATAAAGTGAATTACAGAATTAAAACTCTAAAAGAATCGATAATAAAATCGGAGAATAATACTAATGAATAAATATACTTACAGTGTGCTGATGTCAGTTTATTATAAAGAGAAAGTAGAGTTTCTAAAAGCTAGCATTAACAGCATGTTGGATCAAACATTGCAACCAAGTGAAATTGTAATTGTAAAAGATGGGAAACTTACTGAAGATTTAAACGTAACAATAGATCAGTATGTAAAAAGACACCCGGACCTATTTAATATAATTGAATTAGAAACTAATATTGGTTTAGGGAAAGCATTAGATATTGGTTTAGAAAAATGTAACAATGAGTTAGTAGCTAGAATGGATTCAGATGATATTTCTTTACCGGAGCGTTGTGAAAAACAAATTAATAAATTTAAAGAAAAACCTGATCTTTGTATAGTAGGAACCAATATCGATGAATTCTACAATGATCCAGCTAATACGGTCTCATCGAGAATAGTACCATCTAGCCACAAAGGAATTAAAAAATTTATTAGAAGACGAAGTCCATTTAACCATCCGACGGTAATGTTTAAAAAGTCAGAAGTGCTGAGGTGCGGGGGTTATGGAGAATTGAGAAGAAAGCAAGATCTTGATTTATTCTCCAGGATGATAAACTGGGGATGCGAAGCTGAAAATATTAACGAGTCTCTTTTACTGTTTCGATCAAATTCTGACAGTTTCCAAAGGAGAAAAAGTTGGGATAATTGCAAAAGTTATATAAAAGTCGAATATATAATATGGAAACGAGGACATTGTTCTATAAAAGATTTAGTAATTGTCACTATAGGTCAATTAATTATGTTTATCTCTCCTATATGGTTGCTGAAATGGATTTCTAATTCATTTCTAAGAAAGAAATCTATAAAAATATAATTATTATTTTGCATGACACCTAATATTTTCAACTTAGAATTAATAAGCACATATTAAATGAAAGAAGGTTTTTTAATGGAAGTTAGTGTGGTGATTCCAACTCACAACAGAGCAAATACTGTTGTTAAAGCAGTAAATAGCGTTTTAAAACAAACTTATAAAGATTTTAGTATAATCGTTGTTTCTGATGGTTCGAGTGATGATACAGAACTAGTAATGAAAAAAATTGAGGAAGAAGAAAATAAAGTGAATTTTTTTTCTTACGAAGTTCCTAAAGGAGGAAATTACGCTAGAAATTTGGGAATAGAATTTTCAGAATCTGAGTATATTGCTTTTTTAGATGATGACGATGAATGGTCGCCAGATAAATTAAAAAAACAAATGGAAATAATAAAAAATGATAAAGAGATCGGGTTGGTTTATACTGGAAGTAAGTTAATTTATCAAAAAGAAAATTTATCCTATTTTTCCCTTCCTAAAGAAAAAGGAGATTTATCAAAAAAGATACTTTTTAAAAATTATATTGGCACAACATCTTCTGTAGTTATAAAAAAGAGTTTATTAAATGATTGTGGTTCATTTGATACCGAATTGGAAGCCAAACAGGACTATGATCTATGGATAAGAATTTGTCAAAAAACAAAAATAGGAATAGTGACTGATGCATGTGTAAATTACTATAACGACATTGGCAACAATCAAATATCACAACAAACTGATAAATATATTCGTGCAATGGACTACATAGAGAAGAAGTATATAAATTTATTTAGCAAATTATCGGAAAAAGAAACAAAAATAAGAAGGAGTAATTTCTGTTTGCAAATTGCAACTTTAGCTATAAGAAATAATAATAGTAAACTAGCTAGAAGCTACTGTAGAAGAGCTATAAGACATAAATTTAATGTTAAAAGTATAATATACATACTCTTAACATTATTTGAGTATAAAAAGATTTTAAAGATTAGAAGTTTGATGAAATTTTAATTACATATAAAATACTTTAAAACGCTCCACCTAATTATGGCAAAGAAATTTTGAAAGAAGTTGATTAAAATGAAGTATAGTTTAATTCAGTTTGATGATATTAAAGCAAAAAAATTATCTGAAGGAATGAAGGACTCAAAGTATTCTCTGAAAACAATGAGTGCTTCCCCTATACTTACTCCTTTAGTGTTAACAAAAAATATAATGACTAAAGGAAGACCTGAAACGCTAATATACAGATATTTAAATGACTATCCATCTTTGTTTAAAACTATACTAAGAATATTAGCAGAAATTTTTTCGATTTTAATATGTGCAGTTTTAAAAGTGGATTTAATTTGGATTTGCCATAATGTTGATAAAGAGTCAAAAGAGTACCATCCATTTTTAACCAATTTAAGAAGAAAATTAATTGTTCGATTTTCAAAAAAAGTGTTGGTTACTGATAAATTATTGATAAAAGAAGCACAGAAACATTTAAATATCAAACCTAGTAAGA
Organism: Marinococcus sp. PL1-022; assembly: GCF_033845285.1. Taxonomy (NCBI): domain Bacteria; kingdom Bacillati; phylum Bacillota; class Bacilli; order Caryophanales; family Bacillaceae; genus Marinococcus; species Marinococcus sp. PL1-022. The sequence continues at coordinate 2,659,774 of NZ_JAWXCX010000001.1, read as the reverse complement.
TAGATTACATTACTTTTGGCTCGTATCTTCCTTCTAATACAAAAAGAGATCAAGAAGCAACAGAAAAGATAAAAGATTTTATAAATTGTGCCAAAAAGAATACTCAAGAAAAATATTTAATTGGTTTATGTATTTCTTCAGCCAATAAAAAAAATATTTCTTATGAGGAAGCAATTAATTTGTTAGATAAATCTAGTTTTTATGAAATATTTTTAATTTTTGTAGGTGAAATAAGTGAAGAAATGAAAGAAAGAAATAAAAAAGCATATGAGATCTTAAAAGAACATTCGAAAGTACTTATTATAAATGAAAAAATTCATATTAACGAAAAAGAGTTGAGTGATTATATTGATTTCTATTGGCGAGTATATGATGATCAATCTGTTCCATTTACTGCATATAACGCTGCAACCATAAAAAAACCAATCTTGACTAAAGAAATCGGTTTTTTAGGAGAAATGACGAGCAAATATAAAATAGGAATTGTACTAAACGAAAACAATACTATTGATGAGCAATTAACTAAATTGAAAAACTGGGATAAAAAGAACGCAATTGATTTTTTAGAAAACAATAACTGGGAAGTAGCAGTCAATAGACTTAAAAAGCATCTAAAATTTTACAATAACTAATAAAAGTAGTGAATTAAGATGAAAATACTGTTTAAAATTTACGATTTAATAAATATACCTTTGTTTTTTATATCGATCTTGCTTTTGTTGATTTACTATATAGTGGAACAAGAAGTTTTAATCCTAGGTTCTATATTAATAGGGCTTATTATATTAATAAGATACTCAATCATAAAATACGAAAGAAATATATATGTATTGTTTTTTTGTTTTATTTTAATTTTATTTTCGTCAATAAAAACACTTTACTTCAGTGAAATATCTTATGAGCTTTTGAGAAATACATTATTAATCCTTTCACAGCTAGGTTTTGCATTGTATTTATTGAAAGGAAAACTAGGAGATAATTTGCTCTTAATTATTTTTTACATTGCTAATGCATACTTGTTTTTTCAATTTTTAAGGGGAGTAGAAGCGAGTGAAGTGATTACTTGGAGTGAAAATGTAGTTAACTTTGTTGTGCTTTCACTTGTTATTTCAATTTATTTAGCAAGATATTTCAGGAAAAAAAATATAATAATACATCCCGCCATAATAACATTGATAGTTAGTTTTTGGAGTTCAGGAAGAGCAGGAATCATTACAGCTATAATAGTACTATTATTAGTTGCTTTGTATAAATTTAATTTAAAGCAAAAATATTTAATGATCATGGGTTTAGGTTTTGCTTTGTTAATTTTTACTGAAAGACTTTTAAAAAATTTAGAAGAGATAAGTATAAGTATTGCTACAAGAGGAGGAACGAGGGAAAGTTTTTTCGATAATGTTCGTATAGAAATTTGGAAAGATTTTTTTGATGAATTAAATATACAATCCTTCCTCATAGGTTTTAACGCTAATGATCAACATTTGTTTTTTGGTTTTGAAAACTTGCATAATAGCTTTTTAGATGGTCACTTTCATTTAGGGATATTCATGTTGATTATATATGCTTTATTATTAATAAGTTGTGTGAAACTTTTTGTCAGAAAACAATTTTTTCCATTTATATTATTAATGATATTTTTATTGAGAGGAATGACAGACACGGTTATTTTCACTGGAAGATTTGATTTTATATTTATAGCAATCCTATTGTACACATTTGTATTTATTGATGACGTTAGTAAAGTGAAAAATAATTTAAGTAAGGAAGCTAGTAATTAAGGTTACTTAATTATCATATTTTTGTTATTAGAAAGAGCGTGGTTTGTGTGGGTATGAAAACAGTCTTTTCAATTAGTACAGTTTTTCATTTAATGATTAGTAAGCTTTATATAAAAAAACATGATATAAAAAATGCTGAAATTATTTGTTATTCAATAAATTCCGCTCTTCCTAAAATAATTAAAGATGATCAAACTTTCGATAAAAGCTTGATCATTAATCGAAATGAAAAAGCAACGAATAGAGTTCAAATAGCATTGAAAAATAAAAAAAACATTCAAATAGCAAAAAAATACTTACAAAATTCTAAAACCACTAATTTAATTGTGTTTAAAGACAATGACATTATTAATCAAGCATTAATAAATTCTGCTTATAAAAATAAAGTGAAAATTATAATGTTAGAAGAAGGTATGGGCTTATATAAAATTAATAATAATGAAAATAATTATATCAAACAAAATATATTGAAAAGAGGTCTGCTTTCTTATCCTAAATATATTTATCAATACCAAGGAATGAATTCAAAAGTAGATGAGATAATGGCTAGTTTCCCTGATCATTTACCTAAAGAAAAAAGAGAAAAAAAACTGATAAGTCCTATGGGTATGCATGAAGTAAGTGCTATTAATATTGAAAGCTTATACGATTATTTTAATATTAACACCATAAACTTGAGCAAAAAGAATTTTAAAAGCTGTACTACCATACTCTATATTGGGCAGCCATTTTCAGAGTTTAAAAGTCTTTCATTTCAAGAAGAAAAATTAGCTTTAGAAAATTTTTTTAATCAACTTTTTAATTATGGAAGCATTAAATTAATAATAAAACCTCACCCAAGTGAAAGATTGGAAAAATATAAAAGATATATTGAAAATCCTTCTGTTACTATAATAGAAGAATATCATATACCAGCTGAATTAATTCCAGCAAAAGTGAATGTAGATTTTGTTTTAACTGGGTATTCTTCTGCATGTTACTATATAAATAAATGGTATGGCATCGAATGCTTTTCTTTATATAAACAATTTTTTGCCAAATCCCCTAACCAGAGTTTAAGTTACCAAATGATTGAGTTATTTAATATAAAAATATTGGAAAATTTTTCAGAAATTGAGGATATCATTTCAAGTCAAAATTGAAAAATAATCGTGGATTTTTGAAAAGGAGATAGTCATTTACAGAAAGGTGGAAGGGCAATGAGTAATACAATTAATATTAATAATAGAAAAATTGGTTTAAACTATCCTCCTCTTGTCATCGCAGAGGTTGGAATTAATCATGGTGGTTCATTAGAAACGGCATTTGAAATGGTGGACGCCGCATATTTAGCTGGAGCAGAAGTTATTAAGCATCAAACTCATGTCGTAGAAGACGAAATGAGTAAAGAAGCTAAAAAAGTCATACCAGGAAACACAGATAAGTCAATTTATGACGTTATGGAAAGTAGTGCTTTATCTGAAGAAGAAGAAATCGAGTTTAAAGAGTATGTAGAAAGTAAAGACATGATATTTATTAGTACTCCTTTTTCGCGAGCGGCGGCTGATCGATTAGAAAGAATGGGAGTAACTGCATATAAAATAGGTTCAGGAGAAATGAATAATTATCCATTATTAGAGCACATTGCTTCGTTTGGTAAACCAATGATTGTTTCTACTGGTATGAATGATATAGAGAGCGTTAAGAAAGCTGTAAAAATTCTCGAAAAACATAAAGTTGATTTCGCTTTGCTTCATACTACTAATTTATATCCGACTCCGCCTCACCTAGTCCGCCTTGGAGCTATGGAAGAATTAGCACATGCTTTTCCAGATAAAGTAATCGGCCTATCTGATCACACTATAAACAATAACGCTTGTATAGCAGCTGTTAGCTTAGGTGCTTCTATTTTAGAACGTCATTTTACTGACAGCATGGAACGTGAAGGTCCGGATATTGAATGCTCCATGACACCTCAAAGTTTAAATGAGTTGATTACTAGTTCTAATGAAGTTTATTTAATGAGAGGCGGAAAAAAAGAAGCTGCTCCGGAAGAAGAAGTAACTAGTGACTTTGCTTTCGCTACAGTTGTGACTATAAAAGATATAAAAGTTGGTCAACCGTTTACAAAAGAAAATATATGGGTGAAACGGCCAGGCACCGGCGAAATTAAAGCTGAATATTACAATGAATTGCTTGGGAAAAGTGCGAATAAGAATATAGAAAGTGATCAGCATGTTTCATGGGAAGATATAGAAAATTGAGGTGTAACTAATGAAAAAAGTTGTATTTCTTACAGGCACGAGAGCGGATTATGGAAAAATGAAAACTTTGGTTCAACAAGTGGAGGATAATAACGATTTTGAAGCTCATATTTTTGTGACAGGGATGCATATGCTATCAACTTATGGCTCAACATACCATGAAGTAGAGCGAGATGGCTTTGAGAATATCTATAAATATATAAATCAACAATTGGGTGCGGGCATGGATATTACTTTAAGTAATACTATTTTGGGTTTTAGCAACTATGTTTCTGAAACTAAGCCGGATATAATAATTATTCATGGAGATCGTTTAGAAGCTCTTGCCGGTGCTATAGTCGGGGCATTTAATAATATTAAAGTACTTCATATAGAAGGGGGCGAAGTATCGGGTACTATTGATGAGTCAATAAGGCATGCAGTAACTAAGCTTTCTCATCTTCATCTCGTTTCTAATAAAGAAGCTGAACAACGAGTGCTGCAACTAGGAGAGCCAAAAGATTCTATTTATATTATTGGTTCCCCAGATGTAGACGTAATGTTTTCAAGCACTTTGCCTTCAATCAACAAAGCTATGGATAGATATGATATTCCTTTTTCTGAATATGCTATATTCATGTATCATCCGGTTACTACTGAATTGGAGAAATTACGGGAAGATATTAAAAGTGTGATACAAAGTCTTTTAGAGTCTGAGAAAAATTACATTATTGTCTATCCCAATAACGATGAAGGAACCTCAGTTATTCTTGATGAAATAAAAAACCTGGAAAATAATGAGAAATTTAAAGTGTTCCCTTCAATTCGTTTTGAGTATTTTTTAACTTTTTTAAAGAATGCTAAATTTATTATTGGGAATTCCAGTGCTGGCGTCAGAGAAAGTGGTGTTTATCAAGTCCCTGCCATTGATATCGGTTCAAGGCAAAAGGGCAGATATCAACAATTAAATAGTAATCATATTATTAATGTTGAGGCAGAAGCAAAAAATATTCTTGAAGCTATTAAATATGTTGAAAACATGCAAGTAGAAACAAATGTATTTTATGGAGAGGGAAATAGTGCAGAACTATTTATTGAAGTGCTAGAAAAAGAAAATATATGGTCTAAGCCTTCTCAAAAAAGTTTTCAAGATATTAACTTTTCCCTGTAACGAGCGCTGAAGTAATGAGGTGAAAATGGATGCAAAACGATTTAAGATTTTTAGCTATTATACCTGCTCGAGGTGGAAGTAAAGGGATACCAAGGAAAAATTTGGTTGAAGTGAAAGGTAAAAGTTTGATCCAGTATTCTATCGATGCAGCAAAATCTTCCAAATATATAGATCAAGTTATAGTAAGTACTGATTCTGAAGAAATTCAATCACATGCGATAACTTCTGGAGCAATTTCTCCGTTTTTAAGGCCTTCTTCTCTATCAGAAGATACGAGCCCTACTATTGATGCGGTAATCTATACTATTGAAAAATTGAAAGAGATAGATGAACATTTTGACTATATAGTTTTGTTACAGCCGACCCAGCCATTAAGACAAGCTTTTCATATTGATGAAGCTATCGAAAAAATGTTAATAGAGGGTTTAAATAATATTTTAAGTGTTTCTCCTGTGGAAGAGCATCCTATTTTAATGAGAACAATAGGAAAAGACGGGAACTTAAAAAGGTTTTTGAATACTTCAAGTACATTAAGAAGGCAGGACTTCCCGGATACTTTTTTAGTGAATGGCTCTATTTATATTGCAAATACAGAAGAGGTTTTAGGAAATTTAAGTTTAAATGATATTGAGCACTATTACATAATGGACAGAAAGTATAATGTAGATATAGACGAACCAGTTGATTTGGAAATTTTTACATTGAAACTTAATAATCTAATTAGGGAAGGAAAGGCTGAATAATGTTGGAGAAACCATTCCATGTATTACATATAGCTAGTTTCCATGGTAATATCGGCGATAATGCCAACCACAAAGGTTTCAGAAAAATGTTTGAATACTATTATCCTGGTGAAGTTCAGTTTGAAGAAATAGAAATGAGAGATTTTTATCGTTCCTGGAATCTAAGATCTTTTGAAAGTGATGAATTTATCAATACTTGTAATGAATATGATTTAGTAGTTGTTGGTGGGGGTAACTTTTTTGAACTTAAGTGGGATTACTCTGTTACAGGGACTACTATAAATATAAGCAATAGTGCGCTTGAAAAAATTGAAACTCCTATTTTATTTAATAGTTTAGGATGCGATATTGCTAAAGGCGCTTCTCAGGAAGCTATAGACAAATTCAAGCGTTTTTTAGACTATTCTCTTAGTTCTTCAAGAATTTACATTTCTTTGAGAAATGATGGGTCCTATAAGACTATCGATAAGTTATATGGAAAAGAATATGCTGAGAAAATTAATATAGTTCCAGACGGGGCCTTCTTTGCGGAGTTTAATACAGAAATTAATACAGAAAATCTTTGGGGCCAAAAACTAATAGGAATTAATGTAGTTTCAGATATGAGTGAAGTGCGTTTTAATACTTCTCTAGAAAATACGATTTCTTACGAAGAATATATGTCGGGGCTGGGAAAAGTACTGAACGATTTCTTATCAAATAATAAGGAATACAATATTTTACTATTTCCACATATATATAGTGATTTAAAAGCAATATATGATTTAATGACTTATATTGATGATAAGCACTTAAGGTTTAGAATTAAAACTGCGCCATTACTTACTGGTGAGGGCGCTGAAGATTATATATTTAGTTTGTACCAAAAATGCACAATTATTTTAGGCATGCGGTTCCATAGTAATGTCTGTGCAATTTCTCAAAATATACCTACTATAGCTCTCTCAAGTTACAAAAAAATTGATGACTTATATGAGGAGTTAGGTATTACTGATAGAGTGGTCAAGGTTAACGAAAAAAATTTCCAATCTAAACTAATTGATAAATTAGCACAAACCTTAAACGATCCACTTGATGTTAAGAAAGTTTATGAAAAAGTGAACAAAAAGAACTGCTTTGTTGGTAGTGCTTTCTATAAAAATCTAGTGAATGAGATATCAAGAAATAGAATTGAAAAATCTTCTGAATAATATTTATGAGGGTTTAATAACATTTTTGAACCTTTTAGAAATCTATTAAGGAGCAAGCTAATTATGCTCTCAAAACTTATGAAAAGTAAATTTTTTAAGAACTCTGTTATGTATACTGTAGGCTCTATGATGACTCCGCTAATAGGGTTTATTATGCTGCCAGTGTATACTAATTACCTTTCACCTGCAGAATACGGCACGTTAACTACAGTACAAACGCTTATAGGAATGTTTCAAGTCTTTTTAGTGCTTTCTCTCCAGGGGGCGGTAACAAGATTTTATTATGATTATTTGAATGATTTAAACAAACAAAAAGAATATTTAGGATCAATATTTATATTTGTTTTTCTATTCTCAACAGTAAGTGCTGTTTTACTTGTATTTTTTGCACAACCATTAGGCACTATTTTGTTTAGTGCTATAGCTATAACTCCATTTTATTATATGATGATAGGAATTGCATGGTTAAATGCTTTATTTGCTTTACCAATGTCACTTTTACGAGCTCAAGAAAAGGCAAGTTCATTTGTTATTGTCAATCTATTAAAAGCTAGTCTGATAATGTTATTAAGCATTTATTTTATAGTTTTTCGTGGACTTGGACCTGAAAGTGCTTTATTATCTCAATTCATTATATCGGCAATTGTTGTAGCAATTCTATTAATAAAACAAAGTCAATTTCTGAAACTTTCGTTTAACTTTACTTATATAAAATATAGTTTAATTTTTAGTATCCCCTTACTACCTCATGTGGCTAGTGGATGGATTATTAAATCTTCAGACAGGGTAATATTAGAAAAATTTGTAAGCTTAGAAGAGATAGGTATTTATGCTTTGGCTGTACAAGTTTCTATGGTGCTCTCTTTATTTTATCAAGGGATTAATAACGCATTATCTCCAAGGTACACTAAACTAAGGAAAGAAGAAAAAATAATTGAAGCTGACCGTTTATTAAATATTTTCTTTTGGATAGTTATTGCATGCGGTCTACTATCCATTCCAATTGCAATGGTAGGAGCTGCACTATTATCTTCAAACGCTTATAATTCAGCGATTTGGTTAATTCCCGTATTAATATTAGGTCAAATAGTTAAAGGGCTTTATTTTATTCCAGTAGCTAAATTGTTTTATAGTAAAAGAACAAAATCTATTGCTACTAGTAGTACTATTGCAGCGGCTGTGAATATTGGAATTAACTTCGCATTAATTCCGGTAATAGGAATTTATGGAGCGATCATTTCTACTCTAGGAGCTGAACTAGTTCGTATGTTGCTAATTTATAGAGCTAGTAAAGTCAGTAACCATTAAAAATTAAAAGTCCTTTAAATTAAACCCTGATTCTTTCATAATTTACATTCATTATGTATGGTAATTAAGAAATAAATATGCTAACAGTATGCTTGTCAGTAAATAGCTAATAGTTCTTGGCATGTGTTTCAATTGGAAATGTATTAGGGAATTTTATAAATGTAAGAACTAATGACAAGTATGAGTATTTATAGTGTATAATTAAGTAATGATTAGATGAAAATTCGCAAATTATTCATGGCCTAGAAAAGATGAATTTTAATGTAAAATACTACAACAATAAATTATGAAAATAAATCTTACAGTGAATTAAATCTAATAAATTTTATTTGAACAAAAATAAAAGAACATAGCCTAAATGAAAACAATTTTACCTTGGAGGATAATTATGGAAGAAACAATTAATGTTCATCAAATTTTTCGCACAATAAAAAAAAGGTTGGGTATTATTATAGGAACTATTTTAGTAGCGCTTAGTTTGAGTGCTTTAGCAACCTTTTTTTTAATAACCCCTCAATATGAAGCTTCAACACAGGTGCTAGTAAATCAAGCGCAAAACAATGAAGATGCTATAACTTCTCAGGAATTAGAATCTAACCGAGAATTTATTAATACATATGGAGTAATTATAACGAGCCCTGCTATTTTGGAATTAGTAATTGAAGAAATGGAAGAGCCTATTTCAGTAGGGGAACTTCGAAATAAAATTAATGTTTCTGCTGAACAAGATTCTCAAGTGGCTAATATAACTGTAGAAGATTCAGATCCAGAACAAGCTGTAGCTTTAGTTAATGCACTTACGGAAACTTTTGAAGAAGAAATTCCTGGTATTATGGAAGTAGATAATGTCAGTATTTTATCACAAGCTCAAATAGAAAATAGCGATAGCCCAACTTCGCCTCAGCCAATCTTAAACCTAATTATATCAATTTTCATAGGCTTAATGGCGGGTATTGGTTTAGCTTTTATACTTGAATATATGGATAAATCAATAAAAAATGAACAAGATGTAGAAAAAGAATTAGCTTTGCCAATATTAGGCGTTGTCCCATTTATGTCTAAAGAAGAGAATGATGGTGCAATAAAATCAAAAAATTCTAAAACTAGTTCAAGACTGACTAAGCGGGCATAGAAAAAATTTTAATTGGTTAAGTCCATATTACCTCAAGAAACAGAGTTGACTTTTAGAGTTTTAAAACATTAATTCATTTGTAGTTAGTGTAGTAGTTAAAAATTTTTTTGCTCGTTTATGTAATAACTCAGAAGAAAACGTAAGCTAGAAAGTGCCTCATCTTTTGCGACTGTAATCCTATCGTAGATACGAGTCAAAATCTTCACCTTGTTGGGGCGAGCATAGATTATTAAGCTTTTAAAAAAATTAACATTCTTAACAATAAAGTTTTAAACATTTTACAGAGAGTAGATAAAATAGTGAAATGAGCATAATTTTTTAATGAGTGAAACTTATTAAACCGGCTAGTAAGGGGTTTCAAAAATGTGAGTTGCCAGCATTTAGATACCACCTAGATCAATCTAGCCGCTTCATTGCACTGGGAGTTGCATAGCTGCAGTCGTTCGCCTTAAAAAAACGTGCTCTATCCATTTATGTTGCCCCTTCGCAAATTCAGTTCGAAAATCTAATTGGAAGCTTGCTTCCGGCGGACGAGACGGTGTTGTTGGCTTTTGAAAATGCCGGTAGCTCGTTTCATGTCTAGATGAACGGACAGTGAGTTAGCTATAGCCAAGATAGCTAGGTGCCCAGAATGAGTGTAACGCTATCGAGTCATCTCAGGGTCAATCATATCATAGTACAAATATACCAGTGGTTCGATAGCGGGCTATATCGAAGACCTGGAAACGTAGTGTGGGACAAGGAATAAAGATACCTTGTCCTTGTAGTTTACGGTTAGCTTTAGGTTTGAATCTTGCTTAAATAAAAACTAATTATCAAAATAATCTAAAATATAAATTGACACCGCTTACAAAATACTGTTTAATAAATACTAAGTTAATTAATTTATTTTACTAACTTTTGAAAACGCTTTAATATATTCTACATACACGAATTTCAAAAGCTGGTAATACACTTGAGGGGGATGGGTTCATGAAAACATCATATTGGAAATTGGCAGTAGCGGGAGCAGCGTCGGTAGGCCTGTTAACGGCATGCAGCGGCAACAGCGGAGGCGGAAGCGGTGACAGTGGAGGCGACGGCGGTGGAAGTGGCGACGGTGAACTGAGCGGCGAAGTGGAAGTATGGTCGTGGAATGTGGCGGCAGCGTCACTGGAGCAGGCAGCCGAGCAGTTTATGGAAGAGCACCCGGACGTGGAGATCACGGTTCAGGACAGCTCGACCGATGACGTATACGAGCGGCTGACGGTTGGCCTTGGCTCCGGCGGCTCCGGCCTGCCGGACGTTGTATCCCTGGAGTCCTCCCAGCTGGAAAACTACAAATCCCAATTTCCGGATGGATTCATGAACCTGTCGGAAAACGGCTTTGACGAGCATGCGGACAAATTCACCGAATTTAAAGTGGATGCCGCGCAGGATGAAAACGGCGACTTTATTTCAATGCCGTGGGACATCGGCCCGGCCGGGGTTTTCTACCGGGTGGACCTGTTTGAAGAGGCTGGCGTGAATGCGGACGATATTGAAACGTGGGATGATTACGTGGCCGCCGGTGAAAAGGTCGTGGAAGAAACGGATGCGTTCATGCTGCCGGTGCAGGTGACCTCCGATGACTCTCCGTACCGCGTGTTTTTGAACCAGCAGGGCGTCAACTACTTTAACGAGGACGGCGAAATCCAGCTCGACACAGAAGAAGCACAGGCGGCGATGGATCTGATGGCGGAAATGAGCGAGAAGGAATTAATCTATAACGCCAACACCTGGGACGCGATGGTTGGGGCGACCGTCAACGGCGATGTAGCTTCGGTGCCGACAGGCGCCTGGTACAGCGGCACCATTATGGATCAGGCTCCCGACATGAGCGGGCAGTGGGGCGTCATGGAGCTGCCGACGTTTGAAGAAGGCACGCCGCAGGCAGCCAACTCGGGTGGTTCGGACCTGGCAGTGCTCGAATCCTCCGAGAATCAGGACGCAGCTTACGCATTCGCCGAATACTTTACGACCAGTGAAGACGTGCAGATCCAGTCCTTCGAAGAGCACGGATTGTTCCCGTCCCTGACGAGCACGTACGAAGATCCAATCTTCGAAGAGCCGGTGGAATACTTTAACGACGAGCCGGCCTACGGTCTGCTTGCCGATACAACCGACAATATTGAATCTCCAATATTTAACAGTGACATCCCGCGGGCAGAAGACGTGATCATGGACGCGCAGTCCTCGGTCATTCTCGAGGGCAATGATCCAAACAACGTCATGAACAACGCCGTGGAACGGCTGGCCAGTGAAACCGGCCGGGAAACATCACAATAACGAATGAAGGGGAGAGCGCCTGCTCTCCCATTTTTATAAGGAGGTACAATATGTCGAACATGGAAAACGTCAATTCGGAGCATGCAGAAGAAAAGACGAAAACCAAAAAGAAATGGATCACCCCGAAAACCTTTCCGTACATTCTCGTTTTTCCGGCCGTGTTTCTGTTTGCCGTCTTTACGGTTTATCCGGTTATTTCTTCCTTTATATTAAGCTTTCAGGCCAGTGAAGGGGGAGAAATGAGCTTTATCGGCTTCCAGAACTACATACGGCTCTTTAATGACGGCCTGTTTTACCAGTCGCTTATTAATACATTTACACTTTTGATCATCCAGGTGCCGGTAATGATCACGCTTGCGATCCTGCTTGCGGTCACCCTCAATTCCGCGCTTGTTCGCTTTAACGGCTTTTTCCGGATAGCATTTTTTCTCCCATCCGTTACAGCCCTTGTTACGGCTTCCATCATTTTTATCATTCTGTTGGACAGTAACTATGGCATTGTCAACTACGTGCTTTCGAGCATCGGCCTTGAAAAGGTTTCGTGGCTGAACGACCCATTCTGGGCGAAAGTCTCGATTATGCTTGTGGTTACCTGGCGCTGGACCGGCTACAACATGGTCATTCTGCTTGCCGGCCTGCAGAACGTTTCCCAGGAGCTGTACGAGTCCGCAAGCATCGACGGTGCCGGCAAACTGCGCCAGTTTTTCCACATTACGCTTCCGCAGCTGAAGCCGGTCATTCTGTTTACGGTCGTGCTTTCCACGATCGGCACGCTTCAGCTGTTTGACGAGCCGTACATTTTGACGAACGGCGGACCGAACAACAGCACCCTTACAGTTATTATGTACCTGTACGACCAGGGCTTCCGCTACTTTGACTTCGGCTACGCCTCGGCGATTGCGTACGTGCTTGTAATTATTATCGCTGTATTGTCCTGGATACAGCTGAGACTTGGGAGTGATCGGGATTGAGTACTTCAACAGCTAATCCGCAGAAAAAACACCTGCCGAAAAAAATCGGGCTGTACAGCCTGCTTGCCGTCGGCGTCATTATCTCCATTTTTCCGTTCTACTGGATGATCATCGGGGCGACGAATCCGTCGGGGGAGATTTTCAGCATTCCCCCTTCGCTGATTCCCGGCACGTACCTGGTAGAAAACTTTATCAACTTAAATGAGTCGATCGGTATTTTGCGCGTCGTGTTCAACTCGCTGTTTATTGCCCTGTCGTTTACCGTGCTCAGCCTGCTCATATGCAGCGCGGCGGGCTATGCGTTTGCGAAGTTTACATTTAAAGGCCGTGACGTTATCTTCTTCGTGCTGCTGCTGTCGATGATGATTCCGTATCACGTAACGTTGATTCCATTATTCCGGATCTTTGTAGAGCTCAACTGGCTGAACACGTACCAGGCGGTTATTCTGCCGCAGCTCGCGTATCCATTCGCGATTTTCCTCATGCGCCAGAACATGCAGGCGATTCCGTCGACGCTGCTCGAAGCAGCAAGGGTGGACGGCGCCGGGGAGTTCCGGATCTTTTTCAAAATTGTGCTTCCGACCATGCGTCCGGCGCTTGCGGCAGTGGCCATCTTCCTGTTTATGTTCCAGTGGAACAACTTCATCTGGCCGCTCGTCGTTTTAAACTCCGGGGAAATGTACACGCTGCCGGTTGCGCTGTCGAGCCTTATCGGGCTGTCGGATATTGACTACGGACAAATCACGCTCGGGGCTGCCATTTCCGTTGTACCGATTATGGTATTCTTCCTAATCCTGCAGAAGCAGTTTATTGCCGGGATTCTGGGTGGTTCAGTGAAAGGATAGCTTTTCCGGGAAAACACAAAATACACGCTAGCGGTGAAAGGATGATACACTTTGGAACGCGACTATCAATCCATGTTCCCGACGCCGGGGACGCTTCTGCACGGGGCGGACTACAACCCCGAGCAGTGGCTCGATTACCCCGACAAGCTTGAAGACGATATCCGGCTTATGAAAAAAGCCAACTGCAACGTTATGTCGGTCGGCATCTTTTCCTGGGCAAGCCTCGAGCCGGAGGAGGGAACGTTTACATTCGGCTGGCTGGACCAAATTCTCGATCAGTTCGAGGCGAACGGCATCTACGCTTTTCTGGCGTCACCGAGCGGTGCCCGGCCGGCGTGGATGTCGGAAAAGTATCCGGAGGTGCTGCGGGTAAACGAGCACCGGCAGCGCAACCTGCAGGGGCTGCGCCACAACCACTGCTATACGTCGCCGGTTTACCGGGAGAAGACGGAACAGATGAACACCCGCCTCGCCGAACGCTACGCCCATCACCCGGCAGTGATCGGGCTACATATTTCAAACGAATACGGCGGCGAATGCCACTGCCCGCTCTGCCAGGCAGCATTCCGCCAGTGGCTGAAAAACAAATACGGCACGCTCAAGCAGCTGAACCATGACTGGTGGACGACGTTCTGGAGCCACACGTATTCGTCCTGGGAGCAGATTGAATCCCCGGCGCCGCACGGCGAAACGATGGTGCACGGGCTGAACCTGGACTGGAAACGATTTGTGACCGACCAGACGATTGATTTTTACGAGCACGAGCTCCGGCCGTTCCGCGAAGCCAACCCGAACCTGCCGGCGACCGCCAATTTCATGGAAGCTTTTGATGAACTGGATTATGCCAAGTTCGCCAAGGTCGTCGACTTTATTTCCTGGGATTCGTACCCGACGTGGCATTACGCGGCTGATGACACAGACCTGGCTGCCTGGGTCGGCATGAACCATGACTGGTTCCGGGCCATGAAAAACGGCCAGCCGTTCTTCCTGATGGAAAGCACCCCGAGTACGACCAACTGGCAGCCGCTCAGCAAGCTGAAAAAGCCGGGGGTGCATATGCTGTCGTCGCTTCAGGCGGTGGCGCACGGCTCGGACTCGGTGCAGTATTTTCAGTGGCGGAAAAGCCGCGGGTCGAGCGAAAAGTTTCACGGCGCGGTGGTGGATCATGCCGGGCATGAAAACACGAGGGTTTTCCAGGAAGTAGCCGAACTTGGCAAAACGCTGGAAGCGGCTGGCGAGCTCGCAGGCACGACGGTGCAGCCGGAAGTGGCGGTCATTTTTGACACCGAAAACCGCTGGGCGGTCAAGGATGCTCAGGGGCCGCGAAACAGCGGCATTCACTATGAAGCCACTGTGAAAGACCACTACAAAGCGTTCTGGAAGCAGGGCGTGCCGGTGGATGTGATTGATATGGACAAGGACCTGTCACCGTACAAGGTGCTTGTCGCCCCGATGCTGTACATGGTGCGCGAGGGCGTCGGTGAGAAAATTACCGAATTTGTGAAAAACGGCGGTACGCTGATTACCACGTACTGGTCGGGCATTGTGGATGAACATGACCTGTGTTTTCTGGACGGATTTCCGGGACCGCTCCGCGACGTGCTCGGTATCTGGTCCGAAGAAATCGACAGCCTCGGCGACGGAGAAGAAAATACCATGATCAAACGGGCGGACGTGCCGGAGCTCGGGGGCGAATATACGCTTACCGAGCTGTGCGACCTGATTCACACAGAAGGGGCGGAGGTGCTGGCTGAGTACCGGGATGATTTCTATGCCGGCCGTCCGGCACTTACCCGCAACCGTTACGGCAGCGGGCAGGCATATTATCTGGCGGCCCGCGCCGACGAATCGTTTTACGATGACTTTTACGCCTCCGTCCTGCGGGAAAGCGGGGTAGAGCGATTGGTAGATGCCCCGCTTCCGCGCGGGATGACCGTGCAAAAACGCGAAAACAACAACCATCAATACCTGTTCGTCTCCAATTTCAGCGAGCGGGAGCAGAGCATGACGTCGAAGAAACTGAGCGGAACGAACCTGGTGAGTGGGAAAGCAGTTCATGAAACGCTCACGCTCCCGCCGCGCGGTATCACCATTATTAAACAGTCCAAGTAGGAGGCATTGCTATGCAAAAAGATTGGGAAGACTTAACGACGCTGCAGCGGAACCGCCGGGCGGCCCGGGCCTCATTCGTATCACAGAGCGAAACGGGAGGCGCACGCGGTGTCACGCTGTTAAACGGCGACTGGAAATTTCATTACGCGCCGTCACCGGAGGAGGCTCCGGAGGATTTTTATGAACCGGACTTTTCCGATGCCTCGTGGGATACGCTTGCCGTGCCGTCGCACTGGCAGCTGAACGGCTACGGGCGTCCGCATTACACGAACGTGATTTATCCGTTTCCGGTGGATCCGCCAAACATTCCGTCCGAAAACCCGACGGGAAGCTACCGGCGGACCTTTGAGCTGGCGGACGTACCGGAGGATCACACGGTGCTGCTCGCCTTTGAAGGCGTCGACAGCGCCTTTCACGTCTGGGTGAACGGCCAGTTAGCCGGCTACAGCCAGGGCAGCCGGGTGCCAGGTGAATTTGATGTGACGGAGCTGGTGCATGCCGGCACCAATCATATCGCCGTGCGGGTGTACCAGTGGTCAGACGGCAGCTACATTGAAGACCAGGACATGTGGTGGATGAGCGGTATTTTTCGCGATGTGTCCGTGCAGGTGAAGCCGCCCGTCTATGTGAATGACTTTTTCGTGCAGACACAGCTCGATGACGAGTACCGGGACGCGGTCTGCCGGGTGGACGTACAGACGAACCAGTCGGAGGAAGCCTATGCGGTGGACGCCTATCTGTATGACGGAGCAGAAGAAATCGGCACGACGCAGCTACCGGCGGACAGCTCGGGAACGAGCGTGGATATGCGTGTAGCGAATCCCCACAAGTGGTCGGCGGAATCACCGTATCTGTATCAGCTTGTGCTCGTGGTGCGGGACGACAGCGGGGAAGAGGTGGACCGGGTTGTCCACGACGTGGGCTTCCGGTCCGTGGAACTGAAGGGTGGCGTCTTTCTCGTGAACGGCGTGCCGATTACGCTGAAGGGCGTGAACCGCCACGACCACGATCCGGAAACCGGACGGGCGGTCAGCCGGGCGCGCATGGAAGAAGACGTGCTGTTAATGAAGCAGAACAACATTAACGCGGTGCGTACCGCGCATTATCCGAACGCGCCGGCCTTTTACGACCTGTGCAACCGCTACGGCTTGTATGTGATCGATGAAGCCGACCTTGAGTGCCACGGCTTTGACAAGGTGAACGACTGGAGCCAGCTGAGCCGGGATCCGGAGTGGAAAGAGGCGTATCTGGACCGGATGATAAGGATGGTCGAACGCGACAAAAACCACCCGTCGATCATTATATGGTCGCTCGGCAACGAGTCCGGCTTTGGCCCGAACCACCAGGCGATGGCCGACTGGGCGAAGGAGCGCGACCCGGGGCGGCTCGTGCATTACGAAGGCGAAACACGCCAGCTGATGAACGAAGCGAAGGTCCGGAACCAGCCCGACCATGATCCGACTGCCTCCGACATGTTTACGACCATGTACACAAGCGTCGAGGTGATGGACCGGCTAGGGGCACACACCGAGTACGAAAAACCGCATATTCTGTGCGAATACGCGCACGCGATGGGCAACGGCCCGGGCGGACTAAAGGAATACTGGGAAACGATCCGCCGCCACGACCGCCTGCAGGGCGGGTTTGTATGGGAATGGATCGACCAGGGCATTTTAAGCACCACCGATGATGGCAGGAAGTACTTTGCGTACGGCGGCGACTTCGGGGAATATCCACACGACGGCAACTTCGTTATCGACGGCCTGCTGATGCCGGACCGGACACCGTCCCCGGCGCTTCGGGAATACAAAAAAATCATCCAGCCGATCTGGGTGGAAGCGGATAATGACGGGGAGTACCGGATCGTGAACGAGTATGATTTTCTCGGCACGGAGCATCTGGCGGTCCACTGGCAGGTGAAAATTGACGGTACCACCGTTCAGGCAGGCGAGCTTCGCGGTATCGAGGTGCCCGCACGTTCGTCGCAGCCGCTCAGCATTCCGTATGAAACCGTGGAGACGGAAGCGAACGAAGAAGTGGTTCTCTCGGTGGAATGCTCGCTGAGAGAAGACACGCCGTGGGCACCGGCCGGACACGAAGTGGCCTGGAGTGAGCATGTGCTGCAGGAGGCGGTGCTTCCGGGAGACGCGGCGGACGAAAGCAGCAGCGGCTCTTCACTGACAGTGACAGAAACCCCGGCCGAGTGGATTATTTCCGGGGAAATAACGCATCTGGCGTTCTGCCGGCAGACCGGCAGAATCAACGCGTGGACCCACAACGGTGAGCCGCTGATGGAGCATGGGCCGAAGCTGAACCTGTGGCGGGCGCCGATTGATAATGACCGCTGGGGGCAGAAGGAATGGAAGCCTGTGCCATCCGAAGAAACATGGAAGGCCTTTGGACTTCATTACCTGCTTACCCGGACGAGAAAAGTCGAAGTGGCCGAACACGGCGAAGCGGTGCATGTGACTGTTCAGGAAAGCGTCGCGCCTCCGGGGGTGGCGTGGAGGATGGACGTCGAGTGGACGTATGTGGTTGCACCTTCGGGAACAGTGGACATAGATGTTTCTGTTGTGCCGAATGGCGACTATCCGGAAACCCTGCCGCGGGTCGGCATCGAATGGACCGTGCCCCAATCCATGCAGCAGGTGGACTGGCTCGGTCTCGGGCCGGGAGAAGCCTACCGCGACAGCCGGCAGTCCGTGCGGCGCGGCCAGTGGTCGCTTCCGGTGCCGGAGCTGATGACCCCGTACATTTATCCACAGGAAAACGGGAATCGCCACCACGTGCGCGAAGTGACGATCAAAGGCGGAGCGGTGTCATTAACGGCTGAAGCTCGCGGTGAGCGCTTTGACTTTACAATTCAGGAGTATACCCGCGAAAATATGGAACAGGCCCGTCACCGTCATGAGCTGGTGAAAGCGGACTACGTGACGGTGCAGGTGGACCACCAGCAGCACGGCCTCGGCTCAGCCAGCTGCGGTCCGGACGTACTGGAGCCGTACCAGCTGCACATGAAGCCTTTTCATTTTCAGCTTCGCCTGCGCGGAGAATAACGATATAGAAGATTCACGCGGATGATATTTACAGCATTAGGGCACGTGGATGAGGAACCAGGGGCCGCGAAACGGGGGAACAGTTATGCAAACCGGCAGTTTTCAATGGATGAAGTCCATTAACAAATCAATTGTATTAAACAAAATCCGTAGCGAGGGCCCGATCTCACGTGCCCAGATTGCGAAAGAAACCAACCTGACCCCGCCGACGGTGAGCGCGAATGTGCGCGAGCTGATCGAGCAGGGAATTGTGAAGGAAAGCCGCCTCGGCGATTCACAGGGCGGCCGGAAGCCGACGATGCTTGTGATCAACAGCAGTGACTTTTATATTATCGGTCTCGACGCCGGCCCGACAGAGGTGGAGTTTGGCCTCGCCGATCTGTCCGGCACGGTGATTCATCACCTGAGGGAAAGCATCAGCCTGACGGAGGAATCGGAATTTTTGGATGTCGTAAAAAAAGGCATTCATGATTTATTAAATGAAATTCCGCTCATGCGGGATAAAGTCGTCGGTATTGGCGTGGCGATGCACGGGGTGGTCGATGTGGCAACGGGAACGTCGCTGTTTGCCCCGAACCTGCACCTTCGAAATATTCCCATTAAGGAAGAGCTGGAAAAGGAATTCGGTTTTCTTGTGAAAGTAGAAAACGATGCGCGCGCGATGGCGCTCGGCGAAGCCTGGTTTGGAAGCGGAGAAAACGTTACAAGCATGGTCGCGGTCAACGTCGGCCGTGGGATCGGCTCCGGCATTATCATCAACGGCGAGCTGTATCACGGGGAGTACGATATCGCCGGGGAGCTCGGCCATATGGCGATTGATGTACACGGCCGCCGCTGTGCGTGCGGAAGCAACGGCTGTCTGCAGACGGTCGCCTCCGGGCCGGCGGTCGCCGAGCGAACCGTGGAAAGCCTGAAAGAGCATCCCGACAGCCGTATTTGGGAGCTGATTGAAGGAGATCTCGAACGGGTGAGCGGGGAGGTCGTGTTTGCCGCTGCTGAAGCAGGTGATCAGCTTGCCATCGATATTCTCCGGCAGACCGGGGAATACCTTGGCATCGGCCTCACCAATCTGATCCATATCATCAACCCGACCAAGGTTATTATCGGCGGCGGGGTCTCGGAGTCCGGAAAGTACGTGCTCGAGCCGCTCAGGCGTATTATTCAGGAGCGCGGCCTTACCCAGCAGGCCAAGCAGACCAAAGTCGTTCTTACCGAATTTGGCAGCAGGGCAACCATGCTTGGGGCGGTGGCGCTGCTGCTCGTGGAGCTGTTTCAGCCACAGTGAATGAAAGCGTTTCTTACAAAACATTCATCATTCATGACTAACTTTCCTTTCTTTTGGGAATAGAGGGAGGAAAGGAGTTGTCACTGATGAGAAACACATTCATTGCAGCCCAGGTCCGTTCGGATCGCTGGGAGGACATAGGCTCTCTTTTTCGTGATAGTGCAATTGTTAACTTCGAACAGGCAAAGCAGCGAGAGGAAGGATTACTTATTCCTTTCTTTTACGACGAATATATGATGTGGAAGCCGGAAACGTACGAGCTGCTGGAGGAACTGCAGGGGCGCCCGGTACACATAGAGGAGCTGGCCTCCTGCCGTTTGACCGGTTTTCGGCACGAATTGGTGCTTTCGATCACCGATTGGGAGATTACCCCGGAAGGCATCATGGCCAGGCAGTACCAGAATCACGAAAAAACGACACCAAATGTGCAGCTGATATAAATGAGAGAAGGCAGGGCCCGGTTCGGGTGCTGCTTTTTTCGTGCAGGCAGCATATCGTTTTCGGTGTGAGGTTCGTGTTAGAATGAAATAGAAGATTTTAGGATAGAAAGGAACGGAGGACGCAGCAGTCTTCCGAGGTCATTGTGTTATGAATTCACGTGTATACTTACTGGCGGTGTCGGCGTTTATCGTCGGCATGGTCGAACTGATTATCAGCGGCATTCTTCCGCTCATTTCGGACGATTTAGGGGTCTCTATTGCGATTGCCGGTCAGCTGATTACGATTTTTGCCCTCGTATTTGCGGTGGCCGGGCCGCTGTTGTTGTCATTTACGTCCAACGTGGAGCGCAAAACCGTCTACATGTGGGCGCTCGCCGTGTTTGCCATCGCGAATATCGGCGCAAGCTTTGCTCCGACGTTTGCGGTGCTGATGGCCGCCCGGTTTGTAACGGCGGCCAGCGCCGCGCTCATTATTGTGCTCGCGCTCACGATGGCGCCGAAGCTCGTGGAGGCCAAATACCGTTCCCGCAGTATCGGCCTCGTCACGATGGGCGTGAGCTCGGCGCTCGTGCTCGGGGTGCCGCTCGGCGTGCTTATCGGAGAGGCGTTCGGCTGGCGGATCATCTTTGTCATGATTGCGGTGCTCACGGTGTTGATCGGTGCGCTCATGGTCCGCTTTCTGCCGCGCATGCAGCCGGAGCAGGTGGTGACCGTCGGCCAGCAGATCCGCTCGCTCAAGGATATTAAGATCGTCGGCATTCACAGCGTGACGCTGCTCGTGCTTGCAGGCCACTACACACTGTACGGCTACTTTAACCCGTTCATGCAGGAAACGATGGGACTGAACTCGTTCTGGATCAGCGCTATGTTCTTCATTTTCGGGGCGGCTGCGGTCTCCGGCGGTGGCGTCGGCGGCTGGCTGACCGACCAGTTCGGCTCAAAAAAAATGTCGCTCACGTTCATCGCATCGTTTGCGGTCATCCTATTCATCCTGCCGTTTGCCACGAACTCGATGGCCCTCTTCATCACAGCCGTCATCATCTGGGGCATCCTCAGCTGGTCGATCGCACCGGCACAGCAGAGTTATTTGATTGCCGTCGCTCCGGAAACGTCGGACATCCAGCAGAGCGTGAACACCTCGGCCCTTCAGGTCGGCATTGCAATTGGCTCCATTCTCGGCGGCATCGTTGTGGAGCAGTCCGTGGTCGCGGCCACCTCCTGGGCCGGAAGTGCGCTTGTTGTGGTCGCCATGGCGATTGCGCTGATGGCATACCGGGCGCCGCGGGTGCGGGAAAGTGAAGCAAAAACGTAACGGGTGTGCGCTTTTTTGAGCGCAAAAAGCCCAGCAGTTACTCTTTAAAGAGAGACTGCTGGGCTTTTCTTTATTCCTCGGTAATACGCTTCGCACCGACCATATGGCTTCTCCAGTAGTTGGTAAATCCAGTATAGTCGACGCCTCTGCTTAGGGTCGCGTGAAATAGCGTTTCTTCATCAATGTACATCGAAACGTGGTTGATGGAGCCATCATTGGTAGTGTCAAAAAAGACAAGATCGCCCTTTTCCAGCTGGTCTTCCGGAACCTCTACACCTTCTTGGTACTGCTGGCGTGATGTTCGGGGCAGTGTAACCCCGTTTTCTGCAAAGATAAGCTGCAGAAAGGAGGAACAGTCAAAGGTTTCCGTGGTGTAAGGCGGTGCCCCGAATTGATACGGGGTACCAATATATTTTTCGCCGGATGCAATAATATTATCGATCGTGTAGGTGGATATGCCTTCCACTAATTCCACACTATCGGGTGAATCCCCCGGTGCAGCTTCTTCATAGGAAGCTTTTACCTGATCGGAGATAGCGGCAGTTCCGCCTAGAATAATATTAGTATTATACGAGCTGCTTAAATAATTGGTGGTGGAAGCCTGCGCCTGGGAAGGATGAGAGAGAACAATGGAAGCTCCGATTTTATTTGCCAGGCCGGCGGCAGCTACGGCATCAGGATAATCTTCCTCATCGCTTTTTACGGAAGTGCCGCGAACCAGCAGGTTGTAATTGCCGGGAGAATAAGACGCGGCGGCTTTGACGCTTGTTTCGTAACGGGTGTCGCCTTTAATTCTTCGTACTTTAACCCCCTGGGCCTCCAGCTGCTCGACGACCTCGGAGCTGACGGCGTTAGTGCCGCCAAAAATAGTGACATAATTGACTGAAGAAGGCAGGTCCGTAGACAGGCTGTCTTTTTTCGTTAAATAAATAGGCAGACGGTCATCCACCGCCATGCCGGATGCACTTAAAGCGTCGGCAGCGACTTCTCCGCTGACCAGAATGGCCGAGGAGGCACTGGCATAGCCGGCAGTGTCATTTACTTCCTCCGCTGTTTCGTATCTGGTGCTCCCCGATACGCGTTCCACGTTGACCCCTGCGCTTCGAAGCTCCTGTTCCACGTTGGAAGAAAGAGCTGCCTCTCCGCCGAGCAGGTAGACAGTCTGGGCATCAAGCCGGAGAACCTCCTCCATGATGCGGGGATCCAATGAATTAGTTCTGGACAGCAGGATGGGTGCATCAGCCATTTCCACAATTCCCGCCGAAGCGAGAGCGTCTGCAGGGTGGTCCGACCTGGCGATGACTACGGCATCACTGTGTTCCCACCCGTACTGGGAAATTTCAATAGCGGTGCCAATGCGGTCTTCTCCTGAAATTCGTTCTGCTGCTTCTGCTTTCACGCTGATGGAAAGACTCAAAAAAAACGCCGTGACAATCGTTATGGCGAACATCATTTTAATAGAAGTATGCATAAAACGCTCCTTATAGTCAGAATACATATTTTTCAAAACAAACTGTATTCTAAGCATAAAGGCATAAAGATAAATTTAATAGTACTACTTTAGGTATTAGGTCTTAGCTAACGTCGCGAAACAAAGAAGTAAAAACTGCCCCCTATGTTGAACTATAACCCGAATGATGGACACGATAAAAAAGTGCCCATCATTCGGGTTTTTTCTATTTTCCATCCCCAATTGCCGTGTATACTAAACGAAAAGAGAACGAACGGAGGAACAGCGATGAAAAGAAGGTATTCGGCGAGCGAACAAAAGCAGTTAGAAGCTCATCCGTGCATTCGAAAGGTATCCGACCGGACGATTTCGTATCATCCGGATTTTAAGAAGAAGGCCGTCCATGCTTATCATCAGGGAGCTGGACCAGCGCAGATTTTTGTCGAGCACGACCTTGACCTGACGGTCATTGGCAAGGAACAGCCGAAACGATGCCTGCAGCGATGGCGACAAACCCACGAGCGTTATGGGGACCTGGGCCTCGAACAGGAACGCCGGGGGAAAGGAGCTGCGGGCCGGCCCTCGTCCCGTTCGCGTTCCACGGACGACAAGCTTCAGCGAGCCGAAACACGCATACAGTATCTGGAGGCTGAAATCGACTTCTTAAAAAAGCTCGAAGAGCTCGAAAGGCAGGTGTCGAAGAAGAAACACCGTTAACCCCCCACGAGGTGTACGGATTGATTCAGGCGGTCATTGATACACATGAGCTCCTCGGTCACGTGTCGTATTTATGTCACCTGACCGGGGTCAGCCGGAGCGGGTATTACGCCTGGCGGAAGAATGAACCGGAGAGGCAGCGGCAGGACGACCACGATGCCCGGGAGGCCGAACGGATTCGGGAGCTGTTTGAGCGTCATCATGAAAAAGCAGGCGCCCTGCAGATCAAAATGATGCTTGAAAACGATCAGGGCATCATCATGAATCATAAAAAAATTCGACGGTTAATGGCCAAATTTCAGATGGTAACGAAAATCCGCCGGGCGACCCCCTATAAAAAGCTCATGAAGGCCACCCAGGAGCACCAGACCTGCCCCAACCTGTTGAACCGGGCTTTTGACGCCCAGGAACCTGGAAAAATTCTTCTGACAGATATCACGTATCTGTATTACGGCCAGGGGCAAAAAGCGTACTTGTCGTGTATCAAAGACAGCGCCACCAAAGAAATTCTGGCTCATGTCGTTTCCACCTCGCTAGCGATGGATCTCGCCCATGAGACCCTGGACCAACTGCAGCATCAGTCCCTCCATCCCGGAGCGATGCTTCATTCCGACCAGGGGACGCACTATACACACCCGGCCTTTCAGGCCAAGGTGAAGCAGGCGGGTCTCTGCCAATCCATGTCCCGGCGCGGCAATTGTTGGGATAATGCTCCCATGGAATCCTTCTTTGGACACTTTAAAGATATGGTGGACCCCCGTCTCTGTGCCACCTTCGCTCAACTGAAGCAGATTGTTCACGATTATATCGACAGATATAATCACCGCCGCTACCAGTGGGGACTAAAAAAAATGACCCCGGTCCAATACCGGGATCATCTGTTAACAGCCTAGACTCTTTTTATTTCCTGTCCATTTTATAGGTTACAGTTCATGTGAAGAGGCAGCTTTTTCATCCTGATCTATTTATAAAGAGATTTAGGCTCTTCCTCGGAAGGATCGCCGTACTGGGCGGAAGCCTCCGGCAGCGTGCGGATGCCGAAGTTATTGGTCCACGGCGCCAGAAACGCGAGCAATGCGGAAAAGATAAAGCCGCCCCAGTTAAATACGGCCCACGGCAGGAATTCAAAGTTGCCTACGCCGAGCGTGGTGGCCATAAACACGCCGGACACGGTCCATGGCATCAGCACCTCGGTGATGGTGACCGAATCCTCCATGCTTCTCGACAGGTTGACCGGATGCAGGCGGTGCTTTCGAAACACATCGCCGTAAATATCCTTAATCAGAAAATAGGTGACGAGCGCGTTGGACGTTCCGTTAATCACGACAAAGCCGGATACGAGCGTCGTGAAAACGATGCTGCCCGTCGAACGGAGCTTTTGAATGATTCCTTCAAGCAGCACGCGCAGCACGTTGGAGGCTTCGAGGGCCGAGGCGAAGAAAAACGCACAAAAGATGAAGAAGGTGGCGTTATACATCGAATACAGGCCGCCCCGGTTTAACAGTGATGACAGGTCCTCCGATAATTCCACATTCTCCGGGAGCATATCGGTCGTAAACCCGGACACCACAGAGGCAAAAATATTACTGAACGCGGCACCCTGAAGAATCCACGCGAGCAGCAAAGCCGTAAGCGAGGAAACAAACAAAATAATCAGCGGCGGCTTTTTCATTATCGAGCCGATCAGCACAATCAGCGGCGGAATCAAAAGCAGGGGATTCAGTGAAAATAAATTTTCCAGCGACGCGGTCATGCTCTCCACCTCGGCGATCTGGCCGGAGGATGTTGGAATCGTCGTACCGGCAATCCAGAAAACGATGAGCGCCAGAATCGACGAAGGCACGGCGGTATACAGCATATGGCGGATGTGCTCATACAGGTCGGAACCCGCGGCGATAGCGCTCATGTTGGTCGTGTCTGAGAGCGGGGAGAGCTTATCCCCGAAATACGCCCCGGAAACGACCGCGCCCGCTGTGATCGCAAGAGATACGTCCATCGTCTGGGCGATGCTGATCAGGGCGACACCAATCGTTCCGGCCGAGCCCCAGCTTGTACCGGTAAAGGTGGATGTGATAGCGGTAACAATAAAGGCGAGCACAAATAAATGCGCCGGATTGATCAGCTGCAGGCCGTAGTACACCATCAGCGGGATTGTTCCTGAAATCATCCAGGAGCCGATGATGATGCCGATGCTGAGCAGAATCAGAATGGCCGGAAGCGCGCGCTTGATCTTCTCTCCCATTTCCAGAATGATATTGTCCCATTTGGCCCCGTAAATGACCGCAAAGATGACGAAAACGACCGCGGCAAAAACGAGCATCAGTTCGGCGGGATACTGCAGGATGCCGATGCCGCCTACGAGAATGGCTACGGCGAGAAACACCGGAATAAGGGCGATCCCTATACCCGGCTGCGGCCGGTGCTGCTGTTCTGTATGTTCAGACATACTATTTCCTCCTCATACATACTTAAGTTTAACTGCTACTGTACATAATGCCTGGTTCGTTCAAACGCGCCTTCGAGGTCCTTAATCTGCTGCGGAGCTCCCTCGAGGCCGACCGACAGCCGGATCAGGCCGGTGTCAAATCCCTGGTGGCGAAGAGTTTCTTCGTTGCCCGGTTTGACCGGGGAGGTAACGAGACTTTCAAATCCCCCCCAGCTCGTGCCGATGCGAAACAGGCGCAGCTCGTTGATGAAGCGTGCCACGTTTTCAAAGCCGCCGTCCTTTAATTCAAAGCTGAGCAGCCCGGACAAGCCGTAAAACTGCTGGTCGACCAGGGCACTGGCTTCCTTGTTCACCGACGGATGGTGAATCGCTTTTACTTCGGGGCGGGTCTGCAGAAAAGAAATAACCTCTGCGGCGTTGCTTTCATGATTTCTCATCCGGAGCGGCAGTGTACGCAGCCCCCGGATGACCATAGAGGCCTCCATCGCAGACAGCACCGATCCGAACAGCTGATAGCCGTGAAAAAATAACTTTTTAATAAACGCCCGGCTTGCGATTACGGCCCCGCCGAGCACGTCACTGTGGCCGCCGATATACTTGGTTAACGAATGCACGACAATATCCACGCCCATGGTTAAAGGCTTTTGAAAAAGCGGGGTTGCCCATGTATTGTCCATCATCGTGGTAATGCTATGTTCTCTGGCCATGGCGACGGCCTGTTCTATGTCGATGATCTCCATTGTCATTGTTCCGGGGTTTTCCATATAAATGAGGACGGTATTTCGCTGAATGCAGTCCTCCATGCTTCTGTCCGAGTCCTTCGTCCAGACCGTATAGGCAATATCAAAGGAAGACAGGTGCTCGATCAGCTGCAGGGCCGGCCCATAGGTGTGATTCAAAAACAGCACGTGATCGCCGGGGCGGAGAATCGTCATCCAGGTGCTGCTGATTGCTCCCATGCCGGAGCCAAAGCACTTGCAGGCCCCGCCGCGCTCCAGGGCAGCGAGCTTCTGCTCGAGCACCTCGACCGTAGGGTTGGTGCCCCGGCTGTACACGTGGCGCTCGTTTTCATGCACCTGATCCTCGGCGAATGCTTCAAATGTCGGTTTGGTGAAAAGACTCGTCTGATAAATCGGTGGCGCCACGGCGTGGTAGGGATTTCCTTCATTGTCGCCGTCCCCCATGCAAATTTCTTCGTCCGTTAATTCCATTATGCAACCCTCCAATGAGTCATGCTGTCTACCTATCATATAGGTTAAAATATTCTGATAAATTAAGCAAGGTTTTTTTATTTCCCGGCACATTTCCTTTCATACGGCAATTCAAGTTATAATAAAAAGAAGAACAACGCTGAAGGGTGGTATTCCTTAGTGAAGGCTATAAAAAAACAAAAGCTGTCTGCCCAGGTGGTGGATGAAATATATGCGTTTATCAAATCAGAAAAATTAAAGGAGGGGGACCGCCTGCCAAGCGTCAGCGATATGTCGGATAAGCTGCAGATCGGCCGCTCGACGCTGCGGGAGGCACTGCAGATCCTCGAGTCCCGGGGTGCCATTCAGGTGATTAACGGCAAGGGCATTTTCGTGAACGAGCTGCGCCCGTTTTATATTCATACGATGTTTGATATCGAGAACGAACAGCGGTTTCTGCTGGAAATTCTTGAGGTGCGGGAGGCGCTGGAGAAAAAGGCGATTGACCTGGCGATTTCAAATATTCAAGAAAAGGATATTAAGCAGCTGCAAGCGTATTTAACGGAATATGAAGAAGCCATCAGCCACAATGACCGGAAAACGGCGAACCAGGCGGATGCATCCTTTCATGAATACATCTATCAGCTGGCAGATAACGATTTTCTTAACAGCATCATTAATTCCGTGGGTGACCAGTTTGAACAATTCTGGAACGAGCCCTTTGGCATTGAACATATCTTTGATGAAAGCTACCCGTACCATCATACGTTACTGGAGGGGCTGGCAGAGCAGGATATTGAAAAAGCCCAGAAAGCCTTTGACCTGCTGATTCAATCGGTGCGCCGTGCGATTAAAAATGTGCAGGTGGATTAAGAACTAATCAAATTTTCAATAGAAAGCGTTCTGTTTAACATACTCTAAAAAATAGTAAGACAAGAAAAAGCGCCTGGATGGTATCAGAATCCAGGCGCTTTTTCTTTTGAAAACACTAAGTGTTTGTGTGTAACTAATGATCTATATAATAGAAAAAGAAAAGAGAAGAAGAATTTCCGTTTTTATTTTGTAAACGGTTTCTTATCTATTGTGAGAGTTTTTGTCTTATGATTTTAACCAGAGGAGAGGTCACCATGCTAAATGAAAGACAACGTAATTTACTACAATTTTTAATTAAAAAAAGCACGCCGACAAAGATGGGTGAACTGGCAGACTTCTACAATGTAAGTGAAAGGACGATGCGCAATGACGTGAATGAAGTAGAGTATTTTGTGAGCAGCTTCCAGGCTGACATTCATCGTGATAAATCCCAGGGTATACTAATCAATTTAAAAGAAGCCGACAAGCACAAGATTTTTCACTCGGTTCAGGATATAGACGAATTTCACGTAAGACTCTCTCCTTTAGAGCGGATGATGACGATTCTCGGCATGCTCTTTCAAACAGGAAGGCCCGTTAATTCTAAAGAAATGGCTGCATTGATGCATGTGACAAGAAGAACCGTACTTGAAGATGTTAAAAAGCTTTCGGAATTTCTTCAGCCTTTTCATGTGGATGTTGAATACGAAAATAATAAAGGATTTCTTTTGAAGGGCACAGAGCTGAATATTCGTCGTTCCTACAAGCAGCTCTCCAATCAGTTTGGAGATGAAAAAACTCTTGAGTGGCTGACCCAGCATATGGAGGATTCCTCCGAAGATATCGAGCAGCTCAGAAAAGAACTGCTTTCTCTTTTACAGCAATCAATGCCGGAATTAACGGATTTAGCTATGCAGGGGATTATCATTCATGTTGTTTTGGCTATGCAGCGCTTAAAGCAGGAAAAAACGATTACATTTCCAGATATCGATCAATGGAATATTAGAACGTATAAAGAATTTGAGATTGGCAAAAAAATTGTAAAGCTGCTGGAAGCAAAGTTGGATAAAAGTCTGTGTGAAGACGAAGCTGCCTTCATTACACTCCATCTACTTAGTTCAAAAACCCTGCAGTCTATTGAAACCGATGAAGATCACAGACTGCTTGCGCTGATAAAAAAAATGGTGGCAAAAATCAGCTTTCAAAGCGGGATTGACTTCATGGATGACGTGCAGCTGGAGCAGGGGCTGCTTGTACATTTGAAGCCAGCTATTTATCGGCTCCAGTTTCAGCTTGGCTTAAATAATCCGATGACGGACCAAATCATGGAAGAATACAGCAGGCTTTCGCAATGGGTGGAGCAGAATCTAAATGAAATTGAAGAGGAATATAATGTTGCTTTCAATATAGACGAAGTTTGCTTTTTAACACTGCATTTTGGGGCTGCTACTGAGCGGATGGAGTCTAGAAGCAGAATGAGGGTGCTGCTTGTATGTGGAAGCGGGATCGGAACTGTTCAATTGATGAAAAGTCGTCTCAAACGATTATTTCCGGAAATTATTGTTGATAGAGTTATTTCCTACTTTCAGCTTCATCAGGACAGAGAACTTTCAGAAGTTGATTATATCTTTTCTACTATGCCCATAGAAAACATCGACCTTCCTTCAATAATGATTAACCCAATGATCAATGAAACAGATCAGCAAAAAATAACCGACGTTCTAATAAAAAAACAAGAAAGGAAGTCTGGTCCAGTGCTTGAAAAAGTCTTAAAACCTGAATACATCCAATTGGATATTCCAGCCGAAAACTGGAAGGAAGCGATAAGAATCGGCAGCACTCCATTAGTAGAAAATCAATTGATCGAGCCAAAATATATAGAAGCGATGATTCAGATGGTTACAGATAATGGCCCATATGTAGTTCTCGATGAGGGGGTGGCTATGCCGCATGCAAGACCGGAAGAAGGGGTGAATGAATTATGTTTAAGCTTTCTTCGTCTGTCCAACTCGGTTAATTTTGGCCACGAATCCAATGATCCCGTGAAGCTGATCTTCTGCTTAGGAAGTACGGATGCTGAGACGCACTTACGGGCTTTGAGGCAGCTGGTGACGGCTCTTAACGAAGAAAAATCCAAAGAAATCTTTTTAAAGGGGAGCAAAGAAGAAATCTGGCAGGTTATCAACGAAGCCAGCCTGCAGTAAAAGGAGGGAGAAAACATGAAAATCGCAGTAATCACGAGCGGAGGCGACGCCTCTGGCGTCAACGCAGCCCTGTATCATTTAATCAGCCGGGAGCACGAATATATCGGCTATCATTCCGGTTTTGAAGGTATTGTGAGAAATAAGCCAATACCAATCACTCAAGAGGATATAGAGCCGGTGATGCATAGCGGGGAGCTTTTGATTAAGAGTGGGAGGAGTGATGTTTTAAAAACAGCGGATGGAATAGAACAAGTAAAAGCAGCTCTTAAAAGCCAAAATGTCGAGGTGTTGGTGGTATTCGGCGGTGACGGCTCTGCCCAGGGAGCTAAACTGCTGATAGCGCATGGAGTAAATGTCATACACATTCCAATGACGATAGACAATGACATTCCAGGTACGGACTATACCATCGGTCATAAAACGGCTATCGAAAATGTTTATCACCAAATTGGGCATTTAAAGCAGACCGGGCGGAATCTGGAGGGACGCATTTTTATTGTAGAAACGTTCGGAGGGATGTCAGGCCAGCTGACATTAGCAGCAGGGATAGCAAGTGGAGCGGATATCGTATTGCTGCCGGAATATCAAATGGATATAGAAACCATCGCCCAGCGAATTACCGAACTGCAGGAGGCCGGGCAACAGACGATTATCATTTTGTGTACAGAATCAGCTTTTGAGCCCGAACAGTATAACAATGGTGACCAGGGCGTTGTGGCAAAAATCAGTCACTTGTTGGAAAAGAAGCTGAAAGTGCGAATACGGCAATCAATTTTAGGCTATACGCAACGATCTGGGAACCCGAATATAGAGGATATTCTATTGGCTGGAATATTGGGGGATTTTGTGAAAAAAAGCGTATTACAACACGAATTCAATTTTATGGCCGGAATGAAGAAAGGAATTCCTGTAATGCTTCCGTTAACGGTTTCAGGTAAAGGAGAGGCCCCATTATTAATTCAGGAATTTGTAGAAATAGCAGAAAATAAAAAACTAATACTTGGAGAAAGAAGGAATAAATGATGGCAAAAAAACCAGAAATTTTAATGGTATGCGGTGCAGGTCTTGGGAGCAGCTTCGCTTGCGAGATGAGTGTAGAGGATGTATTAAAAGAAGAAAATATTGAAGCAAAGCTTTCCCACTGTGATATTTCCACAGCCACTTCAACTCCGGCGGACGTGATTCTGACAGGTGCCAATTTTGAATCGCAATTTAAGCAGTATGACATTCAAACACCTATTATTTATTTAAAACGCATGGTGGATAAAAACGAAATACGTGAAAAGCTGCTTCCTGAATTAGAAAAATTATAATAAGTGCAGGACAAGGGGGAGGTTCAGCATGCAGGTACTACAGTTTATTGTTAATGACATATTAGGCCAGGCCTCGATCATCGTAGCTTTGGTCGCTATGGTGGGTTTAATAGCATTAAAAAAATCAGTAGGTCAAATTATTACCGGTACTATGAAAACGCTTTTAGGTTTTTTGGTGCTGATTGCAGGAACGGAAATATTAGTAGGTACACTTGGCTTTTTAGGAAATGTGTTTCAAGAGGGCTTTAATATTCAAGGTACTGTAACAGATGTGAATGCCATTGCCGGTATTGCCCAACAAATTGTCGGCCGGGAAACAGCTCTCATTATGGTGCTGGCATTTGTGATAAATATTATTATCGCAAGATTTACCCGGTTTAAGTATATTTTCCTGACTGGCCAGGCATCGTTGTGGATGGCCACCGTCTTTGCATTAGTAGGTTATATGGGAGGACTAAGAGGCTCATTGCTTATTATTTCCGGCGGTCTGGTAGCCGGCATTATGGCAGTGCTTATGCCGGCTATAGCTCAGCCAATTGTACGCAAAATCACAGGCACAGATGATTTAGCCCTGGCTCACTATTGTACCTTTGGATATATTGTTCAAGCTGGGGTGGCAAAAGTCGTTGGTAACAAAAATAGCTCTACAGAGAATTTTAACCTGCCAAAAAGCTTTGAATTCATGCAGGATACTTATCTTTCGATGATGGTAGTGATGGTGCCTGTTTATCTAATACCGACTTTTGTAGCTGGGCCGGCGACTGCAGCAGAATTCACGGATGGCACAAACTATATCGTTTATGCATTTCTGCAGTCTATCCAATTTGTAGCAGGGGTTTATGTAATACTATCCGGGGTTCGTCTTTTATTAGCAGAAATCGTGCCGGCGTTTCGTGGTATTGCTATTAAAATTGTCCCGAACGCAAAACCAGCGCTCGACTGCCCGGTGTTATTTCCTTACGCCCCAAATGCTGTGATCATTGGTTTCTTGGCCACCACAGCAGGAACGATTGTCGGCCTGCTTTTCTTCCCAGTGGTGGGACTGGCTTTAATTATTCCTGGTATGATGACGAACTTTTTTGCCGGAGGAACCGCTGGTATCTTTGCGAATGCCGTTGGCGGCATCCGAGGAACGGTGATCGGGGGAATTGCCCACGGATTATTCATTACACTTCTTCCGGCCATTTTCGTTACGGTGCTTGGAGGATATGGCATCGACAACGTGACGTTCAGTGATTCTGATGTTATTACGATAGGAATCTTATTAGGCTGGATACTGGAACTGTTTAATTAAAGGGGTGAAAAACTATGGGTCTGTTTGATTGGCTGAAAGGAAAATCAGAAACAACGGATAGCACAAAGACTGAAATCAATGTGGAAGAAAAGAAGCAGGAGATTGAAAATTTGAACGAAGTGTTAGTAAATACGGAAGACACAGAAATGATAAAAGAGCATCTTAATCAGCTGGGAAAAATTCATTTTGAAATTGAAAATATTTCAGAAGCTATCGATTCCTGGGAAAAAAGCCTGGAATATTATGATAAACCCGGATACCCGCACGGAAAGCTAATGGAAGCATATACAAAGAAGCAGACAGAAGCGTGGAAACACGGAGATGATCAGGCAAGTGAAAGATATGCGGAAAAAATTGATGCCTTAATGAAAAAGAATAAAGATTCAATTCGGTACAATTAATAAAAATAGAGGAGTGGATGATATGTTAGTACCATTGCATGAAATTTTAGAGGAAGCGAAACAAAAAGGGTATGCTGTCGGTTCATTTAATCTGCACTGTATGGAAATGCTCCCATCTTTTATCGAAGCAGCTGAGGAAACGAAATCACCTATTAGTATTCAGATCTCTGATGGTACGGCTAAATACATTGGATTGGATCTGATTGTGGCTATGGTACGCACCCTGGCTGAAAAAGCAAGTGTGAAAGTGGCTCTTCATCTGGACCATAATAGCGATGTTGCTTTTATTAAACAAGCGATTGAAGCAGGATTTACTTCAGTAATGATCGATGGGGCGGATCTGCCTATTGAAGAGAATATTGCTGTAACTAAAGAAGTGGTCGAGTTTGCCCGTAAATATAATGTCTCGGTAGAAGCGGAAGTAGGCGCGATCGGCGGGACCGAGGACGGAGTAAGTGTAGAAGGTGAAGTTGATTTTACTGATCCTGAAGAGGCAGCATATTTTTACAAACAAACGCAGGTAGATTCTCTAGCTATTTCTATAGGCTCTTCTCATGGCCAGTACCGGTCGAAATCAACCTTAAACTTTGAAGTGCTTGAGAGCGTTAATAAAATGATAGACGCCCCGTTAGTGTTGCACGGGGGGACGGGAGTCTCCTACGATGATATACAAAATTTAATTAAATATGGTATCGCCAAAATTAATATAGGAACAGAGTTAAACGTTCGATACATCGAAGAAGGTAAAAAGACGTTTACGGAATCAAAGCTGGATAATTCTTTACGAAAGGTATTAATCCCATGCAACAATAGAATAAAAGAAATTGTCAAAGAAAAAATCGAAAAATTCAGTAAAGTTACTTCTCAACAATAAAAAATGCTGGCAGATAATAAAGAATCACTTTCCCATTTAAAGGAGAGTGATTCTTTATATGGGAAATAAGCAGTACGATTAACTGTCCAAAGCTGCGTAAAAATTGTATAATATTAGAAATATCAAAGGCGAGAAAATTGTTAATACTTTAAATTGCAGGAGGGAATAAGTTGAGAACAGGAGATTTGTATCGGTGCTCTATTGATCAGCGTGTGTATCAAATCTTAAGAATCGGGAAAACTATTGTTTTTATGAAGGCGGGAAATATTATCCGGCCGGTCGCTTTAACGTCTGAAAAAGAAGATTCTATTCCCGGGTATCAGAGGCTGGCCCGGAAGAAAGCAAAAGCAGGAGGTTAAAGCATTTCCTGCCCCTGCCCGGATGGCCGGTAGGAGCAGGTGCGGTTGCGGCCAAGATGCTTCGCCTGATATAAAGCGTCGTCCGCAGCGCTGTATAAAGCGGATATATCCTGCCCGGGGGCTGGATACGTGGCAGTGCCAATCGAGATGGTGATAGATAGAGAGCTGGGATGATTAGCGACCCTGAATGGTGTTTGTGCCACGTCGCTACGTACACGTTCAGCGATTGTTAAGGCGTGGGTCTCGTCGCAGTCATAAAGAAGGATTCCGAATTCTTCACCGCCGATGCGAAAGGCCTGATCGTCAGGACGGATAGAAGCAATAAGCACTTGGCTGAGCTGCTTTAATACGGCATCTCCTTCAAGGTGACCGTGTGTATCGTTAATGCTTTTAAAATAATCGATATCGAGTACGAGCAGCGAAAGAGGGCGGGAGCTGTTGGTGTATTCTCTCTCTGCCTGTTGAAGCATATCCTGAAAGGCACGCTGATTGTAAAGGCCGGTCAGGTTGTCTCTGGAGGCTTGGTACTGATAGTGACTGAACATCCGGCTTACTCTGGTAAGGTGAAGAAACATGTAAACAGCGATCAATGTTCCTATCAGGGTAGCGATTGAATATATTGCAGAGGCTGAAGCCCAACTGTTGAATGGCAGTAATAAAGAGAGCAGGACAGCCATATAAATATTTGTAAGCAGAACGAGCCAGGCAGACCGGATCCATACGCTTCGTACATACATATGTAAAACTCCGCCGGCAAGCACACTGGCAGCGATGAATACTAAAGCGGCTACTGAAGAAATGCTGAGATCAAACATCAGCCGGCCGGCCATAATAATGGCACCGGCTATAATTGTGGGAATCCAGCCGCCAAATACAGCCATGAGAATAATAGGAATTACGCGGAGGTCAATAATAGTATTGCCATCCAGCGGAATACTGTACACAAGCAAAATCACACCGAGCAGACCGCTGGCGGCTCCAGCTGCAGCTTTTTGCTTAAATGAAGAGGATGAACTGAGAGGTGCTTTGTAAAACAAGCGGTGAAACAAAAAAATAAAAGATATAAGAATAGTAATATTAATAAAGAATCCGGATAGCATAAAATCCTCCACGACTACTCGTTTTTCCGCAGACAGTAAGCTGAAAACTCTATCTGCCGGGCAGGCTGACTTGATCCTAATCATACCACCATTTTTACACAAAACCACTTTGTGTAAGTAATCCAGCATCAATTAAGTAAAAATGGCATTTTAGCAAAGATGCTTCAATTAGTTATTTAGAACTAAATTATCCAAAGATGTTTATTAAATAAAAGAAGATTAGCCTTGCTGTTTAAGTAAATTGGCTTTCCGTCCGATAAAAGATATAGATATTGAAATACTGAATGCCTGGAAAATGGAATTTTTGAAGAGGTGAATGTGGTGGACCTTACTTATGAATCGTACAGCCCATGGCTGGTGGTGCTGTCTGTATTAATTGCAGTGCTTGCTTCCTATACATCCTTTCATGCAGCCGGACGCTTAAAAACGTCCAGTTCGAAGCATAAAGCTGTCTGGGCGATGAGCGGAGGGCTTTGTCTTGGCGGTGGCATCTGGTCGATGCATTTTATCGCTATGCTAGCGCTCGATATGGGAATGACGGTTACATATGACTCGCTGCTGCTCGTTCTGAGCATCGTGTTTGCGGTAGCTGCCAGCTGGCTTGCCTTTTTCATTCTTTTATTTTTTAAGCCGAGTGTTCAATGGCATCTGCTTGGGGCTGTGTTTATCGGAAGCGGTATTGTATCGATGCACTATATCGGTATGGCTGCCATGCAGATGAATGCCGAGATTCAGTACAATCCGCTGCTTGTAGCGCTGTCAGTCGTTATTGCTTATCTGGCTTCGTTCACCGCTCTGCGGCTTCTTTCAGCTGTACCTTCTATCCGGAAACGCCTGTGGCAGGAATTCGGCTTTATCGGGAGCTCCCTTTTAATGGGGGCCGCTATTTCCGGAATGCACTATACGGGTATGGCCGGAGCGACGTTTGAACATGGAAGCGCCGGGATGGCAATGGACAGCGGCACTGTTCACACAGAGATTTTGTCCATTTTTATCGGTATCGGCATTATGACGATTTTAATTATTACGATTATTGTGGCCGTTTTTGACCGTCAGATCGAATTTAAAAAGAATCAGCTGGATTATATCGATGATTTGTACCGGGGCATTATTCATACGGCCAATGATGCGATTATTACGTCCAATATGGACATGATGATTGTTTCTTGGAATGCTGCCGCTGAGCGTATTTTCGGGCATCGGCGGGCGGATATTATCGGCGAACCCCTTTCGACAATTATTCCAAGTGCGTATCAGAGAAGGGTGGAGTATTTTCATAAAACCGGCGAGGAGGTGGAGCATGCTTCACTTGTGGAGCTTGAAGGGCTGCACCGCGAAGGCCACACATTTCCGCTCGAGCTATCCTTTTCCCGGCAGGGCACTGGAGAGCAAAAGGTATATACCGGGATTGTCCGCGACATTTCGGAGCGGACCAGGCAGAACGAGCGTATCCAGGAGCTGATTTACCGGGACGATTTAACTCGGCTCCCGAACCGGCGTATGCTGAATGAACACCTCACCCATATGCTTGAGCAGCGGAACCAGGAGAACCTGGCTGTACTTTTTGTCGACCTGGACCGGTTTAAAAATGTAAACGATGTCTACGGTCACCGTATTGGTGATGAACTTTTAATCATTGCAGCTGACCGGATGAAAAAGCTTCTGCGGGAGACAGATTTTCTGGCCAGGCAGAGCGGAGATGAATTTGTCATTATTCTACCGGAGTCGACCGGCTACCGGGCCGGAAACACGGCTCATTCGCTGGTGGAGAAATTGAATGAGCTGATTACTATAGAGAAAAACGAATTGTTTATTTCCGCCTCGATCGGCATCAGTGTGTATCCGGAGGACGGAGAAACGGCAGAGGATCTGTTAAAGCATGCCGATACAGCGATGTACAAAGCGAAAAGCAGCGGCGCAAACCAATACTGCTTTTTTACCTTGGATATGAACGAAGAGGTATCCAAAAAAATGCTGCTTGAGTCCGGGCTGCGCAAGGGTATTCTCAGCGAAGAATTCCTGCTGTATTATCAGCCGCAGGTGGATGTTGGGAGCGGAGAGATCAAGGGCTATGAAGCGCTTGTGCGCTGGAGACACCCGGAGCTCGGGATGGTGCCTCCGGGAGAGTTTATTCCGCTTGCCGAAGAAACGGGACTGATTATTCCGCTCGGGCGCTGGATCCTTCAGGAGGCGTGCCGGCAGATGGCAGAATGGAAAGCGGCCGGAAGCACGGTGGACAGAATGTCGGTGAACATTTCGACCCTGCAGTTTCAGCAGCCGGACTTTTTGAAGATGGTGACGCAAATTCTGGAAACAACCGGCCTGCCTCCGGAATACCTGGAGATTGAGCTGACCGAGAGCATCGTGCAGGATCCGGAACGATCAGTGCCGCTCATGGAGCAAATACGGGCCAAGGGCATTCGCATTTCCCTGGACGACTTTGGCACCGGCTATTCGTCGCTTAGCTATCTGAAGGACTTTCCGATTAATACGCTAAAAATTGATAAAACCTTTATGGACAGCATCGAAGACGGCCAGCGCGAGGAGGCCATCGTGGAAACCATTATTCATATGGCCCAGCGCCTCGGCTTTAACGTGATCGCAGAAGGTATCGAAAAGTGCTCGCAGCTGCGTTTGCTGTCGGAGAAATCCTGCCAGGAGTATCAGGGCTATTACTTCAGCCCACCGCTCCCGGCCGAAGCGATTGAAGTGCACAGGGAGCAAAGAGATGAAGAACGCACATCTTAATAACGTAGGAAAGCCCGAGCAGATAGAAGCTGCCCGGGTTTTTTTGTGCTTTATCACGTCAGCCGCTCAATGACCTCCCGGTGCTCGGGATAAGCGGCGGTGAGCTCGTCGCGCGTAAGGAGCTCAAAGTCGGCAAAATCAAAGCCGGGAACCACGACACAGCTGACCAGCGCGAACTGCTCCGAGGTTCGGACTTCAGCGCCGAAAATGGTGCCCTTCGGTACCACGCCCTGAAGCACCTCGCCATTTGCGGCATTCGGTCCAAGCGTCATGATTTCACGGTGCCCGCTCTCCGGGTGAATCATATGCACGTCAAGCGGAGCGCCGGTATGGTAGTACCACATTTCGTCCGACTCCAGCCGGTGCAGTCGCGATGGCTCGCCGGAGCGGACGAGAAAATGAATGCTCGTGTACTGGGCACGGTTCCTTCCGTCCGCTGTAGTAACAGCTTCATCTGATTTCATTGTCTGCCGGAAAAAGCCGCCCTCCGGATGCGGCTCGAGCTGCAGCTGGGTGATCCAATCATCAGCATTATGCAAAACAGGTGCCTCCTTTATTTATTATATGTTTTTAAGCATAAAGGCTGGGGACGGGAAATGAAATGAGTGCCGGGAAATTGCCTCTGTTTTTCCCGCCGCGCCCGGTGGTATATTGAAACGTAATAGGATACACCACCATGAGGAGGAAAACGATGAACATTGCAGTTTATCAAATGGATATTGTGGCCGGAGACCCGGAGGTGAACCGGCAAAAGGTAAGCCATTGGCTCGGGGAGCAGGAGCTTGAGAACGTGGACCTGGTCATGCTTCCGGAAATGTGGACGACGGCATATACGCTCCCGGAGCTCTGGGACATTGCCGAGGATCCCGTGGACAGCGAAACGATCCGCTTTTTAAAGGACGCAGCGAAGCGCTATCACGTTCATATCATGGGAGGATCGATGGCAGTAAAAGAAAACGGAAAGGTATACAACCGGGCCGTTGTGATAAATAACATCGGCGAACTTGTATACGACTATGACAAAATACATCTCGTGCCGATGCTGAACGAGCCGGCCTATTTAAGTGGCGGGCACGACCCGGTGAAGGTGTTTGAGCTGGATGGTGTGAAAATGGGAGTGGTGATTTGCTATGACCTTCGTTTTCCGGAAATCATCCGCAGTCTCGCCCTGCAGGGATGCGAGCTGCTGTTTATCCCGGCAGAATGGCCGGACAGCCGCCGGAGTCACTGGGACGTGCTGAGTACGGCGCGAGCGGTGGAAAATCAGATGTATGTCGTGACGTGCAATCGTCCGGGCTCGTACGACGGCATCACGTTTGCCGGCTCCTCAGCGTTTATTGACCCGTGGGGCAACGTGCTGCAGAAGGGCAGCGTAGAGCACGAAGAAACGCTCCGGGAAACTCTGCACCTGTCCAATGTGGCAGACGTCCGCAAAAACGTTCCTGTTTTCGACAGCCGGGTGCCGGACTTGTACGAATAACCATGTTTATGTAAAGGAGAGGGATCAGCCTATGAAAAATCATCTGACGTTACGTGAGCAGTCCTCCGGAAAAGAAATCAGTGTGGATGTAAACCGGGTATTTAACGCCGGGTATGCAGGGAGCGATCAGGAGAAGGTGCAGGAGCATATTGATGAACTCGCCAAGCTTGGCGTGCCGACACCTGAAACGACTCCGACCCTTTATCCGATTGCCAACAACAACCCGACCACGGATGATACGATCCAGGTTCAGCACGGAGAAACGAGTGGGGAAATCGAGTACGTATTGATTTGGGCAGAAGGCGGGCTTTACGTCACCGTAGGGAGCGACCACACCGACCGCAGGCTGGAAACGTTCAGTGTGCCGATGTCCAAGCAGGCGTATCCTAATATTATTGCACGGGACGTATGGAAGTATTCCGACGTGAAGGACCACTGGGACCAGATCACCTTTACCTGCTGGGCTTCCTCTGGAGAAGAAAGGGAGCTGTACCAGCAGGGGAAGTTGACCGATCTAATGAGGCCTGAGGAATGGGAGCCGCAGTTTGAATC
Organism: Marinococcus sp. PL1-022; assembly: GCF_033845285.1. Classification (NCBI taxonomy): domain Bacteria; kingdom Bacillati; phylum Bacillota; class Bacilli; order Caryophanales; family Bacillaceae; genus Marinococcus; species Marinococcus sp. PL1-022. Next base: position 2,618,922 of record NZ_JAWXCX010000001.1, on the reverse strand, counting down.
AATGCATGTAAATTCGCAGGGAAATTTCTTTTTTTCAGCGACAATTAACACGGTAGCTAAATCCCTGGCGTTTGCCGATTACTATGAATTTGAACTGCACGATCCAGTCCTGAATCAGACAATTCGCCATGCGTACCAAGTGGAGCAGCTGCAGCAGCCAATTGAATGATAGAAGAAAGGCGGCGGTGAATGATGGACCAAAACCAAAGCGATCTGTTGAAAAAAGGCGTCCAGCGGCGGGTGTTGTGGGGAGCTATTTTTTTAATGGCGACCTCCTCCATCGGCCCGGCATTCTTAACGCAGACGACCCAATTCACATCTCAGTTTCTGGCGAGTTTTGCTTTTGCCATTTTAGCATCGATTATTATTGATATAGGCGCTCAGTTGAATATCTGGCGGGTGCTGGTTGTCTCAGGGAAACGGGGACAGGATGTGGCAAACATGGTGTTTCCGGGCCTCGGCTACTTGGTCGCAGCCCTCATCGTGCTCGGCGGTATTGCCTTTAACATCGGAAACGTAGCCGGTGCAGGTCTTGGCATTAACGTGCTGTTCGGCATTTCCCCGGAGGTGGGGGCGGTGATCACCGGCGTGATAGCGATTATCATTTTTACCGTGAAGAGCGCAGAAAAAGTCATTGATATTTTGATTCCGATTCTGGGTGTAGTGATGATCGTCATGGTAGGCTACGTCATGATCACGACGAATCCGCCGGTTGGGGAAGCCGTGGTTCGCAGCGTGTTCCCGGAGGATTACGCAGCGCTCGTGCTTCCGGTCGTAACGCTTGTCGGCGGTACTGTGGGCGGCTATATTACCTTCGCCGGTGCCCACCGGCTGATCGACCGTGGATTTCAGGGAAGAGAAGCCCTGCCGCTCGTGACAAAAGCCGCAAACTTCGGTATCTTAACGACCGGGATTATGAGAGTGCTTTTATTTCTCGCCGTGCTGGGTGTCGTATCCGCAGGGTATACGCTTGATGAAGGTAACCCGGCAGCTTCTGTGTTTCAGATCGCTCTCGGCGACGTTGGGTATAAAATATTCGGCGTGGTGCTGTGGTCGGCTGCGATCAGCTCCGTGATCGGCTCGGCATATACGAGCGTTTCATTTATCCGTTCCTTTCATCCGCAGCTTGAAAAGTATTATAAATGGCTGATCGTCGGCTTTATTGCTTTTTCAACGATCGTGTTCGCTATTGTTGGCGAACCGGTCACATTGCTAATCGTGGCCGGCGCATTAAACGGGTTAATTCTTCCATTAACCCTTGGATCGGTGCTTTTGGCATCCAGGAAAAAATCCATTGTCGGGGACTACAGGCACCCGGCATGGATGCTCATATTCGGAATTGTCGCAGTGCTGGTCACCTTGGTCGCAGGGTTTCTATCGCTTCAGGGAATTGCAGACCTGTGGCAGTAGAATGTTAAAAGAAGCATACTGCAGAGAGGGTTGGGCATACTCATGCTATAATATAATGAAGCAAGAAGAAAGGAGGGAACCGCATGCGGTATAGATCCACGCAGCAGGTTCGCGATACGATAAAGCGGAATGAATATCTCGTTTCCGCCGTGGAGCAGGCGCGTTCCTATCCCGAGGAAATGATGCAGCGAAACCGTCCGAGACTCCCTGAAGAAGCGGAAGCCCTGGCACGAATAAAGAAAGAACGGGGGTTGTTCTAATGACTGCGGTTTCGTATGAGGAAAGCGAATAGGTAAATAGCCGATATCGGGAAACGGACCTAGATGTATTATGGAAGCATAATAGAGGAGATTAACATTCCAGAACTGGATATGGAACCGGTGGTTAATTAGATCGATCCGTTTTAACTGAAAAAAGAGCCCCTATGCAAGGGCTCTTTAGTTTAAGGACGATGATAGTATCGTTTCCGCAGCTCTTCTTGGTCTTCCAGACGGGCATGCACATCGGTTTTTAAAAAAAGTTTGGTCCCAGGGTGTGGAACGGGAGTGAGTTTGCCGTTTTGGATTAGCGTGCCAAGGCGCTGCATGCTGATGCCGAGAATGTCGGCCGCTTCCTGTTTCGTATAACAGTAATCATCGAGCAATTCGGACAGTTCGTTCTTATTCATAGGTCATCTTCCTTAATTGCCAGGTATAATAGAGCTTTACAATGTAGAGAAGGTAGGCAGTGCCAAGCATCGCAAGGCCTGCCGCCTCGAATACACCGAGCTGCGGAAAGTCCGAACGGGAAACATACCAAACGGTTAGAAGCAGTAGCGCCAGCTCGTTACGCCAGGCTTGTCGGAACCAGTTTTTCATTGTATACTGTGATTAAGGATGGGGGAGCGTACTCCCCCTTGGTTACTAGCGCCGTCTTCTCGTAGAGCGAGAGCGGTGCTTTTTTTGTGTTTCCTGCTCGTGTTTTGCCTGCTGACGTTTCAGTTGCACATCGTAGTACAGGCTCATCGTGAACAAGAAGGTGAGAATGAGAGTGAATACATTCTCCACGATATCCTTAACCACTATTTTCCCTCCTTTCTGCTTACTAATATACTATAGGTATTTATAAAAATAAATATGAGAAGAAGAAAAAAATAATAGCGGTGATAGGAGGATGGGCGAGTATTTTGGTTCATTTGCACGTTTGCCCGCCTCCTTGGAAAGGAAAGAGCCGGGAAGAGACGTTTCATACTATACAAAAGAAGGATGATACCAATGCCAATATACTGCAAACGGCTCCATAAGAAAGCAGATACGGACGACGGCTACCGGATTTTTGTCGAGAAGGAATGGCCGAATGAAGTCGAAGAGGTGCGCGCTGATATTCATGAATGGGTGGATGGCGTTGCTCCGTCGAAGGAGCTCCAGAAGGCGCTTGAAGACGAGCCGAAAAAGTTTGAGAGCTTCAAGGAAGCATACAAGGCAGAGCTTGAGCAGGATGAGCTCAAGCGCGAGGAATTGCAGCGCCTGAAAGAAATTGTACGGATGCAGGACAAGGACGTGACGCTCGTATTTTCGTCGGAGGACGTAAAGCGAAATCACGCCTGGGTGCTGAAGGAAATTCTCGATCAGCAGCCGGCGCATCCGAGAGAGTAATACGAAAGCCCGCCTACAGCAGGCGGGCCTGAAGCGTGGAGACGACAAGTCCCCACGCTTTTTTTGCGGTGCTTTTTCGTCCGACATGGGTAAACGCATGAATGGTTTTTGGGAACATCTGATACTCTGCGGGCACGCCCTCCCGTTTTAAGCGCTCCGCGTACCGGAAGGCTTCCCGGGCGAGGGAATCATATTCCGGGGTGAACACAAGCGTCGGTGGCAGCCCTTCGAGTGATTCCGCATGGAGCGGGGAAATATACGGGTGCGCAGCGTTCTGGCTCGTTTCCAGGTAGCTTGCCGTGAACAGATCCGCGACAAAAATGGGAATCGCTCCGGGAAAGGACGGTTTTTCGCGGGGATCGGTCGCGAGGTCAAGAATTGGCGAGTCCAAAATTTGAACTGCCGGCATCGGTGCGCCGGTGTCGCGTAAAAGCAGCAGCGTTGATGCGGCAATGTTGCCGCCGGCACTGTGCCCGCCAAGGGCAAAGCGCTCCATATTCAGCCCGAGCCGCTCCTCCTGGGCTTGCAGCCACATGAGCACGTCCCGGACTTCAAATATAGAGAACGGAAACCGGCTGCGCGGGGCCAGATGATAATCAATATTTACAACCACACAGGGCGTGAGCTCGGCCACGTGCCGGCCCCAGCCTTCATCATCGGCATAGCTGCCCATGAAAAAGCCACCGCCGTGCAGGTTTACAAATACCGGAAGAGCCTGGCCTTCGGCTGCTTCGGGATAATAAATGTGTACGGGCGTCGCGCCAGCCGCCGTTTCCACGATGTAGGAATCCGTGCGGACCGTATATGCCGCGGGCGGGGTAATGTGGGTCGGCGAATAGCGGCGCATTCGTATTTGAAACGCGCGTAGAAGCGCGGTCAACAGATAGGTTCTCCATGCAGGCATCGGCGCCACTCCTTTCTTCTCTCTATGTGCCTATTCCTGCCGCGGGCGGTTGTTAAGCTAAAAATTGGACAATGTAAAAAATCAGCCGGCGCTCTCATCAAGAGTACCGGCTGATGCTGTGTTATTTTCGTTTAATTCCAATCGAGCGACCGGCTTTGGCGGGCCAGCTTTCCGGAGTAAGAACCGGAAGGCCGGCAAAGCTCTGCTGAAGCGTTTTGGGGAATGGGGCAGGGCGGCCGGCGGCCTGATCCATTCCCATGACCATTTGTTCGCTCGTGGCAATCGTTTCGTTCTGCTTATTCTGCATCTCAAACCACAGATGCAGCCGCTTGGCGTCCTGGTCGAGGATCATCGCTGACACAGCGAGCGGCTGGTCCTGGTGGGCCTCCGCCAGATACATCAGGTGCGTCTCGAGGGTGAATACGGTGTACTTCTCCTGTTCGATAAAGCGGGCGGTCAGGCCGGCGTCTTCAAGCAGCGCGTCCAGCGCGCGGCTGAAAACAACAGCGTAGGCCGCATCGTTCATGTGCCCGTTGTAATCCACCCATTCCTTTTCCACGCGCCCGTTCCATACGGTATGGTTATCTGTCATGGCTCTCCACCTTTTCAGCCGGCCAGTAGCTGCCTTCGTGCAGCAGGTTCATCAGCTTTAAAAGAAATTCATCGCGGCGCTCTTCAAGCTCGGCGACGCTTTTATCCCCGGACTGCTCCTTCGTGCCCTCGATCACTTTTTCGCTCAGCTCCGGAGTGAGCTCTGGTGCTTCCAGCTTGGTCCACGGCGCTTTCAGAGCCGGGCCGAACTGCTCGAGCATGTGGGTCATACCTTTGTCCCCTCCGGCCAGATGAAAGGTCAAAAACGGTCCCATCAGCGCCCAGCGGAGACCGGCGCCGTAGACGATCGCTTTGTCGACTTCCTCGGTGGTGGCGTGGCCGTCATTAACGATGTGAAGGGCTTCCCGCCAGAGGGCTTCCATCAGGCGGTCGGCAATATGGCCGTCCACCTCGCCCTTCATCACAAGCGGCTTCATGCCGGCAAGTTCATATATCGCCTGCGCATGCTCCATTTCGGCACTCGTGGTCTGCTCACCGCCGGAGAGCTCCACAAGCGGGAGCAGGTAGACGGGATGGAACGGGTGGGCAACGATGACGCGCTCCGGATGGCGGGTGCAGTCGGTCTGCAGTGTTGTCGGCTTGTAGCCGGATGTGCTTGAGGCAATGATGGCTTCGGCCGGCGCGTGTTCATCAATCTGGGCGAGCACGCTTCGTTTGATGTCCTCGCGCTCGGGTACGTTTTCCTGAACAAGGGCAGCGTTCGAGACAGCATCTGTAATATCAGTCGTAAATGTAAGCTTATCGATGGAAGCATCGTCGTGCATGCCATTTTCCTTCAGCTTCGGCCAAAGCGACGCGACGGTGCTGTGGGTTTTTTCTTCGGCGCCGTCCGCCGGATCACAGGCGATAACGTGAAAGCCGTGCGCGAGGAAACGGGCGATCCATCCGTTTCCGATCACACCGGTTCCGATGACGGCAATAGTAGTTGTTGTTGGATTCATGAGGTCCTCCTAAAGATTTAAGATTGTTTCGTTAGGCCGAGCGTATCGCGTGCTTCCTGCGGGGTCATTGGTTCTACGTTCAGCGTTTGCAGCAGCTGCACGGCTTTATCGACGAGCTGGGCGTTTGTGCCGAGCACGCCTTTTTCAAGGTAAAGGTTGTCCTCGAGGCCGACACGGACGTTGCCGCCAAGAAGAGCTGCCTGGGCAACCATCGGAATCTGCATGCGGCCGATACCGAAAGCGGACCAGTTGGCGCCCTCCGGCAGGTGATGCCTCATATGAAGCATCGTTTCCGCATCAGCTTCTGCGCCCCACGGAATGCCGAGGCAGAACTGGTAGAGCGGATCGCCGTCCACGAGGCCTTCGCGGACAAGCTGGTTGGCAAAGCGGACGTGGCCGGTATCAAAGCACTCCATTTCTGCCTTCACGCCGCTCTGCTGAATCAGCGATGCCTGCTCACGCAGCCAGCCGGCCGGGCCGAGGTACACCTGGTCGCCGAAGTTCAGGCTGCCGCAGTCGAGGGTGCATATTTCCGGAAGATATTTTCCGACCGGAAGGTGGCGCTCCTCCGGTGTCTGTATAAAGGTGCCGCCGCCGCCGGTGGCAGGGTGCTTCTGGTCGGGAACAAAATCGCCGCCGCCTCCGGCTGTAAGGTTCAGCACGACGTCGATGTCGCTTTCGCGGACGCGCTCTACGACCTCCTGGAAGAGGGCGGGGTCAAAGCTGTAGGCTCCTGTTTTTGGATCGCGCACGTGAATGTGGGCGACTGCGGCTCCTGCTTTGGCTGCTTCGATGGCGTCACGGGCGATAGCTTCCGGTGTTACGGGAACATGCTGGCTTTTGTCTGTCGTTTCTCCGGCGCCTGTAACGGCGCTTGTAATAATTGTTTTCTGGCCCATTATTTATCTTCTCCTTTATCATTTCTCTCTATTGGAACAGCGTCGAAAATATCTCCGCTTTCGAAAAATTCGACGAGACGGCTGATCCAGTTATAATATGCGACCCATTCGTCGAGCTCTTTACGGAGCTCGGTAATTTTCTGGTCTACCTCAGCTGAACCGTCGCTTGCAGCAGCGACCTCATTGATTTCGCGCTGCAGCTTGTTGGCAAACTGGCGGTTTTTGCTGATCACTTCCCGCCAGTTTGTCGTAAACAGGGACACAAACGTCTGCACATAATCGTTTTCCACATTGTAATGCTCCTTGCGGCTGCCTTTGACATGCTCTTTTTCCGCAATGTTTAATGAAATCATCTGCCGCATCACCTGGCTCATCCGGGTCTTGCTCATTCCGGTTGCTTCGGCCAGGTCATCGAGCGTCATCGGCTCGCGGTTCATGTAAATAATGCCGAGCAGCCGGCCGATCGTTGATGACACGCCAAACGTATTCATATTGTCGGAAATGCGGTCGGCAATCTGCCGTTCGGTTTCATTCAATTGTTCAAGCAGCTGGCTTTTATCCCCTGAGGCACTCATGGCGCTCCCCCTTTATCATTCCTTCTCTGTTTTCCACGCGTCTAACTGTATCATGTTTCAAAAAAAAGACAAAAACGCAGGTTGGGCTCACTAATGGCGAAAAAGGAAGGAAATATAAGATAATGAACTATAAACTCTGTGCAATAAAAATTGCATAGATTTTACGGCGATTTTTGCGGGCTTACGCGTTTTTCCTTTTCAAAGGGCTTTCTCTATAATGAAGGACGTTGTGAACGAGTGCAGCGGAAAGACTATGGAGGAGGTACATACATAATGAGAAAAATGACGACGGTTTTAAAAGTGTCGATCGTTCTTATCCTATTATTCTTAGCGTTCGGCGTATTTTTTACTGCGCAGCTTGAAGCAGCAATGAGTGCTGCCCAGGCGTTTGTATTTGTGCATTTCGGCTGGTATTTTCAGATTTTAGTGACGCTTCTGTTAATTTTCGCCGTCTACCTGGGATTCAGTAAATACGGAAAGGTGCGGCTCGGCAAACCGGATGAAAAGCCGGAGTTTAACCGGCTCACCTGGTTTACGATGCTGTTTTCTGCCGGTATCGGGATCGGGCTGCTCTTTTACGGGGTGTCCGAGCCGATCGGGCACTTTTCGAGCCCGCCAAACGGTGAGGGCGGTGCAGAAGGTGATGCCATCCGGGGTGTTTCCTCGACGTGGCTTCACTGGGGACTGCATGCCTGGGCGATCTATGCGCTGGTAGCGCTGGCGCTCGCTCTGCAGCAGTTCCGCTACCAGGCACCGGGACTGATGAGTACGACGCTCCGGCCGGTGCTCGGCAAATATGCGTACGGCCCGGTTGCAAACGTGGTTGATATTATTGCCGTATTTGCTACATTATTCGGGGTCGCCGCCTCGCTCGGGCTCGGATCCCAGCAGATTAACGCCGGCCTGCAGTTTATTTTCGACGTGCCGTATAATCTCGGCGTGCAGTTCATTATCATGACGATTGTGACGATTATCTTCGTAACATCAGCAAGCACGGGGATTCAGCGCGGCATCAAGTATTTAAGTAACATCAACCTGAGCCTGACCGGCATCCTGCTGTTGTTTATGCTGATTGCCGGACCGACGCTCTTTTTAATTAACATGTTTGCTTCCGGCCTGTCGGATTACGTACAGAACTTCCTTGGCTGGGGACTGCGGATGGATCCGATCGATGAGCAGGAAGCCTCCTGGACGCAGAACTGGACCGTCTTCTACTGGGCCTGGTGGATTTCTTGGACACCATTTGTCGGGATGTTTGTAGCCCGGATTTCAAGAGGCCGGACAATTCGTGAATTTATGGCCGGGGTGCTGCTTGTGCCATCGATCGTTTCGTTCTTCTGGTTCAGCACGCTTGGCGGAAGCGCGATTTTCCTCGAGCTGTTTGAAGGACGCGAGGTGTCATCGCAGTCGCTCGAAACGGCGCTGTTTTATGTGCTTGAAACGTATCCGCTCGGGGGCATTATGTCCGTATTTGCCATTATTGTGGTGACGATATTCTTCGTGACTACCGCGGACTCTGCGACATTTGTGCTCGGGATGCAGACGACCGGGGGCAGTCTGAACCCGCCGGTGACGATTAAAATTATGTGGGGCGTCTTCTTTGTCTCTGTCACTGCGATACTATTAGTAGTCGGCGGCCTGAGTGCCTTCCAGACCGCGATTGTGGTCAGCGCACTGCCGCTCTCAGTCATTGTCATTTTAATGTGCGTAGGCATTGTCAAGACCTTAAACCTCGACCAAAAACGCGGACAATAAGCGCGGGCAGGAACGCAGGCTGCGTTCCTGCTCTTTTTTGCGTTATAATATAGTTTTGTCTGAAAAAATATATGTGGGGGGAAAAGAACGTATGAAAAATATAATGTATATTATTATCGGCACGCTGCTGTTTGCGCTAGCGGTGACACAGCTTGCGATGCCCAATTCCATTGCCGAGGGCGGCATTGTCGGGATGTCGCTTTTAATCTATTACGGGCTCGACATCTCGCCGAGTATTTCGACACCAATCATCTTCATTCTGCTGCTTGGTATTGGAATTCGCTATCTGCCGCGCCACATGGTGTATAAAACGATTTTTAACGTGGCGCTGTTTTCGTTTTTCATCTGGATTTTTGAAGGAGTGTACGCCCAACCGATGGAGGATCCGCTGCTTGCGGCGATTTTTGCCGGTGCCATTACCGGGGTCGGCTTCGGCTTTATTTATCAGGCAGGAAGCTCCGTCGGAGGGACATCCATTATTGCCCGTGCCTTTAACCAGCAGCTCGGCTGGGATCTGACCGGCATGACGCTCGTTCTGGACGCACTCGTCGTTATTGCAGGGATTTTCATTATTGGGCCGGTGTCTACGATGTATACCTTGATTACGCTCTACATTGGAAAGGTTGTCACCGACTTTGTGCTCGGCGGCTTTGACTCAAAAAAAGCGCTCAACGTGGTGTCTCCGTACTCGGAGCAGATCTCCGAGCGTATTACGAAGGAGCTTGCCTCGAGTGCGACCGTTTTTGACGGCCGTGGGGAGTATATGAAGGAGCAGCGCCGCGTGCTGTATATTGTGATTCACTCGCACCGTCTGCTTCGCCTGAAACGGGTGATTAAGGAAGTGGATCCGAATGCGTTCATTGTGGTGCATAACGTGAAGGACGTGTCGGGCGGAACGTTTTCGATCGGCCACGAGGAAGTGCGTTCGTAACATGCGTATCGAAAAGCAGGTGGAAGAACGGATGCGTGACGGCACCGTGCTGCGCGCAGACGTGTACCGTCCGGACAGGGCCGGCAGCTGGCCGGCTCTTTTGCTCCGGCTGCCATACGACAAAACGACCCGTCATTACCGGGAAACGCTCGTTGATATCGAACGCCTGACAGCGGCCGGGTACGTGGTTGTGATTCAGGACGTGCGCGGCCGGTTTGCCTCCGGGGGAGAATTTTATCCATTTATAGACGAAGCCTCTGACGGCTATGATGCGGTGGAATGGGCAGCGCGTCTTCCGGAGGTGAACGGGGACGTCGGCATGATTGGCATGTCGTATCACGGCTTCACCCAGGTGGCAGCGGCAGCGGTGCAGCCACCGTCGCTGCAGGCAATCGCACCGATGATGACCTTTGCGGACGGCTGGGGCACGATGCGGGGAAGCCGGGGCGTGCTTGAGCTCGGCAAATGGCAGTCATGGGTAGCAGAGTCCATGCTTCCCGATCACCTGGAGCGGGCAGAGGGTCCCGAAGGTCCGGCACGTATCAGCGCATATCTTAAACATCTTCCGTCCTGGCTCGGGAAAGGAGATCCGCTCACGTGGCCTCCGGTTACAGCGGCCGGTCTACCCTCGTACTACAGAGATTTTCTGCTTGGAGACGTTTCAGCAGAAGCCAGGCAGCGCATGCAGGCCACTCCGGAGAGCATTAAAGTACCGGCCCTGTTTCTCGCCGGATGGTACGACTGCTTTCTTGAAGAAACAATGGATTTGTATCAAAGATCGGCCGGGCTGGCGGAGCTTTGGATCGGCCCGTGGACGCACGAGGACCAGAGCGGCCAGGCGGGGGACGTCTTTTTTCCTGGCGCGCAGGTGGACCGGACCGGGCTGTTTCTGCAGTGGTTTGACCGCTGGCTGAAGGATGGAACGGCGCCGCTCCGGGACCCGGTGCATTATTACGTCATGCACGCTGGTGAATGGTGGAGCGGTGCGGAAATGCCGGAGGGACAGGCCGGGGCGGTGTTTAATCTGCATCCAGACGGCCTGCTTTCTGCGGAAATGCCGAAGCTGGAGCAGCCCGGCCGCCAGGTGACGCACGACCCGGGTGACCCGGTGCCGACGAGCGGTGGAAATATTTTAATGAGCGGATTTCCGGCGGGAAGCTTTGATCAGCAGGAGATCCAGGCGCGAAACGACGTGCTCGTGTATACGGGCGCACCGCTCCAAAGCGATTGGGAAATACTCGGTACTGTGCAGGCGCATCTGCGGATGACTTTGAGCCGCCCGGACCTTCCAATCGGTCTGCGGGTGAGCGAGGTAAAGCCGGACGGGTCTGCCTGGAATGTGGTGGATACCGTGCAGGCCGAAGAGCACACCATCGATATTGGCCGGACAGCGTACCGGTTTTCGGCGGGAAGCCGGCTGCGTATGGAAATATATTTGAGCAGCTTTCCGCGCATGGAGAACCGGCAGCATCCCGTCTGGGCGCAAATCCATGGGGCGTCGCAGCTGCATGTGTTCGCTGAAACGCCACCTGTTTTCAAGGATTGATGCATACATTTTCCGGTAGTTGGGAATAGGCATAATACGCATTCCATATACTTAATAAGGAGGCGTATAAATATGGAACTATACAAAAACATTTTAATCGGCGTACACCCAACGGCAGGCGTGCCGGAGCATGTGGTGAAAAAGGGCTGTGCTCTGGCTGAACTTCATGGCGCAGATCTTCATCTGGCTGCAATGGTTGAGGAAAAGGGCTATGGGCCGTTTGCCCGCTACGAAGAAGACGTTTTAAAAAAAGCTGAAGAAGAGGCAACCGAAACACTTAACACCGTGAAGGAGAAGGCAGAGTCTCACGTGCACGGAAAGCTCGATGCGAAGCTGATTGTCGAGCACGGAGCTCCGACGCAGACGCTTCTGCAGCGGGTAGTGCCGGATTATCAGATTGATCTGGTGCTGCTTCCGCAGACGGGCAAGAATAAAATGGACCGTACGCTGATGGGCAGCTTCTCGGAAGCGGTCGTGCGTTCGGCCAGCTGCGATATATTGATCGTAGACAACAAGGAAGAATAAAAGTATCCGCCGGAAGCCAGGGGCTTCCGGCTTTTCTTATAATAATTTGCATATTGTATATTGATTTTAATAAACAACTAAAGTACTGTGAACATATACCTAATATAAAATCGAATACTCGAATAATAATACGATAACGGGCGGTGGAGATCATGACGGAGAGACTGATCAAAGACTTAAGGCCGGAGGACGTGTTGGGGGAGGATGTATATAAAGGAAACGCGCTGGCGTTGAAAAAGGGAATGGTATTAACGAAGGAACGGATCGATAAGCTGCAAAGGTGGGGGATTGAAAAAGTAGAAGTTCATCAGGCTGGTGAAGCGGCCGAACACAATCAGGAAGGAAAGCAGTTAAGTGATCAGGAATTAAAGCGTCTGTTTTTGGACAACGTGATTGGCCTTGGCAATGAATATCGGTTTGGTTTCGCACTGAATGATCTGCGCCGCTATGAATGGCTGGAAAATATGTTCTGCTCGGTAATGAAAATGCCAAAAGTAAAAACGCTGATGGACAAAATAAAGGAGTGGGACCTGTATACGTACCAGCACTCATTTGACGTGTTTATATTAGGAACTCTTCTGGCATATGAGTTGGACTTTCCGAACATGAGAGAGATAGCGGTGGGCTGTCTGCTGCATGATGTGGGCAAGCTGAAGGTGCCGCAGGAAATACTATGGAAAAATGGAGCTTTAAACGGCCAGGAAATGGGGATCGTCCAGGCACATACGCTGCATGGATACACGCTGCTTAAAGAGTGGGAATTTTCAGAACGCGTAGCGCTGATGGCTCTTGATCATCATGAGCGCTTGAATGGCAGGGGTTATCCCCGTGCTCTTGATGAGGAGAAGATACAGGAGCTGGCCAGATTGATTGGTGTGGTGGACATTTTTTCAGCATTATCCCTCGATCGTCCGTACAGAGAAGCGCTGAGTCCCCATAAAGCCCTGCGCATTATTGTGAACGAAGAGAGTGTGGATATGAATTATGTGGCCCGGCTGTGTGAAAGCCTGGAGATTTTCCCGTCAGGAGCCACGGTGGAGCTGTCAGACGACCGTATTGCCACAGTTATTAAAATTGATGATAAACTCCCAACCTTTCCTCTTCTTAAGGAAGAAGGCACATCAAAGGTGTTTTACGTGCCGACAAACCGCAAGCTCCGCATCAGGCGCATGCTGGTCAGGCAGAAGGAAGGGGATTAGCTGCTCCTTTTTCAGGGGCAGCTTTTTTATTTCAAAGCTCCCGGCCACTGTTATCGTGAAAAAAGCAAAACTTCTGTAATAGTTGCCAAAAAGGCTTTGTAATAGAAGAAAAAATTCAGAACCAAGCCTGAGCGTATGAATGGGCGGAATAAAGCAGCTGTAAGTCCCCAGTCATGGGGAGTTGATGAAAATAAGAAAAAACAGAGGAATTGTTACGGGAATTTATCAATCATTAGTAATAATTACATAGAAATTACAATGTAATTACAATTAACTAATAAGCTTGAAGTCCCCCATGCTGGTTCGTTATAGTTCTTGCTGTGAGAGAAATTCAAACAGTTGGGGGTATTCATATATGTTTTCTGTACGTCAATCGATGAAGTGGGCCGGTGGTTTCGCACTCGGAACAGGACTTATGGCAGCAGCACCGGCCGTGTCGGACGCAGCAGACCTATTAAACAAAGGAGACCGCGGGGACGACGTGTCCGAAGCACAGTCTGTTCTCGAGGATGAAGGCTATTACGACTACGCCGTAGACGGCATCTACGGACCGATCACGGACAGCGCCGTACGCAGCTTCCAGCGTGATCAGGGACTCGTAGTGGACGGCATTATCGGACCGAACACCCGTGCAGCGCTCGATGACGTGGACGGCGGCGAAGCAGTGAAGGCAGCCTCCACATCCGAATCATCTGGAAGCGAAAGCAGCAGCTCTTCAGAAGCATCCACCAGCAGTGACGCAGACAGCAGCGGCGACACCATGACGATGGAAGCTACTGCTTATACAGCTGAATGTGCAGGCTGCAGCGGCATCACGGCAACAGGCGTTAACCTGAACAACGACCGTGACGCGAACGTCATCGCCGTAGACCCGGACGTGATTCCGCTTGGCTCCACCGTGAAGGTCGAAGGCATGGGCACGTATGAAGCAGCAGACACAGGCGGAGCGATCAATGACGACCGCATCGACATCCACGTGCCGACGAAATCCGACGCATTCGCGTTTGGCCGTCAGGACGTAGAAGTAACAGTAGTCGACTAATCAATAGATAAGCAGCACCCGTCTTACCTAAAAAGGTAGGCGGGTTTTTTACTGTCTTAGGCCATAAAAAAAGAGCACCGGGCAGTGCTCCTGTTAATCAGCTTTCGTGTACGGATAAACATCACGTATGCGCTGGTAGTGGTATTCACCTGCGGAATCTGAGGCCATCAGGCCGGGGAAAATATGCTCGGGTACGCCGCGGTAGTCATAGACGCTGCCATCGGTAAATTCAATGCGAAGCAGTTCACTGAAGGGGTCGTAGCCAGCCAGGGCCAAATGGCTCGAATGAATGCGGTACATATCCATAGTTTTGTGCTCCTTTCGGAGGAGGTGAAGAAAACTCCCGGCGACAGACTTTGCTTACAGCGTTTTAATATCGGAGGATTCAAAATCGTTCAGGCGGAACATACAGTAGGCGAGGGTGAGAAATTCCGGCGTTGTCACGCAGGAATCCTGAATTTTATTGACGGAGGCTGAAACCTTCCAGCCGGAGTTTTTAAATGTAATCGTAGCGACGGTTACTTTTTCGCACCGTACGATCAGCTGCTCATGGCGGGTCTGGTATATTTCGAGCTGTTCATCGTTAATGCGCCCTTTTACGTGAAAACGAAAGTAAGGGAAAAATATCTGGTCACGCAGCTCAATTTCATTTGCCCCGCTGCAGGGCTGAAACATATAATGATAGCGGAGGCGCCGGTGCATCTTGCCTTTTTTTACGCCCATGGCCATCCGCGTACGGCCGTGCGTATCTTTAAACCGATAGGCATCCCCGGTACGCATATGATCTGTGTTAACTTCGATGGATTTGGCATCGGCACGCTCGAGCAGGCCGACTGTTTCCCCCCCGTGGTTATAAACTGGAACTGAATTGCGGGAGGAGAAGAAAAGTATATCGTTAAAGATCCATTCCTGGTTCTGCATAGATGCTGTCCCCCCTTTATGGTTTGCGCGGCATGCGCGAAACCACCCCGCTGTTTTATCTATGTATGTGTACCCAGCCAAAAAGGAAGTCGTTTCAGTTATCACTATTTCCCTTTTTTGCCTTTGGGAAAACCCTGATAAAGGAAACGACTGGAAAGCATCTAAAAAATTATGCGATACTAAAGAAAAAGGAGGCTGAAAAAATGAAAACGGCAGTTAAAGCATGGACCCGGGCGTTAGCAGCACGGGAGGAGGACGCAGCCGTAATCACGAATCCAGTTGATATTTACTATGCGAGCGGCTTTTATTCGGATCCGCATGAACGGCTGTTGCTGCTTGTCCTTTTTCAGGAGGGAGAGCCAGTGCTCGTCTGTCCGGAAATGGAAAGGGCGCTGGTGGAGAAAAGCGGGTGGCACGGAAGCATTGTTACCTACACGGATAGCGAGGACCCGTGGAAAATTGTGAAAAAAGCACTTCATACACAGATGCCGAATCCTGTCCGGATTGCATTACAAAAAAATCATTTGTCCGTGGCCAGGTTCGAAAGGCTGCAGCAGATTTATCCGGGCGTCCACTACACAGACTTTGAGCACGTGGTGGTGCAGAGCCGCCAGGTGAAATCGCCGGAGGAGCTGAAGCAGATTCAGCACGCAGTGGATATTACTGAACGGGCGCTTGAAACCGTTGCGGAAGGACTTTGGGAAGGAGTGACCGAACGGGAGGTCGTTCATCAGCTTGAAGAGGTGATGAAAAAGCAGGGAGCAGACGGGGCAGCGTTTGATACGATCGTCCTGTTCGGAGAAAAAAGCGCCTATCCGCACGGTGTTCCTTCAGAAGCCCGGCTGCAAAAAGGGGACCTGATTCTGGTGGATCTCGGTGCGCGGTACGGACGATTCTGCGCCGACATGACACGAACGTGGGTGTTCGGCGGAGCTGATGAAGTGACGCAGGAACGCCTGGAGCTCGTGTCGGAAGCGAAAGCAGCGGCGATAAAGGCATGCTATCACGGCGGAAGAATTGGGGACGTGGACAAAGCCGCCCGGGACGTGCTGACAGAAGCCGGCTTCGGCGATCATTTTATCACCCGTGTCGGTCACGGCCTCGGTATGGATGTGCACGAGGCACCGTCGATTCACGGCGGCAACGACGAACTGCTTGAAGCGGGGATGGTGCTTACCATTGAGCCGGGCATTTATATTGAAGGCTGGGGCGGCATCCGTCTGGAGGACGATGTGGTTGTCAGCGAACACGGCGGGGAAATCATGAACCGCCTCGGGACGCTGTTAAACATGTAGCACTCGATACACAAAAAGGGGCCTGAGCGCTATTTATGCGCAGCAGGCCCCTTTCATCGTTTACGTACGACTGTACGTATCAATAAAAGCAGTCAGGGAACGGAACGTCTGCCGGGCGGCAGGCTGATCCATTTTAAATTGATATTCGTGTTCGACCGGTGTTTCATCCTTATCGTAAAAAATGTCCCGGACGGGTACGCGGCGGCTTAACAGTGCGGCGAGCCGGCGTCCCTGGGTATCGAAGGAGTTTTTATTGCCATCTGTAATAAAGGTCGGCGCGAATTTTTCCGGCGGGCGCTGCAGCATCGATATTTCCGTCAGTGCTGGAGCGTCCTCCCAGTTGTACGTACCAATGTACGACCAGCCGATACGCTTGAACAGGAAGCGGTTGAACCAGCCGAGCGGTGCGCCGGCGATCTGACGCAGGTCATATGGACCGCAGAAGAGCAGCACTCCTTTGATATAAATTGGATCAATATGCCGTCTTACCGGCACCCAGGGGGAGTACCCCTCGTTCAGCTGGATGGCCGCATACTGGGAAACGATCTGTGCGCCCGCAGAGTCGCCGGCGAAAAAAATATTGGTCAGGTCGATGCCGTAGTCATCAGCGTGCCGTTTAATATAGCGGTACGCTTCATCCAGCTGGATTAATGGCGCCGGATAGGCAGCGGCCGGGGCGAGTGCGTAATTAATATTGATCACATTGTAGCCGGAGGCAGCCAGATAGGTGGCGTATTTGGAAGCATCCTGCTTGTCGCCTGCGACGTAAGCGCCGCCGTGCATCCAAAAAACGACCGGCGTTTTTTCTTCTTTTTTCGTCGTTAAAATGACATCCAGCCGACCGTTACGGTATTGGGATTCGTAGTCAATATCCTGGTACTGGACCGTTTGTTCGGCTGCTTCGGCAAAGTCGGGGGCTTCAGTTTCAAGCCCGCCCTTAAAGGCCTGCTTTACGTACCAGGCGGCCGGCCGCGGTGAAAAGAATGCATAGGCAGCGGCTGCAGCGATCAGCCCGCAGGCGCCAAGGCCTGCCTGTTTGACTAGTTTGTGCATAAACATCTTCTCCTTGTGTAGGTTTTATAAACGTTAACTTCTACGTACGTTACTGTATTCCCTTCTAAAGAAAAATTTAGACATTTTATTATTCAAAAGAATGTTTGAATAAAAGAGTGAAAGTGGTATAATTTAATCAAAAGATGATTTGAATATAGAAGGAAAGAAACAGGGAGGAGACACTATGTCGCATGAAGGGCACAGCCATGATCACGGAACAACAAACCAAACGGCCCTGAAGTGGTCATTTATTTTAATTACTGTTTTTATGGTCGTCGAAGTGATCGGGGGCCTGTGGACGAACAGTCTGGCACTGCTTTCTGACGCGGGGCATATGCTGAGTGATTCAGCGGCGCTCGGCCTCAGCTTTGCAGCCATATGGTACGGCAGCCGCAGTGCGACCTCGTCGAAAACTTATGGCTACCGCCGATTTGAAGTGCTGGCTGCATTTATTAACGGTCTCGCGCTGATGGTGATTGCCGTTTATATTACGTACGAGGGCATTCAGCGTTTAATGGATCCGCCGTCTGTGGTGAGCACGGGAATGCTCATCGTGGCCACCATCGGTCTGATCGTCAATATTGTGGTGGCCCGCATTCTTCACAGCGGAGACAATCATGAAAATTTAAACGTCCGGAGCGCGTTTTTGCACGTGCTTGGAGATCTGCTCGGCTCCGTCGGTGCCATTATAGCGGCGATTTTAATCATGCTGTTTGGCTGGAGCCTCGCTGACCCGATCGCAAGCATGATTGTTGCGTTGCTTGTCTTCATCAGTGGTCTGCGTGTGCTGCGGGACTCGGTGCACGTACTCATGGAAGGGACGCCGGAGGGAATCGATACGAAGCAGATAAAAGAACAGCTGCTGGCCGTCGATCATGTGAAGGATATCCACGATCTGCACGTCTGGTCGATCACGTCAGACTTCCCGGCTCTCAGCTGCCATCTGGTCGTTAAAGAAGGAACGAGCCAGCAGGAGGCGCTGAAAAATGCCAACGAGCTGCTGCACAGGGAGCACGGCATTCATCACACGACGATCCAGATCGACATGGAAAACCGCGACATCTGTGAGGATACGATCTGTAACTAAAGGAAAAATTAGAAAAAGAATAGGTTCTGCCGGTCAGCATTATTTTGCTGGCCGTTTTTATGTTTCCAGTATTTTTACCCATGTTAGAATTGAAGAGACTTTTTTATTGAGTAAAAGGAATTAATAAATGGATATAATTATACAAAAAAACTAAAAATATTCCATTAAAAGTGGTAGAATAGAACCACTAATACTATTTAATGGAGGTGGAGGAGAATTGGAAAATACGAGTGATGATAACCCTCTAATTGAAATTTCAAGAGAAGAAGATTTAGAAACTTCCTTAATAAAAATTCATGAACAGTACCAACTAGCCACAAGCGTTTTAATGTGGGAATGGTATGAGTATTTAATTGATGAGTTGAAAGAAGTAGAAATGCATATGGGAGAGCAATACGATAATTGGAAAAGTATTTTTGAATTATCAAAAGAACAGTTGAATGACTTAACCCGTAGTTACCTCGAAGCCAACTTCATTAATGAAAGAATGAGCAAAAATGGAGAGCCTCCGTTAATATTCATTGAAGAAAACGAAGAGCGGGAATTTCAGTACGAAAATTTAATTTTATATTTAAATCAAGCCTTAGAAGAAGCGAAAGAAAAAAGAGACCTCAAAAATAGGGATTGTTTAAATATTCTTCCTAATTTCCCCGATATCGCTAAGCAAGGCGCAAATGAAAATTTAGAGTTGGAAGAGCAGTTAAAACCTTATATTGAAAAATGGGAAGAATTAAGAAGTACTTACACTAATTATTTATTAAAAACGTACGAATCTATCGAAATACTTACTAATGCTCTTCTTCAGGCTCAATTCGAAATAGACTTCCGGGAAAAAATTAAAGCGCTTGAAGTAAAAGTACTCGAAATATTAAATGAGTTCGGGCTCGAGTCAATCAATACTCAAAACACTAGAATTGAAGGGCGGGAAATGGTGAGCAGAGGCACTGTTTCCCAAGAGCAGGCTCCTGATTTAGAGCCGTACTATGTATATGCTACCCAAGGTCGGGGATTTAAAGACAAAACAACAAAAAAAATATTGAAAAAAGCAATCGTAGTAACAGTAGAAGAAAACAATTAGGGGGAAACGTAGTATGGCTATTATCGGAATTGATTTAGGAACAACAAATTCAGCAGTATCAGTTTTAAAGAATGGTCACCCAGAAATAATTCCAAATAAAGAAGGAGGCAGGGTGACTCCTTCTATTGTACAAATGAATTTCAACGGAGAAATTATTGTAGGGCAGGAAGCAAAGGATTCATACCCAAGTTTAACAAGTCAAACAGTACTTGAAGTGAAACGGTTGATGGGCTCAGAAGAAAAGGTCTCCATGGGAGAAGAATCATATAGAGCAGAAGAAATTTCTGCCCATATTTTAACGTATTTAAAGAAAAGTGCAGAAGAAATGCTTGCAGAAGAAGTAACGGAAGCTGTAGTTACAGTGCCGGCATATTTTAGTGACGCTCAAAGAAAAGCTACTCAAAAAGCTGGGGAACTGGCTGGTTTTAAAGTGGATCGTCTTATCAACGAGCCTACAGCAGCTGCAATGGCTTTTGGATTTGAGAATGTTGATAAAAATCAGCACTTGCTAGTTTATGATCTGGGCGGCGGCACCTTTGACGTCTCAATAGTAGAAATGTTCAATGGTGTTCTTCAAGTAAAATCAAGTGCTGGTAATAATGAGTTAGGCGGCATGGATTTTGATAAAAAAATTGTTGATTGGATAACTGAAACATTTGAGAAGGAGAAAGGCTTCAATGTTTACGTCGATGCTGACGAAAGCGAACAATTAAGACGGGAAGCACTTCTTAAAGAAGCAGCAGAGAAGGCAAAGAAAACTTTATCTGCACAAACTGTAGCTAAAATTCAAATTCCATTTTTGGGTATTCATGAAAATGCTCCCATTAGTATTGATTTAGAGCTTAGCCGTGCTGAATTTGAAAAGTTAATTGATCCATTAGTAAAGCTTTCGATGAAAGAAGTAGAAAAAGCTTTAACTGACGCTGGACTTGATGTTTCCGATGTAAGTGAGATTCTCTTAGTCGGCGGCTCCACCAGAATCCCATGCGTTCAAGAAACAGTAGAAAATAAATTTAATAGAACACCTTTGAAAACAGTAAACCCGGACGAAGCTGTAGCATTGGGAGCCGCTATTCAAGGCGGAATTAAAGAGGGGACTGTTGATAAAGCAAAAGGGTTGGTAGTCATTGATGTCTGCCCTTACACCCTTGGCGTAGAAGTTAGCAAATATGTAAATGATACGATAGTTCACGGGTACTTTGATGAAATTATTCCAAGAAACGAAACAATTCCAGTAACTGAAACGAAGCCGTACTACACTATGGAAGACAACCAAACAGAAGTGAAAATTAATATTTATCAAGGAGAAAATCCGTACGTGAAGGATAATATTCTACTGGCTGATGATATGATCCTCAAAGGAGTGCCTGAAGCTCCTGCAGGTGAAGAAACTATTAATGTTACTTTTGAATACGATATCAATGGTATATTGCAGGTTGAAGCCGTAATTAACAGTACCGGTAAAAAAATTCAACAGGCCATTCAATCGCAAAAAGGCGTAATGAGTGACGTGGAAGTATCTCAATCTCAGATTAAAATTGCCGATGAATGGGATCATTCAGATTTGTTTTCCAGAGCGAAAAGCACTATTTATAAAGCAGAAAAACGTGCCGAACAATTAGAGGGAGACCAAAAACAAAAAATGGAAAAGAAAATTGAGATGCTCCATGCTGCCTTGAAAGAAGGAAAAACTGAAAAAGTTCGTCAGCGTCAGGGGGAGGTTACTGATTTATTAATTGAGTACGTGTAAACAACTAAAGAGGGGTAAAAGATGGTTAAAGATACAATGAGTTATTACGAGAGGTTGAATCTGGCACCAAATGCTTCTGAAGCAGAAATAAAGCAAGCTTATTTTACTTTAATCCGTGAGTACTCTAATGAAACGCACCCAAAAGAGTTTCAATTGCTCACAGAGGCTTTTAAAACACTTAAGGATAATAATAAACGCAGGGAATATGACGAACAAGGGAGTAATAATTCAAATGATAGTAAGAGATTGGAGGACGCTTGGAGAAGTCTTAAACAGGGCGATTTCAATAAAGCTATTTCGATTACCAACCAGATTTTAAAAGAGTCTCCGGGAAATAGAGAAGCTTTACAGTGTAAGGCTTATGCTTTCCTTCATAAGGGGGATGGCATAGAAGCAAATATTATTTCCGAAAAACTATTACGCGAAACGCCAAATAATATTGACTGTTTAATATTGGGTGTTGATGTTAAAGAAAGTATAAAAGAACATAAAGAAGCGATAAATCTTGTGCGGAAATTAATTGAACTTACGGGTGATATTGACTGGTGCTTGAAAGAATCTCGACTTTTAAATGAAATTGGACGATCGGAACAGGCTCTTCAATCATTGCGAACTAATGCGTTAAGATTTGAATCAATAGAGAAAGCGATGATGTATAAAGAAATTTTATTATTAGCTTTTAACCTTGGTGATCCGGAAGCAAAAGCGGAAGCTGTTGAAAAACTGAAAACAGTGCCGGAAGGGTCTGTTGAACGTCTTCAGGTAGCTTATTGGATGATAGCTCTCTATGAAGAAAATAATTTGCGTAAGAACCATCCTTTGTACATTAATATATACGAGATTGTTTCTTATTTGAATCAGGATCAGGAACAGGACATTGAAAAGTGGTTAGAAGAGAATGATGTAGAAAATAATAACTATCAAAAAAAGAGCAATAGCTCACACAGCAATGAAAACAAACGTGCTGGAGCTACAGAAGAAGCTTTCTTTATAAAAAAAGAAACGGTAAAGATGCTTTTAATATCGTTTGGGATTTTTATATTATTTTCGATATTTGGTTTAGGATGGCTGGGTTTCATTGCCGGTGCGGTATATTTTTTTGTTGGAAACGGAAAGCAAGTATTGAAGTACGCAGCTATTGCAGCAGGAGTTATAATATTTTTCCAGTGGTTGATGTACTTTCCGTAATAAAAAAGCCAGGCTCTTGGTTTTGCACTGACCTAGAAATATGAGACAAGATAAAGCACCTAGCCTTCTGCCGTTCGGTATTCCACCGGCGTGTGGAAGGCTAATTTCGTAAAGGGTCGCTGATAATTGTAATAATACATGTACGTCTGCACGTTTTCTAGTATAATGGTAGACGTTAGGGGCACCCCTCGTGGGGTGCGGAATCCTTCCGACTTTAGCGAGGAATGGAAGGATTCAATGACGGCATTATCAAAGCAGTTGCCTCGGCGCGACATGCTTGTGATAATGCCTTTTTTGTGAGCTGCTTCCTGAAAGGCATAAGACGTGTACTGGCAGCCCTGATCGCTGTGGAGGATCGTACCGCTGGTTTCCCGGCCCGCGCAGGCCCGTTCCAGGGTGTCGAGCACCAGGGTGGTATCCTGCCGATCGCGGATCGTATACGCCAGCACTTCATTGTTGTACAGGTCCATCACGGTGGATAAATACCACATGGTTGGCCCGTACGGCAGGTACGTGATATCCGTGACCCATTTTTCATTCGGCTGCTGGGCCTGAAACTGTTGATTCAACCGATTCGGCACCACCATATCGGAGAGGCCGGCGGGTTTCCGGGCCCGTTTAGGTTTGATTTGGCACTGGAGGCCGTACTTCTGCATGATGCGCTGGACGGTGCACCGATGGACATGAATCCCATGATCTTTTCCCAACAGTCCCCGGATGGTCCGGTGTCCCGCCCGAAACTGCAGGAAGCGGCAGAGGTCGATGATCTGTTGGTCGAGCCCGGAGGGCTCCCACGACTTCCGGCACCAACGGTAATAGGCGGCCCGGGGCACCCCAAAAATGTGACAAAGGAACGTTACCGTATACGTTTGCCGGTGCTGGTCGACGAAGGCGAGGAAGACTTCCGGGACCACCTCCTTTCCAGTTCCTGGTACTTTCCCAGCAACGCCTCCTTCATTTCGTAGTACTCCACCTGCTGCCGCAACCGGTCAATTTCGCTGTCCTGCGGGCCTTTGCCGTACGTGTACTGCTTGCCAACCGGCTGGCGAAGACGATGCTCTTCTCCATTCTGGACCCACCTGGCCCATTGCTTGATTTGCGATACATTCTTAATGCCGAAGGAATCCATGAGTGACCGGTTGCTCCATCCTTCCTCCCATTTAAGCCGGAGAACTTCCCGTTTCACTTCTGCTGGATACCGTCGTTTACTTTCTCCCATAAGAAAAACACCTCCATCTGTCGATCCTACTACGAATACGACGTGAGAGGTGCTTTTATCTGTCTCATTTATTTAGGTCACTTCATTTTAAAGAGGGCCTGGCTTTTATTAATTACTCGTTATTTTTCACATTTGCAGGAGCGTTATCGGTCCAATATTTACGTATGGAATTGCTCGCTTGGTCAGCAAACAGATACCCTGTACCATCCCAAACAAAGTCATTAGTGTAGCTTAACTCTGCTTCACTTAATTCATCGTCTTTGTAACCAAATTCATCAAGGGTTAAAAGAGTATTTATTTCTTCATTGTCATGTAAGTTAATAGTTTCAGAAGCGTCTTGGCTCACTTTGTAACCAGCAGATTCGGAAGCTTCAATAGAGTAAGGAAAAGAAATCCACTCAAAAGTCATTTCCTCCATAGAAGAACTTGTTTCTTTTTTATCGTTTGTAACTACATTAATTTGTTGATCGGTGTTAATCCAGAAAAAGCGAGGAGTCGTGACTTCTCCTGCCGTTTCATTATAATACACTCCCTCGTCAGGAAGGAAATAAGTTTTATCTCCTACTAGTTCTCCATCTGTCTGTTCGTCTTGGGAGGAAGCGATAGACATTATTTTAGATTTTTTTAGTAAGAAAAAGTGATTTTTATCATGAACGTAAAAATCATTTATGGGGCCTTCCTCTTCGTGTTCGTATAATTCACTCATCTTGCCTTCAGAATCAATGGTAACTATACTTGTAGATTGATTTTTCTCAGAGTATATAGAGACATAGATAAGCTCTCCATATTTTTTGATTCTTTCAATTGAAGTATATTCTTTTTCCTCGAAGTATTTTTCCCAGGAATCATCATACGGAGTTAGTTCTTCGTTCTCTATCTTAAAAATATTTTTTTGATCAGCAACAAGCAGGTTTTCGCTATCATTAATGAGACCGGTTGCTTCAAAGCGATCCGCAATAGAATCCTCGGTTAAATTAAAGATGACTTCATTTTCCTGCCCATTAAAATAACGGATTTTTTTGTTTCCTTCTGTGCCATCAAGAAAATAATAGGTGTTTTCAGCGTCCGGGGCGATAAACTGTATGTTATTCATGGCAGTAGCAGTTTGTTTACTTTCGCCGCTTCCCCATATAGTGGTAATTTCCCCCTCTTCTCCCTCATCTTTATGTACAGCTTGGGCTTTGTTTTCCACTGCTGGGGCCCACCATTCTTTTTCTTCATTCTCGGTGTCTGTGGATGGTTCTTCTAATTTATCCTGATTTGTCGTAGTGTCTTCTTCTTTTGTATCTCCAGGATTAGTGTCTCCCTCAGACGCTTCTGTTTCGTTTTCTTCGAGCTCGTCTTCTAATTGTGCATTTTCTTTTTCTAGTTCCTCTATCTCTTTTGATGAAGAACTTTCCTCCTGAGGACTACAGGCAGCTAATAAAAACACAAACCCTAATGAAAGTTTTTTCATAAATAATGGCTCCTTTGTTTTAAAATAGACTTAATTAGTTCTATTTTACTATTATAAAAGTTTTGAATAAATAGAAAATAATTAGGAAATCGATTTTTTATTCTTATGATCTCACGTGTCAAAAAACATACGTTAAAAACCGCGACATCTGTGAGGATACGATCTGTAACTAAAAAAGCCGCCCCGGTGAAGGGCGGCGCATGAACCGGCCGTTATCAAACGGGCGGTTTCTATTATTTAAAGGCACGCTTGAGCGCGTGGATAATCGTAGCCCACGCTTCGAGCGCGGTTTCTTCGTTCCCCATATGCGTAAATCCGTGGCTGGTCGCAGAAAATGGATAATGATGCACCGCGACGCCGGCTTTTTCCAGGCGGCTCACGTACTGGGCCGCTTCTCTTGCGAGCGAATCGTATTCAGCAGTAATGACGAGCGCCGGGGGCAGGCCTTCGAGTTGTTCAGCATATAACGGTGAAACGTAAGGGTGACGGGCGTCCTGTGGTGTCTGCAGGTAGCTGTCGTTAAAAATCTGCGCAATATAAGGCGGAATGGCAGTGGAATACGACGGCTTTTCGTAGGGATCCGTCTGCAGGTCGAGGACGGGATAGTCAAGAATCTGCAGCTTCGGCAGCCTGTGGCCGGTATCACGCAGCATCATGCTCGCCGTGGCGGCAAGATTGCCCCCGGCGCTGTGGCCGCCAAGCACGTAGTTGTCCATCTGCAGCGAAAGGCGCCCGGCATGCGCGGTCAGCCATTCGACAATTTCAAACACCTCAAGCACCGAAGCCGGGAAGCGGGTCTTTGGCGCCAGGTGGTAGTCAATGTTTACCACTACGCAGGAGACCTCAGCGGCGATGTATCTGCACCAGCCCGCATCTTCACCGGAGCTGCCCATCACAAAGCCCCCTCCGTGCAGATTGATATACACCGGAAGCTTTTTGGAAACGTCCGCGATCGGGTAATAAATATGTACCGGCGTGGCTCCAGGGGTCGTTTCGACCAGATAGGAGAAGGTGCTGACCGAATCAGCCGGCGGCGGGGTAATATACGACTGGGACTGCTGGCTGACGCGTTTTTGAAAAGAGCGCAGCATTGCTGCCTGCGTAGACGTTTTCCATTTGGCCATAAGTAACTGCTTCCTTTCCTGAAAAGTATTAAAAATCATATTCCTGTTTTCAGGCAGAAATAAACAAGACACGCCTATGTGAGGCGTGCCCCGCTTTAAATTTCTTTTTCGCGCTGATATCCGAAGGCTTCAACAAGCAGCCAGATGCCGGTGAGAATGTGCATAAACATACCAACAATTGGAATATAGGCGACGACGGAAGTGATAATGCCCAGGATGTTGCCGGTTTTCTTTTGCTTATCATAGATAGACGCAATAAGAGCGATAATATGGGCAACAAGCATAATCTGCAGCGGCAGGTACCCTGTGCCGACAATGATGAGCCCGCCGATAATCGGTATACCGAGAAACAGTTCAATCCCGCCGGTGACCCATTTGAGTATCCGGGACGTTTCCATGAATAGCTGCCTCCTTTTGGTGTGCGTATACTACTATACGTCCTTTCCCTGTAAAAGGTTTCGTTACGCATACAAACGTAAAAGGGCTGATTGCTATGGATAATAAAAAATCAATGTTAAAATAAAAAGAGTATATTATTATGTACCATTTTCCCCGTTAGACGCAGGAAGTGTTCTGCGTTCTTCAGTATCAATTCCCGACGCGCGCTTTCTGAAGCAGCGGTTTTCTTTTCCGCAGCCGGCGCGTATGCTCTCCTATCAGAACACCGTAAAACTATAAAACATAACGCATGCAAAGGCATGTGTCATGAAAGGAACGAAACATATTGGATTTTTTGGAAGCAAACGATGGAGTCGTTCTGCTTGTCGGTTTACTGCTGGTGGCCGGCATTGTTGTGGCTAAATTTTCGAACCGGCTCGGGCTGCCGGCCCTTGTGCTGTTTATTCTGATCGGTATGCTGATCGGAAGCGACGGCCTGGAAATCGTTTATTTTGATAATGCCGAAGTAGCCCAGCTGGTTGGTATATTCGCCCTGGTGATTATCCTGTTTGAGGGCGGCCTTCAGACAAAATGGTCAACGGTGCGCCGGGTGGCGGTGCCGTCCATTTCGCTTGCGACCGCAGGCGTGGTAATTACTTCCTTGTGTGTGGGGGGTGCGGCGTACCTGCTGCTCGACTTTACCTGGTATGAAGCACTTCTTCTCGGGTCCATTGTCGGATCCACCGACGCGGCAGCCGTGTTTGCTGCCCTGAAGGAGAGAAATATTAAAGCCAAGCTCGGGGCCACGCTTGAAGCAGAGTCGGGGACGAACGACCCGATGGCTGTTTTTTTAACGATTTCTTTTATTGAACTGCTGACTAACGCAGATGCCAACATCTGGATGCTTATCCCGTCATTTTTCTGGCAGATCGGCGCCGGCATTATTCTGGGTCTGCTGTTCGGCCGCTTCGCTTCGTTTGCAATTAACCATATCGGCCTTGAATCAAGTGGTCTGTACCCGATCTTTTCGGTGGCCTTTGCGCTTCTGGCCTACAGTGTGACGGCAGCTGTTGGAGCGAGCGGATTTTTGGCTGTATACATAGCCGCGCTTGTAATCGGCAACTCTGAGCTTACGTTCCGCTACTCGATCTTTCAGTTTAATGAAGGGTTCGCCTGGATGAGCCAGATTCTGATGTTTATTATTCTCGGGCTGCTTGCTTTTCCGGGCCAGGTATTTACGTCAGATGTGATGCTTGCCGGTATTGCACTTTCCTTTGTCCTTATGTTTGTCGCACGGCCGCTTGCTGTCTTTATATCTACGGCGTTTCTCGGCTATACAATGAAGGAGCGGACCTTTTTATCCTGGGCGGGGCTTCGCGGGGCGGTACCGATCGTGCTCGCAACATTCCCTGTCGTCGCTGATCTCGACAATGCCCAGCTGATTTTTAACCTCGTATTTTTTATCGTATTGACGTCTGCGCTCATTCAGGGCTCAAGCATTTCCTACGTGGCGAAGCTGCTGCATCTGGTTGGCCCGAAAAAAGAAATACCGTACCACTCCATCGAGCTCGTCAGCATGGGGTCGGCAAATGCGGAAATGGTGCAGTTTGAAGCGAGCGAGGAATCGGCGATTGTCGGAAAACAGCTGTATGAGATCAATTTTCCAAATGACGCGACTGTAAGCGCCATGGTGCGTAACGATGAACTCGTAACGCCAGGCGGAAACACCGAGATCCAGGAAGGGGACTTTCTGTACATTCTCGTATCCAGACAGCAAAAGGACGATCTGCGTCGCCTGTTGAATCGCAAGAAGCACCCGGAGCCTAAGACGACCTCGTAACGGCCTGCTGCCTTCCAGATGGAGGGCGGCTTTTTTGCGGGAAATGAGGAAGCGTTTGCATGAAATTTATTAATACAGCAAGCTTTCATTCGTTTTCATTCCAGTCGATTTATATTAAGATAGAACACGTGCAGATTCAGGAAAATTATGAAAGAACCGAGGCGAGACAAATGTCTATTATTGATATAATTACGCCGGTGTTTATGATGACTGTATTGATAGCAATCGGCGCGATCACCTCTAAAATGATTGATGTGTCGGTGGAAACGCGCCGTTTTATTTCCTTTGTAGCTATTAATTTCGCGCTTCCGGCCGTGATTATGTACAGCATCTTTCAGCTCGAGTTCAACAGCTCCACATGGTCGTCATTTGCAATGATCTACGCATGTGCGCTCGGGCTCACGTGGACAGGCATGGCTGTCGGCTACGGCGTTGGCCGTTTTTTTCATTATACAGACATAGAAGCGCGGCAGCTGGCAATTGTTGCGGGCTGCAGTAATTCGGGCTTTATCGGCATTCCGCTCATTACGATTTTGTTTGGTCCCGAAGCAGGGTCCTATGCAGCAGTCTATGATGCCGGCACGACGACAAGCGTATTTACTATTGGCATCCTGCTGTTAAAGCCGGGGCGGTTTTCGTTCAAACAGCTTACATCGATTTTAAACACGCCGTTTCTAACACTTGTATGCTCTGTGCTGCTTGCATCTGCGGGATTGGTTCTGCCAATGATATTTCTTGAAACGGTAAATACCATCTCCGGACTAGCGGCTCCGCTTGCGATGATTTTGATTGGCCTGCTCATACCAACCATTACTTCAGCCAATTGGAAGATGGTGAAAACAGGGTACAAGCGTTTCATTGGCTCCGCTGTAATCGTAAAGGTGCTTGCCGTTCCAGCGGTCGCCTGCCTGCTAGTATGGCTGCTTCCCATTCCGGAGCTTCTCGGAAAAATTATTATTGTACAGTCATCCATGCCGACCATCACGCTGGCAGCTGTGCTGTTTGAACGCTACGTGCATGGAAGGTCTAATCAGCTCGGGATTGTCGCATTAATCGCAACGACCATCTTCAGCCTGCTGATGCTTCCACTAACCGTATTCATCGCCCAGCAGATTGCCTGAGTAAAATTGAAGAACGCAAAAAAACACCGGAGCAGATCCGGTGTTTTTTGTATGCATGCTATTCGTCTTTTTTTATGGCGCGACCCTGAAGGTCGTATTCGCGGTAGCCGGTGTTGGCTTTAAATAGTACCTTGTCGTAACGTCCGGATTCCGCTTCTTTGGAAACAAGCGTACCGATCCAGCCGCCAAGAAAGCCGAGCGGTACGGATACGATCGCCGGGTTTGTGAGCGGAAAGATTGCCTGGGCGGCAATGAATGCGCTGCCGTCAGGGTTCATGACGTTCGGGCTGATAATTACCAGTCCGACGGAGCTGATCAGACCGACTGCAATCGCGGTAATCGCTCCATTCGTGTTAAAGCGTCTCCAGTAAATCGTGTACACAATAACCGGCAGATTCGCGCTGGCGGCTACACAGAAGGCAAGTGCCACGAGAAAGGCAACGTTTAAGTTCTGCGCGAAAATCGCAAGTGCAATGGAAAGCACGGCCACTGTCAGTGAAGCAGTACGGGCTGCAACTACCTCCTCACGCTCGGTCACCTTCCCTTTTTTAACAATCTGCCCGTACAGGTCGTGAGCAAAGGCACTGGCTCCGGAAAGAACGAGGCCTGCCACAACGGCGAGAATCGTCGCGAAGGCTACGGCACAGACAAAGGAGAACAGCAGATCGCCGCCGAGAGCCTGGGCAAGAAGCGGTGCAGCCATGTTTCCGGCCGGGTTGGCAGCGATAATATCGGAGCGGCCGACAAAAATGGCAGCGCCAAAGCCTAAGCAGACCGTTAAGACGTAAAAGATACCAACAATCCATGTAGCCGTAACAACCGAGCTCCGGGCCGTTTTTGCATCTTTAACAGTGAAAAAGCGCATCAGAATATGTGGAAGACCGGCTGTACCAAGTACGAGTGCAATCATGAGGGATAAGGAGTCAAGCGGAAGCTTATCCTGCTGTCCCGGGTTCAGGAAATTAGTTCCGGCAGGTGTTGCCTGGCCAGCTTCCCGGAACATGGCAATGACGTTAAAGTTGAACTGCCATAAAACCATAATGGAAATGATCAGTGTACCAATCATCAGTAGTACAGCTTTGGTAATCTGCACCCAGCTGGTGGCGGTCATGCCGCCAAACAGTACATAAATGGTCATCATAATGCCGACGAGAATAACGGCCCATGTGTATGGAAGCCCGAACAGAAGCTGGATTAATGCCCCCGCCCCGACGAGCTGGGCGATCATATAAAAAATAACGATGGTGATGGTACTGAAGGCTGCGGCACCGCGAATTTTTTTAGCATCAAAGCGGGCGTTCAGCATATCAGCAAGTGTGTACTGGCCGAGGTTACGAAGCGGTTCAGCGACCACAAACATAACAACGAGGTAAGCTACTAAGTAACCAATGCTGAAAAGAAAACCGTCAAAGCCGTATAGGGCAATGGCGCCGGCAATCCCTAAAAAGGAAGCGGCTGATAAGTAGTCCCCTGAAATCGCGAGGCCGTTCTGCCAGCCGGTCAGGCCGCCACCGGCGGTGTAAAAGTCACTGGCTGAGCTGGTTTTTTTCGCTGAAAAGTACGTAATAACGAGGGTAAGGCTGACAATTATAAGAAATAGTGTAATGACTGTTGCATTCATGAATGATCCCCCTTCGCCTTGCGTTCTTCTTCTTCGATGATTGCTTCGGCATCTTTATCAAATTTTGAGGATTTACGTACGTAAAGAATACAAAGCGTCCAGGTCATGGCAAACTGCGCAAACGCAAGTACCCATGCCCAGGTGATTGGTCCGATCGCCGAGTTGTTCAGCACGTCCGACGTAAGAATTAAAACCGGAAGAGCCAGGTAAAATAGCAGGAAAAACACCGTTAACGGTGCGATGAATTTTCTTTTTTTCGACATGAGGTTTTTAAAAGCAGGGTTTTCCACGGCCTCGGAATATTTCACTCCTCCGCCAGAGGTAAAGGTTTCGTTAGTCGTATCAGATTCTTTTTTGACAGCCACATTTTTTCCTCCTTTTTCAAATAAAGTTCAGTCAGCGCAAGTAAGATAAAAGTATCGGCAACAACGACATGCAGCAGAAAGGAAGGAGACAAATTAAACTTATAATATGAAAGCGCTTCCGTCAATCGAAAATGTCAGAAAAAATCCAAAATTGTTGCATAACAGTAGATGAGGAAGACAAATTAGTTCAAAACTACTAGTTAATAATTCGGGTGATAAAAAATCTTTCATGAAAATAGGCTAGGACCGCGTTATTCGTTATAATAAGTCATGAACGAAAGGACGGGGTAAGTGTGTGGGAAGAACAGTTTGGGAGTGAAAAATGGATCAAGCAGCAAATCGCTCAGTTGTACAACAGCGTGAACCAGGAGATGTATGATGTTGGAGTGAAAACGTTAAAGGTGGAGCTGTTACAGCACAAGTGCATTATTTTTGGGGAACACAAAAGAGTGCCCGCGCTGCGGGCGCTCGAACAGCGCAATGAAGCCCTGACCAGTCAGGTGGACGCGGCGCTGGTGGACGAATTTAAGAAGCGGCTGCATCAGTTGCTTGTCCAGGAGCTGGGCCTTCCGGTGCGTACTGTACTGAAGGATTTTGATCCTGTCTCCGGGGCTGCGGCGACCGTCATTTACCTGGAAGAAAAAAAGCGTTAGATTATATGACATTCTTCCTTACAAGCAGCCTGGATATAAGTAAAATAAATACAAACAGTTAAGAAGAGGATCTGCTGTAGACCGGCAGCTCTTCTCTTTCCATCCAGACGGAGGCTTGATTCCTGTTAGACGGGAATGAAGAGGCCGGAGAAACGCAGGAGCAGATACCTGTGCCTTTCTCCGGCTTTTTTTATAAAAGGAGCGAGATGCATGGATCATTTGCATGATATTATTCCGCAGCTTTCTGCAGATGAAAAACAAATAATGGCGACGATTACGAATGTGGAAGGATCGGCGTACCGCAAGGAAGGCACGGCCATGCTGCTGCAAACAGATGGAGATTCTATCGGCATGCTGAGTTCCGGCTGCCTTGAAGGGGACCTCCATCACCGGATTGACGACGTGCATGCTGAAGGTGCGCAGGTGGTTTCGTATGACATGAGGGGCTACGGAGAGCTTTCCTGGGGAGAAGGCACAGGGTGCAACGGAGTGATTGAAGTACTGCTGGAGCCGGTGACAGAAGAGCTGGCTGCGTCTATGCGTAGAATGCACGAGGCCGTAAACCAGGGAGAAACAGTGCTGAGGTGGGCCACGACCGAAGGCAGCGGGTGGTTCATCCGCGGCGGGGAACCGGACGGACAGACAGTGCAGCTGGCCGGGCAGGCAGCTGCCATGAAGCGCGGAAGCGGCCGTTCTTCCATTTCAGACAGCCGGGGTGAAAAAATATTTGTCCAGACGATCCGCCCGAGGCCAAGACTGTTTGTTTTCGGCGCCGGACCGGATGCTCGTCCGCTCATGCAAATGGCGGCGCGCTGCCGATACGAGGTTACGGCTCTTGACTGGCGCCCGGCCGCTCTTGAAAAAGTAAAAAATGAGATTCCGGAGACCAAAAGGACACTCGGATTCCCTCATGAATGGTGGGCAGAAACAGCGTTCCGCTCCGGAGACATGGCGGTGATTATGACTCATCATTTTGAAAGGGACAGGGAGGCGCTGACGCATCTTTTGCAGCAGCCAATGGCATATATCGGTGTGCTCGGTTCAAAAGCGAGAACAAAACGCCTGCTGCAGACAGAGACGCTGCCGGAGATGATTACAACTCCGATTGGTTTGTCCATTGGAGCAGAAGGGCCTGAAGAAATTGCGGTGAGCGTGGTCAGCCAGCTGATAGCTCTTCAAAACGCCGCAAAAACCGGAGAGGTGATGACATGAAAACAGCAGTGATTTATTTAGCAGCCGGGACAAGCTCCCGCATGGGCCACAATAAACTCGAAAAACCGTGGAAAAATACGACGCTCGGAAGCAGTGCGCTGCAGCAGGTGCTAAAGAGCAGGGCAGAGGAAGTTATCGTCGTGACGAATCAGTCTGTATGGATAGATAACAGAATATTCGAACAAAATAAGCGAACGGTACGTCTGGCGGCCAGTCCGCAGGCAGTGAAAGGGCAGGCTTATTCCCTCCGTACTGGAGTGAACGAAGCGGTTCGTATCGGTGCGGAAGCGGTTCTCGTCGTACTCGCTGACCAGCCCGGCCTGAGAGCGGAGACCATTGACCGGTTAATAGCGCAGGCCAAAGCACAGACGTGCGATTTCACCGGTATGTGGACCGGGCATCATTATCAGCCGCCTATGCTGTTTAAAAAACAGATGTTTGCTGCTCTGCAGAGCGTGGAGGGTGACCGCGGGGCCGCTTCTATTCTGCGGACGGAGCACACGTGGACAGGAAGTCCGTATGTGGGCTTTCGGCAGCTCGAACAGCTTGACGTTGACACCGAGGAGGAATATAGATGGATGCTGCACAAAAACCAGTAACACCGGTGGTATGGATGCCCGAAACGGTACAGGAAGCGTTTGCACTTTATCAGGAGCATTCCCCGGATGCGGAATGGATTGCCGGAGGCACATGGCGGCAGGTCGAACGGGAAAAGGGAAAAGCATTCGCCGGTAACGTGATTGTACTTGAGCGTATTTTCGGGCTTTCGTCCTGGCAGGAAGAAGAAAAGTACGTGCGTATCGGTGCCTGTATGACGCTCGAAAAGTTAATCCAGGAGCCAATTATTTCCCGGGAAATACTGGGGGAAACGATGCGGCGGATTGCTGCTCCGGCGGTGCGTACGCGAGGCACCATCGGCGGCAACATTATGTACGGACACGGAGACACCCTGCCAGCACTGATTGCGCTGCAGGCGGAGCTTGAAATCTGGAACGGGGAATCATATGCCCGTATTCCGGTGGAGGAAGCAGCTTCCTATGACGGTGTGTTTTTATTAACGGCTGTGCTGCTGCCAAAAACGTCGGAAGCCGGGCCGGAGGAATTGCATTTTTTTGAAAAAATCGGCCGCCGGGAAGCCTTCACCGCATCGCTTCTTGCTGTGAGCGGCTGCGTCCGCAGGCAGGGGGACAAAAGCGCGGGGGCGAGGCTGGCGTTAGTAGGCGGAAAAGACGCCCCGGTGCGGCTTCGCCGTGCAGAAGCATGCGTGGCTGAACCAGGGTGGACTCCGGAAGCGTTCTTCGAAGCGCTTGCAGCTGATTATCAGCCGGAGGATGAACCATTTTCTTCAGGGAACTACCGTCTGCAGGCAGCCGCTCATTTATTTTTATCCCACCTGTGGCTCGACGGTAAGGCAGAAAAAGGAGGCGTGCATAAAACATGAAACAGCCAGAACATCAGCGCCGGCCGGACGCTGCACCGAAAGTAACCGGATCCTTAAAATATTTAACCGACCGCTTTGAAGAAAATATGCTGATCGGAAAGGTGCTGCGAAGCGAATACCCGCATGCCCGTATCAAAAATATCGATACGTCAGCGGCTGAATCGGTGCCGGGAGTTCATGCGGTGCTGACCCATCATGACATACCGGGGTTAAATCGCTTTGGTATAGTTATACCGGACCAGCCCGTATTTTGTGAGGACAAAGTACGCTATACAGGGGATGCAGTGGCTGCGGTGGCAGCAGAATCAGCGGAAGCGGCAGATCAGGCGCTGGCCGCTGTAGCAGTGGAATACGAGCCGCTGTCTGTGCTTGATGCGGTCGACAAAGCGCTGGCTCCCGAAGCGGAGCAGCTGCATGAAGCTGGGAACATCCTGCATGAAGCTTCCTATACACGCGGGGATCTGCAGGAGGGCTTTGCGGAATGCACCTGTATTGTCGAAGAAACGTACCAGCTCCCCCGTCAAATGCACGGCTACATGGAAACAGAAGGCGGGCTGGTTGTCCCGGAAAAAGACGGAGGCATTTCCGTATACATGGCTACGCAGCACGGATTTAAAGACCGCTTTCAGCTGTCGAGAATTCTGGACGTCCCGGAAGAGAAAATACGCATCATTTCGAGTCCGATCGGCGGATCATTTGGCGGCAAGGATGAGCTGAATCTGCAGCCTTACGGAGCAATGCTGGCACTGAAAACAGGCCGTCCTGTCCGGCTGCACAACACCCGGGAGGAGTCGGTGCTGGCAGGATTGAAGCGACACCCGATGGCGATTACGATGCGGACCGGAGCAGATGCAGGCGGCCGCGTCCTGGCGCACGAAACGACAATTCATGCGGATACTGGGGCTTATGCCACACTTGGTCCGGCGATTCTGGAATTTGCTGTTGAGCATGCAAGCGGGCTGTATCCGATCCCAAATATTACGACCACCGGAGTTTCCGTGTTCACCAATAACGGTGTTGCCGGTGAGTTTCGCGGGTTTGGCGGCAATCAGGTCACGTTTGCGCTTGAGGGGCAGATGGACCGGCTGGCTGAAAAGCTTGAAATGAAGGGAACGGAGCTGCGTGCCAAAAATATGAGAAAGCCTTCCGATGCCGGTCCGCTCGGCCAGGGAATTGCTCCGACGGATGGCGGACAGATGATACTTGAAGATGTCACCGCCTGGCAGCAGCTGCCGCTGAGTAACACAGAAGAAACTCCGTGGGTGAAAAATGGCCGGGGAGGCGCGGTCTCGATGCATGGAGGCGGTCTTGGCTACGGACGGCTGGATCCTTCCGGCGGGCGGCTTGCCCTCACAAAGGAAGGAAAGCTTGAAGCTGCTTTCGGATTTGAAGAATGCGGCCAGGGCATTGTAGCGGTAATTGTAAAGGTGATGAAGGACACATTTTCCTGCAACAAAGAAGATATAGAAATTACGATCGGTGACACGAACAAAGTGCCGGTCTCGGGGTCAACGACCGCTTCACGCGGAACGAGCATGGTTTGGACAGCTGTGGAAAATATGAAGGCATCCTTTCGCAGACAGCTGCTGGCAGAAGCATCGAGAGTGACCGGGACGCCCTCAGCGGATTTATATCTGGGGGCAGGTGGTGTCCATAAAAGAGGAACAGAGCCCTCGCTCTTTTTAAGCTACAGGGCGCTGGCGGAATATGTACAGGACGGGGACATTGAAACGCACACGTCGTTTGATTTTCCGGTGACGCCGGATGAAATTGACTCCGGTCATTATTTGTATTCCTTCGGCGGCGTAAGCGCAGAGGTGGAGGTGAATCTTTTAACCGGCACCATACGGGTGCTTGATTTGAAACAGTCTGTGTCTGCCGGTCCAGTCATGTATCCGCAGGGGTACAGAGGACAGATTGAAGGCGGCGGCATCATGGCGCTTGGGTATACGTTGATGGAGGATGCTGTAATGGACGGAGGTCACTATCAGACGGAAAATTTCGATACGTATCTGATGCCGGGAATAAAGGACCTGCCGGATCATGTGACGGTCAAGCCGCGTGAAGAAGTGATGGAAGGGGATATTCACGGACCGAGGGGTGTTGGGGAAATAGGGACAATTGCGGTGGCGCCGGCCATTGCGGAAGCAGTTTACCAGGCCATTGGGGCCCGGCCGGCAAAGCTTCCTGTTTCCAGAGAATGGGTACTGCAACAGATTCAGCAAAGGGGGCTTCTGCCTTGGAACAAACCAGAAAAGATTCCCGGGGCATAGAGCACCGGGAGGGCAGGTATGCGTGCACCTTCCGCGTCAACGGGGAAGAGGTGACTGTCGCTGCTTCTCCCATGGACCGGGTTGTCGATCTTTTAAGAGACCAGCTGCATGAAACAGGCACGAAAATTTCCTGCGGTATCGGCCGGTGCGGAGCTTGTTCGATCTGGGTGGATGGCCGGCTTACAAGCTCCTGTCTGCTGCTTGCCTACCAGGTGGAAGGCAAAGAAGTAACGACCATCGAGGGCATGGGTACAGAGGAGCGCTGCAGTATAGTACAGGAAGCATTTATGAACGAAGGAGGCTTTCAGTGCGGCTACTGTACGCCGGGCATGATTATGGCCGCGGAGTCGCTTCTCAGGCACACACCGGACCCGGATGATGAAGAAATCCGGGAAGGGCTGGCCGGCAACATCTGCAGGTGTACCGGCTACAGTAGTATTATACGGGCGGTGAAAGCAGCAGCCGCCAATCTTCAGTAATCAGCAGGCCCGGGCATTCAGCCCGGGCTTTTTGCATAACGGACGGCGGCTTAAACACCATACAAAAAGCCGGCGCTCTCAAGCTTGCCGGCTTCCCCCTGTTATATCTCTATTTATGTTACTTTCCGGAGTGGTATGACGGTTTTGTACCTGCGTGATACTGTATCATACGCCTGCAAAAGTCTTCGCATCACTTCCACTTTCTTCTCTGAGTCGACGCCCTGATCCAGAATCGTACGGGATAAATCCATGAAGCTCTGATGCGGATCATCAGAAGATTCAAGCAATTCCACATAAAGCGTCTCGTTTTTCTCCGACACTGCGATTCGCCCCCTTAACACTTTTTACACCATTGTCGAAAGGAAAAGTTCGTTACAACTACCGTACCACGATACAAATTTGGAAGAAATCCTAAATAAGTAACAATTCTAATTACAGATACCGCACCTGAGAGGTTTACAGTCTGATAAGAAAGATAGCAAATACATCACAAATTTGGAATTTACAATAAAATACATGCTTTAAATGCTTTAGTATCAACACTTCACTGTTTTAGAAGAAAATGGAACGCGGTAATGATAAAAAATGGGGGCCGGGAGCTAGGTCCCGCTTTCAAGAATAAAGACCTATCTTTTAACGATCTCTCTAAAAAGAACTTCGAAGTGTAGATAAAGGGTGAAAGTGTTGCCATGTAAGTGATTGTTAGCCATCGTAATAAAATATTGCGAGAAAAGTTTTAAATATGTATTTTGAAGGACTATTTACCTGTTTTTGTTTTTTCTTTTATCGAAAAAATCATTAGAGGGAGATTTTTTACCGGATTTTGTCTAAAAAAGAACTCTTTAGTTAAAACGTGTAAAAAAATTACATGTATTAGTGCTTTAGAAGAGAAAGCCATCAAAGGATAAATCCGGAAGCAAAACCCTTCAACGAAAGCATTCATATGAAAGATATATACAGCTATACTTAGTAATCAAAACATATGAATACATATAAAGAGTTAATTTTATCTTAATAGGTTTTTTCGCTTCCCAACCGAAATAACGAGTGCTAAAATATTTTTTGTGCGAAATTTTTGGTAGGGAAGGGGGAGGAATAATGGAATACATTTCGATGGCTTCGCTGGCTTGGTTTATGGGATTTTTCCCACTATTTGAAATTTATATTGCAGTACCTGTAGCGATGGGAGCGGGATTTGATCCTGTATCAGCTGTTTTGTGGGCAGCTGTAGGAAACTTCATGGCGGTACCGACCGTGACACTTTTTTACCGCCAGCTCGAGAGAATCAGCTTCTTCTCCAACTGGATGGAAAAACTGGCTGCCAACCGGTTCCGTAATAAAATTGAGCAGTACGGAGGCTGGGTTATCCTGCTGCTTACGCCGATTGCGGGTGTCTGGGCCATATCCGTGATTGCCAAAGCCATCGGTATGTCAAAGCGGACATTATTTCTCTCCACCGGTACGAGTATTCTAATTTACGGTATTGCCATTGCCGGGTCGATACAGCTTGGACTCGGCTGGTTTTAATATATGACGGCGCAAAAAAGCCGGCAGCACGCAAAATGATGCGGCTGCCGGCTTTTTTATAGTTAAATAATTTCTTCGCGGCGGTGTTTGTTCCCGCGGCGGTTGACCTGCCAAATACGGTACAGATTGGTGACGACTACTTTTATAAGGGCGTACGCCGGTATTGCGAGAATCAACCCGAGCAGCCCGAACATGCCGCTTGCAAAAAGCAGGACGAAAATGACGGTGACGGGGTGTACCTGCAGTACCCGTCCCATAACCTGCGGCGAGATCAGGTTGGATTCGAGCTGTTGGATGACTATTACACCAATAATAACAAACAGGGCAGTAATTGGAGCATCGAATAAAGCTACTATAACAGCTGGTATGGTACCGATAAACGGACCAACGAACGGAACGAGATTCGTCAGCATGCAGATAATACCGAGAATGAGCACATAGTCGAGACCGATAATCCAAAAAAGGATCATGGACAGAATACCTACGATAAAGCTGACGGTAATTTGTCCCTGGATATAGTTAGCAAGTGCGCGGTCCATGTCCTGAAGGATTTTATGAACCTCCGGACGGTGCTCACGGTCCACAAATTTCAGCATAAAGCCTGGCAGCTTGTGACCTTCGCGCAGAATATAGAAAAGGACAAACGGAATAACAAACAGGATAACAAAGAAACTGAAAACGGCGCTTCCGATTGAAACAAGTGTGGAAACAAGAGAATCCGTAATCGTACTCGCTGAATTCTGGAGCTGGGAGCCGATGGAATCCATGGAAATATTATTTCCCTGCATAATTGGCTGTATCGCCGGATGGTTCTGGTTGTTCATGATAAAGGACTGTACCTGTTCAAAGTACCTTGGAATCTGGTTGATCAGCTGATTAAACTGGCTGGCAATAATCGGGCCGACCAGATTTACAATCAAAGTTATGATACCAGCAAGCACGCCGTACAACAGTAGAATAGACAGGGAACGGGGTATGTACTTGGAGAGCAAAACCACAAACGGGCGGAACAGATAGCTTAAAATGCCCGAAATGATAACGGGAGCGGCAAGTGTTCCTACTAATACGAATAATGGCTGGAAAATGTAATCCACCTGACGGGCCATAAAGGCAATGGCTAAAACGACTAAAATACCTAAAGAAACACGAAACCATTTGTATTGATACATGTTTTACAATCACCACTCTTTTCTTAAATAAATAAAGAATAAACGAATATCAGGACGTTTGTACACCTTCCCTTCATTATACAGGCGGAAACATAAAACTGGTTCATGATTTTACAAAAAACCGTTAAAGCATAAAAGCACCCGCCCCGAATAGGGACAGGTGCCAAAGACTATTTTACTGGGTGGCAGCAAAATCTGTTAATTCCTTCGTAAGCACTTCTTCAGTATCCGGATTAAAGAAGTGGCAGCGGTCCATGTTGAAGAAAAGATCAAGTTTATCACCGGCATGGATGCTGCTGTTCGCATCTACCCGGGCGATGACCTGCTTGCCGTTGACGCTTGTGTAAAGAATCGATTCAGCCCCGTTCATTTCAGATACTTCAATATCGAGGTTCAGTTTGTTTTTCGATGAAGTGGTTCCACTCATCACGTGGTGAATATCTTCCGGACGAATGCCGAAGGTTATTTTTTCATTTTCAAAGCCCTGGTTACGGAGAATCTGCATTTTGCTCTCCGGAATTTCGAGCTTGTGTTCACCGAGTTCAAGGGTGGTGCCGTTAATTTGACCTTCCAGGAAGTTCATCGCCGGAGATCCAATGAAACCGCCTACAAAAACGTTCGCAGGGTGGTCGTATACTTCTTTAGGAGAGCCGACCTGCTGCACGACGCCGTCCTTCATAATAACGATACGGGTCGCCATGGTCATAGCCTCTGTCTGGTCGTGCGTTACATAAACTGTCGTACTGTTTAAGCGGCGGTGAAGCTTAATGATTTCTGTACGCATCTGCACACGGAGCTTCGCATCCAGGTTGGAAAGCGGCTCATCCATCAGGAATACTTTCGGGTCACGCACAATGGCACGGCCAAGAGCAACACGCTGACGCTGACCACCGGAGAGGGCTTTTGGTTTACGGTCAAGATAGTCTGTCAGCCCGAGAATAT
Organism: Marinococcus sp. PL1-022; assembly: GCF_033845285.1. Lineage (NCBI taxonomy): Bacteria > Bacillati > Bacillota > Bacilli > Caryophanales > Bacillaceae > Marinococcus > Marinococcus sp. PL1-022. Next base: position 2,577,757 of record NZ_JAWXCX010000001.1, on the reverse strand, counting down.
CGGCTGCGTTTTTCACACGCTGATCAATGTCATCTTTTTTGAACTTACGGAGCTTCAAGCCAAAAGCCATATTGTTGTATACGTTCATGTGCGGGTACAGGGCGTAGTTCTGGAACACCATCGCGATATCGCGGTCTTTTGGAGAAACGTCGTTGACGCGCTCATCCCCGATGTATAAATCGCCGCCCGTAATATCCTCGAGGCCGGCAATCATGCGGAGGGTAGTCGATTTCCCGCAACCGGAAGGACCGACGAAAACGATAAATTCCTTATCCTCAACATCAAGATTAAAGTCATCTACTGCAGTAACGTCACCATCGTATGTTTTTGTAATGTGATTCATGCGGATACCAGCCATAATAAGTTCGCTCCTTTTGAAGAAGGTTTATGTTATCTGTTGTTTATATTAAAGAAAACGCTTTCATATTAATATAGACAACCTGAACAAAGTTAACATAAGAAACATTGTGCAACGTGAATAGAAAAGCGTAGGAGCCTTGTCCAACCGCGACAGGTACTTCCCAGACGTGCAGGGCAGCCTGCTGCCCGAAGTCGGCTGGAAGGTAACCCCGAGCGGTCAGGCTCCGAAGCTGGACAGAATAGAAAAGCGTAGGAAGCCGTTCAGCGGCATAGGCTCTGGAGGAGCTTTGGATAAAGGGGCTTTTTCCCTTTACCAAAGGTCTGAAGAGACCGGCTGCCGCTGGCTTCCGGAGCTGGACATAGAAAAGCTTAGGTTTTTTAGGGCTGTTCGATTAAAATCGCTACATCCTGTAGCAACATCGAACTGACCCGCATCGTGCCGGCCTTAGCTGCGCAAAAATCCGCCTTCGGAGTGAATCACCTGTCCGACGATCCAGTCTGACTCGTCCGACAGCAGAAAGGCAATAGCTTTGGCCGCGTCTTCCGGCTGTCCAATCCGGCCTTTGCTGAATTTTTTCGACAGCTCTTTTTCCATGGCCGGGTCCATCCACCCGGTGTTAGTCGGGCCCGGATTGACGGCGTTAACGTTGATATCATACGGGGCGAGCTCGGCGGCAAGGGATTCGGTAAATGCCCGAACCGCTGCCTTCGTCGATACATAGGCGATTTCGTTTACCATCGGGCCGAGGTCCTGCCCGGAGGTCAGGTTTACAATTTTTCCGCTGATGCCAAAATCAATCCACCGCTGGGCGATTTTCGTACTAAGCAGAAAAGGAGTACGCATATTAACGTAATAATGCTCGTCAAGCGATTCCCCGTTCAGACGCTCGTAGCTGTCGTTGGCCGAGTAGGCAGCGTTGTTGACGAGCGCGGTCGGAAACAGCGGCAGTTCGTTCAGCTGGTCGATGAGTTCATCCGGTGCGCCCGGGTTCGAGAAATCGGCTTCGATATAATAAATTTCGATGCCACGGTTTTCGAGATGCAGTTTAAATTCTGCAGCCCAGTCGATATCTGAGCCCCAGGTAGTGAAAATAATATTTTCCCCCCGCTCGGCAAGCAGACGGCAGACGGCAGCACCTATTCCCTGATCATGGCTCACTCCGGTTACTAGTGTTGTCATTGTATCGTCCTCCTTGAGCTTCTCTTCATTTAAATATGAAGGAAAAGCGCCGATAAAGTAAACTAAAAACTAGTTTGCAGAAGAGGATTTTTCTGCTAAAATAATAAAAAATGTTTGTGATCACAGATCACAAAGGAGCGAGTGATGTGAATCAACCGTCTTTGCACGTCTCAACGTTACGTACAGAAGTATACAATCTGCTGAAGCAGCAAATTATTCAGGGAGAGCGGCGTCCGGGAGAGAAGGTAACCATCCGGAAGATTGCTGAGGATTTCGGGGTGAGCACGATGCCGGTCCGGGAAGCGATCACGACGCTGAAAACTGAAGGATTTCTGTTTGAAGAAAAACGAAGTGTTTATGTAATCCGACTGTCTGCCAGCGAAGTCCGTGAGCTGTTTGCTATCCGTAATAAGCTCGAAGAACTGGCGGTGGCATGGGCCTTTGAACAGATGAATGAAGAAAACCTGCACAGGCTGAAGAAGCGAATCGCGGAGATGGACCAGCACGCTTCGGAACCGGTGGAGTGGAGAAAGCAGAATCGTTTGTTTCATCAGATATGGTATGAGGCTTCCCGTTCGGAGCCGCTGATAAAATCGCTCGAATACGTATGGAGCCGGATTGAAGCGTACATGAACATCTATACAAATATTGAATCAGACGTGCATTCGATCCACATGTCCCAGGAAGAGCATAAACAGATGCTGGCTCTGCTGCAGGAGAATAAACGCGAAGAACTGCTCCGTTTAAACAAAGAGCACGCGGAAAAAACGGCGGAAGCCATTATTCAGGCCATTTCCGAGGAGGATTCAACAAATGAATAAACAGGAAGCGTTTATGAATAAAAAGCTGCGGCTCGAACCTACGAGAAGCGGTAACCTTTCCGACTATACGTTTGCCGTGAAAGACGTATTCGCGATTCACGGCGAAAAAACGTCGGCGGGCCATCCGGAATGGCTTCGAACCCATCCGGAAAACACAGCTACTGCGCCGTCGATTGAACGCCTGCTCCGGAGCGGGGCGGCACTGGCTGGAACGACCATCAGCGACGAATTAATGTACAGCCTGCACGGTGATAACGTCCATTACGGCATGCCGGTCAATCCGGCCGATCCGGAAGCAATACCAGGCGGTTCCTCGAGCGGATCGGCGTCAGCGGCGGCGTCCGGCAGCGTCGATTTTGCCCTTGGCACCGATACAGGTGGCTCGGTGCGCGTGCCATCGTCCTATTGCGGCCTGTACGGCATACGTCCGACACACGGAGCCGTCTCCCTTGAGGGTGTCGTTCCACTCGCTCCAAGCTTTGATACCGTCGGGTGGATGAGCAGGAACCCCAAGGTTTTACAGCAGGTCGGGGAGGCACTGCTTCCATCAGGGGAAGCAGAAACACCGTACCGGACGATCTGGTGGGAGGAAGAGGCCTGGGCTGATTATGCCGATGAACATAAGCAGGCGCTTGGAAAAGTATTTTCTGCAGTGCAGGCGCAGGCAGAAACACTAAATGAAAACAGGCTGGCTGAGGATTCGCTTGCCGAATGGGCCGAAGTCTTCCGGCTGCAGCAGGCCGTGGAAATTGGAGAGGTGCACCGGAAATGGATCGAAGAGCATAAACCGTCATTTGGGCCCGGAGTCCGGGACCGTTTTGCATTTGCCACCGACACCCGGCGGGAGGATTATCCCCATATATTTGAAAAACGAAAGCAGCTGCAGCACGAGGTGCAGCAACGACTTGGGAATGACACGGTGATGGTGATCCCGACTGTTCCCGGGCCGGCGCCGAAAATTCAGACCGGAGAGAGTGAAATCCAGGCGGTGCGGAAGCGTACGATGCAGCTGACCTGTATTGCAGGTATTGGCGGGCTGCCGCAGGTGACCATTCCGGTGGAAGGACCGGGTGGAGCCCCGATCTCGATTTCGATTATTGCAGGCCGGCACGATGACCGCCGGCTGCTGTCCTTTGTCCAGCATGTCGTCCGGCATCTTCAACATTCTGAATTATAAAAGGAGCGATTGTCATGATTTCATTTGATCCGCACCATCATCCCTACGCCTCCTACCGCACGCCAACGTACGGCAAAAAAGGCATGGTCGCCACATCACAGCCGCTTGCTTCCCAGATAGGTCTCGACATTTTAAAAAAAGGAGGCAACGCTGTGGATGCAGCCGTCGCTGTGGCAGCAAGCCTGACTGTGCTCGAACCGACCTCCAACGGCATTGGAGGGGACGCCTTTGCACTCGTCTGGATGGATGGTGAGCTTCACGGCCTGAATGCCAGCGGCTATGCGCCGGAGGCGCTTTCCATCAACGGGCTGTATAAAGACGGCTACGATGAAATGCCAAAGCGGGGGCCGGTACCGATCACCGTGCCCGGGGCTCCGGCCGCATGGGCAGAGCTCTCACGTGCTTTCGGAAAGCTTCCATTTTCCGAATTGATCGCCCCGGCTGTGGCTTACGCCGAGGAAGGCTATCCGGTAGCTTCGACGCTCGCAACGCTGTGGGATTCTGCCTTTGAGACGCTGGAAAAGGAACTTGATCCAACAGTGTTTGCCGACTGGAGCCGGGTGTTCGCCCCGGACGGCCGCACACCGACAGCAGGGGAGCTGTGGAGATCCAGCGGGCATGCGGAAACGTTAAAGGAAATCGCTGACACAAAGGCAGAATCGTTTTACCGCGGAGATCTGGCAAAAAAAATAGATACCTACATGAGAGAGCAGGGAGGCTATCTGCGCGCCAAGGATCTGGCGCTGTATAAGCCGGAGTGGGTGAATCCGATTTCGGTGCATTACAAAGGCTATGACGTATGGGAGATTCCACCGAACGGTCAGGGGATTGTGGCGTTAATGGCACTGAACATATTAAAAGGGCATGATTTTCAGGAGCGCGACAGCATTAACACCCTTCATTATCAAATGGAGGCGATGAAGCTTGCGTTTGTGGACGGAGAGGAATATGTGGCCCAGTCGGATGCCATGACCCGGAGCACCGAAGAACTGCTCTCGGATGCATACGGAGAGGCCCGGCGCGGTGAAATTGGAAACGAAGCGAAGGTCCCCGAAGCAGGGGATCCATACGGCGGCGGCACGGTATATCTTGCCACGGCTGACGGGGAAGGCAACATGGTGTCGTTTATCCAGAGCAATTACATGGGCTTCGGCTCAGGAATGGTCGTGCCGGAGACCGGAATTGCCCTGCATAACCGGGCGCACAACTTTTCCATGGATGAAAAGCACGCCAATGGGCTGATGCCCGGCAAGCGTCCGTACCATACGATCATTCCCGGCTTTTTGACAAAGGGGAGCAACCCTGTCGGCCCGTTCGGGGTGATGGGAGAATTCATGCAGCCCCAGGGCCACATGCAGATGATCATGAATACGATTGATTTCGGCCTTCATCCGCAGGCCGCCCTGGATGCACCGAGGTGGCAGTGGAAGCGGGATACCCTGATTACGGTGGAGCCCGACTTCTCCAGGGCAGCCGCTCAGGCGCTGAGCCGGAAGGGCCACACGATAAAAATAGAAACAGAGTCCTCGAGCTTTGGCCGCGGACAGATTATATGGAGAGACCCGGAAACCGGAGTGCTCTGCGGGGGCAGCGAATCCCGCACAGACGGCAATGTAGCTGCCTGGTAATAAAGAAAAAAGAGGTGGAAGTGATGCAGTGGAAAATTTTTCTGGCCTTCTTCCGGGTTGGCATTTTTGGCTATGGGGGAGGCCCGGCGTCGATTCCACTTGTGCAAAAAGAAGTGGTGGAGCACTATAACTGGATGACCGACGAGGAGTTCGGCGATACACTCGCGATTGCCAATACGCTGCCGGGACCGATCGTCACCAAGCTTGCCGGCTATATCGGCTACAGCCGCGGCGGCATTCTTGGGGCACTGAACGGAGTGACGGCGATCGTCGCCCCGACGGCACTGTTAATGATTTTGTTTTTCAGCATCCTGTCCCAGTACCGGGACGCTTCATGGGTGAGCGGCCTGGCAAACGGAGTGCTGCCCGTAGTGACGGTGCTGATGGGAGTGCTGACCTGGGGGTTTATTAAAAAATCCGGCGGCGACCTGGGATGGGTAAAGACGATCGCATTTATCATTGGAGCCGCTGTGGTGCTTGGTGTGCTCGGAGTGCATCCCGCAATCGTTATTGCCGTGCTTCTGATTGCAGCACTGGTGCAGAAGGATCCGGCTAAACGAGAGGAGGAGACCTCCACGTGATTTACTTAGAGGTTTTTATGGCATTTTTTATCCCGGGGATTCTCGGTTATGGCGGCGGGCCGGCGTCTATTCCGCTTATTCAGCACGAAGTTGTGAACCGGTACGAATGGATGAGCGTGAGTGAATTCAGTGAAGTGCTGGCCATCAGCAACGCCCTGCCGGGGCCGATTGCCACAAAAATGGCCGGCTACATCGGGTATGAAGTTGCCGGCTGGCCGGGGCTTGCTGCCGGTCTGTTTGCGACCGTTGCCCCGTCGTTAATTTTAATGATTGTCCTTATGGGCTTTTTATACAAATACCGGAACTCTCCGAAGGTAAAACGACTTACGGCTTACGTACGTCCGGTCATCGGGGTGCTGCTCGGCATTTTAACGCTGCAGTTTTTCACCAGTGCCTGGGAGGGCGCGGGCGGCTGGCAGACAGCCGGCATGCTGGTGGCAAGCTATCTGCTGCTTGAAAAAACAAAACTGCATCCGGCCCTGGTTATTGTGCTTGCTATCATTTACGGCATTTTGTTTTTAGGATGAGGGATCTGAAGGAAGAACAGCCTGCATGGATAATAAAAACCCCTGAAAATATGCGTCTGTCCGGGTGACGCTCCATCCGGCCTGTTCAATGTATGAACGGGTGGGCCGGTCGAGGTGGCAGCCGTCGCAAAAATGCTTCCACACCGGCGTTATATTGTGCTGCAGCTTGGCTGCGGCGGGTTGTGGCATCTGGACGTGCTCGAGAAAATAGGCTTCGGCGCCTGGTTTACATACTCGTTTTAACTCCTCCAGCACCCGGAGAGGATCGTCTACAGAACAGAGCACGAGTGTACAGGCAAGACTGTCAAAGGTATTGTCCTCGAAGGGCAGCCGTTCAGCCGAAGAGCCGAGCGTACGGATAGGAACCTGTGCGTGCAGCTGCGCCGGCAGAGACAGCAGGCGCATTCGGTCATTTGGCTCGATGGCAGTTACTTTGGTGGCTGCCCTGTAGTAAGGAAAATTTGCGCCGGGGCCGGAGCCGATCTCGAGAACATGGCCGGAGAGAGAGGGAATATGCTTCTGCCGGAGGGCATAAAGAAACTGATTTTCCACTGGCTGCATGATCGGAGTATACAATAGAGGAAAGATGTTCATCGTACCGCCGCCAATCTTTGTTTTTTTTATAGTATAACAAAACCACCCTCTGCCGTGCAGAAGGTGGTTTTCTGTATTTAGGAGGAGTGAAGGGAAGCATTCGGATGGGACACAATGCAGGTCACATGGCCATCGATCGTAAAATCGGTTACGTGATTCGGGACGAGAAAATGGTCCCCTTTTTGAATTGGGGCGCTGTCGGTCAGATTATCGACCGTTCCGCTGCCCTCAATAACGCTGCAGAGCAGAAACGGTGCTTCGCACGTAAACGAAGCTGTGCCGTGCACCTCCCATTTGTAGACGGAAAAGTAGTCTTCCTCCACAAAGGTGGTGACTTCTGCCTCACCGTCGGATTCGACGGAGGGTTCCACTTTCGCATCTTCATGAGGGAAATGAGTCACGTCGAGGGCCTGCTGCAGATGAAGCTCCCGCTTGTTCCCTTCATTATCGGTCCGGTCGTAGTCATATACTCGGTAGGTGACGTCCGAGTTCTGCTGGGTTTCCAGAATGAGCACGCTCTCGCCAATGGCGTGCATCGTGCCGCTAGGTACGTAAACAAAGTCGCCTGGTTTTACCGGTACTTTCCGTAAAAAGGCGTCCCATTCGCCGGCAGCAATAAGCTCTGTAGCCTCCGACCGGCTGTCGGCGTTGTGCCCGATTACGAGCTCCGCGTCTTCATCGCAGTCAATCACGTACCAGCATTCGGTCTTGCCGTATTCGCCGTTTTCGTTAGCGGCGGCGTACTGATTGTCCGGATGCACCTGTACCGAAAGATCCCTGGCCGCATCAAGAATTTTGGTCAGCAGCGGGAAACGGTCGCCTTTTAACGAACCGAACCACTCCCGTTTATCCTGCCAGAGGTCCATGAGCGTTTTGCCCGCATAAGAGCCATTCGCTACGACGCTTGAACCGTTCTGGTGGGCGGCAAAGACCCAGGCCTCTCCAGTCGAGGCCGACGGGATATCGTAATGAAAATGAGTATGTAGTTTATCGCCTCCCCAGATGCGTTCCTGAAAGATTGGTTTAAAAAAGATAAATTGATCCATGTTCAGCCTCCGTTTATAGTTGTGTCTCTCTTATTTAATATGACAAAGAGCAGAATGCTTTGCAATTCCTGTGTGAATGTTTATGAAAATCCGTACGTAAATTTTTTCCGGTTTCAGCGGAAATACGACCGGCGGACCACCCTATTATAGGATATAGTTAAGGTATAGAAAACGGGAAGGGGCAGCGCGTGAATCTGAGACTTGGCATGTGGAACCAGAAAGACGGTATACAGATGGAATATACCATAGCAGTGTTAAGTTTTTTTAAAGAATCAGCCGCAAAAATACGAACGTATGTTTTTATAGCAATCGAGAAGAAGTCCGGGCCGCATGGCAGTGCTATGATAAAAAGAAAGGGAACGGCTGGTATAAAATAAATAAGGAGGGCTCAAGCGATGGCTGACAATGCGGAGGAACAGAGACCGGCCGTGGTCGTTAAAGGTCTGGTAAAAACATTTGGAACGACCCGGGCAGTAGATGGCATTGACCTGGAGATGCCGGCAGGCACGGTATGTGGCGTGCTCGGTCCAAACGGAGCGGGCAAGACGACGGTTCTTCGCATACTTGCGACTCTTCTAAAGCCAAGCGAAGGCCAGGCAAGTGTATTTGGACATGACGTGGTGGAAGGGGCGGCGTTCATACGAAAGCGGATCAGTATGACGGGACAGTTTGCTTCCGTGGATAAAGACTTGTCAGGGTTGGAAAATCTTCATTTAATTGGTCGCCTGATGGGCTTCACGAGGGCCCAGGCAAAAGCCAGAGCGCACGAGCTGCTTTACGCCTTTGGGCTGGAAGAATCCGCAAAAAAACAGGTGAAGCAGTATTCCGGTGGGATGCAGCGCCGGCTCGACATCGCGTCAAGCATTGTGGTAACGCCGGATCTGCTGTTTCTGGATGAGCCGACCACAGGCCTTGATCCAAGAAGCCGCAACCAGGTGTGGGATATTATACGGATGCTGGTGGATACAGGCACAACGGTGCTTTTAACGACTCAATATTTAGATGAAGCAGACCAGCTGGCAGACCGGATCGCAGTAATTGACCAGGGAAAAGTGATTGCAGAAGGCACAAGCGGCGAACTGAAAGCGTCGGTGGGTGTGGGCAAGCTGCATGTCCGTCTTCAGGATCCCGGGCAGCGGCCGCTCGCTGCCCGGCTGCTGCAGCAAAAGCTGGGAACAGCTGTGAATTATTCCTCTAACGCGACGGGATTGACGGCCCAGGTGGCAGAGAACGACCTGGCGGTACAAATACTCGATGAATTAAATAAAGCCGGTATCGCTGTTTCAGACTTTTCTGTAGGCAAACCGAGCCTGGATGAAGTATTTCTTACGCTGACTGGACGTTCAGCCGAAGAGGAAGAAATGGAGGCGGAAGCATGAACAAAAAACAGGTTCCCCTCAGTCAGCAGGATGCACTAAGAGCCGCAGTGTCGTCCAGCGAACGTCCGAAAAACGCAGGCCCGGTCTCAGCGTCCCTTACCTTTGGAGGCAGAATGCTTCTGAAAATCAAATATGTGCCCGAGCAGCTTTTTGATATTACTGCTTTTCCAATTATCTTTCTGCTTATGTTCACCTATTTATTTGGCGGCGCCCTTGCCGGATCCACAGAAGCCTATTTGCAGTTTGTGCTGCCGGGGGTACTGGTATTGACCGTGGTTAGTATTACGATGTATACAGGTATTGAATTAAACAACGATATTACCAAGGGAGTATTCGACCGCTTCCGGACACTGCCGGTCTGGAGACCCTCTGTTCTTGTCGGGGCGCTGCTCGTGGATCTTGTCAGGTATTCGATTGCTTCTGTGATTATGATTACACTTGGCTTTATTCTTGGATTCCGGCCGGAGGGAGGGCTGGTCGGTGTGCTGCTGGGAGTAGGCTTACTGCTCGTGTTTGCCTTCAGTATTTCCTGGATTTGGACGACACTTGGCATTGTGATGAGGTCGGAAAAGTCACTAATGGGAGCAAGCATGATGGTTTTGTTTCCGTTAACGTTTATCAGCAACGTATTTGTCGATCCTGAAACAATGCCCAGCTGGCTTCAGCCGATTGTGGAGATCAACCCGGTATCGTTTCTTGTAGTAGCTGTCCGCGGATTTATGGGTGGAGAACCGGCCTTCGCTGAGGTCGGGTGGGTGCTCTTCGGTTCATTTTTATTAGTGCTTGTGTTTGCGCCGCTGACTATGTATTTGTACTATAGGAAATAATTGAACTTTTCCTGACTCAGTAACGTTTGTCTGCACTTTTTATTGTTCAGCTCCAAATGTTACCGGCTGCGGTCCGTTCAAGATTCATCCCGTTTGCGACTTCGTCTCAAGCCAGGCTGAATTTCGAGCCGTCCGAGCCGTTGATCAAACATTCTACGCTTTTCTTTTAAAAAAATTTCTTTTGACATTTTGCTGACACACAAACCACTTATAGTAATAAATGTAGAGGCCGCCACGGCTTATAACACTTCCGCGCCGCACCATGATTAACTTCTTAGAAAGCGGAGTGAAAGCCGGCTTCTGATACAGTTGCCACGTAAACGGCATCGAATCATCATTTTCTTCCGCCCTATATTTGCTGCATTGTCGAAAGGGAAAGTGCAACAAATGGCTGGCACACTTGAAGAAAAGGTGAGGATATGCAGCTTACTGGTTACCAGGACCTTAAATATGTTGACCCCCCTAGAACAACGATTGATCGTCCTGTAACTGCAGAATAAGTCGAAAAGCCATGTGGATACGATGGCCCTATGCAAACAATCCAATTGTGTTTTAGCTGGGTATTATTGCTCGGCTTAAGAGCTGCACTCACTCGGGTAGTGCACTCTTCATGGAATTACCCCCTAGATTCATATAGCTGTACGCCCTCGTTCCCCCGCGAGGGTCTTTTTTTTGTACCGGACCGCAGGGAAAACCCGTTTGTTCCTGCGCTTCGTTGATTTATAATGAAAGTACATAGAGAAAGGAGAGAGCATCTATGAGCTCGATTCTTGTAATTGAAGACGAAACATCAATCAGTCAGGTGCTTCGGGCCTATCTTCAGAAGGCGGGCTTTGAAGTGACTCAAATATATGAGGGAAACGAAGCCGTGGAGACGTTCGACCGTGGAGCATTTGATTTGGCCTTAATTGATGTCATGCTTCCGGGCCGGGACGGCTGGGCGGTGCTTGAACATATCCGGAACACGAGCGACTGCCCGTGTATAATGCTGACTGCTCTCGGAGATGTGGACTATCGTTTAAAAGGATTCGACGGCGGGGCGGATGACTACATTCCGAAGCCGTTTGAAGGAGATGAAGTGGTGGCCCGCGTCCAGGCTGTACTTCGGCGCAGCGGTAAAACAGCTTCTTCAGCGGAAGAGGAGCAGTACCTTAAACGGTTCGGAAGCCTGGTCATTGATGAAAAGGCGTACGCCGTGACACTGAACGGCCTGCAGCTGGACCTGACACCGCGGGACCTCTCATTGCTTATTTTTCTGGGCAATCATCCAAATCAGTTCTTTGACCGGGAGCAGCTAATTTCCCATGTATGGGGCATCGATTACGAAGGGAGCGACCGCGCAGTGGACCTGGCCATCAAGCGGATCCGCCGGTCGCTGAAAAACTGGCCGGTGGAAGAAGGAGAAATCAGAACGCTCCGGGGAGTGGGGTATCAGCTCAGTGTTAAAGAGGAATAAAGATAAAAAAGTTTCGCTGCTCCGCTACTGGACGACACGCTATTTTATTACGCTGTGCATCGGTTTAATTATTATCGGCCTGATTTCATTTTTCTGGCTCCGCTCCTACAATCTTGAACGGGGACTGAATGTTACCTCGTTTCTGGCGGATGAAATTTCAGAGGATTTAGCAGGTGCAGAAGATAATTCGATTGGCTTAAATGCCGACCTTGCCGCCTACGTGCGCGAGCGCCAGCAGGCATTCGATATTGAAACAGAGCCGCTTGTTTATGTCGTGGATAATAACGGAAACATCGTGTCCAACTCGTTGTTCGGAAATTCCCTCTATCAGGATCCTGTTGTATTTCCGGATTCATTTCTCGAGTCCGGCCCGCAGACGGTGAAGGTGCAGCAGGGGAGTCTGGAGCAGTACCTGGTAAAATCACGTATCCAGAACGACAACGGTTCCTTTGAAGGATGGGTGGTCATTGTCCAGCCGGCTGATTCATTAATTAAAGTTGGCGGCCAGTACCAATTGGTCGGCATTCTGCTGGTGAGCCTGGCCATATTGGGATGGCTTACGATTTACATCCTTTCCAAGCGGATGCTGCGCCCGATCAAGCAGATTGCTGAAGCCTTTCAGCGTGTGAAAGAAGAAAAGTACGCGATACGCATCGATACTGAAGCGAAGGAACGGGAGGTTGATGAACTGGTTACCGGCTTTAATGATATGACTACGAGGCTGGGCCAGCTCGAGAGCATGCGGACGGAGCTGCTTGCCGGTGTTACGCATGAGTTGAAAACGCCGGTCACTTCCATCAGCGGGATGGTCCAGGCAGTCAAAGACGATGTAGTGACGGGAGATGAGGCAAAGGAATTCCTGAGCGTGACGCTGGCTGAAACGGGCAGAATGCGCAATATGATCGCTGACCTGCTGGAATTTAATACCTTTTCCTCTCAGGGTGTGCCCACAGACATGCAGCCGTTGACGCTGGAGTCGCTGTTGAACGAAGTTATTCACCAGTGGTCGATTTCAAATGACACAGACCGGCTGGATATCCAAAAGCTGTACGGCGAACAGACACATGCGGTTTATACTGATCCCATGCGCTTTCAGCAGATTATGGTCAATCTTTTAAATAACGCAAACCAGGCAATGAATAAAGAAGGGACTTTAACTATTCAGTGTAGAGAAAAAGACGATCACATGGTGGCAATTGAAGTAATAGACAGCGGTATGGGGATTGACGAGGAGGAACAGCTGCTGGTGTTTGAGCGCTTCTACCGGGGAGAAAATAAAAAATACAGCGTGCACGGCCTCGGACTCGGGCTGCCTTTCAGTAAACTCATCGCCCAGGGGCTTGGCGGTGATCTGTATCTGCAGTCGAGCAGGCCGGAAGAAACAGTGTTTGTATTTGAACTGCCGCAGGACTTCCCGGACGAGGAAACGAATCATGAACAACAAACAGATGTAATGTAAAATCCTCTGCCTGACTTCTTCCTGACATGTTTCACTTATAAGATGAAGTGAGAATTCACTCTATGGATAAAAAAGAGGTTGAACTGATGAAAAAATGGATGTATGCCATCATTACCGCCTGTATACTGTCGAGTGTGGCCCTGCCGGCCAATGTATCGGCGCAAAAAAGTGAAGCCGAAATAGAACGGATGGGCACAGATATCCGGGAGAATGATTTAATGGAAAAAGCAGAGCGTTATGGCATAGCTATTAAGGATAAGGATGAACAGACCGTAATTGATGAAGTGCTTCTGTCGGAATGGAAGGAAAAAGCAGCCGCTTACGGCGTGGATGTTACTGAAGATGTGTCGCAGATGATGGCGGACGTAAGGGAAGTAGAAATTACCCAGGCCGCTCAGGCGCTCGGTATTGATGCAGAAGGAAAAGATGCAGAGGATATACTTGAAGAAATTTTAAACAACTATGCCGATGAAGCTGAAGCAGAGGGACTGTATCCGTTTGAACAGGAGCTATAAATGTAAAAAGCAGCGTTCTCCCGAAGGAGGACGCTGCTTTAATGCGGTTACGGGGTGTACGTTGGGTCAAACGTCGGAAGCTTTAACAAATTGTCTGTTGTTGACTGATCCGGATGGGTCCGGAGATAGGCCGGAGTGTTTGGATCTTCCGGATGGATGGTATCCACGCGTACTTTATCCCCGCCGTCTACGCGGTAATAGTAATCCTTGCCTTCATCAATGCTTGCGATCGCTTTTTCAATTGTTTCCTCGGTACCGTCCACCAGCTGTATATGCGTAATGTGCTCTTCCTTTTCCCGGCTGCCGCCTATATGAATGGCAGTAATTTGATAATCCATGAAAAGCCTCCTTATATTATTCGTATATTATGCGTGTTTCCCGAAATATAAATTTTTAATCCAGTGGTGTTTTCTTCAGGGTTAGTACGAAAGAAATGTTTATATTTAATATGTGTTTATATGTTGATAAAAATGTTAAAATATTGAAATTTTCTGATTTTAATACCTCCTAGACTACAAGTAGTAAGGGCCGAGAAGGCCTTAATCTAGGAGGGTGAATATATGCGCAAACATAGGAAGCCGATCGACTATGCGGCGAAAATGAACCGCAACAGAAGGCGGAGAAACTATCGTACAAGAAGCATGGTGGCAGCGGCTGCTCTACTCTTAGGAACTACAGTACCAACCTTTGGAAGCAGTGTCTCTGACTCCACTAAGGAAGGCATATCATCCTATATAAATACACTCAGCAATCCATTTGCGGCACAGACTGCGGAGGCGGCGGTTGCTGAAGTCGGGGTATTTGAAAACAATGAACTGGACGCTGAACTTTCTGAAGATAATCAAAGCCTGAGTTTGAACTATACGGCAGATAATATCGCTGATGTGGATCTGCTTGAAGATGGAAGAGTAGTATTTGCTTTTCCGGAGGAATTAGCGGGGCAATTAAGTGAAGATAATATATCTGGGCTCTCTGTAGATGGCGGGCTATTGGAAGTGAATGAAGGCTCTGCAAGTGCTGTTGTTGATGGTAATAAAATTATTGTAGATTATACAAGTTTAGTGAATGCTGAACTGTTAAGCGGGCTGGATGGCATAACCGGATTAGTAGGGTTGAATGAATTACTTGATGATTTAGGTATTACTGACAGTCTTAATGTCAGTTTTGACCTTGCCTTTGACGAACCTTTAGAGCCTGGAACTTATCCTTTATCCGCAGCAGCTGTAGACACAGATAACTTAGTTGATCTAGAGTTACTGGAAATAAGTGATTCAGGAAATGCTGAAATTACAGTAGATGATGCTGAAGCAGAGGCTCCGGGAGCCCCGGGTATTGATGGCATTGACAGCGATGACACAGTTGTAACAGGCACCGGCGATCCGGGTAACGACGTAACAATTTCCGCTAATGGAGAAGAATTAGGAGGAACTACCGTTGATGACGATGGAAACTGGAGTTTTGATATTGATCCACAGGACGAAGGCACAGTCATCAGTGCTGTACAAACGAATGATGACGGCGTTGAAAGTCCGGAAGAGAACGTAGAAGTTACGGCTGCGGATGACGGAGATGCAGATGTCGATGCAGACGTCATTTCCGAGGCTTCAATGGGAAGCAGCTATTCGGAAGAAGAAGAAACACTGAACTTTAACTACGATGTAGAATACTTGGCTGAAGCAGCTCTTTTTGAAGATGGGTATTACCAGTTTGAACTGCCATCAGAGCTTTTGTCAGAAGCAAATTATTCAGCAATTAATGTAACGGGTGCAGATGGAAATCTCGTAGAGGTCAATTTGAATGATGAAAGCGGAGACGCATTTGTCAGCGGCGATTCCATTTACGTTTCATCCTCGAGCCTTTTAGACGTTGATGTACTTGGCAGTGAATCTATAGGTGTTGAAGTAGTTTACAACGAACGGCCGGCAGCAGGAGATTATGAGATCACCGGCTCGCAGCTCGACGGTGATCTGGCAGATGCTGAAGTGCTGGCAGACTCTGAAGCAACAACTTCCGTCAGTATTCCTGCAGAAGAGGCAGTGGTGCCGGATGCTCCAGAGATCGATCCTGTGGACAGTGATGACGAAGAAGTCACGGGCACCGGAGACCCTGGTAACGATGTAACGGTTTCTGCCGATGATGAAGAATTAGGGGAAACAACGGTGGATGAAGAAGGGAACTGGTCCCTTGATATTGATCCACAGGATGAAGGCACGCAAATTACTGCCGTACAAACTGATGACGATGGTAACACCAGCGATCCGGACAGTGTGACCGTAACTGCCGCTGATGAAGTAGATGAGGAAGCACCGCCGGCACCTGAGGTTGATCCGGTGGATAGTGACGATACGGAAGTTACAGGTGACGGGGAAGCAGGAGCAGAGGTTAATTTAACTGTTGATGATGAAACGATCGGTACAGGAACGGTAAATGAAGATGGCACCTGGACAGTAGATATTGATCCGCAGGAAGCAGGCACTGATATCACTGCCACCCAGACGGATGAAGCCGGGAACGAAAGTGATCCTGAGACTGTTACAGTCACAGCTGTTGATGAGGGTGACGGAGATGCGGATGCCGACGGCGATGCAGATGTTGATGTTGACGTCATCGAAGATGCAGCAATGACCGGTGCTTATGACGAAACAGCCGATCCTGAAGCATTGGATTTCGAGTATACAGTTGATTACGCCGCAGATCTTGGACTGCTCGATGAAGATTATTACAGATTTGATCTCCCGCCGGAGCTTCTATCAGAAGCAGATGTTCAGGAAATCACGATCAGCGCTGAAGGCGGAGACACTATTTCATTAGATCTCAATGAGCAGGACGGGAACGCTTTTGTCGAAGGTGACAGTATCTTTGTTTCGACAGAAAGTCTGTTAAACCTTGGCGTGCTTGGTGAAGAAAGCATTAATGTTTCCGTCGCTTATAACGAGCGTCCAGAAGCTGGTGATTACACGATCAATGGAGTACAGCTGGAGGAGGCTCTAGTAGATGCGGACGTTCTCGCAAATTCAGAAGCTTCGGTAGATGTAACCGTTCCAGCTCTTGATGATGGAGACGGAGACGCGGACGCGGATGGAGATGCGGATGCCGATGGAGACGCGGATGCCGATGGCGATGCGGATGCGGACGGAGACGCGGATGCCGATGGAGATGCGGATGCCGATGGAGATGCGGATGCCGATGGAGATGCGGATGCCGATGGCGATGCGGATGCTGACGGAGATGCGGATGCTGACGGAGATGCGGATGCCGATGGAGATGCGGATGCCGATGGAGATACGGACGCCGACGGAGATGCGGATGCCGATGGAGATGCGGATGCTGACGGAGACGCGGATGCCGATGGAGATGCGGACGCCGATGGAGATGCGGACGCCGATGGAGACGCGGATGCTGATGGAGACGCGGATGCTGATGGAGATGCGGATGCCGACGGAGATGCGGATGCCGATGGAGACGCGGATGCTGACGGAGACGCGGATGCTGATGGAGACGCGGATGCTGACGGAGACGCGGATGCTGACGGAGACGCGGATGCCGACGGAGATGCGGATGCTGATGGAGATGCGGATGCTGATGGAGACGCGGATGCCGACGGAGATGCGGATGCTGATGGCGATGCGGACGCTGATGGAGACGCGGATGCTGATGGAGACGCGGATGCTGATGGAGACGCTGACGCTGACAGCGATATGACTCTGGATGCTCCGTCTATCGATCCTGTAACAGACGAAAGTCAGTCAGTAAGCGGAAGTGGAACTCCAGGAGCGACAGTAATGCTCATGGTAGACGAAGAAATGATTGGCACTGGAACGGTTAATCAAGATGGATCATGGTCCGTTGCTATTACACCTCAGGCGGCAGGAACGGAAATCACCGCAGTGCTTGAGGACGATGAAGGCAACGAAAGCAATCCAGAAACAATTACAGTGCAGGAGGCTTCTGACGAAGACAGCACTGGCAGTGAAGACGGCATGGATGACGATTCCAGTCAGAATGGTATGGGTGAAGGAAGCAGCAGCGATGAAGATGGCGGTATGCTTCCAGTTACAGCAACGAATACCCTGACTATTGGTCTTGCCGGCGCAGCCGCGGCAGCTCTTGGTGTTGGATTCCTGCTCTTCACAAGAAGAAGACGTCACCAATAATTGATGAAAAGCCCCCTGTGCCCGTTTCAGGGGGCTTTTCTTTCTATACTTAAGTAAAGAGGGGGAGCTTTCGATGAATAAAGAACAATGGAAGCAGGCCGTTCAGGATATACGAACATATCTTTCGAAGCAGGAAACCTTCATTCAAAAAACACATAATTCTTTTTATGGGACCGAAGCTCCTGTGCCTTTATTTTTAACCCTGGGTCATCGAAAACAGCGGGCGCGTGTGTATCCTTTACATGGAAATACACTGGAGACTGCTTTGAAAAAAGTTCATCAAAAAGGAATGAGTGTACTAAAGCAGCAGAATATCGAGTGGGTGAAGGTGGACGTGCCCATCCGTCTGGAACGCTGTACATGGAACGACCTGCTTGCCCTTTCGGCGGAGACAAAGAAAAATTATCTGCGTAAAGGCATCTCCTTTGATGATCAGTTCCACCTGGCGTTTCTGGAACAGGAAATTCATGCGAACGGTTTTCTTCATAAGAGCGACAATGGAGAAGGCGATGAATGGAACATGAAAAATTTAAACCTCTATGTTAAAAATTATCGTGATCAAAGGTATCCGGTCCGCCCGAACCATATGCAGCATATGATCTTATTTGACACCATCAGCTGGTTTTACGATTCAAATGAAGAGAAAACGTATGAGCTTGAAAGTGGAGGCGTCGATAATGGAAGAAGAAAAATAAATGATGTGGATCAGGAAACGGCGCTCGATGTTGTTTCGCAATCCTCCCGATTTTTAGAGCAGCAGGTGAAACGAAACGGACGATTTGTTTATGGTTATTTTGCCGGCTTTCATAAAGAAATTAAATGGTATAATATTCTGCGCCACTGCAGTACGTTGTACTCGATGCTTGAAGCGTATTCGCACACAAAAGATCACGATTTAAAGCTCAGCTGTGAACGGGCGCTTCGCTATGTGCTTCGTGAAGCTGTAGTTCCAGGCGAAAATAGCCGGGGAGAGCAATGTCTCTACGTGGTGGATAAAGAAAACGATGAAGAAATTAAGCTGGGCGCGAACGCTGCTGCCATTCTTGCGATCACGAAATACAGCTTGGTCTGCGATAATGAGACGTATATCGAAGAAGCGAGGTGTCTGGCCAGGGGAATATGTGAGATGCAGCTGGAAAACGGTCAATTTATGCATGTGCTGAACGGCTGGAATTTATCAGAAAAGGAACGTTTCCGTATCGTATATTATGATGGAGAAGCGGCTTTTGCACTCATGCGCCTGTATGCTCTCGATCCTGATGAACGATGGCTGCAGACTGTCACCCGTGCGTTTGATTACTTTATCGAAAATCGCCACTGGAAGCACCATGATCACTGGTTAAGCTATTGTACGAACGAACTGACCAAATACAGGCCAGAGGATAAATATTATCAATTCGGACTGAAAAACGTAGAAAAAAAGCTGGACTTTATCTATCACCGCATTACGGCTTATCCAACATTCCTGGAGCTGTTAATGGCAAGCTATCAAATGATTGAAAACATGAAAGCCCAGGGAAAGGAGTATCTGCTTGAAGGGTTCGATGAAGAAAAAGTGTACCGGACAATTGAACACCGGGCTGTGCACCAGCTGAATGGGTTTTTCTATCCGGAGCTTGCAATGTATTTCCGGAAGCCGGAAGCGATTCTCGGCTCCTTCTTTATTCGCCATCATTCCTTCCGGGTGCGAATTGATGACATTGAGCATAACATTTCCGGCTATTTGAACTATGCTGAACAATATGCTCCGGTTCGTTTAATGGAAGTATAAGGAATAGAAAAAACGATCCTCGGACGAAGGATCGTTTTTTTACACGGGAAAACCAGTAAATGGTTACCCCTGATACTTATGGCGGTAGATACGGGGAGTAGTCCCCGTCCACTTTTTAAACTGATAGGCAAAATAGCTCTGGCTCTGAAACCCACTGTAATGGGTTATATCTATAAGTGAATGATCGGAATAGGCGAGAAAATATTTGGCACGTTTAATACGTTCATTCAATAGGTATTCCTGGAGAGTTTGGCCGGTTTCTTTTTTAAACAAGCCTGAAATGTAATTAGGGTGACGCCCACACTGTTCAGCAATGTCATTTAAAGTAACATTTTCACAAATATTCATTTCAATATAGCTGATAATCTGTCTTACTACTGGAGAGTGGGAGTTAGCGAGTACTTCTTTAATTTCCCGTAAAAAGATGGAGACAATATCGATGGTTTCCTCTTTTAGCATATAAGGAGACTGTAAACGGGCACTGCTCTCAATTTCCTGAACGATCCGTTCACCGGTTTTCATCATTTTGCACGCTTTGGCGCCTGCTTCAATGCAGGCGCGGACCAATAGGGAAACCAGAACAATTAATGAATTTTTATTGGCACGGGTAGAAGTGGCACCCAGCTTGTACGGAGAATATGAATCAAACTCAGTTAACAGCGTAAAAACACGTTCATCTCCGTTTTTTAAGTGATAAAGGAATTCCTGCTCCAGCTCATAAGGGTAATGTACCGGCATTTCTTCTGGAAAAGCTTCTGAATTATTCACAGAAGGTATCCATTCTTCCTCGTGCTTTTCTAAAGAAGAAGCCCTTGCTGGAGAAGCAGTAACTGAAAGAGATAAGCTTTCCATTAAATAATGAATCTGCTGACTGTTTCGTTTAGGAAGAGAATTCAGGTGCTGGCGCCAATGCGATTCCTGTTTCATCGGAAGCTCGAGTTCAATTAATAGATTTCGTACAGAATGAGAAGAAAACTCCTCTGTAACAAAAGGGCCGGCAATGATAAAGCCCTCGATAAATGAAAGCCGGCTGGCAATCAGATAACAGCGGTGATATTTATCCTCATGAAAGAGAAAGCTTTGGTCTGCATGAAGCGAGGCCCACATGGCAGTCTGCGTTACCGCTTCGTACAAGCATGGCTTGTCGCTTTCTTCAACGGCGGGAACGCTGTAATATAAATATCCGTCAGAAAAGGCAAATGAAGCAGGCAGACCAGTAGTATGATAAAAAAGCGTAAGCTGATGAATAATTCTATCCCTATTGCCCTTCGAAATTCCCATACCTTCATTCCTCCCTATGCTGCTTAATTGTTCAAGCCATATGAATATAACGAAAAGAATGTTAAGAAAATGAAAGTTTTTTTGGTTATAAACATTAGAATGAACACAAGACTTATTCATCAACAGAAGACAGAGAGGGAAAAAGCTTGTATATAGTTGGGATATATATAGGCTTTTTTTCTTACATAGTTCGATTCTAGCAAAGAAAATATAATACATCAATTACTACTTATGGATAAAAAATACATTTATTATGAAAGAAGGACCAGGAGAGTTTGCAGCTCTCCTGGTCCTTTTAAAAATATTTATGATAATTGCCGGTCTTCCTGAAAATAAGCATCAATCACTTTAAGTTCATCGTAGGGCACATGCTGATCGTTGATCACCTGATAGCCGCCGAACCCAAGGCCGGTAATCACGACCAGGTCACCAGTTTCAGCCAGCGAGAGCGCCGTATGAATGCCGTCCTCGCGGTGCTTTCTTTTGTATACATTTTCCGCTTCGGGATCCTGGAAGCCCGAGGCAACGTCATCGACGATCCGCTGCCGGTTATACGGGCCGGGGTGGTCGACGGAAACAATGATGTGATCTGCTTTTCCGTCCACCGCTGCTGCCATTTTCGGACGTTTGGCCGGGTCCCGGAGACCGATCCCGGTAATCATGAGGATAAGCCTATTATGGGGAAGGCTTTTGACCGTCTCCACGACCAGCTCCAACGCGTCAGGCGTATGGGCGTAATCAAGGATAATCTGCTTACCCGGATAATCGGAGACAATCTGAAAACGTCCTTCCGCGCCCTGAATACCTGGAAGAGAGGACAGAATTTCGGATACCGTGTAGCCGACAGCAAGACACGATCCCACCGCTGCCAGCGTGTTGGAGATATTATATTCACCAAATACCGGAGCTCTGGCTAAGTAGGAGCGTCCCTGCACAGTCAGCAGAAAGCTCGAGCCGCCTGCATCCGTGCGGATGTTGCTCGCCATAATGTCTGCAGGGCGCCGGATACCGTATGTCCAGACCGGGCCGTCGAACATGTTTAAAATGTCCTCGGCCATGCCGTCATCATCTAGGTTCACCACGGCCTGGCGCGATTGCTGAAATAATTTTAATTTTGCCCGTTTATAGTTCTCCATCGTGCCGTGAAACTCCATATGCTCGGACACGAGATTGGTATGCACGCCCACCTCGAATTCGAGGCCGTGCAGCCGTTTTAAATCGATGGCAATAGAAGTCGCCTCCATCGCTACTGTACGCGTGCCTTCTTCATAAAAGGAGGCGAAAATATCATGAAGGTCTGCCGCTTCCGGCGTAGTAGGGGTGGTGGGCTTAAACGGGTGCTTGTTGTTTTTAGACCATACTCCAGCTGTTCCTATAATGCCCGCAGGCTCTCCTAAATTGTTCAGCATTGACCGTATATAAGCCGTAACGGTAGTTTTTCCGTTGGTACCCGTTACGCCGAAGAGGTTCATTTTTTTGTGAATGTGGTGGTGCAGATGTGCTGCGTAGTCAGCCATCGCCGTTTTGCTGTCCTCCACGAGAACGAATGTGACGGCCGGAAATGAGGCAGCATAGTGGCTCAGTGTATCACGGTCGCTTCCTACGATGGTGGACGCTCCGTTACGGACAGCATCCGGAATAAACGTATGCCCATCGATATTTTTGCCCGGTATCGAGACAAAGCAGCCATTTTCCTGGATTTTCCGGGAATCATAAGTGACGTGAGTGATTGTCGATTCAATTGGGCCGAAAACATCCTGAAAAGGCAGAGAAGTATTTTTTTTCCAGTTCCATTTCATCTATTAGTTTCTCTCCTTTCTGCTTATAGTCACAACTACCGGGGCAGGAAGTATGTGTCATACCCCATTCCCTATCAAATGGATAATTAATCCTTGTTTCCTAAATACATGTTTTTCTATGATAGGATAAAAGATACTTCACATTTGGAAAAAATAATTGCAGACGGAAAGGAGGGCCAAATTGAATCGCAAAAAATACAAGTTGCAGACAAAAATTGGATTCCTGGTATTTCTGCTTTTGCTGCTGGTGATTGTTCTGGCAAACAGTGTTTACGCCTGGAATGAATTCCGTCAGGAAACCAACGATGCCAGGCAGCTTGCCCTGCAGACCAGTCGATCCGTGGCAGGGTTCCCGGCAGTGGAAGATGCTTTTGAGAATGGGGAAAAGCAGGAAGCAGATGTGATTAGTGAACAGATACGCATGCAGGTGAACGCAGACCAGGTATACATAATTGATCGAAACAGCGAGGTAATTGCAGGGGATGGCAGAGAGCTTGATCCTGATTCGGGGGATGCGTATACAGCTTTAGTATTCGGCGGAAGCTATGTGAGAGAGGGCAGCACAGATAATGAAGAAGTCATCCGGAGTCATGCGCCTGTTTCAATAGACTACGGCGATTATACCTCTGTGGAAGGAGCGGCTGTTGTTGAATATTCCAAAGCTGCCATCAGGGCAGATGTGTGGAAGCAGACGGGCCGGACAGCTGCCATTTCACTAATTGTTCTGCTGATCGGAGCTGTTTGTACCGTATGGCTCTCCAGAAGTATCCGCTCGGATACGCTGGGACTGGAGCCTTATCAGATTGCTGATCTGTACCGGGACCGGGCGGCTATTATTGGCTCTGTGCATGAAGGGATTATTGCGGTGGATAATGATGATCGGGTGACGATGGTTAATAAAGCTGCGGAGGAGCTTCTGCAGCTTCCCCGAAACCGCGAAGGACTGCTGATTGAAGAAGTATTGCCCTCTTCCCGGGAAAGGAAGATGCTAAAGGACAGCTCAGTGATTCGAAACGAAGAAATAATAACGGCTTCAAAAACCTTAATTGTAAATGAAAGTCCAATAGCCCAATATGGACAGAGGGTGGGAAGGGTATTCACGTTCCGGGACAAAACGGAGATGAAGCAGATGATAGAAGCATTCTCTGATGTAAAAAAATATTCTGATGATCTGCGGGCCCAGTCCCATGAGTTCACGAATAAGCTTTACGCGTTAATGGGTCTTTTGCAGCTCGGTTATTATACAGAGGCAGAACAGATGCTGATGGATGAATCCAACGCTCAGCAAAAGCATACGAAGAAGGTGGTAGACCAAATCCGTGATGAAAAGCTTCAGGCTGTGCTCCTCGGAAAAGCCGCCGCCGCTTCAGAGAAAAAAACCAATTTTATTATTGATTCAGAATCTTTTCTATCCAGTATGCCAAAGCATGTGACTTTAACATCATTAATTATTATTGCCGGGAATTTAATCGATAATGCAATTGAAGCAGTGAATGGCCAAAAGAAACGGGAAGTAAGCTTTTTTGTAACGGATATTGGCAATGACATTGTCATGGAGATAAGAGATAATGGGCCTGGGATGCCGGAGGATCTTCAAACAGACCTTTTCCAGCAGGGTGCTTCTTCGAAGGGAGAGGGCCGTGGCTATGGCATGGCAAACGTTAAAAATGAAGTCGACGAGCTGGGCGGAATGATTGAAGTATATTCAAACCCGGAGGAGGGAACTGTTGTAAGTGTGTTTATTCCCAAAGAAAGAAATAAGGAGGGGGTACGTGATGCGTAAGGCGTTAATCGTGGAGGATGATTACCGGATAGGCATGCTGCACGAGAAGTACCTGGAAAATATTAATGGTATAGAATCCGCGGGTCACGCTCTGAATGCGAAGGAAATGTGGGAGCTGCTCAAGGAAAGACAAGCTGACGTGCTGCTGCTTGATATATATCTTCCGGACAGTATGGGAATACATTTACTTGAGGACCTTCGTCACTTTTATCCCGGCACAGACATTATTATTATTACGGCAGCCACGGACCGGGAATACCTGGAGAAGTCGCTGCGCGGCGGTATTGTTAACTATCTGATTAAGCCGGTGACCATTGAAAAATTTGAACAGACAATAAAGGATTATTTATCGAAAAGAGACTCCATGGATGCTGTGCAAAATGTGAACCAGCAATTCATTGATGATTATCTGTCCCAGCCGGTTGAATCGAAGCCTGCTGCAGATAAACGAAAGCTTCCGACCGGTATTGACTACTTGACCCTTGAAAGTGTAGAAAAGGTTTTACGCGAGGCTCACGGAGGACTTACTGCGGAGCAGGCGGCGAATAAAATAGGTGCTTCCAGAACCACGGCGAGAAGATATTTAGAATTTATGATCTCTGAAGGAGAAGCAGAAGCCCGGCTGGAGTACGGCATTGTAGGCCGGCCGGAGCGACATTATTATGAAATTTAAAAGAGTTCCTTTCCGAGCTCTTTTTTTGTGCACAAAATGAACAAAAAGCACCAAAAGAATTAAAAATGAGTAATTTTGAAAACGATTACAATTTACAGAAAAATCTATAAGATTGTTGATAGTATAACGAAAAGCGTGAGGAGGGGAATCATTGAAAAAATTAGTGCTGTTGTTATTATCCATTGCTTTTATCAGCGGCTGTTCCGCAGAGCAGTCCCAGGGTGAAGAAAGTGATTATCCGCCGGACTTAATTGAATTTGTGGCTCCGGCTACGCCTGGAGGCGGCTGGGATCTGACGGCCCGGTCAATGCAGAGAGCCCTGAATAATAATGATCTGGTGGAATCCGACATTAATGTAGTGAATAAACCCGGAGGCGGAGGCGAAGTGGGTTTTCAGTATTTAAAAAACAGAGACAGCAACACGCTGGCTGTAAACTCGAGCCTTTTATTCACCAATAATGCGTTAGGGCTAAGTGAATTATCCCATGAAGATTTCACACCACTGGCGATTTTAGCTACAGAATGGCAGTCCATCGCGGTTGGACCAGACTCGGACTATCAAGATTTAGAGTCCGTGATGGAGCAGCTGAAAAAGGATCCGGAATCATTAAAAATAGGAGTGGCGCCCGGGCTTGGCAACGATGACCATCTTTCATTTATACAGGCTGCCCAGGAATATGGTATAGACCCGTCAAAGCTGGATTTTCTAGTTTACGAGAGCGGTGGCGAAGTAGTTACAGCTCTGCTGGGTGGTCACATTGATGTTGCGACGATGTCAGTCTCGGAAGCAAGTGAACAGTATAAAGCCGACCGGCTGGATATTGTGGGAGTCTCTTCGGAGGAACGCCTGGATGAACTGCCGGAGGTGCCGACATTCAAGGAGCAGGGTGTAGATCTGGTCTTCCCCCATTGGCGCGGGGTTATGGGTCCTCCTGATATGACAGAGGAAGAGATTGCTTATTGGGACGAACGCCTGCAGCAGATGGTTGAAACAGAGGAATGGAAGACCATCCTTGAAAACAACCAGTGGGATGATTATTACATGGACGCAGAAGAGACAGAACAATTCATGGACGAACAGGAGCAAACGTATGAAGAGCTTCTGACGAACGCTGGTTTGACTGAATAGAAAGAGGTGCTTTGCATGACAGCGGTTAAATTATCGCTGCCGGCGGTGTTTATACTAACGGCAGTAGTTTTTATCATTGCGACATTAAATTTAGCTCAGGCCCAGCTTGGAAATGCTTTCGGGCCGCATTATTTTCCAATGGGAGCCTCCGTGCTGCTTCTCGTTTTGAGCGTCTTTTATTTCATTCGCTCCTACAAGGAGCGTCATCAGGAGCACAAGGAAGACGAAGATATACAGGCAATTGCTCAGGGCCGTACTCCTTATATTATCGTGGGAACGCTTGTTTTCGGAGTGGTTTATGCGCTTATATTTGACTTTGCCGGCTACATTATTGCCACTCTGCTGTATTTGGGAGTACTTATGTTCATTATTAACGGTAAATCCAGATGGCTCATCAATATACTTACAACACTTATTTTCACTTTTATGTCCTGGTACATTTTTGCGGAAATGCTGAATATCAGTCTGCCATAACGAACAGGGGGAAGAAAAATGGATTACGGATATTTTATAGACGGTTTAATGAATGCAATAACCCCCCTTAATTTACTTTTTGTCTTTTTAGGAGGACTGCTGGGTACGATTGTGGGGATGCTTCCTGGACTGGGGCCGGCTACAGGCGTAGCGGTATTGATCCCGGTTACTTTCGGCATGGAACCGATCAGTGCGATGATTTTATTAATTGCCATTTATTACGGAGCTATGTATGGGGGCTCGAGAAGCTCTATTCTTTTAAATACACCTGGGGATGCATCAGCGATTGCTGCCTCGTTTGATGGATATCCGATGGCCAAAAACGGCCAGGCCGGCCAGGCCTTAGCGATAGCTACAATAGCTTCCCTGGTTGGAGGAACAGTAGCGGTCGTAGGCTTTACTTTCCTTGCCGGGCCGTTGGCTGATTTCGCCATACGCTTTGGCCCGGCCGAATACTTTCTGCTGATGCTTTTTACGCTTTCAGCGATTGTGTCCCTCTCCCGGGGGGATATGCTGAAGGGGTTTATTTCTATGCTGTTCGGCTTAGTGCTGATTACGATCGGGGTGGACGCACAAAGCAGTGTGTACCGTTTTACAATGGGACTGCCGCAGCTGACCGAGGGCATTGATTTTCTTATCGTTATCATTGGCATCTATGCTGTCGGGGAAGTATTGTATAATTTTATTGCTATTAACCGGCCGCCGGAAAAGAAAAACAAGGTGGAAAGCCTGTGGTTTACCAAAGAACAGTGGAAGGCCTCCAGAATGCCAATCATTCGAAGTGCTCCGCTCGGTTTTTTAATTGGAGTACTGCCTGGCGCTGGCGGATCTATCGCTTCGATGCTTGGCTATACTACGGAGCGGCAGTTATCTAAGACTCCGGAAAGATTCGGCCAGGGAACGGCTGAAGGAGTAGCTGCTCCTGAATCAGCAAACAACAGCGCTTCTGTAGGGGCGTTGATCCCGCTGTTAAGCATGGGCATACCCGGATCCGGAACGACAGCTGTATTACTGGGGGCATTGGTTATGCTTGGCATCCAGCCCGGCCCGCTGTTGTTTGAAAGTGAACCAACAACTATTTGGACACTGATCAACAGTATGTTTATCGGAAATCTGTTTCTGGTAGTGATTAACATCCTTTTAGTCGGCCTATTAATTAAAGTGCTTGATACGCCGTCCCATATTCTGTATCCATTGATACTGATGCTTGGCTTTGTCGGTGCCTATACACTCAGCTACAGCACGATCGATTTTTACATCCTACTGGCATTTGGCGTGCTCGGACTGGCCTTTAAACTGCTGCGCTTCCCGATCGCTCCTTTAATTCTGGCGTTGATTGTCGGACACGATATGGAGCAGAATTTCCGTAAGAGTTTAATTGTGTCCGATGGCAGTCCTTCGGTGTTCTTTTCTTCGCCGATCAGTATCGTGTTGATTATTATGATTATTTTATCGATCAGTGTTCCGTTCATTTTGACCGCAGTAAAAAATAATAAAGCAAAGCAGGCATAATTCACGTAAAGGGCACGGACTCAGAGGAGTTCGATGCCCTTTTTTTCAACCTGTGCTACAATGCAGGCAGAATAATAGTGATAAGGAGAAAAAACATGAAGATATATACGGTGGACGCTTTTACGAATGAGGCTTTTTACGGTAATCCGGCAGGCGTGTGCCTGCTGGAGGGAACGGAGCAGAAGTCCGAGGCGTGGATGCAGCAGACAGCTGCAGAAATGAATCTTTCCGAAACGGCTTTTTTGTTCAAAAAGGAAGAAGGCGAATACGGCATACGCTGGTTTACCCCTTCCGCTGAAGTGGATTTATGCGGTCATGCGACACTTGCCTCCGCACACGTGCTGTGGGAAGAGAAGGAAGTGGCCAAAACGCAGACGATTACGTTTCAAAGCGCGAGCGGGCCTTTGGCTGCCTTTCTAAAAGAAGGATCCATCTGGCTTGATTTTCCGTCAGAGCCGCCCGAGCCTGCGCCTTTAAATGAAGGGCTTCTGCAGGCTCTTGGGATAAAGGCGCCTGCCGTGGAGCAGAATCGGATGGATGTTGTTGTAGAGGTCGACTCCGAGGCGGCGCTTCGAAATATCGTACCGGATATGGAAGCATTAGCGGAGCATACAACACGCGGATGCATAGTTACATCTTTATCGGAAGAGGAAGGAATCGACTTTGTGTCACGCTGCTTCTTTCCAGCCATTGGTGTGGAGGAGGACCCGGTGACGGGCTCGGCGCACTGTGCCCTCGGCCCGTATTGGGCAAAACGGATGGCAAAGCAGAGCTTCACGGCCAAACAGGCCAGTAAACGGGAAGGGATTGTGGAGGTGGAAATGCACCGCAGCCGCTGTCATATCGGCGGGCGGGCAGTGACCGTTATGAAGGGCGACTGGCTCGCCTGATAGTATCTTAAGAGAATCGAATTCAGAAATAAAAGCGGACGCCTTTTGACCGGGCGTCCGCTTTTATTTGGGTTTCGAAGATGGGATGCCTTCCCATCGATCAGCTTCTTCCATATGAATGCCGAACTGGTCGAGCGTGCGGTAGGCAATATGGTCGACCAGTTCATTGATATCTGCCGGCTGATTGTAAAAGGCAGGCATCGGCGGAGCAATAGTTACACCGAGTCTGGAAAGGGCGAGCATGTTTTCCAGGTGAATGGTGTTAAGAGGCGTTTCCCGTGTCATCAGCAGCAGGTGCTTGCGCTCTTTTAAAACGACATCCGCCGCGCGGGCAATAAGATTGTCCGCAAAGCCGTGACGGATAGAGGCGGTCGTTTTCATGCTGCACGGAGCGATAATCATGCCCTCGGTACGAAAGGAGCCACTGGATATGCGGGCGGCCTGATCCTTCGAGGAATACGAAACGTCGGCCAGCGCCTCCACCTGGGCCACGGTGTACGCTGTTTCAAGCGGAATCGTAGCCTTTGCCCAGGAGGATAAAATCAGATGGGTTTCGATGTCGGTGGATTTTAATATTTCGAGCAGGCGGATGCCAAAAATGGCGCCCGTTGCGCCGGTTATACCAATAATTAATTTCAAAAAAAGAACCTCCTTCATGCAGGCCGTCGGAAGACCCTGTTCGCTCGTTTGATTGTATCACGAGTGAGAGCGAACGCGCATGAAGGAGGAGGTTATACAGAGAGGGCAAATTAATCGGCCTGCATGCCTCCGTCAACGTTATACAAGGAACCGGTAACGAAGGAGGCCCGGTCGGAAGCGAGAAAAAGTACGACTTCCGCGACTTCTTTTGGAGTGCCAAAGCGTTCAGCCGGTATTCCTTCGCGAATTGCCGCTGCCGCCTGTTCCGGATCGTCCGGCGAAAGGTTGCGCTGAATACTGGTAAGCATTTGTGTGTCAATGGCAGCCGGTGCTACAGCGTTTACCCGGATATTGGCTGAAGCGGCTTCCAAAGCGGCCGTTTTCGTCAGGCCGGCCACAGCATGCTTGGAGGCAATATATCCAGCCATTCCCGCTGACCCGATATAGGCAGCGTTGGAAGCGGTATTGATGATCACCCCGTATTGCTGTTTTTCCATTTGCCGGATCATATGCTTCAGCCCAAGGAAAATGCCAGTCGTATTTATATTCATGATTAAGTCAAATTGTTCCTTATCCAGATCCCTGATAGGAGTGACAGGGCCGTTAATACCTGCATTATTAAAGAAAATGTCTATTTTTCCGAAGGTCTCTGCTGCTTGTTTAACATAATTTTCGACGTCCTCTACCTTTGTTACGTCTGCCTGGATAACAGTAATTGTCTTTTCCCCGCTCGTTAAATCATTTTTAGCGTTCGTTAAAGCTTCTTCATTCACATCCACAAGAACAACGTCCGCTCC
The DNA here is from genome assembly GCF_033845285.1 of Marinococcus sp. PL1-022. Lineage (NCBI taxonomy): Bacteria > Bacillati > Bacillota > Bacilli > Caryophanales > Bacillaceae > Marinococcus > Marinococcus sp. PL1-022. The sequence continues at coordinate 2,547,305 of NZ_JAWXCX010000001.1, read as the reverse complement.
GTTATCGAGAAACAGCTGAGCTGTCTCTTTGCCAATACCGCCGGCGCCACCTGTGATTAAAGCTGTTTTACCCTCCAGCATCGAAACCCTCCTAATAGTATTAAAATACGTTCGGTAGTGAAGTAAGAAGATATACCTACAGTATAATGATAACGTTTCCAAAAATCAAACCAAATGACTAAATTATTCCAATGTAAGAAAATATACATTTCGAAAGAAATAAATCAGCCGTTTTTAGCAATAATGCACAGAGAACATAATAAATTTGTGTGATGATAAACAATGATCCGGTGCGTGCTTCTCCGATAAAATAAAATTAATCATAAAACGAATGAATTAATTATGTAATCGTGAATTGTTCGTTTTTTTATTTAGGAGGGAAATATCATGCAGGCACGGCAGGATCTAAGACCAATCACTAATGAAAAAGAAAGAATCCTCGGCCCGAAAGCTTACGTGGCGATGTGGTGGGGCGATACGATCATGATCGGTACCTTTATGCTTGGTTCAAGCCTGATTCCGCCGTTTGGCGATCTGAATCTTTACCAGGCGGGCGCGGCCCTGCTTCTCGCAAATATTATGGCTGCTCTGTTGTTTTCATTAAATGGATATGTAGGATGGAAGCACGGAATTCCGATGGTGGTCCAGCTTCGTTCGTCCTTCGGCCCGATCGGGTCAAGAATTCCTGCCCTTTTACGCAGCATTCCGGCTTTGTTCTGGTTCGGGATCCAGACGTGGCTCGGGGCGCAGGCGTTGAATCAGATTGCCTCGGGCTTTATAGGCTTTGAAAACGTATGGGTATGGTTTTTCGGCTTTCAGGCCCTGCAGATTTTTCTTTCAGCTAAAGGCATTGAATCTATCAAATGGGTCGAAATTGTCGGCTCTGTAATTATAATGGGCGGTATCATCTACTTAATTTTCCTGTTTTTAACGACGTTTGGATTTGAAGTGCAGGCAGCCGCAAACGTGGACGGCTCCTGGGGGATTCCGCTCTGGCTGGCAATGACCGTCCTGGTGGGACAGTTTGCGGCTCTTTTGATCAACGTCTCGGACTACACAAGGTACTTACCGAAAAAGACAAGGACCTCCACCTATATTAATGCCCATCTTATCGGCATGGTGCCGCCAAGCATTCTGCTTCCCTTTATCGGGATGCTCGGGGCGGCCGCGGTTGGCATCTGGAATCCGATTGATGTGATTTCCGGGTATATTCCTTCCACTGTCGCAAGCATTATTGTTTTGGTTTTTATCGCGATTGCCCAGGTGACCACGAACTTAATGGCCAATATCATGCCCCCGGCGCTCGTGGCGATGGACCTGTTCAAAATTTCGTGGGCAAAGTCATGTATTATTATCGGCATACTCGCTACGTTCACATGCCCGTGGTGGCTGATGAACGCTGCTTATTTCACCACCTTTATTGCGATTGTCTCCGCCTTTTTAGGGCCGGTTTTCGGCGTGATGATTGCAGACTTCTTCTTTGTGCATAAACGCAACTACAACGTGGCAGCGCTGTATGAACAGAATAAGCTGTTTCAGGCTTTTAAAGGATGGAATCCGGCCGCTATTATTTCCATTGCCGTGGGTACTGCCGTTTCCTTTATTAATATCGATGGGTCCTGGTTTATCGGCGGAGTGCCAGCGCTTTTGCTTTATGCTGTATTAATGAAATTCTGGATTGCAAAGCACGAACCTTACGTGCAGGAAGGGATGAATCAGAGCTTCAGCGAGGAAGGAACGGGAGGAGAAAAACCGGTCCCTCAATGGATAAAGGAGTCGTAATACGTGTAAAAAGAACAGGCACTCGCCTGTTCTTTTTGTATTTAAATGCTTTTTTTAGTATAATTATACAATATAGAGAGGAGTAGTGTATGAAAAAATATTTACAGGCAACCTATGATGTTAATTATGAAGCGGAGAGCATTCAGCAGAAAGCGACGGAATTGTTTTTTCCAGAAATGAATGAGAAAGAAAAAATAGAATCCGCCTATATATTTGTGCGTGATGAAGTCAGTCACTCGTGGGATATTCAGGGAGAGACGGTCACCCGGAGAGCCTCTGAGGTGCTGAAATACCGCGAGGGGATCTGCTGGGCCAAATCGCACCTTCTGGCGGCACTTCTCCGCTCGGAAGGGATACCCTGCGGCTTCTGCTACCAGCGGTTAACGCTCTTCGTGGAACCGGCAGGCGGCTATTGTATCCACGCATTAAATGCCGTCTATCTTAATGGGGAAGACAGATGGGTGCGGCTGGACGCAAGGGGCAATAAGCCCGGCATTGATGCTCAATTTTTTACCGATAAAGAGCAGCTGGCCTTTAACGTGGAGGAGGCAAAGGACGAGTGGAATTACCCGGCGATATACGCGGAGACCCCGGCAGAGCTTCTGGACATCCTGGATCGTTACGGGGATCCGGTGTATATGTACCGGTACGCGCTGCCGGAGTCGCTGTCTGTTAAAGTGAATTAAAGAGAAACCAGTCCTGGGAAAAAACAGGCTGGTTTTTGTATTATGAGAAGGCGGTGGCTTATGATTCCGGCCATTCGGGTAAAATGAAAGTAGTTGGAGAAGCAGGGGGGTAGAGTCTATGGATTACTGGTACTACAGACAGAACGAAAAAGAGCATGGTCCGCTGTCGAGTGCACAGATGCGGGCGTTAATCGATGAAAAGCAAATTGGTGCTAAAACACTGGTGTGGTCGGAAGCCACCGGGGGGCGCTGGCTCTCGCTCAGCCGCACCGTCCTTGCCGAAGCGCTTATAGAAGAGGAGCATCCGGGTGATCAGGCGAGAAGTGCCTTTATCCGTGCTTCGACCCGGATTAACCAATATGTCGGTGAGGAAGGGTCAGCAGATTTTCATTTAAAAAATCTGTTTTCTGACGTGTTCAAGCGTCACACGAGGGATGAAGCAGAGCTGGTGTTTATTTCCGGCACATCTCTTACTACGCCAAACGAGCAGGAGATTCCGCTTTCATGGCCCAAGCCATGGCTGTTTTCGCGCGTGCTTCTGGTGCTTGTGATAACATATTTAATTTTATACGGGTGCACGCTGTTTTTCGGCAATGTGCTGACAATCCCCGGCATGATCGCCATCGGTTCATTTGCTGCGCCGTTTGCACTTGTGGTGTTTTTTTATGAACTGAATGCCCCGAGAAATATCAGTATGCTTCGCGTGCTGCAGATGTTTTTCGTCGGCGGGGTGGCATCAATTTTTGTCACGCTGATTTTGTATTCCTTTATCCCCATCGGTGAAATCGGGTTCTTCAGCGCTATCGTTATTGGTGTTGTCGAAGAAGTGGGAAAGCTGATTATTATTGCGTACTTAATAAAGAAAACGCAGGTGAAGTATATTCTGAACGGGCTCTTGATCGGTGCTGCTGTCGGCGCAGGCTTCGCTGCCTTTGAGTCCGCCGGCTATGCGCTTAATTTCGGTCTGCAGTATGGAACCGGCGTAATGATCGACGTTATTTTCGAACGCGGCTGGCTGTCGATTGGCGGGCACGTTGTATGGGGCGCCATCATAGGTGCTGCTTTACTGCTCGTAAAGCGCGGCGGGCCGCTGCGGAAAAAGCATTTGACGGACCGGCAGTTTTTGAAAATCTTTATTATTCCAGTGCTGCTTCATGCAGTATGGGATATGCCGATTGCATTGTTTCCTGACAGCCGTTTCGTGCAGCTGATTTTGATCGCTGTGGCCTGGTATTTGATTTTGACGATGATCCAGGCTGGTCTGCGTCAGATTGCAGCTTTGCATACAAATGGAAAGAAGCCGGAGCAGGCCGGCGAAGACGAACTGGAGGTTCAAACGGTCTCGCGGGGACAGACGATGTCACGCATGGGTCGGAAAGATAACAAGGAATAAGGAGCGAACAGCGACATGCCTGAAGGACCAGAAATACGGCGGGAAGCCGATAAAGTGGAAAAAGCCCTGCAAAAAGGGCCGATCAGCGAGATATACACGGCATTTGAGCGATTAAAGACTTACGAAAATCTGCTTTCGGGCTCAGAGGTCAATGAGGTGGCTACAAAAGGCAAGGCGATGCTCATTCATTTGAATAGCGGCTATACCATCTATTCCCATAATCAGCTTTACGGAAGATGGTATGTTAAAAACAGCTACACGTACCCGAAGACAAACCGCAAGCTCCGTCTGGCCCTGCATAATGAAAAGAAATCCGCCCTGCTGTACAACGCCTCGGATGTGGAGATTATGCCGACTGAAGAAATCTGGGACCACCCATTTGTCTCCAAGGTTGGTCCGGATCCGCTCAGCGAGAAAGTAACAGTGGATATGATTGTGGAGCGCGCCCTGGATAAAAAGTTCCGGAACCGGCGCCTGACATCACTTTTGCTTGATCAGCATTTTATTGGGGGCATCGGTAATTACCTTCGCAGCGAAATACTGTTTGCTGCCGGCGTTTATCCGGATCAACGGCCCGCTGATCTGGATAACGGACAGGTCCGGCAGATGGCTGAAGTACTGCTTGTATTGATGGAGCGTTCCTATAAACAAAAAGGAATAACAACGGATGAGTCAGTCGTCGAGCGTGCAAGGGCAGAGGGGAAAACTTACAGCGAGTACCGGCACTGGGTGTTTAACCGCGGCGGCGAGCCCTGCCGGGTGGACGGCACGGAAATTATCCGCTTCACTGCCGGTTCAAGACGATGCTACTACTGCCCGACCTGCCAGCCAAAATAAACGCCAGAGCCCCTGTCACCTTCGTTTGAAAAAACGGACAGCTCCCTGCATAATAAACATGTTACTAAACATAAGTATTTGCAGCAGTGATGGGGGATATGGTGGGGAAAAAGCGAACTAAACCGTTAAAGCTCGTAACATGGATTACCTTGTTAATTTCTGCAGTGATGCTGATTGCGCTTTGCATTACCGGCATTATCGTTGCCGTGGATACAGCTGACGATGTCCGGGATCAGCAGGCAGAAAAAGCACTGAATATTGCCCAGGCTGTCAGCCGTTCACCGGAAGCAGCACAAGCGCTGCAGGCAGGCGGCCAGGGAGGCAGCCTGCAGGAATATACAAAAGAAGTACAGGAAGCAACGAATATGGAATACATTGTCGTTATGGATATGAACAGCGTGAGGTATACGCATCCGCGCGAGGACCGGATCGGAAAGAGATTCGCCGGGGGAGACGAGACAGAGGCCTTGAACGGCCGTACGTATGTATCCACGGCTGAAGGAACGCTCGGTGTTTCCATGCGGGCGTTTGTACCGGTGATGGCCGGAGGGGAGCAGATCGGCGTCACCTCCGTGGGCATTCTGACCGACAGCATTCAGGAGGATATCTGGGCAGACCAGAAAACTCTGGTGCTCGGCAGTGGTATCGGTCTGGCCGCCGGCGTAATTGGCGCCTTCTGGCTGGCCCGCCGGATCAAAAAAACGATGCACGGCCTCGAGCCGCTTGAAATATCGCAGGTGCTTGAACAGCGGGAGGCAATTATGTCCTCTGTACGGGAAGGCGTGCTTGCCGTCAACAGCAGCGGCACAGTAATTCTGGCCAACGATGCGACCAGGGAGCTGTTCGCGGAAGCCGGCGCCGAAGAAGATCCGATGGGAAAGGATATATCTCATTTCTTTGCTGATTCCCTTCTGAAAAGAGTGCTGCAGACAAAAGAGCAGGAACTCGACCAGATCCAGCAGCTGAACGACGTAGAAATTATCGTGAGCTGCATGCCGGTCGTTTCAAACACAACCCTGCTCGGTGCTGTGGCAACCTTTCGCAAAAAAGATGAGCTGACGCGGCTCGTCGAGCAGCTGTCCGGCGCCAGAACCTACGCGGAAACGCTCAGGGCCCAGTCCCACGAGTTTATGAACAAGCTTCACGTCATTTCGGCCATGATTCAGACAGAATCATATGAAGAGCTCGATGACTATGTGATGAGCATTTCAAGCAACTACCGCCAGGAGGTCGGATGGGTGACCGCTTATGTGAAGGATCCGGTGCTTGCCGGCTATTTAATGAATAAAATATCCAACCTGCAGGAAAACGGTATTGAAGTGGAGCTCTCGGGAAGCGGGATGTGGCCGGCGATGGCTGATCCTGAATGGACCGACCATATGATCACAATTATCGGCAATCTGATCGACAATGCCCGTGACGCGATGAAGCAAACGCCGTCCCCTCATTTGTTTATGCATATTTACGTAGAAAATAGCTATCTCGGCTTTCAAATCGAAGATAATGGGCGGGGGATGGATGAGAAGACCCAAGCAGAACTGTTTGAACGGGGGTACTCGACGAAGGGCGAGGGCCGGGGCTTTGGCATGTACAATACGAAGCGATCGCTTGAGACGCTGCAGGCAGACGTGTTCATCGATTCCCAGCCAGGGGAAGGAACGGCCTTTGACGTGCAGATACCAATAAAGAAGGAGAACTGAAATGAGAGTATTAATGGTCGAAGATGACCCAATGGTAGCTAAATTTAACCGCATGTATGTCGAACGTGTTCCCGGGTTTGACGTAGCGGGGCATGCGGAAAACCTGACGAGGGCAAAAGAAATGCTTCATGCAGAAGCGGTCGATATTGTGCTTTTGGACGTATATTTAAATAAAGAAAACGGCCTTGATCTTTTAGAGGAGCTGCGAAGAGAACAGATCCCGGTGGACGTGATTGCGATTACGTCGGCGAACGACACCTCGTCTCTGCAGCGGGCCAAACGGCTTGGCTGTACAGATTACCTGATTAAACCGTTTCATTTTGAGCGTTTCCGGGAAGCGTTAATCAATGTCAAAGAATGGCAGAAGGCGTCCGGGACGAAAAAGGAATGGGGTCAGGAGGATGTGGATCAGCTGTTTTTAGCCAACAAGGGCACACAGGAGGAGCACGAGCTGCCCAAGGGTCTTACGACAGAAACCTTCCGGATTGTCGGCGAAGAAATTCTGCAGCATGCGGGAAGTACCTTTACGACGCAGGGGCTCGCAGAAAGCACGGGCATATCGAGAGTGTCCGTACGGAAGTACCTCGCTTTTCTGGAGGGAGAAGGGGTGCTTAAAATAACGATGAACTATGCGGGAAGCGGCAGGCCGCTGCAGCAGTACACGATGCCTCCGGAGCAGGTGGAAATACTTAAAGACTGGATGGAAAAGTAAGGAAAAAGGCTGAAAGTTTTGGTTATTTTGTTTACAAAAGTATGTGCTCACTTACAAAATGTATACAAGGAATCAAAACTCTATTATATTAATCAGCAAGCGCTTTCAATAATCTGAAAAAAGAGGTGAGAAGGATGAAGAATACGGTTGCTTCCGGCTGGAAATCATTGTGGAATTCCCACAGGCAGACCAAAAAACTACTGAATGTGTTCCAGACGGACCGGTCACCAACGCGTCATACGGAAGAAGAGATCCAGGATCCTTCTACTGCAGGACGCAAGACCAATCGTGGCGGAGACAACGGGGGAGGAAACAATGGAGGAGACAGTGGCGGGCAGGACCCAGCCTACAAACGTCCCCAGCTCGTAGGACTTATTTTAGGGCCATTATTATTTCTCATTACCATGCTATTTTTGGATCCTTCGGGGCTCAGCTATGAAGGAAAAGCAGTCCTTGCCACCACGCTTTGGATCGCCACCTGGTGGATTACAGAAGCTATCCCAATTCCGGCGACCTCGCTTTTGCCGATTGTCCTTCTGCCTATTACCGGGGCACTGGACGGCGACACGGTCGTTTCTTCCTACGGTAACGATATTATCTTCTTGTTCTTAGGTGGTTTCTTTATTGCCTATGCGATGGAAAAATGGAACCTACATAAGAGGATCGCGCTGTTTATTATCGCGGTTATCGGGACAAGCACGAACCGGATTATCCTCGGCTTTATGGTTGCCACAGGCTTTTTATCCATGTGGGTCTCCAATACAGCGTCAACCATGATGATGCTACCAATTGCGCTTGCGATTACGTATCAGGTATCGGAAGCCCTCAAGGAAGAAAAGGATTCCGAAAAAGAAGTGAAAAAATTTGAAAAGGCGCTTATTTTCGGTGTTGGTTACGCCGGAACGGTCGGCGGGCTCGGTACACTGATCGGAACGCCGCCACTCAGTATTCTGGCCGCGCAGTCGGAGGAGCTGTTCGGACAGCAGATTTCCTTTGCCCAGTGGATTATGTTCGGTGCGCCGATTGTAGCTGTCTTCTTACTGATTGTATGGTTCTATCTGACCCGTTTTGTATATAATGTCGGCTTTTCCACTATACCGGGCGGCCGGGACATGATTCAGTCCGAGAGAACAAAGCTCGGTGCGATGAAATACGAAGAAAAAATTGTAATGGCCGTATTCGTATTTGCCGCTGTGATGTGGATTACACGTTCCTTCTTCTGGGAAAATGTGGTTGGGATTACTGGTCTCAGTGACGGAGGAATTGCCATGATCGCCACCGTGCTGTTGTTTTTGGTACCTGCCACAAAAGAACAGGAGGACCCGCGGGTACTCGTCTGGAAAGATTCCCGAGAAATTCCGTGGGGCATTCTGCTGTTGTTCGGGGGCGGTCTCGCGATTGCAGCCGGCTTTAGTAACACCGACCTTGCCGAATGGATCGGTAACAGCTTAACTATACTTGAAGGCGTAAATATCATTCTTGTGATTCTTGTGTCTGCTGCGCTCGTATTGTTCTTAACGGAAATTACGTCCAACACAGCGACAGGCACCATGATTATTCCGCTGGTGGCCTCTTTGGCACTTGCGATTCAGGTTCACCCGTTCGCACTGATGGTGCCATGTGCCATGGCTGCAAACTGTGCGTTTATGCTGCCGGTTGGTACACCGCCAAACGCCATTATTTTCGGGAGTGGGAAAATACGGATCATCGACATGGTGAAAAACGGTTTCTTCCTGAATATATTTGCGATAATACTAATTACGGCATTAGTCTACCTGGTTCTGCCGGCGCTTTGGGGCATCGATTTGACTACCGTACCCGACTCGTTCCGTAACAACTAAGGAGGATCCGTGGTGAAAATTGTACAGGTAGAAGAGCAGGCGGTGCCGATCAAATCGGACATCCGTAACGCGTTTATTGATTTCAGTAAAATGAATGTCTCTGTCGTCGCGGTCAAAACCGATGTCATAAAAAACGGCAAACCGGTTGTAGGCTATGGGTTTAATTCCAACGGCCGGTATGCACCGAGCGGGCTTTTGCGCGAGCGGTTTATCCCGCGTCTGCTTGAAGCATCTAAACAGGAGATTACAAGTGATGACGGCGCCAATCTGGATCCCTTTAAAATTTGGAGCATATTGATGACCGGTGAAAAACCCGGCGGTCACGGGGAACGCTCTGTGGCTGTCGGGGTCATTGATATGGCGATATGGGACGCGGTGGCAAAAATTGAGGAAAAGCCGCTGTATCAGCTGCTTGCCGAGAGGTATAGAGAGGGGAGTGCAGACAGCAGTGTGTTTGTATATGCTGCCGGGGGTTATTACCAGCCCGGGAAAGGACTCGATGCCCTTCAGCAGGAGATGCGCACGTATTTGGACTCCGGCTATTCGGTGGTGAAGATGAAAATAGGAGGATCATCGATTGAGGAGGACATTCAGCGCATTGAAGCAGTCATTGAGGTGACCGGCGATCCTGGAAAGCTTGCAGTGGATGCAAACGGGCGCTTTGATCTGGATGAAGCGATTGCCTATGCGAAAGCGCTCGAACCATACGGGCTGTTTTGGTACGAGGAAGCGGGTGACCCGCTTGATTACGCGCTGCAAAATACATTGAGCCGCTACTATTCCCATCCGATGGCCACTGGCGAAAACCTGTTTTCCATGCAGGATGCACGGAATTTAATCAGCTATGGCGGTATGCGGCCGGACCGGGATTACCTGCAGTTTGACTGTGCCCTCAGCTACGGTCTGGTGGAATATATGCGTACGCTTGATATGCTGGAAGCAAACGGATGGTCGTCAAGAAGGTGCATTCCGCACGGCGGGCATCAGATGTCACTCAATATTGCAGCCGGACTCGGTCTTGGCGGCAATGAATCCTATCCGGGTGTCTTTGAGCCATTCGGCGGATTTGCCGATGACTATCCGGTGAAAAACGGCTATGTGCAGCTGCCGGAGGTTCCCGGCATCGGCTTTGAAGCTAAAAATAATCTTTATACGCTGCTGCGATCCGTGCTGCAGTAAAGAATAGCCTGCATTCATCCTTTGATGAGCGCAGGCTGTTTCTATTACAGGAGCCGGTACAGGCTGGCGAGCCCGAGCCCGCCCCCGATTTCGATCGTGGCTACGCCGAGTGGCAGGTCACCGTTTTGCATCAGCCGCATCAGCCTTGCTAAAAGAATTGCTCCCGAAGCACCGTACGGATGCCCCTGGGCGATGGCGCCGCCGGCTGTATTCAGCCGCTCCGGCGGAATGCCGAGCTGATAGGCCGAAGCAAGCACCTGAGAGGCGAATGCTTCATTGCATTCCCACACGAAAATGTCCTGTACAGACAAGCGGTTCCGTGCAAGCAGCCGGCGTACAGCAGGCACCGGGCCAACCCCTGGCATCGTCGGATCAACGCCAACGGATACGGCATCGACGATTTCAAGAACAGGCACGAACCCGTGCTGCCGGCAGGAGGATTGACTGGCCATCAGTGTGAGTGCCGCTCCATCGCTGATCCGGGAGGAGTTGGCGGCGGTGACAGTCCCATGCTCCTGGAAAACAGAGGGTGCCCGGCGGATGATTTTGTTCATTTTATCTGGAGAACGAAGCTCAGCGTCTGCCTGGATGGTGCTCACCGGAACAATTTCCCGGGAAATATCCGGTTTTGCTGCTTCCTCCCACGAAAGCCTGTAGCTGCGTTCGGCAAAGGCGTCCTGATCTGCCCGGGATATGCTGTAGGCTTTCGCCACCGTTTCCGCAGCTTCTCCCATATCAGGATCTCCGATAAACCTTGGAGAAAAGCGGGCTCTTTCCTGCGTGGAGGAAACCGGGTAGGCTTCCGAGGCGAAAAAGGAGCGTTGCGGGGTCCGGCTTATGCTTTCAACCCCGCCGGCAAGAACGGTCTCCGCCGCGCCGGCCTGCAGGTGCCGGAACCCCTGATGCACAGCTTCAAGTCCGGAGCCGCACTGGCGGTCCACCGTTACACCGGGCACAGATGTATCATATCCGGCTTCAAGCAGGCTGAGGCGGGCGAGGTTACCGCCCGGGCCAACTGCATTTCCCATAAATACTTCGTCAGCCGGTACCCGGTCGTTTATCCCGTGATGGCGCTGAAAGTGCTTGTACAGCGGCGCCGTCAGCTGTTCCGGCTCCAGCTTTGAAAATGTCCCGTTCACATGGTGGACAGGACTTCTTTTGGCATCAATGATATAGACAGGCTCAGTCATCATTACCGTTCTCCTTTGATAAGGCTTCGTAATACTTCTGTACGCGCAGCCGGTTGATTTTTCCGTTGCCAAGAACCGGCAGAAGGTCTATCTGCAGGCATACAGGTAGTTTATAAGCGGGCAGCCATTGGCGGCAATGTACATGCAAGTCGTGTGCAATAACGTTTCCAGTATAAAGCGCAGCAATCTTTTCCCCCTCGAAAGCATCAGGCACGCCAAATACAACTGCCTGTTCAACATTGGGATGGCTCATGAGCACCTGTTCAATTTCTTCGGAATAAATATTGCGTCCGCGGCTGACAATTTTTCCGCTCCGGCGGCCGGTAATATAAAGGAAGCCTTCCTCATCGACAAAGCCAATATCTCCGGTGGCAACCGACCGCGGGTAGGATAAAGACTCGTCTTCAGCATAGCCGCTGAATAAAAATGGACTTGTTACGACTAATTCCCCGGTATCTGGTGAGCTCTCGGCTTCTACCATGGGAAACAGGCGGCCGGTGCAGGATGGGCTGACCTGTTCTGCGCGGTGGTTCAGGGCGCTGATAAAGCTGGTTTCCGCACTGCCATAAAATTCATACAGCGCAGCCGTGGGAAAACGGGCGAATATTTTTTGGTTATCAGCAGGGAACCATTTTTCTCCTCCCGTAATGATTAGTCTGACCGAGGGAGAGGGGGAAGAAGAGTGGCGGAGAAGCCAGCGGAGCGTTGTAGGCACAGCGTACAATACGGTGACCTGCTGTTTAACCACCATCCGGGCAAACACCCGTGGTGAGTGCCTTACGGGCAGAATAACGGTGTGGCCGTATTCGAGCATGCGGACGGCCCCGTATAAAAAGAGGGAGTGGGACAGCCTTCCGGTGATCAGGACGCGTTCCTTCTCCTGAAATGGAAAAAGCTGCTTATCCGCCTCAAAGCTTTTCAGCCAGGAACGGTGGCTTCGCAGACATGCCTTTGGTGTTCCGGAGGAGCCTGACGTGCAGGCCCCGTAAAACAACTCGGTTTCCTCGCAGAATGCCGCAGGCACAGACGCCTGCGCCCCAGCTCCGATAATATCTGCAAGCGTCAATGAAGGCACCGCTAGTCCGGCTGCGTCAGTGTCTGCGATAAAAAGCGCGGGCCTGGAAGAGAAAAGAAAAGAAGCTATCGAATCGTTGTCCAGCGTTTCATCCACCGGAACAGCAATGCCGCCTCCAGACACGACCGCAAAGAACATATACAGCTGCTCGAGGGGATCCTGAAGCGCTAAAGCAATCTGCTTTTGAAAAAACGGACCGGCAGCTGCATGCAGCTGTTTCCGCCGGAGGTTAATGGATTCATGCAGCTCCTGCCAGCTGATCGAACGATCCGAGTATTCGACCGCCGTCTGCGCTGGACGGGAAGCAGCGTACCGGGCGATAGACTGGCCGATCATGGAAATCCCCCTTTCGGTGCTATAGCCTGATTTTGTGCTGCTTGTTCAGCCGGACTGCTACAAAGCCGGCAACGACCGCTTTAAAAATATCTCCCGGCAGAAAAGCGAGTGCCTGAATAGCGGCAGTGGTCCACGGTATGTTTATTAAAAACGATAAATAAGTAACACCGCCGGCATAAATGACGAGAATTCCGCCGATAATATTAGCAAACAGATACTTTGGAACCGATGGTTTTTTAAAAGAATGGGCGATCCAGCCAATAATAAATGCCCCGACCGGCCAGCTCAGAATGTAGCCGCCGCCTGCGCCGAATAATACACCGGCTCCGCCGCGTCCGCCGGCGAGCAGAGGAAGGCCTATCATCACGAGCACGACAAACAAAAGTATGCTGAGACCGCCGTATCTCGCGCCGAGCAGAGAGCCCGCCAGCATAACACCCAGGGTCTGCAGGGTGATTGGGACCGGACTGAATGGAAGCGGGATGGGCGGAACAATGCCTAAAGCTGCCATGATTGCTGCAAATAAAGCCGTATAAATAATTTTTTGTATACGCATCAATGTTCACCTCACTGATTTCTAAGAATAAAAAGAAATCAGTTATTTGTCAACTTTATTTCAAAAAAGGTTTACGAAGTATGGTCAATTTGTTAAATCGGTACTGGCAGGCGATGAAGGAAAGAAGAAACAGTGTAACAAAATGTCACACTAAGCCGTTGTAGTGTCAGCAAAACAATTATAATAAAGAAAAAATACACTTTTAGCAGGAGGAATCGCTGTGCAGCAAGTATATGAAGCGACTGCCGCCAAACAGATTACGTTAAAAGAAATATTGCAGCGGCCAATATTTCAGAATATTACGTTTATTGGAAGCGAAGAGGCTTTAAAACGCACAGTTGACTGGGTACATGTCATTGAAGTAGCTGAGGTAGAGCAGCTGCTGAACGGAAGGGAATTGATTTTAACGACTGGGGTGGGCTGGCATAACGATGAGGGGCTCTCCCTGTCTTTTTTAAATCAGCTGATTGAAAGCGGTGCTGCAGGACTTTGTATCGAGCTGGGTACATATACGAACCGGCTGCCGGAAGCGATGGTCCAAACAGCAAAGGCCTGGGATTTCCCCCTGATTTTATTTCATGAGCAGGTGCGTTATGTAGACATTACGCAGGAACTGCATGCATTTTTTATTCATAGGCAGTATACGCTGATGCGGGACTTGGAAATATTGTCCCAGACATTTAACCAGATGCTTTTGCATGGACGCGGGGTGAGGGCCCTTCTGCAGGAGCTTCGCGCCCAGACCGGGCTGGATTTATTTTATCTTCCGGTGCAGGGGGAAAGTGAATTCGTTCCGGAAGTAACAGCGGCACGCGAGCAGCAGTTCGTCCGCCGTTGGCTTGAGAGCAAAACAGAGGACAGGGAATTTGTTTTACACAAGCCGATCATGGTACTCGATCAGTATTTTGCTGATATTGTTGTGTGCGGAAACGGCCGGGAGCTTACGTCGTTTGAAGAACTGGCCGTGGACCGGTGTGCGACAGCAGTGGCCCAGGAGGTAATGCGTACAGCTTATATGGAGGAGCGCAAGCGGTACCGCGATGAGATGTGGATCCACGAATGGCTGAGCGGCGATCACCATGAGGAAAAGCTGCGCCGTCATCTGATCAGCCATTACGGCCGCGAAGAGTTCTCCGAGGCCTGTGTATGTGTGATGGAAACGTCGCATCTGTCACTCTCTTCGTCAGCACTTGAAGCCTGGTACGTCCAAAAAGCGATGGTGGCAAGAGCGGCCTTTGAGGAAAAACAGATATTGTTTTTGTCCACCGTTCTGCCGCAGGGGCCGGTGTACGTGCTGCTTGATACCGCCAAATCAAAACAGGAATCATTTTCCAAACGGATGTATAAAGCGTTTGAGCAGCTGCGGAAAACAGAGGCACAGGAAGAAAAACAGCTGTATGATTTTGCAGCGTTCGGGAAGTGTTTAAAACAAACATCTCAAATATGGCGGAGCTTTGAGACGGCGAAGGAAACGATGGCGATTCAGCGGAAAATCGGCCGGCTGCCGATGCCATTTTATGAAAACCTTCATCTTCTCCGGACAGTACATTACATGGAGGAGCAGGGAGATCTTGAGGATTATATTCAGGATTATCTTGGTGAGGTGATCTCATACGATGCTCAAAAAAATGTTCGGCTGCTGCAGACATTAAAAGTATATCTGGAATGCTTCGGATCAAAGCAGGCGACAGCGAAGCGGCTGTTTGTCGTCCGTCAGACGCTGTATCATCGGCTGGATAAAATTCAGGAGCTGCTCGGGGAGGACATCCTGGAAGCACCGAAGCGGCTGTCGATTGAACTGGCCATCCATGCGTATGAATACAAATACGGAAGTGTTGAATAACGTAAAGAAGGAAGCCGCGGCTTCCTTCTTTTTGATCCTGCTAAGATAAACTTTCCGATGAAGCACTGGCGACCCGCTGCTTTAACAAAAAGGCAAAGTACTTGCGGGCATCCGGACTTTCGAGATGAAGAGTAAAGGTTTCCGCTTCCTTTGTAAAGCGGACGAACGTGCCTTCAAGGTTTTCCGTTACACCTCCAATGGAAAAACCGTCGTCCAGCAGTCCGTCAATCTGATCTTTTTCGATTAAAAAGTGATCGTGTTCTTTCATGAGCAGCTCCCCTCCTATTTCATGCTGGCAACTTCTGGTCTGGCTTCTTCTTCTGCTTCGTCTGCGTGGACCTCCCAGTCTCTTCCAACGGTGATGCCGAGGTATTTATCGTCGCTTGGATCTTCAATTTCCACCTGCTTATACTTTTTGAACCACCAGTATTTGGCGAGGAAGTAATAGCAGACACCGCCGGTAACAAACCCGGCAATAAAGGAAAAGTTGATGAAGAAGATAGCGACGGCACCTCCGACGGCCCAGGAAATCAGGCCGGCTGCGTTGATTCCTTTAAAGTAACGATACTGGCCGGTATGCTTGTAAAGGTCCGGCACGTTCACCCGGCGTTTTCGCAGAACATAGTAGTCTGATACTAAAATACCGACGACGGCGGAGAGGACGCCGCCTACTACAAGAAGGACGGTATCAAGCACACTGAAAATCAGCCACGGCTGAGCGGCAGTCCCGATAATGCCTGCCATAAACACACCAACAAAGAAGGGAATTTTCGGCCCGCCGACGTTGGAAAAAATCGTCGCTGCGGGAATAACGTTTGCACTGGTGTTGGTGGACCACTGGGCGAGCACGATCATAAGCAGAAGCACCGCGAGCACGAGCCCGCCGGCTGTCTGTTGAAGAGCGACGACCGGATCAAAATTGCCGAGAGCAATAAAGCAGATGGCGCCGATGACTACCATGAAGGTCTGCACGAGTGGAAGGGCGATCATGCTTCCAACCATCGTGCCGCGGTTTCTTTTAAACCAGTTACGTTCATATTTCGGGGCTTTAATAAAACGGCTCAGCGAAGGGATGTCTGTCGCGAGCGTACTCCAAAATCCCATGTTGGCAAAAATAACAATTACAAAAGCAGTTACGGCAGAGCCGGCCCCGGCCTCGATGCCGTCCCAGTTCCATACATTTGTTCCCTGGGCGGAGGCCTCTCCGGTAAGCACAATGTACATCCATATCGAAATCAGGATGATCGCGGGAGCGGCAAAGTCAGCAAATCGTTCTACGGCCTTAATGCCGATAGCCGTATTGACCAGCTGGGCGCCGGCAAACAGAGCGTAACAGACGGCCCAGTTATCAAAGCCGGTCAATATATTTAAAATGCCGTTCATCGCGGTAGAACCGAAGTATGTGTTGATACCAAACCAGAAGGAGGCGGCAATCCCCCTGGTCACAGAAGGCAGATGGGTACCGATCGTACCGAAGGGGGCCCTCATATAGACAGGAAAGGACAGCCCGTGTTCAATGCCAATATCCCCGACGATTGTAATAAACAATCCGATAGCCACACACCCGATCAGGGAAGCGAAGATGACCCAGCCGAGTGGAAGGGAGGAAACGCCTTCTCCGCCAATGGCGAAGGCAGCCAGGACGACCGCCATCCCGACCCACATAACGGCAAAGCCGAAGGTGCTGATTTTTCGTTTATCATGACCCACCGGCATCAGGTCCGGAGATTTTAAGTAGCTGTTATCTTTCATGAGTCATTGTCATCCTTTCTGCTTCTTAAAATTTTTACCTGCGGGTAAACAACATACCAGCGTCATGGACGATCACCAGTCCTAAAGAAACAGAGGACGAGAGGGAAAAGAGTTCTCAGATTACATTAAACGGACGTGGAGGCAGCAGTTTTAGGGCTGCTTCCTAAAGCGAAGGGCTTGCGTTTCATGTATTTCCCGTAGCCAGGTTCAGCCTCCAGCTTCCGGTCGCGGACAACAAACTGGCCGCGTACCATGGTAGACTCAATCACGCCCTGCACCTCCATGCCTTCAAAGGCGTTATAGTCAACCGCCATGTGCTGCGTTTTAGCCGAAATGGTCCGGCTTTCGTCCGGATTGAAAAGCACAAGGTCGGCGTCTGCGCCAACGGAGATTGTTCCTTTATCCGGATAGAGACCGAACAGCTTGGCGCTTTTCGTCGAGGTAATATCAACAAACTGCTGGCGCGAAATTCTTCCTTTGGCCACTCCTTCCGAGTAGAGAATACTCATCCGGTCTTCAATCATCGGGCCGCCGTTTGGAATTTTTGTGAAGTCATCTTTGCCGAGGTCCTTTTGGCCGTTAAAGTCAAACGAGCACTGATCGGATCCGATGGTCGAAAGATCTCCGTTTTTAATTGCCGTCCAAAGCTCCTCCTGATTCCATTTTTCACGAAGCGGCGGGCTCCATACATACTTGGCGCCTTCAAATCCAGGCTGGTCCATGTAGCTTTCATCAAGCACGAGGTACTGCGGGCACGTTTCACCCCAGACGTTGGCACCTTTACGGCGGGCTTTGCGGATTTCTTCCGCGGCATCGGCGCAGGAAACATGCACAACATACAGCTGAGAGTCGGCAAGCCCGGTAAAGCGGGCCGCGCGGCCGGTCGCTTCCCCTTCGATTTCGGATGGTCGGGTGCGGGCGTGGTAAATAGGCTCGGTGTTTCCGGCAGCAAGTGCTTCTTCTGTTAAGTGCTGAATCACGTCGCCGTTTTCAGCATGGACCATGACGAGAGCCCCGAGCTCTTTGGCAGCAAGCAGCGTGCGGTAAAGCGTTTCGTCATCGGCCTGGAATACATTTTTATAGGCCATAAATACCTTGAAGGAAGTAATGCCGTCGTTTTGAATGATTGAAGGAAGCTGATCAAGCACGTCGTCATTCATTTGAGTAATCATCAAATGAAAGCCGTAATCAATCACGGAACGTCCCTGGGATTTATCGTGCCATTCCTGAATGGAGGAGCTGAGCGGCCTGTCCTTGCTTGTCAGGCAGAAGTCGATCACGCTCGTTGTCCCGCCAAAAGCGGCAGCGATGGATCCGCTTTCGAAATCATCCTTGGAGACGGTCCCCCCAAACGGCATTTCGAGGTGGGTGTGCGGATCCACTCCTCCCGGGAAAATGTACTGGCCGGAGGCGTCGACAGTTTCTGCCCCGTCTTCCTGGAGATCCTTGCCGATAGTTGTGATTTTTTCATCTTCGATCAGAATATCTGCCTTGTATTCATCGCTCGCTGTTACAACGGTTCCGTTTTTGATAATCGTTTTTGCCAAAATAATCTCCTCCTGTTATTGATTAGATCCGGCACCTGCCATCAGCTGCTGGCGTTCGTTCCATGTCATCGGTTCGTCGCCGACCTTTCTAGCGACTTCGACCATGTCGATGGCGCCGTCCACCGGACAGACGATAGAGCACAGATTACAGCCAACGCAGTCATCCTCGCGCACCCGCAGTATATCGTTGCCGTCCTCATCCTTTAGCATATCGATGCACTGATGGGACGTATCTTCACAGGCAATGTAGCACTTGTTGCAGTTAATACAGACATCATTATTGATTTTAGCGGCAACACGGTAGGTAAGATCGAGGTCGCCCCAGTCGGAATACTTCGGCACGGTCTGCCCGATCAGCTGGTCGAGAGAGGCAAGACCTTTTTCGTCCATGTAGTTGCTGAGGCCGTCGATCATATCTTCAACAATACGGAAGCCGTGATGCATCGCCGCCGTACAAACCTGGACGTTCGAAGCGCCCATCAGCATAAACTCCGCGGCTTCCTGCCAGCTGGACACGCCGCCCATGCCGGAAATTGGCACGTCGATTCCGGGTGTTCTGGCGCATTCCCCGACCATATTCAAAGCGATCGGCTTGACGGCGGGACCGCAGTAGCCGCCGTGGGCACCCTTGCCATCCACATTCGGAATAGTATTCCAGGAATCAAGATCGACGCCGGAAAGGCTGTTAATTGTATTGATCATGCTGACGGCATCGGCTCCGCCCTCGACGGCGGCTTTAGCCGTGAACGTAATGTCTGTAATGTTCGGCGTTAATTTGACAATCACCGGCGTCCGGGCCACCTCCTTCACCCAGGCCGTCTGCTGGCGGACGAGCTCCGGCACCTGGCCGGACGCTGAGCCCATTCCCCGCTCGGCCATCCCGTGCGGACAGCCAAAGTTGAGCTCGAGGCCGTCGATCCCAGCTGCTTCGACTCTTTTGACGATTTCATGCCACTTGTCCCGGTCTGGTTCCACCATTAATGAACCGATAATCGCATGCTCCGGGTAAAGTCGTTTCGTTTCTTCAATTTCCCGCAGGTTCACTTCAAGCGGCCGGTCGGAAATCAACTCAATATTGTTGAAGCCGGCCACCTGGTTTCCGCCAAAGGACACAGCGGAAAAACGGGAGGAAACGTTCAGGATAGGGTCTCCCATCGTTTTCCATACAGCACCGCCCCAGCCTGCTTCGAAAGCGCGCTGTACCTGGTACCCGCTGTTGGTTGGAGGCGCGGAGGCAAGCCAGAAGGGATTCGGGGAACGGATGCCGGCGACGTTGGTCGTTAAATCTGCCATAAAAACACTCCTTTCAGATTATGGTTCAGCCTGCTGCCTGAGTGCCTGCCGAAAGCTGCTGGTGAATCGTATAGGCTGCCTGCTTTCCCTGCTCCGCGGCACTGACAACCATCGCTTCTCCCTGGCCGCTGCCAAATACGACGTCCCCGACGGCAAAATGGTTTGGTTCAGAAGCGGCGTAGGAGGCGTCGACAGTCACAACGCCGTCCGTGTGATCAAGGCCGAACATGGCAATTGTATCCTGCAGCCGCTCCTGGCCGATGGCTCGTATAACGACATCCACATCCATCATAAAATTGGAATTCTGGATGGGTACTGGTCGCTGCCGTCCGTCCTGGTCTGCTTCGCCAAGCTCCATCTGGACGCATTCAAGACCGTTGACTTCCCCCTGGTCATTTTTTTCGATTTTCACCGGGGAAGTAAGCCATTGAAAGGCGATGCCGTCCTGCTTGGCAAATTCAAATTCGAACGGGTAGGCGGTCATTTCATTTTTCGTCCGTCTGTAAACGATACTGACGTGTTCAGCACCGAGGCGGGTGGAGCAGGTGGCTGCGTCAACGGCCGTGTTGCCGGCACCGATGACGGCCACCCGCTTACCGGCAAGATTATTGGAAAACGTGCCGTCCTTGGTGGAGCGTACAAAATCAACAGCGTCATATACGCCGGAAGCGTCCTCTCCTTCCATATGAAGCTCCGGAACGCTTCCCATACCGACAGCGATAATGATGGAATCAAACTGCTCCCGGAGCTCTTCCGGGGAAATGTCTTTTCCGACTGCGGTGTTCGTGCGGATGGTTACGCCCATATTCACAATCTGGTTGATTTCCCATTGCACGATATCAACCGGGAGGCGGAAGGAAACAATACCGTAACGGTTCAACCCCCCGGGTTCGTCGTCGGCTTCAAAAATGGTCACCTGATGGCCAAACCGGGCGAGCTCCCGGGCCGCTGCCAGACCGGCGGGACCGCTCCCGACGATTGCGACATGTTTGGATGTCGAAGGGCCTGCTTCAAACAGCACCTGCTCATTGCGGATAGCCCAATCCGTGGCGTAGCGCTGCAGATCGCCAATCATGATCGGCTCTGATTCGCCGTTTAATACACAGGCTCCCTCGCATAATTCCTCGGTCGGGCAGACACGTGCACAGCTCGCTCCGACGGGATTTGCATCCATAATAGTGACTGCGGAGCCTTTTAAATTGCCGGAGGCTATTTTTTTAATAAAAGAAGGAATGTCTATGCCTGTCGGACAGGCCTGGATACAGGGTGCGTCGTAGCAAAACAGGCAGCGGTTCGATTCCTTGACCGCATGGGTCGTTGAAAGGGGGCTGTTCACTTCAGCGAAATTCTCCTGCAGCTGTTCGGTGGAAATCCATGCATCCGAGCGGTGATTGGACATGGTAAAACTCCTTTCGGGTTTTAAAGTAGGGCGCTCATGGACCCGTATGTTTCGGGCCGGCGGTCGCGGTAGAACTGCCAGGCATTGCGCACCTCCCGGATCATTTCTTTATCCATATCTGCGACAAGAACTTCATCCTGATCACGGCTTGCGATGCTGACAAAGTCACCACGGGGGTCCACCACGTAGGACTGGCCGTAAAATTCACCCATGTTCCACGGGGCTTCGTAGCCGACTCTGTTGATTGCAGCCAGGTAATAACCGTTCGCCACGGCGTGGGCCGGCTGTTCGAGCTTCCAGAGGTACTCGGAGGTGCCGGCGACTGTAGCCGATGGATTGAACACCACTTCGGCACCGTTCAGCCCCAACAGCCGGGCGCCCTCCGGGAAGTGCCGGTCGTAGCAGATGTAGACGCCGACCTTCGCATAAGCCGTGTCAAATACTGGATATCCGAGATTGCCCGGTTTAAAATAGAATTTTTCCCAGAAACCGTAGCCTTCGTTGCCGGCAGCAACATGAGGGATATGATTTTTTCGGTATTTTCCTAAGTACGAGCCGTCTGCATCGATGACGGCGGCGGTATTATAATAAGCAGCGATGCCTTCGCGTTCATAGACAGGAAGCACAATCACGGTGCCAAGCTCTTTAGCGAGATCCTGGAAGAGCCTGGTAGTTGGCCCTTCCGGAACCTGTTCGGCTGCTTCGTACCACTTCATCGACTGTTCGGAGCAGAAATAAGGCCCGTAGAATATTTCCTGGAGCCCGATAATCTGTGCTCCTTTGGCGGCGGCCTCACGAACCATGCGTACATGTTTTTCAATCGCTTTGTCTTTATGCTCCTGAACTGAAGCACTGCCCTCGACGTCGTTGGAAGCCTGGATGACTCCTATACGGACCTGATCTGTCATGCAATCAATCCCCTTTCAGTTTGTTTTTTCAATAGTATAGAATTTTCTGAAAAAAGCATGTGACATTCCGTCGGATAATGGAGGACCTTGTTGGACAAAATGTAAATAAGCTTTGTCCGGCAGGGGACGGGACGGTCACAAAATCTTACATACAAATTAGTAAACCGACTTTAAGCGGAAAATAAAAAGACCACCCGGAGGCGGTCAGGCGGACGGTGAGGCGTAGATGATTGCTTCACGAAGCGTCGCTACGATTGTATCAATCTGTTCATGGGAAATAATAAACGGGGGAGAGATGGTTAACACGTTGTTATGCTCAGGAACGGTATCGCTGTTTTTGCCGATCATGACCCCGTGCTGTTTACAGTAGCCGAGCACCTGCTGCATGAATTCCGGTGGTGCCGGCTCCTTCGTTATTTTATCTGTCACAAGCTCGATGCCTGCCATCAGGCCGAACGTGCGGATGTCTCCAACGGCAGGGAAATGGTGAAAGGATTCGAGCTGCTCCTGTAGGTAGCTGCCGGTGCTTTTGGCTTTTGCGACAAGGTCTTCGCGTTCGAGAATATCGATGTTTTCGAGCGCGACGGCACAAGACATCGGGTTGCCTCCAAAGGTATTCACATGCCGGAAATGACTTTGGGGAGCCCCGGATTTGAACGATTCATATAAATCATTGGAAACAGCTGTAGCAGATAAAGGGGCGTAGGCGCTCGTTATCCCCTTCGCCATGGTAACGATGTCAGGCTGCACGCCGAAATTTTTATGGCCGAAGGCTTCTCCCGACCGCCCAAACCCGCAGATAACTTCATCAACTATTAAGAGAACATCATGCTTTTGACAGATTTCCTGTACCTTCTGCAGGTAAGACTCAGGCGGCGTGATGACGCCGCCACCGGTAATTACCGGCTCCACAATCACTCCGGCGACTGTATCAGCGCCTTCCCAGATGATGGTCTGTTCAATGGAAGAAGCGCATTCGAGCGAGCAGCTGTCCGGCTCTTTGCCAAACGGACACCGGTAGCAGTAAGGCGGGGCTGCGTGGCGGAAGCCTTCGGCGACCGGCTCGTAGCTTGCTTTCCGGTCAGCCTGGCCGGTTGCACCCAGAGCACCCATCGAATTTCCGTGATAGGCCCGGTAGCGGGAAATGAATTTATATTTTTTCGGCTTGCCGGTCTGGGTGAAATACTGCCTGGCAATTTTAAAGGCGACTTCATTGGCATCGGAGCCGGAATTGGAAAAAAAGATGCGGTAGTGGCCGTCAAGCCAGTCGTTTAATTTTGCCGCCAGCTGAATGGCCGGCTTGTGGCTGTTGGTCATGGGTGTAAAGGACATCGTACTGAGCTGCTTTGCCGCCGCTTCCGCGATGGAAGTTCTTCCGTGGCCAACATTTACACACCAGAGTCCGGCCATCCCATCAATGTAGGAGTTGCCGTCGATATCTGTAAGGTACACATTGTCGCTTTCGGTGAAAATAGCCGGGTGATCATTGTGAGGAGCCATATGGTGCCATAAAAAGGCACGATCCTGATTCAGAAGCATGTCTTTTTCTGCGGAAACGGTCTGTTTATCGGTATGATTCATGTCGTGAAACGCTCCTTTCATATGCTTGCATAATAATATGGTAGCCCGAAAGGCGGAAAGAAGCATGATACAGATTGTGTAAAAGAAGTCAGAATAATTTAACATTTTGTTGTACGCCCTGGGAAAAGAAAACCGATAAAATAAAAGCATGAAGCCTGGAAGGGGATGAACCAATGGGAGTTAATACAGCACGTCTCACGAGACGCGTGCATGAGCTTGCAGAGATTGGACGGATTGGGAAAACGGGCGTGCGGAGGCTTGCCCATTCGAAGAAGGACCAGGAGGGGATGGCTCTCGTGGAGTCCTGGATGAAAGAGACCGGACTTGCGACGAGGATCGATGAAGTGGGAAACCTGATCGGCCGGCTGGAGGGCCGGGATTCTTCCCTCCCGATCTTTATGCTCGGCTCGCATATTGACAGCCAGCCCTATGGCGGCCGCTTTGACGGAGCCATAGGCGTGCTCGGTGCCCTGGAGTCGGTCCAGACCCTGGTTGAAGAAGAACATACATTTGAAGGTCCCATTGAAGTGATCGCCTTCAGCGATGAAGAAGGCTCCCGGTTTAACAAAGGGATTTTCGGCTCCCGCGGATTGATCGGCGAGCTTGAAGAAGGCGAGCTCGAACGGGAAGATGAAGACGGAATCACAAGGCGGCAGGCGCTGGAAGAAATGGGGCTTGATCCGGAGCGGGTTCATCTCGCTGCCTATGATCCTGAGCAGCTTTTCGCATTTCTGGAGATGCATATTGAGCAGGGTCCGGTGCTTGAAGATAAAGGAGCGGCGGTGGGTATTGTAACCGGTATCTCGGGCCCGCTCTGGCTCACGGTCACCTATAAAGGATTCGCGGGGCACGCGGG
Source organism: Marinococcus sp. PL1-022 (assembly GCF_033845285.1). Lineage (NCBI taxonomy): Bacteria > Bacillati > Bacillota > Bacilli > Caryophanales > Bacillaceae > Marinococcus > Marinococcus sp. PL1-022. The sequence continues at coordinate 2,522,839 of NZ_JAWXCX010000001.1, read as the reverse complement.
CTCTGTGCCGATGCATCTCCGGCGGGACGCCCTGCTGGGTGCCAGTGAGGCGACAACGGCGCTTAATACCATTGTCGGAAAACGGCAGCCGGCCCCAACGATCGGCACGGTTGGGAACATAAAAGTGTTTCCGAACTCCCGGAATATCATTCCCGAAGAAGTAAAGTTTACGGTCGATCTTCGCGATATTGACCTTGAGCGGCGAAATGAGTGCGAGAGCGAATTGCGTGTGGAGCTTGAAGCTATTGCCGCAAGGCACGGCCTGGAGCTTGATATTCAGGAGGATACAAACAGTGATCCAAGATACTGCGCAGAGTGGATCCAGAGTATCATGGCAGAGCAGGCCGGACGATTGAAGATGGAAGCGCCGAAGCTGATGAGCGGCCCGTTTCATGATGCGATGCCAATATCGAAGGTGTGCGACTACGGCATGATTTTTGTGCGCTGCAAAGACGGCATCAGCCACAATCCGCTTGAGTACAGCACAGATGAAGATATTATCGAAGGTACGAAGCTTTACTATGAAACAGTGAAGCAGATTGCCGGAAACATGAAGGAGTATCAACTGAAGCATGCAGCGGATAAAATCAACAGCTGACGCAAAAAAACCCGGGAGGCCCGGGTTTTTTTATGCAGAAGTTGTCCTTTTCTGGCGAATGATTGGAACAAGGAAGGATAGAAGAGCGACAATCATCATGCTGAGGGCGATCGGCCGGGTGAAAAAGACCGTTAAATCGTCATTGGCAATAGTCATGGCCTGACGGAAGGATTCCTCCATCATCCCGCCGAGGATAAATGCCAAAATCAGCGGGGCTGCCGGGAAATTGTACAGCTTCATCAAATAGCCGAGCACACCAAACGCAAGCAGTAAATAAAGGTCAAACGTGCTGAAGCTGATAGAGTACACCCCGATCATGCTGAACATAATCACGAGCGAAATCAGCATCGGGCGCGGAATCAACAGCACTTTAGCAATGTATGGAATAAGCGGCAGGTTCAGGATCAGCAGAAATACGTTGCCGATATACATACTGATGATAACGCCCCAGAACAGGTCAGGCTGCTCTTCGATTAACAGCGGCCCCGGCGGCACGTTCAGTACAAGCAGGGCGCCGAGCAGGACGGCTGTCGTTCCGGAACCGGGAATACCAAGGCTGAGCAGAGGCACAAACGCACCACTTGTAGCGGCGTTATTGGCGGTTTCCGGAGCAGCGATCCCCTTCACTGCGCCTTTCCCGAATTCTTCGGGACGTTTGGCGATTTTCTTTTCCGTAATATAACCGATAAACGAAGCAATGGTAGCACCAGCGCCCGGGAGCACCCCGAGAAGAAACCCAAGGAAGGACTGACGGGTCATTGGGCCGCTCATATCCTTGAAGTCCTGTTTGGAAAGCTTCAGGCTTCCAATATTGCCCTGGTTTTTAAGTGTCTTTTTCCGGTTGACAATCAGATTGCAGATTTCAGCAATGGCAAACAGGCCCAGAGCGATCACGAGAAAATCAATGCCTTCGAGCAGGTTCGGATTATTGAATGTAAACCGCGTCGTTCCTGTCTGGCTGTCCATGCCAATGGTGACAAACATGATACCGAGTACTGCAGAAATAAGTGCTTTAATCGTCGAGCCGTCGGATAAGCTCGCTATCGCGGTTAACCCGAGCAGCATCAGGGCAAAGTATTCGGGCGGGCCAAACACAATGGCGACGCTGGCCAGAAGCGGAGCGAACAGCATCAGCAGAACAACACTCACTGTACCGCCGGCAAAGGAGGAAATGGCTGCAATCGCAAGCGCTTTTCCCGCCTGGCCGTTCTGGGCCATCGGGTAGCCGTCAAAAGCGGTAGCGACGGTGCCCGAGATTCCCGGGGCATTCAAGAGAATGGAGGAGGTGGAGCCTCCAAACACAGCGCCGTAATACACACCGGCCATCAGGACGAGAGCAACGGTGGGATCCATATTGTATGTCAGCGGAATCATGATGGCGATTGCACTGATAGGCCCAAGCCCGGGCATCATTCCAATAAATGTTCCGGCGAAAACGCCAATCAATACAAACAGCATTCCCTGTACACTGAAAGCGACACTGAGGCCGCTTAAAATTCCGTCAAAAGTTCCCATACGGTCAACCTCCTTTCTACAGCGGCAGAATGCCCGGAGGCAGACTTATATTTAACAGCTGGGTAAACAATAAATAAAGCGTTAAAGGAAAGGCAATGGATGTAACAGCATTGATGATATGCTTCCGGTAGCCCATGAACAGACTGCACAGAAATATAAATATGGTGGACGTTAAAATGAAGCCAATAGGTTCAAGCAGAGTAATATATATAAGAATCATTACTGCCACGCCGCCTAAGTAAAAAATATGCTGTCCAGCTTCCTTGCGTTTTTCCCGGTCTTCTTCACCTTCGCCTTCTTTAATAAAAAACAGAAAGATGCTGAGTACAATCAATAAAAAACCGGCTGCTTTCGGCATGGTGGAAGCAGTAATCATCCCTGTAGCAAAGGCGGGAATCTGAAAGGCCAGGTACAAATAGAAAACAGCAGTTACGATCAAAATTATGCTGACAATTTTATTTGCGGAGCGAAGCATATGGGTCACCTCTTTCGACTGCTTTTAATGTAGGAGGGCTCTGGACGCAGAACGTTCAGAGCCCTTCGTAAGCTGCTACTCGCCGCCCCGGTCGATGCCTACTTCATCAAGCAGGTCCTGCATGGATTCTTCTTCTTCAGCTAAAAATTCTTCAAATTCTTCGCTGTCCATGTAGTTTTCTTCCCAGGCGTAGGATTGGCGCGTTTCCTGCCAGTATTCAGATTCACTAAGTTCCTTAAACGTTTCTTCGTAATAAGCAATTTCGGCGTCACTCATGTTTGGCGGTCCCAAAAATCCGCGCCAGTTGACGAACGTTTCTTCGATGCCCTGCTCCATAGCGGTGGGAAATTCACTGACCGTGTCACCTTCAAGGCGCTCTTCGGCTGTAATGCCAAGTACTTTGACATCTCCGGCTCTGACCTGCTCGACAGTTTCTGTAATACCGGTCGAATATACATCCGCCTGGCCGTTTAAGAGGTTGGTCAGGGCGCTGCCGTCCTGGGCAGATACGTATTTAATAGTCGAAGGATCAATGCCGGCGCCGGCTGCAATTTTGGCAAACTGCATATGGTCCATGCTGCCTGGAGAAGATTCGCCAACCACAGTAATTTCCTCTGGGTTTTCCTTCATATCCTCAAACAGGTCGTTTAAGTCATTCCACTCTGAATCCTCCGTGACGGCAAATGCACCGTAGTCGGCGATCATATTAGAGAGGGGGGTGAAATCCTTATAGTTGTATTCCGACTGTCCGTTTAACGGGACAAGCAGCAGGGGAGGAGAAGCAACGAATGAATACTGCGGGTTGCCTTCCTGGTTATGAATGTAGGACCAGCCGTTGGCCCCGCCGCCGCCTTCCCGGTTAACGACACCGATACCCTGATCAACGATGCCTTCTTTTTCAAGGCCTTCAGCAGCGGAACGCGCCACGGTGTCCCAGCCGCCCCCGGCTCCAGCCGGTGCCACAATTTCCAGTGACTGCTCGGGTTCGTAGTTTCCATCGCCCCCTTCACTGCCTCCAGACGAGCTGTCCCCGCCTCCGCTTCCACAGGCGCTTAAAACGCTAAGCGAAAGTACTCCGGCACCAATCCAATATTTCGAATGCTTCATAATATGTAGCCCCCTTTTTTATATTGATGTAAGCGTAACCAAAAAAAGAAATAATGTAACCGTTTACAATTTAAAATGTATATCTTTCGTTTATTGTATTTATTTCATAAATGTCACGAACACAAATAAACCGGCTGCACGTTTTGGCTGCAGCCGGGGTGAAAGGTTTATTTTTTAAAATATCTGCGTTCGGGCCGGCCGACAATTCCATAAATGGGCCGGACTTCGATTTCGCTTGTGGATAATAAATATTTAAAATAGCGGTGCGCGGTGGTGCGGGAGGCGCCGAGAAAAAAAGCCATTTCATCGGCGGTTACTCCGTGCTCTGCCTGCTGGATATGGTCTTTCACCTGATCGAGCGTGAATGTATCGATGCCCTTTGGCAGATCTGCTTCTGGTTTGGTTTCCACTGGGACGGAAGAAACAGAAGAGGAGAAGTAACGATCAATTTCCTCTTGGGTGAGATTCCTTTCCGGACGGGCCGCCTGCAAAGCCTGGAATTTTTTCAGCGATTCCTCGAGTCTTTTAGGCGAAGCGGGTTTAATAATATAATCGATCACACCGGACCGATAGGCCTTCTGCACGTGTTCGAGATCATTTGAAGCTGAAATAATAATAATGTACACATCATGGCGGTCCAATATTTGCCCGAGAATGTCTGTGCCAAGCTGGTCGGGCAGATAAATGTCGAGCAGCAGTACATCAACCGGTGTGTGCTCCATCGTCTCGAGCAGCTCCTTGGCGGTGCCGGATGTGAACCTGCAGGAGAACCCTTCAATTTGTTCAATCAGCTGTCGGTGAATATCTGCAATGCGAAAGTCATCCTCGGCAATACCAACGTGAATCATCAACTACCCCCTTGCGGCAACGTTTTGGGCAGGTAGATCGTAAAGTAGGCGCCCTGGTTTTCATTGTTGCCAAATTCAAGCATTCCCTCTAGTTCATTAATCGTTCTTTCGACGATCGAAAGTCCGTATCCTCTTGGCTGATTGCCGGATTTTGTAGAGGCCCCCTGGGAAGTAATGTTTACACCTTCCGGCAGCCCGGGCCCATTATCGATCACTTCAAACATAATCTCCTCCTCCATTTCGGTGACAAAAAAAGTCACTTCCGGTGCCGGACGTCCTGCTGCGCTGTCGATGGCATTATCGATAAGGTTGCCTAAAATGGAAACAAGCTGAACCTTCTGAATGTGGTTCGGAAGACTCCCCAGCCGGCTTTCACTGTCAATGTGAAAAGCTGTCTTTTTCTCGGAAGCCCGGGCTGCTTTTCCGGTCAGAATCGCCTGCACGGTCGGATCCTGAATCTGCTGGAAAACTACGGAGTGGGTTTTGCGCTGCTGGGACGTTTCTTCTTCGACAAGCTGCACTGCCTCCTCATATTTCCGGAGGTGCAGATACCCGGACAGTGCATACAGCTTATTCAAGTATTCATGGTTTTGCGAACGCAGGCTGTCCGAATAGCGCTGAATGTCAGAAAGTGTATTGGCCATCTGCATCATCTCCGTTTTATCCCGGAACGAAGAAACAACTCCGACGAGCTGTCCGTCGATAGTGATTGGCTCCCGGTTAACGATGTAAGGAGCCCCGCGGAGCATTAATTCCTGGTCGTATTCCGGCCGTCCGTGCTTCAGTACCTTTGGCATTTCCGAGTCCGGCAGCACGTGATGGATATTCTGCCCCTCGATCATCCCGTTAATGGCAAGCATGTTTCGGGCCGACTCGTTCATCATGGTGATCCGCCCCTCTGTATCAATCGCAATAATGCCCTCCCGGATGGCCGTTAGCACGCTTTCTTTTTCCTGGTACAGCTGGCCAATTTCGTGAGGCTCGAGCCCAAACATATCATTTCTAATATTTTTTGAAACCATCATGCTGCCGATGACACCCAGAGCAAGAAGGACGAGGGAGAGTACAAACAGGAGGCCAAAGCGTTCCCAGATGGCCTCACGCACATCCTCCAGTAGAAAGCCGACGGAAACGATGCCGACAATGTCCCCGTCTTCATCACGGACCGGAGCTTTGCCGCGAAGAGAGGGGCCCCGGGTGCCGGTTGCGATTGATACGTAAGACTGCCCCTGCTCAAGAGCGCGCGCGTTGTCACCGCCAACCATGGCTTCGCCGATTTTCCATTCGTCGGGGTGGGCATAACGGATGCCTTCGGTATCTCCAAGCACCACAAATTCAGCACCGGCCTGCTCCCGGACCCGTTCGGCGTATGGCTGGAGCACCGAGCTTGGGTCCTCGGAGGCATAAGCCCCCTGGACGACCGGAGAGCTCGCTATGTAGGTGGCTGTACTTAGGGCTTTATCTCCAAGCTCTTCTTCGATATCATTATATTCTAAATAAGCAAACACGCCGAAGGAGCTTATCGTAATAAAAGCGACCAGCCCGACCACGAGAATCATGATTTTAGTCTGCATCTTCACATTTTTTCTTATAGAAGGTCCCTCCTTCGAAGATAACGCTTTCAAAAAATTAGTGACCGTATTTTAATATGTGGAAATACGAGTTGTTCAAAGAGTAGCACATCGCAGTTTCAACAGCAATTAGGTGGAAGGAGGGAAAAAATGGCTCCTATCAGCATGAAAGCGTACGTGGAATCTTTCGGGATGCCTTTTGAACAAGTAGGTATCAGACGTGAAGAAAAAAAGGAATTGAGGGCGGATGAGGTGGAGGTACGCATGCGGCGGTCTCCAGTGAATCCCTCGGATCTTATCCCCATTTACGGCCGCTATGCCCACCGGGTGACGCTGCCGCTCGTGCCGGGCTATGAAGGCGTCGGAGTGATCGAACGGATTGGACCAGGGATAAGCGGAGCATTAATAGGACAGCGTGTACTGCCTTTGCGGGGGGAGGGCACATGGCAGTCACTGGTTCATGCGCCGGCAGCCTTAGCCGTGCCGGTGCCGGACAGCCTTTCCGATGAAACGGCTGCCCAAATGTATATTAACCCGGTGACGGCGTACATTCTTTTAACCGAAAAGCTGAAGATTCCCTCCGGTGGAATGCTTGTCATCAACGCGGCTAATTCTGTAATGGGAAGGCTTCTGATTCAGCTGGCCTCCCGGATGAATATTCGCGTAGTGGGCCTTGTACGCCGAAAAGAGGTAATAGGCGAGCTGATGCAGCTCGGGGCAGAAAAAATAGTGACAGCAGGAGATGGGGAAGAAGCGTTCCAGCTGGAGGACGCCCTGCAGGGAAAAAAAGCGGATGCAGCCGTTGATATGGTGGGAGGGGTGTCTGGAACAGCCCTTGCCCGGAGTGTTAAACCCGGGAAAACTTTACTGGCGCTCGGCCTCCTTTCCGGCCGGCCGCTCGACTGGCCATATATTACGGAAACGCTGGGAGTGAAGGGAGCGATGTTTCATCTGAGGCACTGGAACGCCTCCATTTCGGCTGCGCGCTTCCAGCATGTATTTCAAATGCTGTTTCACATGGTGGAAGGCGGAGAGCTCTTGGTGCCGTGTGTCCGGCGTACGTACCCGTTCGGGCAGGTCCAGCAGGCGTTATGGGACTATGAAAGTGAAAAATTCAGTGGCGGCGGAAAAATACTGCTTGGCAGCCCGTGACTGCCTGCTCTATACAAGAGCGGCTGTCCCGATTTATAATAAACATATTCAATCCAACAGAAACGGTGAGAAACTTATGCGGGAATTTTCTTTTTATTCGACTCCCTTCGGTGTAAGCGGAGAAGAAGTACCATATGCAGCAATCGCCAAAGCTACCACAAGCAGGGAGCTCGTATCGGATCAGGAATCCGATGCCTTTTATTTTCGTTCGCTTGAAGCGGACGGTATTTTTTTGAACGAAGCCCAGATTGAAGCCGTACGCTTTGGCAGCGGACCGTTGCTTGCGCTTGCAGGTGCCGGCTCGGGCAAAACGTCGGTGCTTGTCTGCCGGGCCGGCTATTTAATGGCGGTCAAGCAGGTGCCGGCAGAATCCGTGCTGCTGATTACATTTACAAAAAAAGCAGCGGAGGAAATGAAAACGAGAGTGATGAACCTGCCGGGTATCGGTGAAACAGCCAACAATCTGCAGGTGCGCACGTTCCACGCCTTTTTCCTGCTTCTGCTCCGGCGCCACGGTATCCGACAGGAAATTGTTTCAAGCGAGCGCAAAAAGCAGCTGGCCGTTAAGCTTCTGATGAAGGACATGGGCCTTGAAGACGTCTATCAGCCGGAGGCAGTTTTATCCTTTTTGTCCTATCATAAAATGAACGACACCGCCGTCTCGGATCTTCCTGAAAAAGAAACGAGCCAGAAGCAGTTAAAACGTATCTGCCAGGCATACGAAGACTGGAAGCTCGAGCGCAATTATATTGATTTTGATGATATTTTAATGAAGGCCAAAGCATTGATGGACGAGGACCCGGCTTTTCTGCAGCAGCTTCAGGACCGTTTTGAATATGTAATGGTCGATGAATTCCAGGATACCAACTATCTTCAGTACCGACTTGTGCAGATGATCGTGGAAAAGCACCGCAATTTGTTTGTGGTGGGCGATGACGATCAGACAATTTATTCGTTTAACGGAGCCCGGCATGAATTCATTCTGGAGTTTGACCAGAAATATCCGGAAGCACAGACGATTGTGCTCGACGTCAACTACCGCTCCCATAAAGCCATCGCCGGTCTTGGAAACGAAGTAGTGCGCCACAACAAGCAGCGAAAATCGAAAACGCTTCAGGTGATGAATGCGGAAGCTTCTTCACCCTTTTATTTCCGTGCTGCCTCCACCGACGAGGAAGCAGAGCAGGTGGTCGCAGACATGAAACGTGCTGTGGCAGAGGGAGAATGTGAGTGGCGTGACATGGCCGTGCTGCACCGGACGATCAGTGTCAGCCGTGCTATCTTTGAGCAGCTCACAGCCCAGGACGTCCCGTTTGTGCACCATTCCCTCGGCAACCAGATGTTTTACGAGCAGTGGCCGGTAAAAGCCATGATGGACTACCTGCGGCTGAGCCTGAACCCGACGCTGGTGGAGGCGATGCCCGAGGTCGTGCCGACTTTATTTATCTCCCGGGAACGCGGCATGCGTCATATTAAAGAGCAGGAAATATTTTCACCCCGCAGCGAGCCGCTGCTTCATTTAACAGACATGCCGGGCATCCGCCCGTTTCAGCGTAAAAAGGTGGAGGAGCGCCAGAGCATGATTCAGAAGCTGAAGGAAAAACGTCCGGAAACGGCGATCCGCCAGATGCGGCGCCAGTTTTACGACGGCTATCTGGAGGCCGATGAGCAGCAGGTAAGCATGAAAAAGGAAACGCTAAAGGAAACTCTCGATGAACTCGAGTCCTCGGCGAAAAGGTTTGAGAGCGTCTCATCGTTTGTATACTTTGTCGACGACATGCTCCGCACGTTCCGTGAAATGAAGGAGCGCGAGAAGGATCCCGATGCGAACCACGTTTCGCTGATGACGATCCACCGGGCCAAAGGCATGGAGTTTCCGGTCGTCTATGTTATCGGCGCTTCAGAAACGATTATGCCGCATGATTCTGCGCTAAAGGCTGACCGGATGAAGGACCTTTTATACGGTGAAAAAGCGGAAAACAAGCAGACCCAGGCACTGGAGGAGGAACGGCGGCTCGCCTATGTAGCGATCACGAGGGCGAAAAAGAAGCTGTGCATCAGCTCGCCGGCGTTTTACCGCGGCAAGGAGGTTGAAGTATCACGCTTTCTGCTCGAAGCCTTTCCGGGGGAAACACATACCGGGGAAAAGCAGGAAACGGAAACCATCGATGCGCTCGTCTGTGAAGAAGCGATGTGCCCGGCCTGGATACGTCTGTCTGAAGCGCCTGATGTTACTGAAAAAGAGTGCCCGATGTGTAAAGGCAAAATGGTGCCCGGCACCAAACAGGTCATTAAAAAGTAACGCCTGCAGCTGCCTCAGCGAAATAGTTGAATAATCACGTGGTGCAGGCTACGATGAATGAGAGATAAAAATGTTTCTAAGGGGGAGCTAGGCAATGGCAGACGAATCAGTAACATTATATGCATGGATTAACGGAAAAAGGGTCGATGCTGACGAATACATGGAAAGAGAAAACCCGGCTGACCCACAAAAAATCGTGGCCTACGTGCCGAAAACGACCACGGAGCAGGCGGCTGAAGCCATCGAAGCAGCCCGGGCTGCTTTTCCTGCATGGAAGGAAGTACCGGTGGACGAGCGGATTGAACGGATGGAACGGGCTATTCAGACACTGAAGGACCGCACCCCGGAGCTGGCTGAAACGCTGGCGGAGGAACACGGCAAGCCGATTTATGACGCCCAGGGCGAAATGGCGGTTTCAATCATGTGGATGGAACACGCCTGCCAGACGGTTAAAGAAACAATTGCCGATCAGGTGGACGAAGGCGAGGGCGGTAAAACAATCGTCCGCCAGGAGCCGATAGGCGTGGTGTCCGCTATCAGCCCGTGGAACTATCCAATTGCGCTCTCCACCATCAAAATTGCTCCGGCGATTCTGACAGGAAATACCGTCGTTTCAAAGCCGAGCCCGTTTGCTCCGCATGCGGTCAGCCTGGTGATTGAAATGATGGCGGGTGAATTTCCGGACGGCGTGCTGAATCTTGTCCACGGGGAAGCGGAGGTCGGCGTAGAGCTTACCTCCAATAAACATGTGGATAAAATTGCCTTTACCGGCGGTACGGAAACAGCGAAGAAAATTATGAAATCGGCGGCGGATACGATCAAGGATATGACGCTTGAGCTTGGCGGCAACGATGCCGCTGTAGTGCTTCCGGACTTTGACGTAAATGATGAGCGCGCGATGCGCCGCATGGTGATATCCAATTTCCTGACCGCCGGCCAGATCTGCATGATTGCCAAACGCATCTACGTACCGCGTACTCTGTACAATGAGTTCGTGGAAAAGTATCAGGAGGCGGCCAATAAATGGGTGAAAATCGGCAGCCCGTTCGATGAACAGGTCACGACCGGCCCGCTCAATAACAAGCAGCAGCTCGATTTTGTGAAAAACCTTGTCGATAAAGCGGCTGAAAAAGGTGCCGACGTTATTCCGCTCGGCCACATTGTGGATAACGAGCTGTTTGAGCAGGGGTACTTCCTGCAGCCGACCATGGTGCTCGGCGCTGACCAACAGGACGACATTGTGAAAGAAGAACAGTTTGGACCAACAGTGCCGATCGTTCCATACGACACGGTGGATGAAGCGGTAGCAATGGCGAACGACAGCATTTACGGCCTCACAAGCTCGGTATGGGGAGAAGAAAATCACGCCATCGAAGTCGCAGCCCGCATTGAAGCAGGCACGACGATGGTCAATACCGCTGCTGTGCAGGGGCTCGATGTCCGCTATCCATTCGGCGGAGTCAAGCAGTCCGGCATCGGCCGCGAATACGGAAAAGAAGGCCTTCTCGGCTATGTCACCCCTCACGTCATCAATGTACCGAAAATGCGGGATCTGCCTTATATTCCCGAATAAACGAAATCAAGCAGCTGCCCTGGAGACTTCCAGGGCAGTTTTTTTATAGCTGCTGGTCTTTATCCAGCGGAAGTCGGAAAGTGTCTGCTGTGATAGCAGGAACTGGCGGCAGACTATACAGAAACGGGTGAAAAAGCCAGAAACCCCCGAGTATGAAAAAACCAAAGCCGGTAGAAAATAGAATCCAGTATGGGGATGTCCATGAGGCGAGAATACCGCCGGCCAGAGCACCGGCAGGCATAAAAAGAGTAACTATACTGGAAATAGCTGCACGGGTCCTGCCTAAAATATAATTAGGAACAGCGCTTTGTATGACGCTTGCAAATAGTACATTCGAAAGTCCGACCGGGAGCCAGGCAATTCCAAACAGGACAGCAAAAGCGACAGGCGGGAGCTGCATGGCGAGAAGCCAGCACAGACTGCTTAATAAAAAACCACAAGCGTAAATTTTACCGAGAGGAAGACGTGCACAAAGTGGGGCTGCCAATGCGCCGACAAGAACGCCGGCGCTGACAGCTGTTAATAAAAACCCATAAAATTTCGGCCCCTGAAAGGCATCAGCAAAGGCAGGAAGAACAGCATACATAATGCCAATGGTGCCGTTGACGGTCAGGGCACCTATTAACATGATCCAAAATTTTGATCTAAAAATGATGTAAAATCCCTGCTTAAGGTCAGAAGCATATCCGGTTCGCGGCTCCCTGTACTGGGCAGCAGATTTACCGGGAAGCTGGAGCGAAGAAAATAAAATGAATGCAATTAAAAAGGAGAAAGCATCAATCCAATATAAAAATACCGCACCAAATATGGAAATCAGAATGCCGGAGAGCGCAGTAAATAAAATGTCGGTGCCCTGGTGAGCCAACGCAAACAGTGAATTGCCCTGTACAAGCTGGTGAGGAAGCACAGTAAGGGGGAGGGCTTTTTCCTGGGCCGGATACATAAATTGATCAAGCATAGCGAGCAAAGGCATGATAATTAATACGGCGCCAGCGGTAAGAAGCTCAAAGAGGTCAAGCACGGGAATAATTACAACAAGTATGCATTGAAGCAGCTGAGTAATACGCATAGTTTTGGCGGGCGGCCAGCGATCGATGAATGGACCGGCAAGAAACTGCAGGTTTTTAGGAAGCAGAGTTAGAAAGCTGGCAAGCCCTGAGAAAAATGGGTCGCCCGTAATATCAAAAACGAGCCAGGCAGCTGCAATAAAATAAAGACTGTCCCCAATGTTTGTAATCAAACGGCCGAAAAGAAGAAGCATGAAGTTTTGCTGGTACCAGATCGACATAAATACACTCCTTAATAATAAATTTACTCGAGTTAATTTATTTACTCATATATTCAAAAAAATTTAATTGTCTTTTTGGTCTTTTTTAGTATCTGTTTCAAATGCCGGATAATCAATTTCAAAAGCGGTGCTGTGAAAATAGTATAGGCTGGCATTCTCACAGGAGGTTTGGTTTGAACGTTCGGAAAATTCCTCCATGAGAGCAAAATATCTTTTTTTCCATTCGATAAAGTCTTCTTTTGAAAGGTGCATCTGAGACATGTGACCGACGAGGGGCCATTCTTCGTAATCTGAAGCACTGCTTAGTGCTTGATCCACAAACGCGTCGGAAGGAGCAGATAAAATTACGCGCCGTTCTTTTTCTGCCATGCGAAGAAGCATCTGGCGGTTAGATTCGCTTACTTCTTCCGTGTTGGGGAATAAAGAAGGGTCCGGATAAAATCCTGAAGCCGAAGCACGGTAAAACTTCTGCAGTATACCTCCTTTTTCCTCTGTATAAGAGAGGTCAACAAGCTCATGCTTTTGCAGTTCTTTTAAATGATAATGGATTTTTGCGCGTGGAAGGTCAAAATACTCAGCCAATTGTTGGCCGGTCATCGGTTTTTCAATCAAAAGCATTAATATTTGGGACCGGAAAGGATCGCTGACAGCCTTTAGCTGCTCGTAGGTTTCTAGTGTTTTAATCATGGCCATTGCTATCGCTCCTCTTATGCTATCGCTCCTCTTAGTAAAAAAATTTACTTGAGTAAAATATACTTTTTTAGGAACATATAGTCAAGAGCTTTGAAAAGTAGTGATCCGATGCGGACGATACAGGTCGTGCCGTGGAAACAAGAGTGGCAGGGCTATTTTTTCCATGAACAAAAGCTGCTGAAGCTTGAAGCGTGCGGTAAGGGAGATCATATTTATCATATAGGAAGCACGAGCGTTCCGGGTCTCGCGGCAAAGCCAATCATCGATATTCTGATTGAAACGCCCGAGCTTTCCCTGTGGACTGAGGAGCGTCTTGAAGGACTGGGATATACCGGGAAGGGAGAGCACGGCATTGCAGGAAGGGCTTTTTATTACAAAGGAGAGCAAGTCCGCCGCTTTCACGTGCACGTGTTTGAAAAAGAAAGCGAAGGGAGCGGGCGTCACCTGGCCCTCCGCGATTATCTTCGCTCCTTTCCGGAAAAAGCGAAGGAATATGAACTCATTAAAAAAGAGGCGGCGGCCCGGCATCCGCACAGTCCGTCAGAATATATGAACGAAAAGCATGCCATCGTGCAGAAGCTCGAACAAGAGGCTCTCTGCTGGAAACGAACAGAAGAAGAAAACTGACGAAACCATCCACAGACATATACACAATGGGGATGGTTTTCAGTTGGGCACAGAAGTTGAAGAGCTCAGGAAGGGATTTATCCACAGGCTTTGGTACACCATAAAAAAATTATCGTCGTATTTCAGCAGCATGAACGGGAATTTACGGAAAAAAAGACATAAAAAATCGAAGCACCTGCTTCGATTGAAGGTATTACTTATAAATAATTTACTGAATTGAAGAACCGGCTTGTGGATAATGCTTGAAACAATCCGGCATTTCCACAGCCGGTCGAAAAATGGAATTTGGTTGGAGAAAGCTACTGATATAAAGCGGTGTGGATTTTTCTCATCAGTCGCCTGGTACGTACCGGCTGCTCGGCAAAAGCAACATAGCCGTCCGGACGTATGAGCACAGCTGAAAACGTTGGCAACTTCCATTTGACGGCAAGGTCACGGCGGTAATCAAACAAATGGTGGATGTTCGGCTTTGAGGCCCGCAGTATGCCCTTGCGCTGAACAACGAGAATGAGAATGGATGGGCCGTACTGCCGGCGCATCTCCTGGATGCTTTCATCGAGCTGACGGAGCTCCTGCTCGTCTTCGATATAAAACAGGCAGGTAAACTGCTGAATGTGCAGAAAATCCATTACGTCTGCGTGTTCTCCTTCCTCGGTAAGAACCCGTGCCGGCAATGCCCGGGAACCAGCTGGAATCAGTTCTCCCCGGTGCTGGAATTTCGCAAACGAAGCCCTGTTCTGATAGCTGATGTCAATATTGGCGAGTCGCTGGGTCAGCATGTTCTGCAACGAACTGCTTTTGCTCAGCACACTGACAGGGTTCGCCAGCAGGCGGGGAATAAGGGTATGGGAGCGGGTCATCACCTGCATCGCCGTATTGGTCATTCGAATGGTTTTGCGTCCGACCGCGTACCGTTCTTCTTCATACGTATCGAGCAGAGCAGGATCCGAACGGCCGCGCAGCACCCAAGCCAATTTCCAGCAGAGATTGACCGCATCCTGCATGCCTAGGTTCATCCCCTGGCCGCCGAACGGGCTGTGCAAATGGGCGGCATCTCCGGCGAGAAACAGTCTGTGGTCCCGGTAGGCATCAGCCTGGTGGTGGGACGTCCCGAACTGGGACAGCCAGGAGGCATGGGGGAAATGCACCGGCTGCTGGGTAATACGCTGTACGCTTTTTTCAAGATCTTCAAGAGAAAGGTCGTCCCGGTGCTCCCGGTTCTGTTCGGCATGATCAATGGTGATTACCCGGTACGTTCCATCACGGAAGGGAAAGAAGGCAGCTACGCCGCGCTCGGTAATGAATGAGGAGATATCGTTGGAAAGTGGGAGTCCTTCCACCGTGACGTCTCCCAGAAAATAAATGGTTTCATGCTTGCCGCCTGGAAAGGACACATTCATATTTTCCCGAACCGTACTGTGAGGACCGTCACATCCGATCACGTAGGAGGCGCGGATTAATTCGTGCCCATTTTCGGTGGAGCATTCAACCTCTGCGTAGTCACTGTGCTGGGTAATCCGCTCGCAGTGAGTGTTCCAGTCGATAAACTGGCCGACCTCCCGTAGCTGTTTCTTCAAAATATGCTCCGTATCTGACTGCGGCAGCATAAGCATGAAGGGAAACGGCGTATCGAGCGAAGCAAAGGAGGCTCTGGAAGCCCGTTTGCCTTCAGGCTGAACAGTTGCATCAGTAATGGGGAAGCCTTCCTTTAGGAAGGGACGGAGCGCCCCGATCAGGCTGAGCATTTCAAGGGTGCGCGCCTGGATGCCGAACGCTTTGGAAAAGGGAGAAATAGAGCTTTTTCTGTCTAATATCCGGACGCGGATGCCGAGTGCTCTTAATGTATTGGCAGCAGTCAAGCCTACGGGGCCTGCCCCAACGATGCATACATCGGTATTCGTGGTTTTCATGGATTCATCACGCTCCCTTCGTATACTTGTAGTATACCCTGCGGAGGGCTGCCTCATGCACGTGTTGCCGGCGGGAGGCAACTGTGTTTGAATATGAGAAAATGCTTCTGTTGCCTGAGGTCCGGAGCCAACTTAACTCTTATTAAGGGAAAGGAAGAGGTTAATGTCATTTACTCATGATTTAAAGGAAAAACTGCTTCCGGTATGGGAGCAGAACCACACGCATCCGTTTGTGGAGGAGCTTGGGCGGGGGACCCTTGATAAGGAAAAATTCCGTTATTTCATGGTTCAGGATTATCTTTATCTCGTGCAATATGCAAAATTGTTTGCGATTGGCGCTGTTAAAGCCGAAGATGTGGAAACGATGGGGGCTTTTGCGAAGGTGATGGATGTCACCATGAATGAAGAAATGAGTCTGCACCGCCAGTACGCAAAAAAATTCGGGATCACCGAAGAGGAGCTCGAACAGGCAGAACCGGCTCCGACAACACTTGCGTACACAAGGTATATGCTGCATGAAGGACAGAACGGAGGACTGGCTGAGCTGCTTGCGGCTTTGCTCCCGTGCATGTGGAGCTACGCAGAAATCGGCAGAAAGCTCAGTACGTGGCCGGGAGCACTGGAGCATGAGCTGTACGGTGAATGGGTGCAGATGTACAGTGATGACGAATTTCAACAGCTCGCAGACTGGGGCATCAGCATGCTCGACCGACTGGCAGAAAACAAACCCGACGCGGAAAAAAGAAGGATTGAAAATATATTTTTAACGACCACCCGGTTTGAGTATTTGTTCTGGGAAATGGCGTACCAGCTGGAAGGCTGGCCGCAGACATGAAAAAGCCCCCGGTACGCCGGGGGCTTCGTTTATAGGCGTGGGGAAAGCGTAAATACGCCAAACCATTCGTTTTCATCGGTCCACCAGTCGTTGGTTTCCCAGGAGGACTGTCGGGCCAGGTGCATAAATTCCTCTGGAGTGAACTTCCGGCTGTTTTCTGTATGGATCGTCTCGCCGGCACGCATTGTAAACGTTTCTCCGCCGATTGAGAACAGGGAAGGCTTTTCGGCGCGCAGGTGCATTTCGATCCGTCCGAGCCGTTCATTATAAAAAGCCTCATGTTCAAAATGGCCGGTGTTAATACCGGCGTCAAGCTCGCGATTCAGGCGGTGGAGCAGATTCTTATTAAAGGAAGCGGTAATGCCTGCTTCGTCGTTATACGCCCGGTGCAGCACAACCGGATCCTTCTTCAAATCAACGCCGACTACGAGACTGTCCTCCGGATTCATTTGGGACACGAGCTTCTGCAAAAATTCCGAAGCCTCCTTCGGATCCAGATTTCCAATCGTGGAGCCGAGAAAAAAGACAGCTGCGGGCTTATTTCTGCCGCTGTTTAAAAAAGACATCGTTTTCGTATAGTCCGCACATACACCAAAGACCTGCATGGCAGGCACGGCCTCCTTCACGCGGGCTGCGGTGTCGTGCAGGGCGCTAAGCGAAATGTCGACAGGAGTATAGCTAATAGCCTCCGAAAGAAAAGGAAGCAGGCAGCGGATTTTATCAAAGCTTCCGCTTCCAAGCTCAATCAGGGAGGAAGCGCCAATACTTTCAGCAATTTCTTCCCCGTAATCGGACAAAACAGATGCCTCGGTCCGGCTGAGGTAATATTCTGGCAGCCGGGTGATTTCATTAAACAGCATGCTCCCCCGTTCATCGTAGAAATGCTTGGGGGGAATGCTTTTTGGCTCGGCAGTAAGGCCAGTGCGAACGTCTTCAGCCAGGGAGGACAGCGAAGGCTTTAAATCCAATACAGTATAATCAGCCATGGCTATTTCTGCACCCCGTCCTTGGCGAGCCGGAGCCCGCTGAACTGCCACCGTTTTTCCGGAGGGAAAAAGTTACGGTAGGTGGAGCGGATGTGCGACTGCGGAGTCGCGCATGAACCGCCGCGCAGGACCATTTGATTACTCATGAATTTGGCATTATATTCTCCCATGGCACCCTCCGGCGGACGGTTGCCTGGGTACGGGGAATAAGGACTGCGTGTCCATTCCCAAACGTCCCCGTACGCATTGGGAGATGACTGGAGGGGGCTTGGGTGATAGCTTGCAGATTCAAGAAACGTACCGTCTGCTTCGGAGCCGCGGAAAGCATATTCCCATTCCTGTTCAGTAGGGAGGCGGGCTCCGGCCCAGCGGGCATAGGCATCGGCTTCGTAGTAGCTGATATGGGCAATAGGTTCATGAAGGCGCACTTCTTTCAGTCCGTTCATCGTAAAGTAAAACCAGATACCGCCCTGCTTCTGCCAGTAAAGCGGTGCTTTCCAGTCCTGCTCCTGGACAATGCCCCAGCCTTCGGAAAGCCACAGCTCAGGATCTTCGTAGCCGCCGTCTTCAATAAAACGAATATATTCTTCGTTGGTCACGGGCCTTGAGGCGATAGAGAACGCATGCAGATAAAATTTATGCTCCGGGCGTTCGTTATCGAAGGAAAAGTGCAGGTTATCGGTGCCGATAGTCGTTAACTCGTCTTCATAGGCGTGCCATTCCAGCCTGGGCGTCTCTCCCTGTTCGGCAAAAGAATCATTTTCCAGATAGGCGGGGTTAAGTGGGTTCATCGAAAAGTTGAATTTTGTGTCGGTGACTAACAGCTCCTGATGCTGCTGCTCGTGCTGCAGGCCGGTTTCCATTAATTCAGCGATCTCTTCGTTCCACGGGCCTTCCTGGAGAAAGCGTTCCATGGCCTCTTCCACATGACGCCGGTATTCCATGGTCTCTTCGGTGGTCGGACGGGAAATCAGACCGCGGTACTGCTTTGGAAAGGGCTTTCCCTGGGTTTCGTAATAGGAATTATACAAGCCGTTGGAGAATTTTGAAAACTCTTCATAACCGTCAGCATACGGCTTGAGAATGAACTGCTCAAAAAACCAGGTCGTGTGGGCGAGGTGCCATTTCGCGGGGCTGACGTCAGGGTGCGCCTGAATCATAAAGTCTTCGGTGTACAACGGTGCGGTCAGCTTCATTGTCTGCTCACGCAGGGATGTAAAACGTTCGGTAAAGTCAGCTTTTGCAGCATGTGTCTTCGCCTGTACGATAGGGAATTCCTCCTCAAATAAATAGAATGGTGCATAAGTATATGCACATGAAGGTTAAATACCCGCTTCAAAACAGGGCAAAACAACGCGAACGGCCGGAAAATCAAAAAAAAGAATGCCCGCAAAGGCATTCCATCAGGCATATATATTATTAAGCTTCTTTTTGAAGCTCTCTTCCGGTGTAGTGATAAACAAGCTCTTCACTGATTTCCCGCAGCCTTCTTTGATTGGCTGTAGAGTAGGAATCACTCGAAGAACTGGTAATTCCTTTTTTCGTAAAGTATTTGCCGGTTACCTGAGAGCCTCGGGCGCCTGAACCAAGCGATACTTCCAGGTCAGCTCCTTCTTCGGGAGAGTCGCCGAACTTACTGGTGAACTTGTTCAGCCCGCGGTAAAAGGCATTTTTATTATTCAGGCCGAACCCGGTGGAAATGTTGCCCGGGTGGAGGGCGTTTACTTTAATATTTTCATAGCGGAGTCTCTGGGCCAGGTCATACGTATACAAAAGCAATGACAGCTTCGCGAGTCCGTATTGCTTCAGGCCGTTATACTTCTGCTCCCCCTGCAGATTCTGAAAATTCATTTTCGATAAGGCATGTGCAGCAGAAGAGACATTCACCACCCGCCCGTCAGAGCTTTCACGAAGAAGAGGAAGAAGAAGCTCCGTAAGGTAAAACACCCCAAGGTAATTCAGGGCAAAGGTGCGTTCAAGATGCTCCTCCGTCCAGACGCGGGAAGAGTAGACAGCGCCGGCATTATTAATCAGAGTGTCGATCTGGCCATAGTCCCGTGCTACGTTCTCTGCAAGCGTCTCGATTTCATGCAGAAGGGAAAGATCAGTCTGGTAAAAATGAAGCTCTGTATTTCCGGTTTTCTGCTCCAATTCGGTAATCAGCTCTTCGCCTTTCCATTCCTTGCGTCCAACCAGCAATAAGGTATGCCCTTCGGCCGCCAGTTTTTCTGCGACGATTCTGCCGATCCCGTTTGTGGCACCGGTCAGCAGGATAGTTCTTTGATTTTCTACTTTATTTTCCATCAATGAAGGCCTCCCTTAATCATCAAACATAAAGGAGCAGCGCTTCCAGGAAAGAAGCGTCTGCCCCGCCGGTACTTTTATTGTTTAGCGCGTACCCAGTTAATCAGGCCGCCGCGAAGCATCATGTCAATCTGGCGCCTCGACATTTCATGGCGCACGGTGATGGTTTCGTTTTTGTTCTTGATGGCAGCTTCAAACGTATTGTGATTCTGGATATTTTCACGCAGATTCTCAAGCACAATAGTATCGCCGGCATCGATTTTCATATAGTCTTCAGCATCCTCAAACGTGATTGGAAGCACGCCGAAGTTCACCAGGTTCTGCCAGTGAATACGGGCGAAGTCCTGGACAAGTGCAACACGCAGGCCGAGATAGCGTGGGGCAAGGGCTGCGTGTTCACGGCTTGAGCCCTGACCGTAGTTGGATCCGCCGATAATAGCGTGGCCGGTGTCATCTTTAATTGCCATGGCCCGGTTGTAATAGTCTTCATCAGTAATTTCAAATGAAAACTTGCTGATTTCCGGAAGGTTACTGCGGTACGGAAGTACGCGTGCGCCGCCGGCAAGAATCTCGTCTGTGGAGAAGTTGTCGCCAAGCTTCAGCAGTACCGGTACTTCAATGCGGTCCGGCAGCTCTTCCATTTCCGGAAGGGTGGCAATGTTCGGGCCTTTTTCGATTTTTATATTTTTCGCTTCTTCGTAAGGAAGCGGCTCCTGCAGCAGCCGGAAGTCCACGGTTGGCTCGTCCGGTTCACCCACCTTCGGATAGTCCATATCAAGGGTCCGCGGATCGGTGATTTCGCCGTAAAGAGCCGAAGCAGCAGCTATTTCAGGGCTGCAAAGAAAGACGCGGTCTTCCTTCGTACCGGAGCGTCCCGGGAAGTTCCGCGGGGTCGTCCGCAGGCTGTTTTTGTGGGTGGCTGGTGCCTGGCCCATGCCGATACAGCCGTTACAGCCTGCCTGGTGAAGCCGGCCGCCGGCGCTTAGAAGATTGGCAATATGGCCGTTGGACACGAGGTCTGTCAGCATTTGCCGTGAAGACGGATTAATATCAAAGCTTACATTTTCATGCACATTTTTGCCTTTGACGATTTCAGAAGCAATCGCAAAATCCCGGTATCCAGGGTTTGCGGATGAACCGATATATGCCTGGAAAATAGGTTCGCCGGCGATTTCCCGGACGGGTACGACGTTGCCCGGACTCGACGGTTTGGCAATCAGCGGCTCGAGAGAGGACAGATCGATCTCTTCATCGATGTCGTACTGGGCGCCGCGGTCAGCCTTCAGCTCCTGCCATTCGTCCTCGCGGTCCTGGCTTGCCATGAAACGCTTCACTTCATCGTCTGATGGAAATACGCTGGCGGTGGCGCCAAGCTCGGCTCCCATGTTCGCAATGACGTGACGGTCCATGGCACTCAGGTCTTCAAGGCCGGGGCCGTAGTATTCAATGACTTTGTTGGCGCCGGCTTTTACATCATGGCGGCGGAGAAGCTCAAGAATAACATCCTTGGCGCTTACCCAGTCAGGAAGCTTGCCGGTAAGCTTTACTCCCCATACCTGAGGCATTTTTACGAAGAATGGTTCTCCTGCAATGGCCATGGTTACTTCAATGCCGCCTGCCCCCATGGCAAGCATCCCCATACAGCCGTTGGCACATGTATGGGAGTCCGATCCAAGAAGGGTACGGCCGGGACGGGCAAGGCGCTGCATGTGTACCGGGTGGCTCACACCGTTACCCGGACGGCTGAAATACATGCCGAAGCGTTTTGCTGCTGTCTGAAGAAACAGGTGGTCATCCGGGTTTTTGTTATCCTCCTGAATGATATTGTGGTCTACGTATTGGGCGGAAGCTTCTGTCTGAGCCCGCTCAACCCCCATGGCTTCAAGCTCAAGCATCACCATTGTACCTGTTGCGTCCTGGGTGAGTGTCTGGTCGATTTTCATTCCAATTTCTTCGCCCGGAGTCATATCTCCGGAAACGAGGTGTTCTTCAATTAATTTTTGTGCGACGTTGCGTGCCATAAATGGTGTCCTCCTTCGTCAGAATTCCAATTGTGTTAATTCTTTCTGAATGAAAACATGCTCTCTATGCTTATACCTGTTAAGAAAAACTTGTAAACAAGAAATCTTTCTTTTCGTGTAATTTTTAATGTGTGATATTATTAAGAAGAATGAAACCATTCCAGAGACACCTGCGTATAAATAACTGTGTAAAAGAAAAATTGAACCGTTAAGAAGGAGAGAAGGCCATGGGTAAAAGAATCATGCTGTTTCTGTTAACGAACATGATGGTGTTGTTAACAATTGTCATCGTGTTTTCGATACTAAGTTTGTTTGGTGTTAACCTGGGTGCTTATAACTACGGTGCCGGCACGTTGAATCTGGTGCCGCTGTTAATTATCAGTGCCGTTATCGGCTTTGCCGGGGCATTTATTTCACTGGCAATGTCGAGATTTATAGCGAAAAAAGCAATGAATGTCAAGGTGATTGACCCGGATAATCCGGGGAGCCAGGCTGAAAAAATGGTTGTGGAAAAAGTTCACCGTCTCTGCCGGCGCGCGGGGCTTACTCATATGCCGGAGGTTGGAATTTACCAGTCTGCTGAAGTAAACGCGTTTGCGACAGGGCCGACAAAAAAACGGTCGCTTGTTTCTGTTTCAACCGGTCTTCTTCAATCGATGGACGATGACGCCGTAGAAGGTGTTATTGCCCATGAGGTGGCCCACGTGGCCAATGGCGATATGATCACCATGACCCTTCTGCAGGGAATCGTGAACACGTTTGTGGTGTTTCTGGCCCGGGTCGTTGCCTTTGCGGTATCGAGGTTTGTCAATGAAAATATGCGCCCTATTATCCACTTTCTGGCGATTATCGTTTTTCAAATTCTCTTTTCGATTCTCGGAAGCATCGTCGTCGCCGCCTACTCCCGTTACCGTGAGTACCACGCTGACCGCGGCGGGGCAGACCTTGCCGGAAAAGACAAAATGGCTCATGCTCTGCGCTCTCTGCAGAATTATGTGGACCGGGTGGATACGGAGCAGTCATCCATGCAGACGCTTAAAATCAACAACAAGCCGTCAGCTGCTGCGATGCTCTTTTCGTCGCACCCTCCGCTTGAAGACCGGATCCGCCGTTTAGAACAAAGCTGAATATAAGTACTCCCCCGGATGCGCTTCCTGCGTCCGGGTTTTTTGTGCCGGGTGTACGCCAGCAGAAAAGAATATTGCCCGGGAAATATAAAATTGACACAAAAACGTAAATGATATCGTTCGAATTTGGCTTTATATCATGATATAAAGAGTAGAGTGATTTATTTATTGAAAGGAGAAGTCCTATGAAATATAGATTTTTTGGCCTTCTCGCGGTTTTATTTTTCATTACTTCACCTTACCAGGCGTTTGCAGCACCTGCGCTGGAATCCTCAAGTCCTGAAGATGGAGATTCTGTTTTAGAAGTGCCTGAACGCCTTGAGCTTACTTTTGATACAGAAATTGACCGTGTGGAAGACATGTATCTGCTTGTAGAAACCGGCGATGAGATTGAAATGTCGGAGCCTGAAATCAGTGAAGACGGCCGTACTGTAGTTTCCAGCATGGAAAGTGTACTGGAAAATGGAAACTATGTGCTGAATTACAGCGTAACAGGCGAGGACGGGGAAACAGTGCAGGGGGGCACGAATTTCAGCCTGAACAGCAATAAGCCCCTCGAAGAAAGGCAGCAGGAATTAGAAGCGCGGACGGGAGAAAGCTCTCTTTCTGAAGCCGAACAACAGGCTGCAGCAGAAGCAGAAGAAGCAGGGCCGAATATTCCCGGCATGGTGTTTATGGGAACGCTCGGAGTGGCTATTGTTTCCGCATTTACGATCATCCTATGGAGAAACAGAGAGCGTAAAAATAACAGCTGACAGCTTCGATACCCTCGAAGCTGTTTTTTTATGGACAGAAAAATTTCAACGGCTTCAGCCGTTCCTGTTTGCCAGAGAGGCACCGTTGTCCGCTATAATGGGTGAAGAGAGGATGGAGATGCAGATGAGAGAGCAGCAGACAGGCATTGCAGCAGGAGTGGCGGCTTACGTACTCTGGGGGTTTCTCCCGCTGTACTGGAAGCTTTTTAACGATGTTCCGGCGATTGATGTACTCGCCCACCGTATAATTTGGTCTTTTTTGTTTATGGCTGTACTTATCGTATTGATCGGGCGCGCTAAAGGGGTATGGAGAGAAATCAGCCACTCTTTTTATTCGGTGAAAACGACAGTGGCCATTACCGGAGCCGCTTTATTGATTACGATTAACTGGTTTACCTTTATCTTTGCGGTGAATGGAGATCATGTGATTCAGGCAAGCCTGGGCTATTATATTAATCCGCTTGTGAATGTGGCACTGGCCACGGTGTTTTTAAAAGAACGACTTGCCCGCATGGAAATAGCCGCTGTCGTGCTCGCATTTATTGGGGTGTTTGTACTCACTATTTCCTACGGCCAGTTTCCGTGGGCTTCAATTATTCTGGCGTTATCATTTGGTTGTTATGGTATTATAAAAAAAACTGTAGCGCTCGGGGCATGGGCAGGCCTAACCCTGGAATCGTTTCTGGCAGCGCCATTTGCCCTGATTTTTTTAATGTTTTTTTCGGGCGAAACTGCTTCCACCTATGATTCAGGCACGTGGACGCTGCTCTTCGGGGCCGGCGCCGCCACAGCTGTTCCATTACTGCTGTTTGCCTCAGGAGCACGAAAGATCAGCTACTCCCTGCTTGGATTTCTGCAGTATATTGCGCCGACGATTATGCTGATACTGGGTGTTTTTTTATTTAGGGAGCCTTTTTCCTTCCAGCAGTTTACGGCCTTTTTAATCGTTTGGGCGGGACTTGCCCTGTTTACCTATTCCCGCACACGTATCCATATGCAGCGCAGAAAAACTGAAGCAGCTATAAATAATTAAAGCAAAGGAGAGAAAGCATGGACGATCGATATTCAAGGCAGCAGCTGTTTTCACCGATCGGTGAAGCGGGTCAGAAAAAGTTAAACCAAAGCTCTGTAACGATTGTTGGTGCAGGGGCGCTCGGGGCTTCCGCAGCGGAGATGCTTGTACGCGCTGGTGTTGGTACGGTGACGATAGCAGACCGTGATTACGTAGAGTACAGCAATCTGCAGCGCCAGCAGCTGTATACGGAGAAGGATGCCGCAGCACAGATGCCTAAGGCTGCAGCGGCAGAAAAAAGGCTGCGTGAGATTAACTCCGGGGTTCAAGTGCACGGGGAAGTAGTGGATGTGGATTTTACATGGATCGAAGCGAAGGCTGCAGAGACTGATCTTATCATTGACGGCACGGATAATTTTGATACCCGGCTGTTGATTAATGATGCCGCTAGAAAATACGATAAGCCCTGGATATACGGGGCATGCGTGGGAAGTATCGGTATGGTTCACCCGTTTCTGCCGGGAGGACGGCCCTGCTTTCGCTGCGTATGGAAAAAGATTCCTTCACAGGGGCAGACGTGCGATACGGTTGGGGTGATCGCTCCGGCTGTGCAGTCAGTGGCGGCAAAGCAGACGGCCGCAGCCTTGAAAATACTGGTCGGCGACGGGGAAAGTCTCCCGGTGACCCTGGATTATTTTGATCTTTGGAACCAGCAGCAGTTTTCCGTCGGTCTGCAGAGCAGTAAAGACCCGGAATGTCTGTCGTGCGGGGAAAAAGCGATATACCCGGCATTAACATATGAACATTCAAATAAAACGAGCGTCCTGTGCGGCAGGGATACGGTACAGATCCGGCCGGGGGAAAGCAGACAGCTGAACTTCGAGCGGCTGGAGCGCGATTGGGAAAGCCGGAACTGGAGGGTGCGCAAAAACCCTTATCTGTTGTCGGTACAGACCGAAACGCGGCGCATTGTTTTATTCCAGGACGGCCGGGCACTCATTCACGGTACGAGCGACGTGCAGGAAGCCAAGCGGTGGTACGCCCAGCTGCTCGGGTAGCCTGAAACAATCCATCGACGGGAGATGACGGACAATATGAACTGGAAACCCTTCGTGGCAGCAGGAGCGGGTATTTTTCTTCTGCAGGGCTGCAGCGGCGGCCCGCAGGCCGGGCAGAACGAAGAGCAGGCCGCGCTGACGGTTTCAGCAGCGGCCAGCCTTCAGGACGCCCTTGCAGAGGTGCAGAAAAGCTTCGCCAATGAGCATCCGGATATCTCACTGGCCTTTAACTACGGCGGTTCTGGAACACTAAAGCAGCAGATTGAGCGCGGCGGTCCGGCAGATGTTTTTTTGTCAGCCTCCGCTTCGCACTATAACGATCTTGAAGAGGAAAATAAAATGGTGGAGGCAGAAAATCCTGCCTTTGCGGAAAATACGCTGGTGGCAGTAGTGCCTGAAAACAGTGAGGCAAAAGATCTGCGGAGCGTGCTTGATGGGAGCGGCCGGATAGCATTGGCAACGCCCGAAGCGGCTCCCGCCGGAAAATACGCTCAGGAGGCACTCACTTCGATGGAGGAATGGGAGCATGTACAGGAGCGGATGGTTTTTGCCAAAGATGTGCGGCACACGTTAACACTTGTCGAAAGAAGCAATGCAGCGGTTGGCTTTGTGTACGCCTCGGATGCGCGTGGAGCCGACGTCCGGGTTCTTGAAGAAATTGATCCTTCCCTGTACTCGGCCATTCACTATTACGGCGGAGCTGTTGCAGGGAACGGAAACGAAAAAGAAAGCCGGGAGTTTATGACATATCTGCAAAGCAACGAAGCCCAGGACATTTTGCGCTCGTACGGCTTTTCAGATCCGGAATAAAAGGAGCGTGCGTGCCTGATGTTTTGGTTTCCCATACAGCTGTCTCTGCTGACAGCAAGCATTGCAGCGGTCCTTGTTTTCATTGCCGGCGCGATGCTTGGAAGAGTTTTTGCCGTCAGAAATTTCCGGGGGAAGCTGGCCGCGGAAACGTGCCTGATGCTTCCGCTCGTGCTGCCGCCATCGGTGACCGGCTTTTTGCTTATTATTGTTTTTGGAACAAACAGCTGGATTGGCAGCGTATATGAGCAGGTGTTTCAAAATTCGATTATCTTCACGCCGGTTGCTGCCGTTGTAGCCGCGGCGGTCGTTGCGTTCCCTTTAATGTTTCAGTCGGCAAAAACCGGATACGGTTCAATTGACCCCAATATTGAAGCCGCTGCAAGAGTGGACGGAGCGGGAGAGTGGCGCGTGTTTATCAACATTGCCATGCCTCTTGCCGGCCGTGCGCTCATGACAGGGTTTGTGCTCAGTTTTACGAGAGCTCTGGGGGAGTTCGGAGCTACGCTGATGTTTGCCGGGAATATTCCAGGCGTTACACAAACGATGCCGACGGCCATTTACGTGGCCATTGAGTCGAATCAAATGAACCTTGCGTATACGTACGTCGGCATCAGTATATTTATTTCCTTTCTGCTGCTCGGTTTAACCTACCTTTTAAACCGGGAACGTTAAGTATTAATCACTCGTTTTCCGTTGAAAGTCACCGCTTTTGCCTCCGGTTTTTTCAAGCAGGTATGTCGGGCCGATGACCATCCCTTTATCGAGCGCTTTGCACATATCATACACGGTTAAAGCAGCGGCGGATGCTGCGGTTAATGCTTCCATTTCCACCCCTGTGCTTCCCTTCGTTTTAACAAATGCTTCAATAAACAGTTCATAGGCTTCTTCTGTTTTCCAGTAAAAGCTGATGTCCACGTTACTTAAAGGGAGCGGGTGGCACATTGGTATGAGGGTGGATGTCTGTTTGGCACCGGTAATTCCTGCGATTTGGGCGACGGCGAGCACATCGCCTTTTTTAATATCTCCCTGTGTAACCGCCAGGTACACTTCTTCGGGAACACGGATGCTTGAACCGGCCAGAGCGCTTCTGCTCGTCACCGGCTTATCGGAAACGTCCACCATTCTGGCCCGGCCCTGTTCATTAAAGTGCGTAAATTCTGACATGGTAAAAGTCCCTCCTGGATATAGTATTGACCGATTATAGCACGGATACATACATTCAAATATAATAAAGGAGCATCAATATGGTTGAAAAACGTACGCCTGTACCGGTAAAAGAAGCAATTGAGCGCGTAATGGAGAATGTCAAAGAAGGCGGCGTGGAAGAGGTCTCCATCCACGAATCCTACGGCCGCCGGCTGGCCGAGACGATCACGGCCGCTCATCCGGTCCCGCCGTTTGACCGTTCCCCCTATGACGGGTTTGCGATTCGTTCGGCGGATTCCCGGGGAGCTTCCCGGGAGCAGCCGGTGACCTTCCAGGTAGTCGAGGAGATCGGCGCCGGTTTTGTGTCAGAAAAAGAACTGGAACCTTTTCAGGCAGTACGCATCATGACCGGGGCGAAAATTCCAGAGCAGTGTGATGCCGTTGTGATGCTTGAGCTTGCCCAGGAAGGGCATGACGGCACGTACCCGCTTATGACGATTAAGCGCGAGTTTGAAAAAGACCAAAACATCTCCTTTGAAGGAGAGGATACGGAGGCGGGCACCGAGCTCGTTCCGGCGGGCACATGGATTGATCCCGGCGTCACGGCCCTGCTTGCGACGTTTGGCTACGCCACGGTGAAGGTGGCTAAAAAGCCGGTCGTCGGCGTGTTTGCGACAGGCACGGAGCTGCTTGACGTTTCCGATGAGCTCGAGCCGGGCAAAATACGAAACAGCAATGCCTACATGATGATTGCCCAGCTGCAGCGGGCCGGCGCGGAGCCTGAATACTACGGCAAGCTGAAGGACGAACTCGAACCGTGCTACAGGGCAGTGCGCCAGGCGGCGGAGGAAACGGATATGGTCATTACGACCGGCGGGGTGTCGGTCGGGGACTATGATTTGCTACCGGACGTTTATGAACGTCTCGGGGCGGACGTATTCTTTAATAAAGTAGCCATGCGCCCCGGCAGCGTAACGACCGTTGCCAGCTGGGAAGGTACGCTGCTGTTTGGTCTTTCAGGGAATCCTTCCGCCTGCTACATGGGCTTTGAACTGTTCGTGCGCCCGGTAATTCAGGCCGTAATGCATTCTGAGCGTCCGCACCATACGATGGTGAAGGCAGAGCTCGCAGCGGATTTCTCCAAGCCGAACCCATTTACCCGTTTTGTCCGCGGCAGCTGGCGCGCAGAAGGCGACCGTTTGTATGCAGAGCCGGGAGGATTTAATAAATCGAGTGCAGTGACCTCCCTCGCCGGGGCCAATGCGTGTATCGTTCTCCCCGGGGGAAGCCGCGGGTACCAGCAGGGAGACGTGGTCGACGTGATGCTGCTTGAAGATAACGAGGGCCAGAAGGAGCCGCTCGCATGACCATTCCGGTACTGCAGGTAACGGGATTCAAAGAAAGTGGAAAAACGACCCTGCTTAAACGCTGGACGGCGCTTGGTAAAGCAAACGGCTGGAGGGTGGGTGTATTAAAGCATCACGGCCACCAGAGCGTGCCGCTTCAGCCGGAGGGAGTCGACAGCCTGGAGCTGAAGAAGGCTGGAGCCGTAGTTTCCGGTGTGGAAGGCGCCGGGGTCTTTCAGTTCCTCGCAGATATGGAAGCGCCGGATCTTTCTACGCTGCTGAATATTTATCAACAGCTGCCGCTTGATGTTATTCTTATAGAAGGATACAAAAAAGCACCGCACCCAAAAGTACTTTTGCTTCGAAGCACAGATGATAAAGCATCCCTTGAGGATCTTGATAACATTCAAACAGCATTTGGCCCTGGAGAAGAAGTGAATCATTTTCAGGACACTGACAAAGCAGATGCATGGTTTGAACAATATATGAGGAGTAAACTATGAAGAAACGATTTTTCGTGACATCAGAACCGCTGTCTGTAAAAGAGCTTGCTGCTGAGGTGACTCGCCCGGAAGCAGGCGCCGTGGTGCAGTTTATCGGCACGGTCCGGGAATTTACCAAAGGCCGGCGGACGGTCTATCTGGAATACGAGGCGTACCATTCGATGGCGGAAAAGCAGCTCGAGGCGATCGGCCGGGAAGTGAAGGAACGCTGGCCGGATGCTGAAGCAGCTGTGGGCCACCGCACCGGCGAACTGCAGATTTCCGATGCGGCAGTCGTCATCGCTGTTTCGACGCCCCACCGTAAGGACGCCTATGAAGCGAATGAATACATTATTGAGCGCATTAAACAGATTGTGCCAATCTGGAAAAAGGAACACTGGGAAGACGGCGAGCAGTGGGTGGGAGATCAGCTTGAACAAACTCGGTACCCGGACGGGTCCCCAGGAGGTGGAAACAAATGATTAATGTGTTATGCTTTGCCCACATGAAAGATATTTTTGGCGGCGAAAGGCTTACCATTAACAGTGGCGATATAGCTACTGTGAAGGATGTACTTGAGCATCTGAAATCCACGTATGATGCTGATATAAGTGACGTTATGACCGCCGTTAATGAAGAGTTTGCTGAAGAAAGCACGCCGGTCAGCCAGGGAGACACCGTAGCCCTGATTCCACCGGTCAGCGGGGGGTAACACCGTGGCAGATGGAATCATTCTGACCGGAGGCATGTCGGAGAGGTTTGGTTCTCCGAAGGCCTTTGCTGTCTGGAAAGAAGGCTATTTTTATGAACGGGCCATCCAGGCTCTTCATAGTGAAGTGAAAACCATCTGGCTGATTTCGCATCCGTCGTTTGCCGGGAGAATTAAAGCCGGGGAGCAGGTGAATATCAAGGAAGACCTTCCGCCTCATAAAGAAAAGGGACCGCTGGCCGGCCTTTTCACCGGCCTTTCTTACACGAAGGAAGAGTGGGTGTTTATGCTTCCGGTGGATATGCCGCTTATCACTGCGGAAGAGGTACGCTTTCTGGCTTCTTATATTACGGCGGATACAGATGCGGTCGTCCCGGAAATCGGGGGGAGACTGGCACCTGCGTGTGGATGGTTCCGTGCTGATCTGCTTTCAAAGGCAGAAGCCCAGCTTGAAGCCGGAGATTACCGCATGAAAAATGTATTCAGCGGCAATGAAAGAGTTGTGGATGTCAATCAGGCGTACTGGCATCCCGAAGCATTTGAAAATATTAATACGGCCCAGCAGCTTGAAGAGTTAAACAGAAAGGTAAAATAGAGAGAGGGGGAATACGATGACCAATGTAACTGACCAGTTAAACCGTCCCCTTCGTGACCTGCGTATTTCCGTTATAGATCAATGCAACTTCCGGTGTACCTACTGCATGCCGGCAGAAATTTTCGGCCCGGATTTTGAATTTATGGGCCAGGACGAGCGGCTCTCCTTTGATGAAATCGTCCGGGTGTCGAGCCTGTTTGCCGGCCTTGGTGTGGAAAAGCTCCGTTTGACCGGAGGGGAACCACTGCTTCGTAAAAATATGCCCGAGCTGATCCGCCGTCTGACGGAAATCGAAGGCATTAAGGATATCGCTCTGACAACAAATGGCGTAATGCTGCCCGCCCAGGCTGAAAAATTAAAGGCTGCCGGGCTGCAGCGGGTGAACATCAGCCTCGATGCGCTCGATGATGAAGTGTTTGCAAGCATTAACGGCAGAAAAACCGGATCGAAGCCTGTACTAAAAGGCATCGAAGCAGCAAAAAAAGCAGGTCTTACTGTAAAGGTGAATACCGTAGTCAAAAAAGGAATGAATGAGGAACAGATTCTTCCAATGGCTATGTATTTTAAACAGCGCGGCGTCAACCTGCGCTTTATCGAGTTTATGGACGTGGGAAGCACCAACGGGTGGAACTTTGGGTCGGTAGTGACGAAAAAGGATATTATCGACACGATTCACCAGACGTTTCCGATTGAGCCCGTGGATCCGGGCTATTACGGTGAAGTGGCTGACCGCTACCGTTATAAGGACGGCAGCGGAGAAGTCGGCGTCATTTCGTCTGTCACGGAGTCGTTCTGCTCTACGTGCACACGGGCCAGAATCTCTGCGGACGGCAAGCTGTTTACGTGCCTGTTTGCCACCGAAGGGTATGATTTACGAAATCAGCTCCGTTCCGGGGACTCAGATGAAACGATATTTAATAGCATTGCCGGCATATGGGGCAGACGGACCGACCGTTACTCGGAAGAGCGGACCGAAGAAACGGCGCGCAACCGTAAGCGGATTGAAATGTCCTATATTGGGGGATAATAGAAACCAAAGAGGAAGCCTGAAAAAGGCTTCTTTTTTTAAAGAGAAAAACAAAGGAGGGGACTTTAATGGCGACAGAAGAACATAAGGAGCAGGCGGAGAAAAAGATTCAATGCGCTGTTATTACCGTGAGCGATACGAGAACGGAAGAAACGGATAAAAGCGGCCGCCGCATTCATGAGCTGCTCGAATCCCACGGCCACGAGGTTTGTTTTTATTCGATAGTTACAGATGAACAGGCATCGATCACCAATTGTTTGAATGAAGCGCTCATTCATCCGGAGGCGGAAGCGGTGCTGATCAACGGCGGGACGGGAATCGCCGACCGGGACATTACCATCGAAACCGTAGAGCCCAGGTTTGATAAAGCAATTGTTGGGTTTGGCGAGCTGTTCCGCTACCTGAGCTACGTGGAAGATATCGGTTCTTCGGCGATTTTATCAAGAGCTGCGGCCGGCATTATCGATCACAAGCCGGTGTTTACGATGCCGGGGTCCTCGGGCGCTGTAAAGCTTGCGATGGAAAAGCTGATTATCCCTGAGCTTCCTCACGTAGTGTGGGAGGCTACAAAGCAGCGGGATTTGTAAGGGAAATGAAAAATAAAAGGGGTGCTTGTGTATGAAAGAGCCAAGTTTAGAGGAAATCCGGGCTTCGGAAAAGGAATATCACCGCCAGTACTATAAGCAGCACGACTTATTTGAAAAAGGCACCTGGATGAAAAAGCCAGCCTCCCGTATTATCAATGCCCTCGACCGAATTCGCAAAGGGGGAGACGTCCGACTGCTTGACCTTGGCTGCGGCATCGGCCGTAACAGCATACCGGCCGCCAGGCAGTTTCAGGAGGAAGGCTGTGAAGTTACGTGCGTGGATTTTTTAGATGAAGCCATCAGCCAGTTAAAGGATTACGCCAGGGAATACGGCGTGGATCAGGAAATTAAACCGGTAAAGCAGGCAATAGAAGAATACATCCCGAAAAGGGAGTATTTTGACGGCATTATAGCAGTTTCAAGCATCGAACACGTCCCCGATGAAAAAACCTTCTGGAATTTAATCGATAACCTCCAAAAGGGCACGGCTGAGGGCGGCGTGCATGCGTTTTTGATAAACACCGGTATTCATGAAACAGACACGGAAACAAGCGAGCAGCTGCCGGCAAAAATGGAAGTGAATTTCGATACAGAGGATATTATTCAAAAGCTTTCCCGCCGGTACGAAGACTGGACGGTGCATAAGCTGGAGAGCGAGGCACAATCGTTTACAACGTACCGGGAAGACCGGAAAGTGCTTATTAACTCAAATATGCTTCTGCTTGAAGCAGTAAAGGAACGGGCCTGACGGCTTGTTCTTTTTAATAGGCAGAGAAAAAAGACAACCCGCAGGTTTATTGGAGCCGAAAAACAAGACGTGACCGTGTCTCCGGGAACCCGGTCATTTCTCCTGAAACCGCCTTTCGCAGGTTGAAAATTGGCAGACGTTAGGATAAGATGATAAAGGTTCTAAGCAACAGGCGCATAGAAGTGAACGTTTTATGACATATTTGTGTTTAAAAATCGTCAATTTTGAAATTTTGCCAGAGAAAAAATGACGAGAGCCATAAAAATTTGCTACGATAATGGTGCGCTCTGCATATGAACGGGATGAACCGTGGCTGATGGAGAGAGGGGTTATTCATCACAGAAGTCGGTAATAAAAAGGAAGGAGCGTGAAGCGCTTGAAAAACTTAGTTTCCTGGTTCAAACGACTGTTTATGGTACCAGGGTTGTTTGCTTTGCTGCTCGTCGCCAGCGGCTGCAGCGGTATTACAGTTTTGGATCCTAAAGGGCCGGTGGCCAGAACCCAGCAGGAACTCATTATTTTTTCTATTACACTGATGTCCGTCATTGTCATTGTTGTTTTTGTGCTATTTTTCTACATGATTATCCGGTTTAGGGAACGCCCGAACTGGACAGACAAGGACTATGACCCTCACCAGCACGGAAACACCACACTTGAGATAATCTGGACGGTTATTCCATTTATTATTGTAGCAGCTCTTTCAGTCCCTACAGTGACCTCTCTATATGCATTGGAGAGCCCGCCGGAAGAGACAAATGATCAGGAGCCGCTAGTAATACATGCCGATACCTCCAACTGGAAATGGTATTTCAGTTATCCGGAGCAAGACATTGAAACGGTTAACTACTTACACATACCGGAGAATCGCCCGATCGAATTTAAGCTGGCGTCTGCTGATTCGATGACTGCGCTTTGGATACCGGCACTTGGCGGCCAGAAATATAACATGGCCGGCATGCAGAACACACTGTACCTCCAGGCAGATGAAGAAGGCGAATTTGCAGGACGCAATGCGAACTACAACGGTTCCGGCTTTGCTGAGCATACATTCACAGTTACTTCTGAAAGTGAAGAAGAGTTCAATCAATGGGTAAGTGATGTTCAAAACAATGCCCCGGAAATGACTAAGGACCGTTTTGACCAGTACCTCGAGCCAGGCCTTGCCCAGGAAGCGGAATACTCCAGCACGCATTTAGAGTATGTAGACTTTGGCATGAACTCAGGCAGAAGCTATATTACTGATCTTTACGGTGGCAATCTTGGGGAACAGCTTCACCTTGAAGGCGGCGAAGGCGGCCCCTGGGAAGAGGAATAATTTACGATATTTATAATTAAAGAAAGCAGGTGACATCCTTTGTGGGATTTTATATGGAATGACTTTCTTGTCACCGGAGAACCTATTATTTACGGGGCGATGGCCTCCATCGTCCTCGCTACAGTAGGTATTGTGTTTGTCCTGACGTATTTCAAGCTATGGAAATGGCTTTGGGATGAATATCTGACAACGGTGGACCACAAGAAAATTGGTATCATGTATATTATCGCAGCGCTTGCTATGCTGTTCCGCGGCGGGGTCGACGCCCTGATGATGAGAACGCAGCTTGCACTTCCCAATATGAATTTCCTGAATTCCGTGCACTATAATGAAATTTTCACGACGCACGGAACAGTCATGATTCTATTCATGGCGATGCCGTTTATTATCGGGCTGATGAACGTTGCGGTTCCGCTTCAAATAGGCGCCCGGGACGTAGCTTTCCCGTTTTTGAACGCCTTTAGCTTTTGGACATTTTTCTTTGGGGCAATGCTGTTTAACATTTCCTTTGTTATCGGTGGTTCCCCGAGCGCTGGCTGGACCAGCTATGTACCGATGGCAGGACCGGAGCTGAGCCCGGAGATTAACCAGAACTACTATTTATTAGCACTGCAGCTCTCTGGTATCGGGACGCTTGCCACAGGGATTAACTTCCTTGTTACGATCCTGCGGATGCGTGCACCTGGCATGACCCTGATGAAGATGCCTATCTTCACATGGTCTGCATTGATTACATCAATTATTATTATCTTCGCCTTTCCAATTTTGACAATTGCACTGGCTTTGATGACGCTTGACCGGATCTTTGGCACTCACTTCTTTACATTAGCCGGTGAAGGCATGCCAATGATGTGGGCCAACCTGTTCTGGCTCTGGGGACACCCGGAGGTTTACATTGTTATTCTGCCAGCGTTCGGGGTTTTCTCGGAAGTTATCTCAACGTTTGCCAGAAAACAGCTGTTTGGCTACAAAGCGATGGTTTACGCTATGTGTGTCATCGCAGGGCTGAGCTTTGTCGTATGGGTGCACCACTTCTTTACGATGGGCGCCGGAGCAGGAGTTAACTCTCTTTTCTCCATCACGACGATGCTGATTGCTGTTCCTACCGGGATCAAGATATTCAACTGGCTTGGGACGATGTATAAGGGGCGTATCAGATTTAACGTGCCGATGCTGTGGGCGCTTGCCTTTATACCGAACTTTACCATCGGCGGTGTTACCGGGGTAATGCTTGGTATGGCTTCTGCGGACTACCAGTATCACAACACCTACTTCCTGATTGCCCACTTCCACTACGTGCTGATTGCCGGGACTTTGTTTGGAATGTTTGCAGGGCTTACGTACTGGTACCCGAAAATGTTTGGACACAAAATGAACGAAAAAATAGGGAAAATCAGCTTCTGGTTTACGGTTATCGGGTTTAATATTACGTTTCTTCCGCAGTTTTTCCTCGGCCTTATGGGGATGCCGCGCCGGACGTACACGATTGAACCGGAATGGATGCCGCTTAACCTGCTGTCTACTGCCGGAGCCTTTATTCTCGCCACAGGGTTTGTAATATTCACGTTTAACATTTATTACAGCGCCCGTTACGAGCCGCGGGAAAAAACAGGAGACGCCTGGGACGGCCGTTCGCTCGAATGGGCAACGACCACGCCAGTCCCGCACTACAATTTCGCTACAATTCCATATGTGAACAGCCACGAAGCATACTGGGACATGAAGGAAACAGGCGCGACCACCTACGATGAGTCGAAGCTCGAGCCGATTCACATGCCTAGCTACAAAGGGCTGCCGATTATCATGTCAGCCATTATGTTTATGGCAAGCTTTGGACTTGTGTGGCATTGGTTCTGGCTCGCCATTCCAGGACTCCTCGGGGTTATTATCTGCATGGTTATTCGCTCCTTCGACTTTGATGAAGGGTATCACGTCCCTATTGATGAAATTAAACGTACTGAGGAGCAGGCAAGGGGGCGTAAAGAATGAGTGAACACGCAGAATTAAAAACGGGACCGCTGGAGTACCGAAGAGAAGATGGTCCCTTAACCATTCTCGGCTTCTGGATCTTCCTTGCAGCCGAGGTGGTGCTTTTCTCCACGCTTTTTGCAACGTATGCCGTGCTTTTCGGCCGTTACGGAGATG
Source organism: Marinococcus sp. PL1-022 (assembly GCF_033845285.1). Lineage (NCBI taxonomy): Bacteria > Bacillati > Bacillota > Bacilli > Caryophanales > Bacillaceae > Marinococcus > Marinococcus sp. PL1-022. Next base: position 2,486,172 of record NZ_JAWXCX010000001.1, on the reverse strand, counting down.
CCACGCCGGCACATGAACTGTTCGAAATGCCGATGGCGCTCACAATGACCTTTCTGCTCCTAGTAAGTAGTTTTACGTGTGGAATAGCTGTGCATATGATGAGAAAAGAATCGTTAAAAGGCCTTGTAATATGGCTGATCATTACTTTGGCACTCGGTCTTGGTTTTCTTGGTTTTGAAATTTATGAGTTTGTGCATTACGTGCATGAAGGCGCCACAATTCAGTCGAGTGCCTTTTGGTCGGCGTTCTTTACCCTTACAGGTACACACGGACTCCACGTAACGCTCGGTGTATTCTGGTGTACGGCGATTATTATTCAATTAATACGCTTTGGGTTGACGCCTGTAATCGCGAGAAAAACGTTTATAATCGGTCTGTACTGGCACTTTTTGGACGTTGTATGGATTTTCATCTTTACAGCTGTCTATCTGATAGGGATGGTGGTTTAAATGAGTGAACACACAGAACACAGTGAGTCAGGCATCCCCGTCAAACACATTATTGGATTTATTGCTTCAATTGTTTTGACACTGGTTGCGGCGTATACGACAGTGATGTCCGGACTTCCGGTGCCATGGATTATTGCAATTATTATGATACTCGCAGTAATCCAGGCTGTGCTACAGCTGGTCATGTTCATGCATATTGCCGAGAAAAACCCTATACCGCAGTATGGAAACATCCTGTTTGGGTTTTTCATCGCGGCGGTAGTCATCGCAGGGTCTATCTGGGTCATGTCCTTTGGTATGCACGACATGGACATGGACAGCGGCGGTGGATCCGGCGGCGGTTCAGAGGAAATGGACCATTCAGAGCATTAAATAGTAAAAGCCTGCCCCCAAGCTTTGGGGGCAGGCTTTTTTCGTTTATAACGAGGAGCAGTGGTATGGAAAGCTACAAATGTTCAGTGTACAACGCTTCCACCGGAAATTTTTACGGACTCACCAACAATATTGGAGGCAGCATCTGTTAATAGATAGGCAATGGTATTGGCCACTTCCTCCGGCTGGGTCATCCGCCTGGAGGGAAGACTGTCGGCGGCTGTCTGCATCTGTTCTTCGAGACTTCTGCCGGTTTCTTCAGCCTTTGTCTGCATAAGCTGCTCGACCATTTCTGTCTGTACATAGCCGGGGCAGACGGCATTAACCCGGACCCCGTGCTCAATGGCTTCAAGCGCCAGGGACTGGGTGAAGCCGGTAATTGCAAACTTCGATGCAGAATAAGCACTATTACCCGGGGTGCCGCGCAGGCCGGAGAGCGAAGAAACGTTCACAATTGCTCCCTTCCTCTGCTCCTGCATGCGCTTGTACACAAGCTGGGTTAAAAGAACCGTAGACGTATAATTTACGTCCATCATTTCCTGAAGATCCGCCTCCTCGAGCTCCTCAACAAATTTTCGTTTCAGTACCCCTGCTGAATTCACCAAAATGCTCAGTGGCCCATGTGCACCTTCTGCTGCTTTCACAAGCTCACTGCGCGCCGAAGCATCCGTGATATCTGCCGGACAGACAAACACACGTGCCTGCGGCTGGGCATCGAGTATTAACTGCCTGGTTTCTTCGAGCCTGTCTTTATTTCGGCCGGTAACCGTTACTTCTGCTCCCATACGGGCAAGTGTAACAGCCGTTTCTCTTCCAATCCCCCGGGTGCTTCCGGTCACAAGGGCATGTTCATTTTGCAGAGCGTTTTCAGCAAATGGCATCATTATGTAGTCCTCCATGTATAAAATAGTCTGCCTTTTATTTACCCGCAGGGGGAAGCAAGCAAACGATATACGGCATGAAGGAAGATTACAAAGAAAAAATTCGGGGTACATAGAGAAGCAGCTACTATAAAAAGAGGTGAAACGATGAAAGCAGTATTTTTAAACGGATCGTTAAAGGATTCTTCTCATATATCCAACACAGATGCACTGGCAGATGAAGTGATGCAGATCTGGGAAGAGGAAGGGGTGCAGGTGGAAAAAATCCGTCTGGCAGATTACAATATTCCATACGGAGTCGCAGATGATCTTGGAGAAGGGGATGACTGGCCGGCTATCCAGGCAAAGGTTGAAGAAGCAGAGTTGGTGCTGCTTGGTACACCGGTATGGCTTGGGGAAAAAAGCAGCATGATTACCAAAGCAATCGAACGGCTGAACGGTTCAGCCAGCCATACAAACGAAAAAGGACAGGGTATTTATTATGACAAGGTAGCCGGAGTAGTAGCTACAGGTAACGAAGACGGGGCCAAACATGCCATTCAGTCCATTGTCTTCGGTTTATCTCATTTAGGCTTTACGCTTCCGCCGCGTCCGAATTGCTACTGGGTCGGAGAAGCCGGACCCGGGCCTTCGTTTATTGAAGCGGAAGGCATTAAAAGTGAATTTGTCCAAAAGCATATTCCTAAACTAGCGTACAATATGCTTCATGTAGGCACAATTTTAAAAGAGAATCCGATTCCGACTAAAGGCAATACGTGATGGAGAATAATACACAAAAAAAGCAGCCGCTTGGCTGCTTTTTTTAGTAAGAACGGCTTACCAGCTTGCTTTTTTCACGCCTGGTACCTGGCCTTTATGGGCCAGATCGCGGAACGCGATACGGGACATGCCGAATTTACGCATATAGCCGTGTGGACGACCAGAAATCGAACATCTATTGTGAAGGCGTGTTGGAGAAGCGTCACGAGGAAGCTTCTGCAGTGCCTCATAATCGCCTTTTTCTTTTAACTCACGGCGGAGTTCAGCGTATTTCGCTACCGTTTCTTCGCGCTTACGCTCTTTTGCGAGTTTAGATTGCTTAGCCAAAGTTCTCACTCCTTTTCATAATATTCGTGGCATTCATATTTTTAAGCACATACTTCATCATAACAGCTGCCTCGGTATGTGTAAAGGTTTCTTCTTATTGTTTCCGATGTTTATGATCCGCCGGAAACGGTAATGAATTATTTAGTAACAACGTTTAAACGAAGGGAGTTTCTTTCATGGAAATAAAACATTATGATAACAGATTCACCGCTGAACAGGATGGCAAGGTTATTGGTGACATTTCATTTTTTGAAGAGGGCGAACAAAGCATTGTTATCGATAGTACCAAAGTAATCGATGAAGAGCAAGGAAAAGGCGTAGGTAAAGAATTGGTCCGCAATGTGGTGGAAAAAGCAAAAGCGGAAAACAAAACGATCGTTCCCCGCTGCCCTTATGCGGAAGAGAAAATCAAAGAAAATGATGATTTCAAGCAGGTGCTTGAAACGCAGTAACAGCAGCACTGCCTCCCGTTCGGGAGGCATTTTTTTATTTTTTGGCTTATTCCTGTATGACGCGTTGATACCAAACGGCTCCAGCCTCTAATTCCTCTTGAGTGATCTGGTGGCCTTCATGCCCCCAGTACAATTCTACGGAAGCTCCTGCTTCTTCAAAAAGATGGTAAAGGGCTTCTGCCTCCTCCGGGAGACAGATGGGATCGTTTGTACCGGCGCCGATAAAAATGCTGCTGCCGGAGAGGGACGGAAGAGGCACATCCCGTCTTGGCACCATCGGATGGTGGAGAAAAGCCCGGGTGACTGATCGTGCATAATGAAAAAGCAGGCTCGCTCCCATGGTGGCTCCGTTGGAGTAGCCGAACACGATGATTTTATGAAGGCTGAAATTGTAGCGGCCTGCGCTTTCCTCGAGAAATTGATGAAGCTGCTGGGTCCGGAAAATCAAGTCCTTTTCGTCAATTGATCCGTCGGAGAGCCTGGCGAAATAACGGTGCATCCCGTCTTCGACAACATTGCCGCGGACACTTAAAATATTTGCCCCCGGGTCGATCAGCCGCCCTGCTTCGAGGAAATCCTTTTCGGTGCCCCCGGTGCCGTGCAGGATTAAAATCGTTGGGGCGCTGCTGATGCCTGGTTGAAATATATGCTTCATCAAACCTCTCCTCCGTCCCGTAGTTACTTAATCAAGCGGCTTTAAACGTGCTTCGATTTCTGATCGCTGAGGTTCGAGAAAAGGCGGGAGGGCAAGGCTCTCTCCCAAATGTTCAAACGGTTCATCCCCTTCAAATCCCGGGCCGTCAGTGGCCAGTTCGAAAAGAATGCCGTTTGGCTCGCGAAAGTACAGCGATTGAAAATAATAGCGTTCCACGAATCCGGAGTTCGGAAGCCGGGCGTTTTTAATGCGTGCAATCCATTGCTGCAGTTCGTCTGCGTCCTCCACCCGGAAGGCTACATGGTGTACAGCACCCCGGCCCTGACGCTCAGCCGGGAGGTCATTGCGGGTTTCTATATGAATTTCGGCACCGGACCCGCCTTTTCCTGTTTCAAATACACGAATATCCGGCAGATCAGCATCGTCGGGATGAGAATAGGAATGAATTTCGGAAAAACCCATTATATCCTTCAGTACGGCGGCCGTAGGCTCCGCCGTTTTAACGGTTAGGCGTACAGGGCCGAGACCAGTGGCCCCGTCTGCCGGAGAGGCGTTTGAAAGTTCCCACGGGACGCCGGGTTCCACGCCCTGGTCGTATTCATCAGACACAAACTGCATCCGGTGGCCCTCCGGGTCTTCAAACGGCAGCACGAGCCGTCCAGCCTGTTTCTGAATACCACCGTGCTGTACAGCATGCTCTTCAAATCGTTGTTTCCAGTATTCGAGGGCGTCGTCTCCAGGCACGCGGAGAGAAACATTTGTAATGCTGTTGGTGCCGCGTTTGTTGGAGGCGGCCATTGGGATTTCAAAAAACGTAACTTCGGTGCCGGGGTTGCCCCGTTCGTCACCGTAAAATAAATGATACACAGAGGTGTCGTCCTGATTGACTGTTTTTTTGACGAGCCGCATGCCGAGAACATTCGTATAGAAATCGACATTACGGCGGGCGTTTGCTGTTAATGAAGATACGTGGTGAATACCTTTCAGCTGCATGATGATTCCTCCTGTCCTGTTGTTTTTTGCAGTTTGCGGAGCAGCCGGAGCAGCTCCCGTTTTTCTGCCTCTGTCAGCCCGTCAAACTGCGCGGCCTGAAAGTTTTCCTGCCCGGGAGCGACTGCTTCCAGGATGTCCCGTCCTTTCGGGGTAAGGGATATATGTTTTTCCTTCCATGTCTGTCTGCGCGCGACAAGTCCTTCTTCTTCAAGCTTTTTCAAAACATAAGTGACGCTTCCCTTGGTGACAAACAGCTTGCCGGCAAGCTCCTTTTGCGTAATTGGCTGGTGAGCATGCACCTGGGCAAGAACGTCAAACTGCGGCGGGCTGAGTCCCGTCTGCTTTAAATGAGCGGCTGAACGGCTGAGGTTCTGTTCATATACACGCGAAAGCCGGAACCACAGCAGCAGGCCTAATCTGATTTTATTCATACGCATTGGCTCCTTTATGACTGCTATCAGTTTAACTTTAAACTGATGACAAGTAAAGAAAATTGCTTTTCCCGGCATTAAACATGGAGAGGATAGGGAAGAAGAACATTAGAATAACGAAGAGGAGGAAAAAGGATGAGAGAGGCAGCACTTGTGGTAGATCAGAAAGCAGAGCTTGGGGAAGGTCCAAGCTGGGACGCCGGGCGCGGTGTTTTATACTGGGTGGACATTGATGGATTTAAATTAATGGAATATCATCCTTCTTCAGGCCGGCACTATGAACGTAAGCTCGATCAGCATGTATGTGCTGCGGTACCGAGAGAAAAGGGAGGAATGATGCTTGCACTGAGAGATGGCTTCTATTCCTACGATCTCGTGTCCGGGGAAAAGGAAGCCATTATAGACCCGGAAGCAGACAAGCCGGGAAATCGGTTTAATGACGGTAAATGTGATCCGTCCGGGCGCTTTTGGGCTGGGACGATGGCTGTCGAGCGCGGTACAGGGGAGGCGGCTTTATACCGCCTGAATAAGGATATGAGTCTGGATACGATTTTTGACAGTGTCACCATTTCAAATGGTCTGGCATGGACCGAAGATGGAAGTATGATGTATTACATCGACACCCCGACTAAAAAAGTCATGGCGTACGACTTGAATGCTGATACTGGGGAAATTACTGGCAAACGAACAGCGATTACCTTTCAGGAAGGCTCCCCGGACGGAATGTGCATGGACCAGGAAGGCATGCTTTGGATCGCTTTGCACCGACTCGGAAAAGTGGAGCGCTGGAATCCGGAGACGAGCGAACGCCTGGAAACAGTGAGCGTTCCGGCGCAGAGAACGACCTCCTGTGTGTTTGGCGGGGAGGATTTGAAGGACCTGTACATTACGACAGCAAGGGGAGAACTGTCGGAGGAGGATCTTCGCAAGGAACCGCATGCGGGCGGGCTGTTTCATATCCGTACCGATGTGCCGGGCATGCCAACCTACTCGTTTGGCGGCTGAAAAAGAAGGGAGAGAATATGCGTTCAAACAAAGCTCCGGAAGAATTGTATCTAAAAACGTTAAGCCTGGATCCGGAAAACCAGGAGACAGCCATTCCATTTATCGGAAACGAACACGTGCATTCTTCGGTGTTTTACCGGCGCAATCACTTTCCCTACCCGGAGGAGCCGGCGGCAGGGTTAACGATTGACGGTCTCGTTGACAGCCCCGGGTTTATTTCGCTCGAGGATATTCAGGCACTGCCCGCGCGCACAGTAGAGACAGTGCTTGAGTGTGCAGGTAACAAAAGAAGCTTATTTGAGCCCAAAGCCTTTGGTGAGCCATGGGGAAAAGGAGCCATCAGCCAGGGGAAATGGAAGGGTGTTCCGCTGAAAACCCTGCTCGGTAGAGCCGGGTGGGATAAGGAAACAGCCGTGGAAGTTATCACTGCCGCAGGAGACGCGGGAGAGCGTCCCGATAAAAAGGACGTCTATGCCTACATCCGGAGCCTGCCGATAGAAAAAGCGATGGATCCGGATACCATCATCGCCTACGAATATAATGGCGGGCCTCTCTCTTTTAAACACGGAGCGCCGCTTCGGTTAATCGTACCAGGGTGGTATGCAATGGCTTCCATGAAATGGATTGAGCGGCTCACAGTAAGTAAAGAAACGTTTGAAGGTCCCTTTCAGGCGATTGACTATGTTTATTATCCGCATAAAAACAGCCGGAAGGACGCCTTTCCAGTGACGACCATGAATGTGAACAGCATTATCCAGTCCCCTGCCGACATGGAGATTAAAAAAGAAGGAACGCAGATAATAGAGGGCATCGCGTGGTCGGGCGAGGCTGTCATCGAGCTGGTCGAAGTAAGCACAGATGGCGGACAGACATGGGAGGAAACGCAGCTTGAACCTCATAGCGACACGACGTACACATGGACAAAATGGTTCTATGAATGGAAGGAGGCTGCGGCCGGGGAATACACAATTATGGCCAGAGCCTGTGATGCTGGCGGCCGCCAGCAGCCGATGCAGGCCTTTTGGAACCAAAAGGGGTATGGCTATAATGCGGTTGAAACGATTCAGGTTAAGCTAAAGTAAAAAGAAGGCTTCGAATCCAAACGGGATTCGAAGCTTTTTTAAACGTTAGGAAGACGTGTAGGCGCCTCCGTTGATATGAATCGTTTGTCCGGTCATGTAGGAGGCTTCATCAGAAGCGAGCATCACGTATGGCCATGCGTGCTCTGATGGCTGACCGGGACGGTTCATCAGCGTATCCTGACCGAAATCCTCCACGCCGTCTTCATTAAATGAAGAAGGAATCAGCGGCGTCCATACAGGTCCCGGCGCGACGCTGTTTACCCGGATGCCCTTTGAAGCGAGACTCTGGGCAATGCTTCGCATAAAGGCGGTGATCGCACCTTTTGTAGCGGAGTAATCCATCAGAATCGGGTTGCCGCGAAAGGCGTTGATCGATGAGGTGGAAATGATTGAGTCACCTTCGGATAAATAGCCCATTGCTGCTTTTGTTAAATAAAACTGCGAGAAAAAGTTCGTGCGGAAAACATCCTCAAATTCATCGGACGGAATATCCTCAACATTTTCATGGACGTGCTGGATGGCTGCGTTGTTAACGAGAATGTTTAATCCGCCAAACTCCTCAGCCGTCTGCTTCACGAGGTCGATACAGTGGGCTTCCTCTTTAATATCTCCCGGCAGCAGAAGACATCTGCCTCCCTCTGCTTCCACCATGCGTTTCGTTTCTTCAGCATCGTCATGCTCGTCAAGGTAGGACAGGGCGACATTGGCCCCCTCTTTGGCATAAAGAAGAGCGACAGAGCGTCCGATACCGCTGTCACCGCCGGTAATAAGCGCGGCTTTTCCCTTGAGCTTCCCGGTGCCCTGATAATCGGTAGGGTGAGCCGGAAGCGGCTCCATCTTCGATTCAATGCCCGGCTGCTTGTCCTGGCGCTGTCTTGGCGTACTTCCGTTCTGCATATCTCTAGGATCCATGTGTAACATCCTTTCTCATTTTGAAATCATGCGTACATTGTTATTTATACCATCAGGGTGCATATTACAAACGTACAATAGGAGAAGCAGCAATAGAAAACGAGATAAAAAAAGAAACCGCACGCAGCGGTTTCTTAGGAGGAAGGAGGTTGATAATCCAGGAGCCGGCCGGCGAGCTGATCAATGACCATGTCATCCATAGGCGGGTTATGAAGCCCGGCGCGAATATCACGGTAATGCCGCTGCAGCGGGCTGGAAGCGGAGAGGCTTCTGGCTCCTGCAACGCGCATGGCCAGGTCCACTACTTCCACTGCTACATTCACAATGCTTGTCTTAGCTGCGCCTAATTCACCCTTCATCTGCTGCCTCTCTTCGGCACTGGATTCATCCCATTTTAGCGCAACGGAATGCAGAAAGTGTCTGCTTTGCAGTAGTTTAAGCTCCATGCGGCCAAGTTTTTCCCGCACGTTCGGAAGCTCCGAGATCGTTTTGTTAATGCTGTTTGGAGAGTAGGAAGCAGCAAAACGGGCGGCTTCATCGGCCGCAGCCTGGGCGATTCCGAGATAACAGGCTGGAATGTGCAGAAGCCAGCCGGCTGCCGGTTTATTGCCGGGAACGATATATTGGGCCAGATGGTTATTTGGCACCCGGACGTTTTCAAGCACCACGTCATGACTGCCGGTCGCGCGCATGGCGATCGAATCCCACGTGTTGATAATAGATATTCCTGCAGCTTCCTTTGGCACAACAAAGTAGGCTGTAGCATCTTCTTTTGGAATATGGGCCGTGACGATATAGTAATCAAGCACGGGCGACATGGTAGCGAATGTTTTTCGCCCATTCAGGACCCATCCGCTGTCCTGGCGTTCGGCGATGGTTCCCGGTGTGCCGCCGCGGGTCGGACTTCCGGTTGCCGCTTCGGTCGCGATATTGTTCAGCACGGCTCCGTTTTCAACGACGTCTTTCATGACGCTGCTGTACAAATTTTCCTCCCACGGCCGTGTTTCGTTTAAATTTTTAACGATGCCAACATGCCATCCAATGGCAAGCGACGTGGATCCGTCGTAGCGGGCGATAAGCTCCTGGGCCTCCACGAGTTCAAGCAGACCGGCATCAATACCGCCAAAAGCAGCCGGGGCCGTCAAAGCCGGATAGCCGATGCTTTTTAATGCATCGATTTTTTCGATTGGAAAGGTGCCGTTCTGGTCATGTTCCTCCGTTCGTTCTGCGAATTTCCGGGAGGTATCTTCGAGCTGGTGCAGACGCTCGGCTTTTGTGGAAAAGGTTGTCATAATCATACTGCTGCCTCCAAGATGATGGAATTTTATTTGAATAGGGGTATCGGACTTTTATACGCATATATATGAAATCATATTCCCTTTATGGAAGCAAAAAAACAGCTTGTACAAGGAAAATAAAGGATAATGACCCGCGTTTGCGCCAGTACAAGGCTTAAAGACAGAAAAAATATGTGAGAAAATTTGACACAATCGTACTAATTTGGTGTAAAAATCAGTTAAACCGCGATATATGCGGTGATATCATTATATAATGAGTATTGTTAATATAATCATAAATTATCGCGAATTATGGTGAATTCTATGAAATTAGTGTATTTGTTATTTTTCGTTTAATTCTGCATAATGCAAAAGTTCCATAGTTTTCAGCATACATAAATAGGAAGGGGTCCCACCGTGGATAATCAAAAACCAAGAGTAGGCTTTGTGTTTTACGGAGCCTTAGTAATACTGCTTATTATGGCGGTTGTCGGAGTTGCAGTCCCGGAATCGTTTTTTAATGCCACCTCTGCAGTGCAGACATTCGTATCGAACCGTTTTGGGTGGTATTATCTTTTAATTGTATCGGCATTTGTGCTTTTATGTATCTATTTTATTTTCAGCAGGTACGGAAACATCCGACTTGGAAGACCGGAGGACCGGCCGGAATACAGCTATACAACATGGTTTGCGATGCTGTTTAGTGCCGGCATGGGAGTCGGGCTTGTATTCTGGAGTGGGGCGGAAACGGTTTCCCACTATGCAACAAGCGCTCCGGAAGCAGAGGTCGGAACAGACCAGGCGCTGGTCGATTCCATGCGTTACATGTTTCTGCACTGGGGCATCCATCCGTGGGCGATTTACGGCATTACGGCTATCTGTTTTGCGTATTTCACGTTCCGGCGCGGTGCTCCCGGCATGGTGAGCGCCATGCTCAGCCCGATTATGAACGAAAAAGGCATCGGCGGAAAAATAGTGGACATTATCGCGCTGGTTGCAACGGTCTCAGGTATTGCCACCACCCTTGGTATCGGCGCAGCCCAGGTTTCCGGCGGTATGGCTTATTTGTTTGACACTCCGAATAATTATACGGTACAGCTGATTGTAATCTTCGTTATAACTGTTTTGTTTTTAGTGTCAGCGTATACCGGCCTAAACAAAGGAATCAAATTCCTGAGTAACGCGAACATATACTTAACAATCATCTTATTTATCTTAATGCTTTTTGTCGGCCCGACGTTATTTTCCATGAATTTATTTACGAACACGATAGGAACTTATCTGCAGTCGCTTCCGAGCATGAGCTTCCGGATCGCACCAACATCCGACAGCGCGAGGGAATGGATCAATGCATGGACGATCTTCTACTGGGCATGGTGGATCTCCTGGTCGCCATTTGTGGGTATATTTATCGCCCGGGTATCGAGAGGGCGCACCCTGAAGGAATTTACCATTGGCGTCATCCTGGTTCCTTCGATTGTCAGCTTTATCTGGTTCTCCCTATTTGGCGGTGCGACGTTAAACGTCCAGAGCACCGGTCTTGCAGACATTTCTTCACTGGCTGCTGAGGAGGCCATCTTCGGTGTATTTGATAACTATGCGCTCAGCACTGTGCTGTCTGTTATCACGCTCCTTTTAATCGTATCATTCTTTATTACCTCCGCCGATTCTGCGACATTTGTGCTCGGCATGCAGACATCGAACGGGGCGTTAAATCCTTCTGCCATTGTCAAATTTATCTGGGGGATCATGCTCTCAGCAACAGCGGCAGTACTGCTCTACTCCGGAGGGATAGACGCGCTGCAGAACGTCATGATTATATCGGCGCTTCCGTTTTCCATCGTGATGATACTGATGGTGTACTCGCTGTTTAAAGCGCTGAGGGAAGAAACAGATATTGAAACAAAGGACAAACGAAAGGATACAGACAAGCCGGATAAGGCCTCCTAAAAATAATGTGTGGACTCCCATGTTTCATGGGGGTCTTTTTTGTTAAAATATGGAACTGATTATTACCAACAATTAGTACCTTGTTATATACTTTTCATGAAAGGAAGGAAATTTGTTTAGAAAATTGAATTTTTTGGATACAATATGGATGGAGGTGAAAATTTGAAAAAGAAATTATTATTCAGTACTATTTTTGCAATCATGGCTACAATCCTTATTTTTGCTTCACCTGGCACCACTAAGGCATCTATGCTGGAAACGGAAGCACAGGGACCGGAAGTAACGGCGCTTCAGCAGGATTTAATACAGATGGGATATTTACATACGAATGCGACCGGCTATTATGGCCCGGCCACCACCCGGGCAGTACAGCAATTTCAAAGGGATTTCAACTTAATCGTGGATGGTGCGGCGGGGCCGCAGACGACCAGCCGCATGAGTGAAGTTAAATCAGTGGCCAAAGCGGTCTACGGGGAAGCTCGCGGGGAATCCTTTGAAGGGCAGATAGGTGTGGCAGCGGTGATTTTAAATCGTCTTGAATCTGCTGAATTTCCCAATAACGTAAATGGCGTCATTCAACAGCAGAATGCTTTCACCGCAGTAGCTGACGGCCAGTACAGCATGACACCTGATCAGACAGCGTATGAAGCGGTCAAGCAGGCATGGAATGGCTATGACCCGTCCTATGGTTCGATGTATTATTACAATCCGGAGGAAGTAACCTCGGACTGGATCTGGACGCGGACACCGAATTTATCCATCGGCCAGCATGTTTTTGCAAGCTGATGATGAGAAGCAGGAACCTGCCGAGTGCAGGTTCTTTTTTCGTGCCTGAACAAATATGGTACGATAAATGATCATAAGTATGGATTCGGAAGGTGCCAGGAGGAAAAGAATGAAAGAAATTACAGAAGCAGGACCATCAGAAGCATCCCTGATTAATGCCATTATGTATGAAGCGTTCTGGGAGTACCGGAATGACTCACCGCCGTCAGGAGCTATTCAGGAAACCACAGAGTCGATTCAGGCTGAAATGGAGCAGGGAGAACGAGCCGCCGTCTGGTGGAAGGACGGGAAAGCGGCCGCAATGATCCGGTTCCGGCCCGAGGAGGATTATATGTACTTCCACCGTCTTTCGGTCCGTCCGTCCCAACGTGGGAACGGGGCTGCCGCAGCGCTTATTCGCTGGGTGGAGAAAGCTGCAGCAGAAGAACAGTTCAAAGGGATTTATTGTAAAGTTCGGGCATCGACGCCGCAAAACGTCCGTATGTATCAGCGAATGGGATATGAAACGGTAAGGGAATACACCGCAGAAAAAGAAGGGCTGCCGCCATTTGGCGTCGTAGTGATGGCAAAGCTGCTGTAAAAAAACGAAGGACAAAGCGTAAAGGTGTTCATTAAGGAATACAAAGCAGGGACTGCCCCGTAAAAGGACAGTCCCTGTTTTTTTGCTGTTATTTTAAAGCAAACTTTCGTTTAGACAGCTGCGCGTTCGACTTCCCCTTTGCGAAGAATAACGCGTGGATAAGGAAATTCTTCCTCCTGGCCGGCGAACGGGTAATGAACGTATTCGACACAAATCGTTCGTTCATATTCCGCGATCATCCTGCACTCTTTTCCATCAAAATACAAAAGTTCGTCTTTATCAAATATTTTTACGTCTTTTTCTTGTTCCACTTCCAAACCTCCTTACCCCTCTCTTTATAGAGTAATCAATTTTAGGGCAGGCCGCAAGGTAATAAAAGGAAACAGAACAATTTCAGCTTGAAATTTCCGGAGAAATTACAATGGGTACGGGCGGTCCTGCGCCTGTACACTGATCCACTGCTCGGTCGTAAATTCATCTAAAACCCATTCGCCGTTGAAGCGTCCGATACCAGATTGCTTCTCGCCGCCAAATGGCAGGTGGGCTTCATCGTTTACGGACTGGTCATTTACGTGAACCATGCCGGAATTAATGCGGCGCGCTGCCTGCATGCCCCGGTAACGGTCCTGGGTGAAGACCGATCCGCTCAGGCCGTAAGGAGAATCGTTGGCAATGCGGATAGCTTCGTCCTCGCTCGATGCCCGGATTAATGTTGCGACAGGGCCGAAGACTTCATCCTTTGCTGCAGGCATATCGTTAGTTACTTCGGAAAGAACCACCGGCGGTATAACCTGGCCGTTGACTTCAAACTCTGTCTGAAGTTTAGCCCCGGCATCGATCGTGCCCTGGACCAGTTTTTCTATATTTTTGACCTGTTCTTCGTTAATAATTGGTCCGACGATTACATTTTCATCCGAAGGGTCGCCAGCTTTTAACGTTTTCGCCACGCGGGTGAATTCTTCGACAAATTCGTCGTAAATGTCATCATGAACAATCACGCGGTTCAATGCGAGACAAATCTGTCCCTGGTGAAGGAAGGAACCGAATACTGCTGCTTTGGCAGCCTTTTTCACCTCGGCGTCCTGAAGAACAACCATAGCATTGTTGCCGCCAAGCTCAAGAGCGGTTTCTTTTAAGTTTTTCGCCGCGAGCTCAGCAATGTGCGTGCCGACTTCGGTGGAGCCGGTGAACGATAACAGCGCCGGTACTTCGTGAGTAACGAATGCATCGCCAATTTCGGAGCCGCGTCCGGCCGTGACGTGAATGACGCCTGCCGGAAAACCGGCTTCTTCAAACAATGCTGCAATCAGCAGCCCGGATGTAACCGGTGTGTCGGATGCTGGTTTAACTACGACGGTATTGCCTGTTGCCACTGCCGGTGCAATTGTTCTCATTGCGAGATGGAACGGGAAGTTCCATGGGCCGATAACTCCAATAACTCCTTTGCCCGAACGGAACGTATAGTTTTCTTTTCCGGGCGTATTCGAAGGAGCGGTCGATCCGTGGACCCGGTTAGGGAATGAAGTGGATTCAAAAACAATGTTGGATGCTGTATTGAACTCTGTTTCCGCCTTCAGTCTGCTGCTTCCGGATTCCTTGATCAGCCATTCCACAATGGTTTCCTTCTGGTTCTGCATGACATCGTACAGACGGTGGAGATACTGTTGTTTTTCAGCGGGGCTGTGGGCGTCCCACGTTTTCTGATAATCATTGGCCGACTGATATGCCCGGTCAAGATCATTGGCGTCTGCAGAAGCAATTGTTCCCAGCGATTCGCCGTTATAAGGATTAGTATTTTCGATTGTTTTGCTGGATGAGCCGCTCACCCAGGAGCCGTTAATATACTGCTTTGTAAAATCGGTATGCATAGCAACCATCCTTTCATAATTACCGGATAGAACCCGGTAGCAATGTATAATATACCTGATGCTGTATTTTTTCAAACATTTAAGATCAGGGAAGGTCAATACTATTTAAGAATAATTTAAAATTTATAGAAAGCCGGTGCAGAAATCTGAGATGATAGCGGAGCTGAAGGAAAAGGATCCATATAAAGGGGGAGAAGCTATGAAACCATCCACTGCCTATTTATTTGCCGTCGCCGGCGCTTCGTTTTGGGGATTCACAGGCTTGTTCGTACAGAACATGTACCGGTACAGTATTGAACCCGACCAGGTAGTAGCGCTCCGCATGGCCGGTTCGGCCCTGATCTTATTTCTGGCTGTAGCCCTGGTCCGGCCGTATCTTCTGAAGGTCCGGTGGTACGATCTGCCGCACTTTATCGGGCTCGGCGTCGGCAGTATAGCCCTCTTTAACTGGTGTTATTTCACTGTCATGAATGAAGCCTCGCTTTCCATTGCGGTCGTGCTTCTATATACCAGTCCCGTGTTTGTAGCGCTTATTTCAAGATTTGTATTTAAAGAAAAAATAACAGCGAATAAGCTGGCAGCTATTTTGCTTACGATCGCCGGCTGTGCGCTGGTGGCCGGTCTGCTTCCCGGAGGAGCGGGCGGAATGTCGCTGTCGATTCTAATGATCGGCCTGCTTTCCGGTTTATGCTGTGGCCTGTACAGTATTCTCGGTAAATTTGTGACGCCGAAATATCATTCCATTACGATCACTGCCTACACTATGCTAGCCGGAGGAGTGGTAATGGTCCCTTTCAGCGGCCTTCTGGCAAACGAAGAAGCCATACGTGAGCCGAGGATGTGGATGTACGGTCTTGGAGGTATTCTTCTTTCCACCATTGCTGCGTATATCCTGTTTACGATCGGGCTGAAATATATCGAGTCGGGCAAAGCGGCGATTTTATCAACCGTTGAACCGATGGTGGCCATTGTGATCGGCGTATTCGCTTTTGGGGACAGGCTGAGCAGCTGGCAGGGGCTTGGTATTTTCCTTATTTTTTCGGCGGTTGTTCTTTCTATTTATTCAAGACCGGGAAAATTCCGGAGAAAGCGCGGAAGCAGGCGGAGGAAAACGCAAAATGAATGGGAGAAAAAGCCTGGTGGGGACGTTTAAACTGAAGACTGCAGGGAACAAATGTGAAAAAAGGAGGCGTTAAAATGGATGTATTAGTCATAGGAGCGAACGGGCATACAGGACGTCTGCTGGTCGAACAGCTTGCAGCCCATCCGGAGCATACTCCGCATGCTATGGTACGTGAAGTCTCCCAGGCCGATGAACTGAAAAAACTGGGAGCGGCATCCACGATTCTTGCAGATCTTGAAGAAGACACGGCGGCCGCTTTGAAGGGAATGGACGCCGTTATGTTTGCTGCCGGCTCGGGCTCTTCCACCGGACCTGAAAAAACAGTGAGCGTGGATCAGCAGGGAGCAAAAAAAACCATCGATTCGGCAAGAGTGCAGGAGGTGCAGCACTACGTTATGCTGAGCGGGATTGGCGTCGAGAACCCACAGGGAGCCCTTAAACATTACGCGGAGGCAAAGTTGAACGCGGACAGGCATCTGCAGAGCAGCGGAGTGCCATACACGATTGTTCGTCCGGGCAAACTGACATTTGAGAAGGGTACAGGAAAAATAGAGCTCGCAGAAAAGCTTTCCAATCCCGAAAAAAGAGATATATCCAGAGAAGACGTGGCACGCACGATGATCGCCGCCCTGGATATTGAAAACGCCCGCGGGCAGACCGTCGAGCTGCTTGCAGGAGATAAGGATATTCACGAGGCCTGGAAGGCTTTATAAAATAATCCCCGCCGGCATGCGTACCGGCGGGGACTTTTATTTGCTTAAGAAGAAAAGTCGATTTCCTCGGGAGTATCTCCTTTGGAGTTCATCAGGCGGATAGAATCCGGCTGGATTTCGAGGACAATATAGTCGGGATTGTCCGGGGAGCCAAGCCAGGACTGCACACTGTCAGTCCAAACCTTTTCCTTGGTTTCCTGATCATGGCGGATTACTGCTTTGCCGGAAATTTCAACAAAAGCGTCTCCATAGCCTTCACCGTCGTATCCAAGCAGAATATGCACATTGGAATTCTTCTCGATTTCTTCCGCCTTATGGGTTTTGCTGCTTGTCGGCGTAAGAAGAGTGAAATTGTCATTGTAAAACGTCATATAGCGGGAGTGGGGCTTGTTGCCTTCAATCGTGGCAAGGACGCCTACCTTGTTGCTGTCGATGATATCTTGTGCATGTCTCTTTGCTTCGTTTTTATCCATGGATAAACCTTCCTTTCGTAGTGAAACTAATTATCATTATTCCTGCCGCCCCGAACTTTTAAACATGGTTTCAAAGCCGGAGAAACAGGATTTTTCGAAAATAATACAAATTGTATAAAAAGAATGAATATTGTTAATAGACAAACATTTAGTGTTTGCTTAAAAGGAAGAACGGAAATAGGTAAGTGTATTTTGCTTGCGGAATACGAATTTAAACCTATAGGAGGAATCATTGTGTTTAAGAGAATTGACAAACTGCAAATCGACCTCCCAACGCCCAGTAACCCAGACGCGAACTCAGCCAACGTCGTACAGGAGCTTTTAGGTGGAAAATTCGGTGAACTGTCAACGCTTAATAACTATTTATTCCAGTCGTTTAATTTCCGCAGCAAAAAACAGCTAAGACCATTTTATGATTTAGTCGCAAGCATCACAGCCGAGGAACTCGGACACGTAGAGCTGGTTGCCAATACAATAAATTTATGCCTGCAGGGTTCAACAAGCCAAAGCGGCCAGGACCCGGCCAATCCGGACAGCACACCGCTCAGTGAAGCCATGGATTCAAGAAATCCGCAAAGCTTTATTTTTGCCGGGCAGAACTCTGTACCGAAGGATTCGATGGGAGCACCGTGGACAGGAGACAATGTCTTTACAAGCGGCAACCTGGTCAACGATCTGCTTCACAATTTTTACCTCGAGTGCGGAGCCAGAACGCATAAAATGAGGGTGTACCAGATGACAGACAATGAAACCGCCCGTGAACTCTGCGGATACCTGCTTGTGCGCGGCGGTGTGCATGTAGTGGCCTATGCCAAAGCGCTGGAGAAATTAACAGGCGTGGACGTAACGAAAATGCTTCCGGTGCCGGACCTTGATAACAGTAAATATGATCATGCCCACAAATACGAAGCGAAGGGCGCACACCGTAAGCTCTATCGTTTCAGTGATAATGATTACACCATGCTTGACCGGATCTGGAACGGACCGACACCGGTTGGGCCACCGGGCGAACTCGAGGTAGTCAGCGACATGCCGACGCCGGAGGGCGGAGAAATTCCGAACCTCGACCATATTCCGGAGGAATTCGCCCCGGGATTTGACGAGCAGCAGTTCCGGGAAATGGCGAAAAAATTGAACTACGAAGCAGGACTTTAAACATCGGAGTCCGAAGCATGAAAGCACCGCCGGCCGGCGGTGCTTTTGGTTTGAATAAACATACAGTCTTAGAAAGAAAGGAAGCAGCAGATGAAAATACCAGTAATTATGGATATGGACCCGGGACACGACGATGTCATCGCTTTATTTCTTGCAGCGGGGCATCCGGATATGGATATCCGGGCTGTAACGACCGTTTCAGGCAATGCAGATATAGGAAAAACAACAAGAAATGCTTTAGTGGCTGCTGATACCGCAGGCCTTAAGGGAGTACCGGTGGCGGAAGGAGCAGGAAGGCCCCTGGTCCGCAAGGCGGAGCACGCTCCTTCTATCCACGGTGAGTCCGGTCTGGATGGACCAGAGCTTCCGGCGCCGACACATAAGGTGGAGGAAAGACATGCAGTGGACGTAATGGAAGAGCTGCTGCTTCATTCAGAGGAAGAGATTACCGTTATTGCGACCGGCCCGCTCACCAATATTGCCATGCTATGCCGTAAAAATCCGAAGGCCGCTGGTCGTATTCGCCGCCTGTCGGTTATGGGAGGCGGCACGTTTGGCAACTGGACACCTGCGGCAGAGTTTAATATTTATGCAGATGCAGAAGCAGCAGAAATCGTTTTTTCAAGCGGCATCCCAATCACGATGTGCGGCCTCGATGTCACTCATCAGGCGTTATCATCCGAGGCTGTGGTGGAACGGATTAAAGAGATACCAACAATGGCGGCCCAGTTTACGTATGAACTGCTTGATCACTTCCAGCGTGCCTACCAGGAGCGTTTTCATCTCGCGCTCCCGCCGGTTCATGATCCGTGCGCGGTGGCAGTGTGCCTGGAGCCGTCCCTGTTTACATTTGAATCAGCCGAGGTAAAGGTGGAAACTGCGGGAAAGCATACGTACGGAGAAACGGTCATTGATGCTTCCGCTGCTGACGGGCCGGTGCAGGTCGCAGTGGAAGTCGATAATGATAAATTTTGGGATTTAATCGTACAATCGCTTAAAAATCTGCCATAATGGAAATAGAAAAGTAAGCGTTATAATTAAAGAGACAAGGGAGCAGGAGGGACGCATATGGGTTTTTCTGTAGAAATGAACTGGGAAATTATTACGAATAAACAGGCCGAGCGCCTCGATGAAAAAAATTTCCGGCTGATCAAAGATAATTATCAAATGTTTCCGCTTGATCACCCGCTTCCCATTCACACCTTCGCCGAAAAGGTGCCGTTTGGCAAGGCGGTTATACACCGGGTGGAATGGGAATCCCACCGCACCACAATTGAATATGAGCTTGTGTCCCTAACCTCGGTCAACTAAGCAGACAAATAGTGAACCCCCGACGCGTGCTGCGCCGGGGGTTCGGTTTATACATAATCCATATTGTCTGTATCACCGTGCATGCTTCGGATCTCATCCGGGTTGGCAACGACAGTAGGCTGGTAGTCAATTAAGATGGCTGAGCGCTCTCCGGGCCCGTCCTCCGGGCCTTTGCGTACGGAGCCGACGTAATGAGTGACCAGTGGATCATACACCCCGTAGGATTCAAGCGGGCGGGTCATGTAAAAGGAATCAGTAATTTTTTCCTTGTCAACCTCCTCCGGCATCTGCCCGCGAACCTCCGGAACAGAAATGACGTTCCGTGCGCCTTCGATATTGCGCCGGCGGATCAGGTGCGCAAATGTGAACGGCTCGCCGTCCTGATGCAGCGTATTTGGCGAAGAAAAAGCTTCGTCCTCACCGGATTCAACGTGCAGCTTCACAAAGTGGACTCCTGCATGAAATGGCATCAGCGCATCCTCGCGTGTCCAGAATGTCTGGCGGAAATTAAAGGCGATCAGCGCTTCAAGCAGCCGGTTGTGCCTGACGTTTTCGGGAATGGCAGGAAAGCGGCGGCTCGCGTCCGGGTATTCCGGGTTGAACGACCCCTGGAAATAATCGTAGTAGCTTTTACCGTTTTTAACCGTTTCCGGCAGCCATTCGATCCGGTGGGTGCCGGGAAAAATAACGGCACGGCCATACTGCCGGTAGCGGTTCAGATCCGGGGCATAGTCATCGGCCGGAAGGTCGTCAAAGGCGGCGGTGAGAGCAGCAAGATCGGCTTCGCTGTAGCTGTCATGCAGGATATCGGCTAAATCGTAATATTCGTATCCCTGCTGTTTTAAAGGCTTCATTTGTCTATTTCTCCTCCCGAATGGTGGTTTCTTCGAGTGGAAGCATCCTTCCATTGTTTTCACAAATGCTAGTGTATCACGCGCGGCCGAAGTTGAGTATATGAAAGCCGGGCTCCATCTTTCGTTTTTGTGACAGATTCATTATAATTAAAGAACAAATGTTCTTGAATTCAAAGAAATCAGCGAAGAGAGGAATTTCTTATGCCAGTTATCCTAGCGGAGAAGCCGTCCCAGGCAAAAGCCTACGCAGCCGCGTTTCAAATACAGGAAAAAAAAGATGGGTATATGCGGCTGAAGCCGTGCAGCCTGTTTCCGGACGGGGCGGTGCTTACCTGGGGGTTTGGCCATCTGCTCGAGCTCCGGGCCCCGGCCGATTACGAGTCCTCCTGGAAAAAATGGTCGCTCGATACCCTCCCGATGCTTCCCGCCCATTTCCGCTTCAAGCCTAACCCCAGGGCATTCAAGCAGCTGAAGATTGTCAAACAGATGCTGCAGGAAGCCGACAGCATTATTATTGCGACCGACTGCGACCGGGAAGGCGAGAACATTGCGCGCAGCGTTATCGACTATACGAAAACGTCCCATAAACCAACCCGGCGCCTTTGGATCAACAGCCTCGAAAAGGAGGAAGTGTATAAAGGGTTCGAGCAGCTCCGGGAAGGCGCAGACTATCTCCCTCTTTACGAGGAGGCACGGGCCCGCCAGTTTTCCGACTGGATTGTCGGCATGAATGCGAGCCGTCTGTATACGCTGCTGTTAAAGCAGAAGGGCATCAATGAAGTGTTCAGCGTCGGCAGGGTCCAGACGCCGACACTCAAGCTTATTTACGATCGGCAGAAGGAAATTGAAGCGTTTGTGCCCGAGCCTTACTGGGACCTTGAAGGAACCTTCCGGGCGGAAGCAGGAGAGTATAAAGGAAAGTATAAAAAGCGCTTCGGCTCAAAGGAAGAGGTGCTCCGGATCTGGAAGGAGCACGGACTGAAAAAGGATACCGAAGGCACGGTTAGGAGCGTAAAAAAAGAGGAGAAGCAGGAAAAGCCCCCGCTCCTTCATTCGCTCTCGAGTCTGCAGACGACGATGAACAAGAAGTATAAAATGAGTCCGTCGGCTGTGCTGAAAACGGTGCAGAGCCTGTATGACGAACCGTTAAAAGCTGTTTCCTATCCGAGAACGGACACCCGCCACATCACGTCAGGGGAATTTAACTACTTAAAAGGAAATCTCTCCCGGATGCAGGAGTGCATGAACACCTCCTTCGAGCCGGCGTCCACCACACCCTCAAAGCGGTTTGTAGACGGAAGCAAAGTCCAGGAGCACCATGCGATCATTCCGACTAAAAAAGTGCTGAGCCAGACTCAGCTTGAAAAGCTGAACCGGGCCCAGCAGCAGGTGTATAAAGAAGTCATGAACAGCGTGCTCGCGATGTTTCACCGAAACTACGTATACGAAGAAACGACGGTGGAAACGGACGTCCATGGGCTTATTTTTGAAAGCAAAGGCCGGGTGGACCGGCAGCTGGGCTGGAAGGAGCTCTTTCCGGCGCCCAGGAAGAAGAAAGACCAGGAGGACAACACTCTTCCTCCACTAGCCGAAAAAGAGCAGGTTAAGGCATACGTCCAGGCGGCTGAAAAGGAAACCCAGCCGCCCAAGCCTTACACCGAAGGACAGCTGATCAACATGATGAAGTCCTGCGGCAAATGGATCGAGGATGATGAAACGTCTAAAAAAGTATTGCAGGAGACGGAAGGCCTTGGGACTGAAGCGACGCGCAGCACCATTATTCAGACGCTGCAAAAGCAGGAATATATCCGGATTCAAAAGAACATTGTGGAAGTGACCGCCAAGGGCCGGGCACTTTGCGAAGTAGTGGAGGGAACGCTTTTGTCCAAGCCGCTGCTCACCGCGAAGTGGGAAGCCTTTTTGAAGCAGATCGGCAGCGGGGAAGCGAATAAGGAAGCCTTTTTAAAGCAGACGGAGGCTTTCACGAAAAAACTGGTGGAAGAAGCGCCGGCAGGCATAACGAATATGCAGACGAAGCCGGATCAGGTCGCCTCCTCCAAAAAACAGCCGCAGCGTGCAGAGCCAATTGCCCTCTGTCCCGTATGCCAAAAGGGACAGCTGATGGAGAGGAAGTCCTTTTACGGCTGCAGTGAATATGCGAATGGCTGCAAATTCACCGTCCCGAAAACGTTATTGAAGAAAAGAATTACCCAGGCGCAGGTTAAAAAGCTGTGTGAAAAAGGGGAAACTCAGGTGATTAAAGGATTTAAAGGCAAAAAGCCGTTTGACGCCAAATTAAAACGTAAAGAAAATGGCGTGGAATTTGTGTTTCCAGCTAAAGACAATGCCTCGTCGTAGACAATATCCGGAAATTTGATATACTGTGAGGCAGAATGTTTTCTAGGGTTCCGCGGCATTGCCGGTCTGGTCCAAGAGAAAACCCGCAGACGAATAGTTTGCGACACGGAGGGATAAAAACCCGGGAGATCTTCGCTGCGAAGACTTCCCGGGTTTTTTCGCGGTTAAAGCTGTAATGAATATTTCCGGGAAATAATTAAGAAAGCACCGGCAAGGAGGGATTGTAATGGGATGGATCAACGTCGCGGCAGCGGCAGCATTTGAAATTCTCTGGGTCGTGGGCTTGAAGCACGCCTCGGCCGGATGGGAATGGGCCGGAACGCTTGTGGCTATCGTACTGAGCTTTCTCTTTTTAATCCGGGCGGGCGAACACCTGCCGGTAGGAACATCATACTTGGCCTTTGTCGGTATTGGGACCATCGGAACGACGGTTCTTGATATGATCTTTTTCGGCCAGCCGTTCGAATGGATCAAGCTGGTCTTTATTTTCATGCTGATTGGAGGCATCGCCGGGCTTCATACAGCCTCCGGGCGTGCCAAAGCAAATGAAGGGAGCATTAGACAGTGATGACATGGCTGTATTTGATCGGTGCGGGTATTTTTGAGATGATTGGTGTTTCGATGATTAATGAATGGATCCAAAAGCGGGTCATTTGGCCGCTGCTTTTAATTGCTGCCGGGTTTGGAGCAAGCTTTTTTCTCCTTTCCCTTGCGATGCAGACGCTCCCGATGGGGACTGCCTACGCTGTCTGGACAGGAATAGGGGCAGCAGGCAGCGCACTGTTTGGCATGCTTTGGTACAAAGAGCCGGCAAACACAGGCCGGCTTATAAGTATTGCGGTGATCCTTGCTTCTGTGGTGGGCCTGAAGCTGATAGCGCCATAAAACGTTCAAAAACAAAAGCTTTTATGGCTTGAGCACAGGCTTTATTTTGATTATAGTTACACTCAGGTGAAGCATTTGGAGCTGAAAAGCAATGAAAAATGAAAGGAGGAAAACATATGGATCTTCAAAGTATTTTGTATGAGGCACATTCAGGTTCGTGGGCATTTTTGATTATATTCTTTTTGATCAGCTACCTGTTTCCGAAACAAAAAGTGACAATGATGATTGAGCGGCTTTTCGTGGTTATCATGGTTCTTTCTGGTGCGGGCATGGTGGCGCTGTATGGCTTCCCGCTCCTGTCCATTATAAAAGGGGTGCTGGCCCTGATATTTATCGGGGTAATGGAAATGATGTTTGTCCGCCGGCGGGCAGGCAGAAAACACGCCATGTTTTGGATTATATGGGTCATTTTATTCGCAATTATCCTTTCTATCGGCTACGATGTGATTGGGTAATACAGAGAGCATGCTGCAAAAACAGCATGCTTTTTTATATGCGTGCATTTTTGGGTATAGAAGAGATAGACTAGAGCTCCCTGAATGCAAGTATTTTTTAAACAACCATTACATGTATCATGCAAGTAATACATAAAGAAGCCATAGACAGCTGTGGCAGGGGAAAGGAGGAAACGGGCATTGTTTGAAGGAAACGCGAACGTAGATTCATTTATATTATTAGGAGCACTTCTGCTTATATTAGGTGTCGTCGTGACAAAATTTTCGACACGTCTCGGCGTACCTTCGCTTATTTTGTTTATAATTCTAGGTATGCTGATGGGAAATGATGGTTTTGGCATTATTGACTTTGAAAATGTCCAGCTTGCCCAGACTGTCGGGATTATAGCCCTGATTATTATTCTGTTTGAAGGGGGGACTCAGACAAGGTGGCGTGACATTAGGCCGGTGGTGGGGCCTTCCGTAACGCTCGCCACGTTTGGTGTCCTGTTTACAGCTGCTCTGATGGGGGTGGTGGCAAAGCAGCTGCTCGACCTGAGCTGGCTCGAAGCGATGCTTCTCGGAGCCACAGTCGGTTCGACAGACGCGGCAGCCGTCTTTGCTGCCCTGAAAGGACGGAGCATTGATAAAAAAATGGGGTCCACCCTCGAAGCGGAGTCGGGAAGCAACGATCCGATGGCCGTGTTTTTAACGCTCTTTTTTATTGAATTAATTTTGGCAGATTCGCCGAATGTCTGGCTGTTATCCGGTGCTTTTTTCTGGCAGATGGGCGCTGGTCTTGCGATGGGCGCCCTGTTTGGCTGGGCAGCCTCATGGACCATCAACCGTATCAACCTGGACTCAAGTGGACTTTATCCTCTGTTTGCGATCGCTTTCGCATTGCTGACCTACAGCGTGACCTCGAGCATGAGCGCAAGCGGGTTTTTGGCAGTATATGTAGCAGCCCTTATGATAGGAAACTCTGATTTGATCTACCGTCAGCCGATTTACCGGTTCAACGAAGGGATGGCATGGATGTCTCAGATAAGCATGTTTATCATCCTGGGGCTGCTCGCCTTCCCGAGAGATATATTGACATGGTCAAACATCACGATGGGGCTCATTTTATCAGCTGTGTTAATGTTTTTGGCCCGTCCGCTGGCTACGTTTTTGTCGACTTCCTTTTTTGGCTACAAGCCGAAGCAGAATATATTTCTATCCTGGGCGGGACTGCGCGGGGCGGTGCCGATCATTTTGGCTACATACCCGATCGTAGCCGGTGTGGAGTCGGGCAGCCAGATTTTTAACGTCGTCTTCTTTATTGTGCTGACATCTGCGCTGATCCAGGGAGCGACTATCGCTCCATTAGCAAAGTGGCTTCACCTGTCCGGTCCGCTCCGGGAAGCGCCGACTCATTCCCTGGAGCTGGTGTCACTTGGAAAAGCAAACGCAGAAATTATGGAATTTCAAACGAATGAAGCGACACCGATTGTCGGCCAGACGCTTCAAAGCATTGAATTTCCAGCCTCTGCGCTGATCAGCGCGATTGTAAGAGACGATGAACTGGTCACTCCAGTTGGTGAGACGGTAATCAATGCAGGTGATTATTTGTATATTCTTGTATCGCGTAAAGAGAAGCGTATTTTAAAGCAGATGCTCCGACACGATTACTAGCGGAAAGTGGCCGGTATTAAGGTGCATTAAATTTAAGGAAAGAAGGAAGGGCTCCGCATGAGTGTGCTGATCAATGTATTGATCCCAATCATTTTAATATTTACGATTGGCTATTTGCTGCAGAAAAGACAGGCAGTGGATATTCGGCCGGTGTCGGCTGTCGCTCTTTATGTATTGACGCCCGCACTTGTTTTCCGGACTTTCTATGAAAGAGAGCTGAACAGCGATATGCTGTCGATGGCTCTGTTTTCTGTGATATTTTTGGCGGTCATGACCGGGCTGATCAAATTAGTGTCTTTTTTGCGTCAATGGCCAAAAGCCAATGAAACCGGCATGATGCTGTCCACTGTGTTTATGAATGCGGGCAATTACGGTGCTCCCTTAATCGCTTTTGCGTTTGGCGATACAGCCTTTGCCTACTCTATCGTTTTTATGGTTATCCAGACGATGCTGATGAATACTGTAGGCGTCTATATAGCAAACAGCGCCAATATGGATGCAGCCGACGCGTTCCGCACGGTGCTGCGGATGCCGGTATTTTATGCACTGCTTGCGGGCATCCTCTTCCAGCTGACAGGAATACCGATCGGTGCGACCTATTATGAAGCCCTTGATATGCTCGCGAGCGCAGCGATTCCGGTAGTTATGATTATACTGGGCATGCAGCTTGCACGCATATCCGTAAAACGCATGGATTGGAAGCTTGTAAGTGCAGGCACGTTTTTGCGGCTTATATTTGCCCCGGCTCTTGCTTATGTGATTACTCTGCTGCTGCAGACGAGCGATACGCTGACGACCGTGCTGGTTGTTTCAACAGCGATGCCGAGTGCAGCAACGATGGCAATGATTTCCGTCCAGTTTGATTCCAACCCTCAGCTTGTTTCGAGTATTACACTGGTGACAACTCTTTTAAGCGTCCCTTCCCTCTGGGTGGTGCTGTCGATTTTCCAGGCGTAAAACTCGGGGGTGAATTGACGGAAGAGGTGTACCGCGTTATGATATAAGTAATATCAAACCACTAGGGGTGCCTGTTGGCTGAGACAGTGTAAAGCTGATCCCTTTGAACCTGATCTGGATTATACCAGCGGAGGGAAGTGGGGAAGAGATGCTGATACGACTATCTCCCCCGCTTTCTAACGAAGGCGGGGTTTTTTGTGGGAAAATATTATATTTGCTGGGGGTGCCTGCTGAGGCTGAGACCGGAGAACTATCCGGAACCCTTTGAACCTGATCTGGAGATCCAGCGGAGGGAAGCAGCCATGTTGAACCTTTTAACGGGCAGCCTCCTTCCTTCTGGAAGGAGGTTTTTTTATGGATAATAAACCGAAGCCTTGCATCCACGCCGTATCGCCGCCGGATATACCGTTGACAGCTTGGTGGGAAAAAACGAGAGAGCTGAGTGGGCTCGTTGACTACGTGCATGTACGGGCGCCCGAATGGACAAGGCGTGAAAAAGAAACGGCCATTGGATGGGTGTTAAAGGAAGGAGCTGCCCCGAAGCAGCTGATCATAAATGATGAACCCGAACTTGCTGCTGCATACGGCCTGGCCGGTGCCCATCTGCCGGAGCGTCGTACGATCTATCCGGTCTCCGCAGGCTGGGGTCAGTCCGTCCACTCGGTGGAAGCGGCGGAAAACAGTGAACAGCAGGGAGCATCATGGCTGTATTTTGGGCATGTGTTTGCCTCCGGCAGTAAACCTGGGAAATTACCGCGAGGGCTCCGGGCGCTGGAGGCTGTGGCGAAAAGCGTACGGATCCCCGTAATTGCCATAGGAGGAATTGACGCTGACAAAGCAGTGGAGTGTATAAACTATGGAGCGTCCGGGGTCGCAGCCATTGCATATTTTTATGAGGCTGCCGAGCCCGGAAAAGCAGCCGGAAAGCTCAGAGCCCGGTTAAGGAGTGATAACAATGAAGACTGATACAGAAGTTCTTATTGTAGGCGCAGGTGTGCAGGGATGCTCGCTTGCCTATCAGTTAAGCAAACGCGGGCGCCGCGTAATGGTAATCGAGAAAGACTCCATTGCTGCCGGGGCATCAAAAGCGGCTGCCGGCATGCTCGGAGCGCAATCCGAGTGGGAGGGGTCTGACCTTTTTCAGGAATTCGCCCTGGAAAGCCGGGAGCTGTTTGAAGAGATGGTCCCCGAAGTGGAAGCGCTCAGTGGAATGGATGTTTCCTACGTGAACAACGGAATGCTGAAGCCTGTATGGGATAAGGCGGGAGAAGATAAATACCGGCGGGCTGCAGGGCGCGGCTACGGCGCGGAGTGGCTTTCGGCACATGAAGCCCTGCGCAGGGAACCGGCGCTTTCCAAAAACATCCGGGGCGCCTGGTCCATCCCAAAGGACGGACAGCTCCGGGCCTATGAATGGACAATAGCCCTTGCTGAAGCAGCAAGGGCCTGCGGGACAATTATACGGGAAAACACTTCTGTGGACCGTTTTTTAGAAGCTGACGGCCGGATTTGTGGCGTGAAAACAAAGGAAGGAATGATTGAAGCAAAAGAAGTGGTTTTTACCGGGGGGAGCGCCGGAGTGGAGCTTTTGGATGAAAAGGATTTTACGCTCTATCCGGTAAAAGGGGAGTGCTTGTCCGTACGGATGCCCCATGAGAATTTGAGACACACTCTGCACACGCCGGAGGTATACATTGTTCCGAAAAGGGACGGGGAAATCTTTATCGGCGCCACAGAAGAGCCCGGGGACTCGAGTACAGGAGTCAGTGTAGCCTCGATGCAGGAGCTGATGAAAGCAGCTGTTCATTTAGTACCGGGTCTGAAGCATGCAAGCATTGAAAGATTTTGGAGCGGCATCCGGCCGCAGACAGGAGACGGACTGCCATATATGGGACAGACCAGCCGTGGCCTGTGGGTGATGACCGGGCACTACAGAAACGGTATTCTGCTTTCAGCACTGAGCGGACAATGGATGGCTGCCCGGATCGAAGGAGAAAGCGTCCGCGAAGACTGGAAGCACCTGTTTGCCGTAGATCCTCAAATACGAAAGGGAGAAGTTATTCATGCAGATCACGCTTAATGGTCAATTACAGAATATTGAGAACAGCACAACTGTAGCCGATTTACTGGAAGAGCTTCAGATCGCCCACAAAAAAACAGTGGTGGAGCGCAACGGTACTATTGTGATTGAAGAATTTCATCAGCAGGAAGGTTTAAAGGACGGGGACAGAATTGAAGTTATTCATTTTGTAGGAGGCGGATGAACGAATGCTTAATATTGGCAATATGACATTCGAATCGAATTTATTTCTCGGCACCGGAAAATATAAGGACGCTAAGACCCAGCTCCAGGCTGTAGAAGCATCGGAAACGGAGGTACTGACCTTCGCCGTTCGGAGAATGAACCTGTTTGACAGCAGCCAGCCAGATCCATTTGAACAGATGGATGTATCCAAATACCGGCTGCTCCCAAATACAGCGGGGGCCAAAACAGCTGAAGAGGCAGTACGGACAGCGAAGCTGGCAGAGGCGGCGAATATGTGTGACATGATTAAAGTAGAAGTGATCGGCTGCGACAAAACGCTTCTGCCGGATCCGGTGGAAACGCTCCGGGCCTCGGAGCAGCTGCTGAATGAAGGGTTTACCGTCCTTGCGTATACGTCCGATGACGTTGTACTTGCGAGAAAGCTTCAGGAGCTTGGTGTTCATGCAGTAATGCCGGGGGCCTCTCCTATAGGCACGGGGCTTGGAATCATTAATCCGTACAACCTGTTCCATATTATTGAACAGGCGGAGGTTCCGGTGATTGTAGATGCCGGCATTGGGAGCCCGAAGGATGCTGCTTATGCAATGGAGCTCGGTGCTGATGGCATCCTGCTGAATACAGCAGTTTCAGGAGCGGGCGATCCTGTAAAAATGGCAGAGGCGATGAAACTGGCAGTAAGGGCCGGAGCACTTGGCGCAGAAGCAGGGCGCATTGATAAAAAATTCTATGCCCAGGCAAGCAGCCCTATAGGGGGCCTCAGCATTTGAATACGGAAGAACGTTTTTCCCGGCAGCGGTTATTTCACGGAATCGGCCGGAGAGGGCAGGAAAGGCTGCATGAGGCTCACGTCATAGTGGTAGGTGCCGGAGCTCTTGGGAGTTTAACCGCCGAAACCCTCGTACGCGCAGGGGTCGGAAAATTAACGCTGATTGACCGGGATTATGTGGAGGAAAGCAATCTGCAGCGCCAGCAGCTTTATACGGAAGCCGACGCCGAGGCCTGGACGCCAAAAGCAGAAGCGGCGAAAAAGCGGCTGCTCGATATCCGCAGTGATGCTTCTATTGAAATCATTGTCGGAGAAGCTGATCCGGCCGTGCTTGAAAATTGTCTGCCCGCAGATCTTATTATCGATGGGCTCGATAATATGGAAACGAGGCTGATGATTAATGATACAGCGTTGAAGCACCGGCTCCCCTGGATCTACGGAGCCTGTGTAGGCGCGTACGGACTGAGCTACACCGTAAGGCCGGGACAGGGGCCGTGCCTGCGCTGCCTGATGAAGGGTATCCCAATGGAAGGGGAAACGTGTGACACGGTGGGTATTATTGCCCCGGCCGTCCAATTCGTAAGCGCCGCTCAGGTGACCGAAGCGATGAAGCTGCTTACTCATTCCTTTGAACAGCTCAGAGGAACGCTGTGGTCGTTTGATGTATGGTCGAACGATAGTTCTTCCATTCAGGTAGACTCGCTGCAGGATGAGGATTGTCCCTCCTGCGGGGCATCGCCAGCGTATCCGGCGCTCGCATGGAGTGGAAGAAGCAAGGCGGAGACGTTGTGCGGCAGGGACGCGGTACAGGTGAAGCCTCTTCCTGATATGCAGGTGTCACTGAAGCAGACGGCGGACGTTCATAAGCAGCACATCTCCAAAGCGAATCAGCATCTGCTGGTGTTAAATATTGAAAACAAGCGGATGGTGCTCTTTAAAGACGGAAGAGCCATTATTCACGGGGTTTCCGGGGAAGTGGAGGCAAGATCGTTGTATCAGAGATATATTGGAGGATAAATATTCCTTGTTTCATTTTACGGGCGGAGTGGTAATATTCCTTGCAAGGAGGGGGAACTATTGCCTACCGCTCGTATTTTTGTATCCGTAGAAGAAGCACAGAAGGCTGTAGATAAATTAAAGATGCAGGGGATCCAAAAGGAACAGATTTATGCTTTGGCTCTTGAGGCGGAAAAAGCGACTGCGAAAGAACTAAAAGTAAGTGATACAGAAGCAGACGCTACAAGTCCGGTGGAGTTCGTAAAACAGTTTTTCCGAAACGGTGCATCGGATATTTATGAACGATTAACAAAGCTTGGATACAGTGATGAAGAAGCGCGCGATCTGAGTGAAAAGCTAAACGAACATAATATATTAATTGCTGTTGATGAAGATCCGGAAAAATTCTCTTTTGAAAAGTGAATCTTTTCCGGATTTTGTTCAGCTTTGAGGCCCGCACGAGGCAGGTCAGTTCGGTTAATATCTATTCTCCGCTTTTCTGTCTGTCCAGCTCCGCCTCCCGACCGCCCGGGCCATTGGCTTCATCCTTGTTTCATCGTCTATCGACGCTTCCAACAAGGCTCGCGCCAGCCGTCCGGGGCGGTCATACAGGTCGGCTCCGCTTTTCTGTCTGTCCAGCTCCGGAGCCTAACCGCTCGGGGTTACTTTCCAGCCGGTTTCGGGCAGCAGGCTGCCCTGCACGACTGGGAAGTACCTGTCGCGGTTGAGCAAGGCTCCTCCGCTTTTCTATCTGTCCAGCTCCGGAAGCCAGCGGCGGCGTGTCCCTTCAAATCTTTGTTAAAGGGAAAAAGCCCCTTTATCCAAAGCTCTTCCAGGGCCCGCGCCGCTGAACAGGATTCCTTCGCTTTTCGATAAAATTTTATGTAATTTTTATGAATTATGGCTGTGACAGCTGCAATGATTAGTTAGTATGATAGAATAACGGTGGTATATAGACTAATAGTTGCGTTAATATAAGGAGAGTGGTATTGTTTCGATGGGAATTCTACTCGGATGTACATATACGATGGCAACTTGCACTCTACGAGGTAGGAATTACCTTATAGATACCCATAGAATTATCAGATTGTATTAAATGATGTGGAGGTAACTGACGTGAAAATTATTGTTGCAGGTGGAGATGGATTTTGTGGTTGGCCGACCGCGCTTTACTTATCAAAGCAGGGTCATGATGTATCAATTATCGATAGCATGGTGCGTAGAAAGATTGACGACGAGCTTCATTCCAACTCGATCACCCCGATTGCAAGCCTTGAAGACCGGGTGGCGAAGTGGAAAGAGCTGACAGGAAAAGAAATACGTACATACGAAGGTGATCTTCAGCATTACGATTTCCTGCAGCAGGTTATGGAACAGGAACAGCCGGAAGCATTTGTTCACTTTGCTGAACAGCGCTCGGCTCCTTATTCGATGATAGACCGCGAGCACGCAGTCTACACGCAGGTCAATAACGTAGTAGGGAATTTGAATGTGCTTTATGCTATTAAAGAAATGGCGCCGGACTGCCACCTGATTAAGCTTGGCACGATGGGAGAATACGGCACGCCGAATATTCCAATTGAAGAAGGCTACCTGGAAGTAGAGCACAAGGGCCGCAAGGACCGCCTTCCGTTCCCGAAACAGCCAGGCTCCTTCTATCATTTATCGAAAGTGCATGACAGCCATAACATTATGTTTGCCTGCCGCGTTTGGGGCATCCGTGCGACAGACTTAAACCAGGGCATCGTTTACGGCCTGGATACGAATGAAACCAACATGGACCCAGTACTTACTAACCGTCTGGACTATGACGGAGTTTTTGGAACAGCGCTGAACCGTTTTATCATTCAGTCCGCCATCGGACGGAACCTGACCGTTTACGGAAAGGGAGGCCAGACCCGTGGTTTCCTGAACCTTGAAGATACGGTCCGCTGTGTGGAAATTGCGGCAGAAAAACCGGCTGAACCTGGAGAGTTCCGTGTGTTCAACCAGTTCACTGAAGATTTCTCTGTACTCGAACTCGCTGAACGGGTGAAAAAGGTAGCCGAAGAAGAAGGCTACCATGTTGATGTGGACCATCTGGAAAACCCGCGGGTAGAGCTGGAAGAGCACTTCCTGGAAGCGGTAAACACCAATCTTTTAGACTTGGGACTGGAGCCGCACTTTTTAACAGATGACGTTATCCGCCACATCTTAAAAGCGGTGATTGCGCATAAAGAGCGGGTAATCGAAGAGAATGTACTGCCGAGTGTGAGCTGGAAATAAAAACGGGGAGTTGTCTTCTATGAAGATAATGATCATCACCGAGACTTTTCTGCCTTCTACAGATGGAATTGTTACACGATTAACAGCCTGCATACGCTGGCTGCATCGTGATGGTCATGAAGTACAGATTGTGGCCCCGGATCTGGGTGTGTATGAATTTGATGGAGCAGAAGTGAAAGGGGTGCCTGCGCGCGCCCTCCCTTTTTATCGTTCAAAGAAGTTCGCTCTCCCGAACCGGGTAGTCAAGAAATATATACAGGATTTCGGGCCTGACGTCGTTCACGTCGTGAACCCGGCGGTTGTAGGCTATTCGGGGGTAAACTATGCGAAAAAGCTTGGCGTGCCGCTGGTTGCCTCCTACCATACAAATCTGACCCAGTATATGTCCTACTATAATCTGGGCATGCTGAAATGGCTGATGTGGTGGTATGTCCGGCGCCTGCATAACAAAGCGGATATTAATCTCTGCACCTCGCAGACCGTTCAGACAGAGCTTCAGGAAAAAAGGTTTGAGCGTATGCATTTGTGGAAACGGGGAGTAGATACCGAACAGTTCCATCCCAGGCACCACAGCAGAAAAATGAGGGAGAGGCTCTCCGGTGGAAAAAGCGACCGAACGCTGCTGCTTTATGTAGGAAGGCTTGCGGCGGAAAAAGAGATTGAAAAAATCCGTGATGTCCTCGAAGAATCGGACAAGTTTTGCCTGGCTATTGTAGGAGACGGCCCCCACCGCGAGGAGCTTGAAAAGCATTTCGAAGGCACAGACACCGTATTCACAGGGTTTATGCACGGGAATGAACTGGCGTCTACATTTGCCTCCTCCGACGTATTTGTGTTTCCTTCTACAACGGAAACGCTGGGGCTTGTGATTATGGAAGCAATGGCATCCGGCCTGCCCCTTGTGGCTGCAGAAAGCGGACCGACAAAGGAACAGCTGACATCAGAACGTAACGGCCTTTTGTATGATCCGCATATTAAAGATGACTTTAAAAATACTGTCTGCCGCTTTGAAGACGAAACTCTCCGTAAACGTCTGGCCGACCAGGCCTTTACAGATGTTGCTGAATTCGGATGGGAAGCGGCAGCAGAGCAAATCAGGGATTTGTACAAAGAAGCAGCCGGTGTGAAGGTTTCAATATCAGCGGAAGATAGTGACACAGTTTCAGAAGAACGCCGGTAAGCGGAGATTTCATCAAGAACAGAGGGGTTCTATGGGTAAGAATCAAAAGCGGCGTGGTCCTCTTCAAGCGCTTCAGTTTAGTGCGATTGGTGTAACAAATGCCGTAGTCGATATAGGGGCATTGAATCTGCTTCTATTTCTTTTTCCAAGTGAAGAGCGGATGACTTTAACACTTTTTAATACGATTGCTTACGCACTGGCGGTAACAAACAGCTACATCTGGAATGTCTTTATTACGTTCCGGGACTCCGCGAAAGGAAGCACCCGCCAGCGGCTAGTGTTTATTGTTCAGGGGCTGATCAGCCTGGGTATTAACAATGCCGTATTTTTAGGATTTAATGCTTTATTTCAGACACTTGGAGTACCGACATGGATCCGCCAGAACCTGGCTAAGGGGCTGGCCATGCTGGCTTCGTTCACGGCGAGTTTCTTTATGATGAAATACTTTGTTTTTAAAGACTTTAACCGCCGGTATCCAAACCGTGAACAATCCTCACGGGAAGAAAACCAGTAGAAGAACATCTCAGAACCGCTGCTTCAGCGGAGCGGGGTGTTCTTTTATTATTTCAGAAGCACACCCATGCTATACTGACAAAAAGGGGGGATACGAATTGGAACCTATCCATTTATACTTATCAAGGTACCAGGAGCACATAAACTACCTGCGCCAGACAGGACAGGAAACTCCGTCCTTTCGGGAGCTGCGGGAAAACGAAATTCCCCGCCTGCTTCAGGTGGTGGATTCCTATGTGCAGATGGCGACCGCAGACGGGGAAGAAGGACAGAAGGCGTACAAGCTTTTGGCTTCTGTACAGTTAACTGATGGCACCGGCTGGAATATAAGCGGCGAGTTTGTGCCCTCGGAGAATGACTGGTTTCCGGACGAGCAGCCATTGACGCATCAAACGTCCTACTGCGGTTTTTGCCAGGGAACGCTCGGCTTTTTTAAAAACGAAGATATGACGCAATTTGACTGTATGCTGCCGCTTCCGGAAAAAAAGTGGCTGTTTGAAAAAATGCTGGAGCAGCACGGATCTTCTATTTATCCCAGCCAGTCATAAAACGTAAAGGAGGAGGCAAAGGTGAAAGTAGTGATTGCACCGGATTCATTCAAGGAAAGCATGACAGCCATGGAAGCAGCCCAGGCAATTGAAAGGGGATTCCGCCAGGGGATTGGAGACGCCGGCGATCTCGTTACAGAGCTGATCCCCATGGCTGATGGAGGTGAAGGAACCACACAGTCACTTCAGGACGGTCTTGGCGGGGAAATTCATACAGTGGATGTATCGGGGCCAGACGGGAGTGCGGTGAAGGCTGAATTTGTTTATATTCAGAAGTCCCGCACAGCGGT
This sequence comes from Marinococcus sp. PL1-022, assembly GCF_033845285.1. Lineage (NCBI taxonomy): Bacteria > Bacillati > Bacillota > Bacilli > Caryophanales > Bacillaceae > Marinococcus > Marinococcus sp. PL1-022. Next base: position 2,450,632 of record NZ_JAWXCX010000001.1, on the reverse strand, counting down.
TATTGAGATGGCAGAGGCATCAGGCATCGGGCTGGTGGCCAAAGAAAGCAGAGCCCCGTTAACGGCCACCTCCTACGGTACAGGACAGATGATTTTGAAAGCGCTCAACGAAGGGGCGGAGCGGATTATTTTAGGGCTTGGCGGAAGTGCCACGAATGACGGCGGGGCCGGGATGGCTGCTGCGCTTGGTGTCCGCTTCCTGGACCATAGTGGAAATGAACTTGGACCCGGCGGAGGAGCGCTGAAGCATCTGCACCGCATTGATACGGGCGGACTCGACAGAAGAATTCATGAAATAACCGTGCGCGCAGCCTGTGATGTTACGAATCCGCTTACGGGACCGGAGGGAGCTAGTGCTGTCTATGGCCCGCAGAAGGGAGCCGGAGCGGAAGCTGTGCAGGAGCTGGACGAAGCGCTGCGTGTGTTTGGGGAAGTAATTGAACGGGATCTGCATAAACCGGTGCTCCAGGAAAAGGGAGCCGGGGCAGCGGGAGGCCTCGGAGCCGGGGCGATCGCTTTTTTAAATGCTGCGCTTGAGCCGGGCATAGACATTGTGCTTGAAGAGAGCCGCTTCGCAGAACGCAGTGCCGGGGCGTCGCTTGTTATTACCGGCGAAGGAAAAATCGATGCTCAGACCGTATTTGGCAAAACACCGGTCGGAGTAGCGAAGGCGTCCCCGGAGGGAAGCACAGTGGTTGCGGTTGCCGGCCAGCTCGGCGATGGTTATGAAAAAGTGTATGAAGCAGGCATTGATGCTGCTTTCAGCATGGTCCCGGGCATTGTTTCCCTGGATCAGGCAATGCAGGAAAGCACCCAATATATCGAAAACTGGGCCCGGAGTCTTGGCGGCCTGTGGAAATCATAAAAAATCCGCTGCTTCTTTTTGGGAGCAGCGGATTTTTACATCGTTTATAAAATTGGGGATAAAAGGTGGGATACTGCTTCCTTGATACGGATCCAGAGCGAACGCTGCCGGTATGCCTCGAGGGTGAGCTCGGAGGAGTGGGTTTCCATATCATAGAGGAAGGTATCAGTCAGCTGTTTTGTTGTTTGCGCGTGATAGATAAAAGCGTTCACTTCGAAGTTCAGGCGGAAGCTGCGCACATCGATATTGGCTGTGCCCACCGAGCTGATTTCGTCGTCCACCATGATCGTTTTGGCATGAATAAAGCCATTGTTGTAAATATAAACCCGGGCACCGGCACGAAGGACAATGCCCACATGAGAATACGTGGCCCAGTAAACAAATGGATGATCGGGCATGCTTGGGATCATGATGCGGACGTCGACCCCGGATAAAGAGGCGATCCGAATGGCGTCCATCAGACTCTCATCCGGAATAAAATAGGGAGTCTGAATGTATACCGAATGCTTGGCAGAGTTGATCATTTTGATATACCCGTTTTTAATCTGCTCCCACTCTGAGTCCGGACCGCTGGAGACAATCTGCATACTGCATTCCCCCGGCTCTGCAAGAGTCGGAAAATAACGCTCCTCGTAATGGATGGGATTTCTGGAATTAGCCTGGTTCCAGTCGAGAATAAACCGGGTCTGCGCTGTTTTGACGGACTGGCCCTCCAGACGCAGATGCGTGTCCCGCCAGTATCCGAACTTTTTGCTTAAGCCAAGATATTCATCGCCGATATTAAAGCCGCCGACATAGGAGGTTTTTCCGTCTATCACAACAATTTTCCGGTGGTTGCGGTAATTGAGGCGTAGATTAATAATCGGCAGGCGTTTTGGGAAGAAGACCGCCACTTCCCCGCCGGCAGCTTCAAGACCCTGGAGTGCTTTTTTACTCATCTTTCTCGAGCCCATATCATCGTAGAGCAGCCGGACGACAACACCCTCCTCTGCCTTTTTTCTCAGTGCTTCAATAACCCGTCGTCCGAGGTTGTCACTTCGAAGAATGTAGTACTGCAGATGGATATGATCCTGAGCCTTTCCGATATCCTTAATCAGATTATCGAACTTTTCGTGACCGTCCGTATACACGCGGACGTCGTTTTCCTTCGTCAGCACCGACCCATCGTTTGCGAGCTGCATATAGATCAGGTCCCGGTGCTTGGAGGAAACAGAATCCGAGAATTGGAAGGTGCCGTTACGAAGTGTATGCATCTGCTCCTGAATCAGTTCTTCAATTCCGATCTTTTCAATATCTGCCCAGTCAAAAAGCCGTTTTCTGGTCAGGTTCTGCCCAAAAATTAAATAGAGCACAAAGCCTAAAAAAGGGATGAAAAATAAAACCATAATCCAGGCCCAGATGGCAGTGGCGTTGCGTTTTTCGATAAAGATAATGACAAAGGCGAAAAATAAATTAAAAACCGATAATATTGCTAAGAAAATGGATAATATCTCGAAGCCCATCTGCTTTCCCCATTCTTCCTCTATGTTGAAACGGAGGACCTTGTTAAATTTATAGATGCCTGCAAATTAGGCAGTAGTATTATTTTAACAAAATTAACGCCAATGCGAAGCAGGAAACTGATAATTTTGAGAAAAACAGGAAGGAGCAGTATGCTGCATCGTTTTCAATTCGCGAGGAAGTAGGATAAAATACGAAGAGACGACAGAAGATATAACTATTTGAACGTGGGACAGGGGGAGAAGAATGAAAAATGAAGTAGTCGGTATTGATGCAGGAGGTACGCTGATTAAAATTGCTTACCGTGTGAATGACGAATGGGAGCTGCAGAAAATACCTCTAACCGATATGGAGAAGGTACAGGCATGGATTGAAGAACGGGTCGACAATCCAGTTATTCATATTACAGGAGGGAAAGCAGAAACACTGCGGAAGTCTCTGCCCTGGTCAGCAGAGCCCATCAGTGAGTTTGAAGCTACCTGTAAGGGCGTTTCATATTTGCGGCAGCGTTTTAATGAAGACGATACCTACGGGCAGACGTATATTATTACCAATGTCGGGACCGGAACCTCGATACATTTTGCCGGTCCGGAGGAATACGAAAGGGTCGGCGGCAGTGGAATGGGAGGAGGCACGCTTATTGGTCTTTCCTATCTTCTCACTGGCATAGAGGCGTATGAAGAAATTCTGCGCCTTGGAAAAGAAGGGGACGGACGGTCGCTGAACGTCAAGGTAAAGGATATTTATACTGATGAAGAGCCTCCGATTTCCGGAGATCTTACGGCCAGCAACTTCGGAAATATTATGAATATGAAAAACAATGAATATGAAAATAAAGACTACATTGCTGCTGTTGTACGCATGATTGGTGAGACGATTACGACGATGAGTGTGCAGATGGCCGATCGGCTGAACACCGATTCCATAGTGTATATTGGTTCCACCTTTGATAAGCACGATCATTTAAAAGAAATTATTGGCGGCTATACGAAGCTCCGCGGAAAAGAACCATGCTTTCTTCCCTACGGAGAATTCAGCGGGGCCGTGGGCGCTTATATGCATGAACAGCCGCAGGCTTCTGCAAAGAAAGCTGAGAGAAAAGGATGAGTGAAATGAGCGAAACGGAACCATCTACACACAGAAAGCTGTTCGAACAGGCGGTAAACACGCTTGAAAATATCAGTACGTTGCTGCAGCCGGAGGTTCCGATGCTTGGCGAGCTGCATTTAACTACCCGCCAGGAAGCACTGTTTTTTATAAATCTGCGGCATGAGGGGCTGACACTGACAGAAATGGCTCACCGGCTGCGTATTTCAAAAAGTGCTGTAAGCCAGGCCATGAAGCGTCTGGAAGAAGAAGATCTTCTTTACCGTGCTGCCAACAAAGAAAACAAGAGAGAAACACACCTCGTATATGGAGTGAAGGGCCGAAAGCTCAAAGAAGAATTGACAAATTTTCAACATTATGTGGTTGACCAGTATATTGCCAAAATACCGCTTGAAGAGTTAAAGCAGGCAAACCAGGTTATACACCGGCTTGAGGAAGAAATCAATAACGCTTATAAAAAATAAAAGAAGCAGGCCGCTCGTGCATCTTCATTGACGGAAGCCATCCAGTCGTTTAAGGTTGTTTGTGTAGTTAAGTTACTTAACAGTTTAGACGATGAACTATCGAAATATACATACCAATGGAGGAACGATGCATGAAAATTACCCGCACATCTATCCGGCGGCCGAAACTGACGATTGTCGGCATGATTTTATTTATCATGATGGGTTTCGTATCGCTGACGAATCTGCCTTTGCAGCTTTTTCCAGAAATTGAACCGCCGGTTGCGGCGGTAGCGACAAACTATGAGGGTGCTGGTCCGGAAGAAATTGAAAGCAGTGTCACAGAACCGATGGAAGAACAGCTCTCCACCATCGAAGGACTGGACCGCATGACCTCACAGTCAGAGGAAGGCACAAGTCTTGTGCTGCTTGAGCTCTCATGGAGCACTTCGGTGGAGGATGTGCAGCAGGAAATTAACAATGCCATGAATAACGCCAACCTGCCCGATGATGCCGGAGATCCGTCGTTTATCGAGTTTGACCCGGATGCTCAGGGCATGATTCAGATGGCTGCGTTTTCTGAAGGAAACGACCTGGCTGAAACGCAGAGCCAGGTGGAAGATATTGTAACCGAACTTGAACGTACCGAAGGGGTTGCAAGTGTTGATACAAGCGGTGGACTGGATGAAGAATTTGAAATTTCGCTGGACCAGGAATCGCTTGAAGACAATAATGTGACCCAATCCGACGTCACTAATGCCATACAGGCAAGTAATATTACGCAGCCGGGTGGAACGATCACCTCCGGAGAACGCACATTAACGACCCGTACGGTCAACGAACTGGGCGGAGTGGAGGATTTGCAGGAAGTGGCGGTCGGACAGAACGAATCCGGGGACACGGTCACTGTCAGCGATGTAGGTGAAGTGGAACGCACGACCGAGGAACAGACAGCCTATACCGAAGTGAATCAGGAGCCGGGCATTCAAATGACAGTGCTGAAGGAATCAGATGCCAACACGGCCCAGGTGTCCACGGACTTTAATGAGACGCTGGACGACCTGCTTGAAGAAGATCAGTACAATGATCTCGAGACGACGATCATTTATGATGAAGGGGATTACGTTCAGCAGTCCATTAACAGCGTAGCGCTTGCGTTGATTGCCGGCGGCGTGTTCGCCATGGTTGTTCTTTTCTTCTTCTTAAGAAACCTGACGACGCCGCTCATTATTGGTATTGCGATACCGTTTTCGGTCATTGTGACATTTGCGTTTCTATACTTTACCGATGTGAGCTTAAACTTAATGACGATGGGCGGTCTGGCCCTTGGTATCGGGATGCTTGTCGATAACGCAATAGTGGTTATTGAAAACATATACAGGCACCTATCGATGAAGAAGCTCCCTAAGCGGGCGGCTCTCGACGGTACAAAGGAAGTGGCTGGGGCGATTACAGCTTCGACCCTGACAACAGTAGCCGTCTTTTTACCAATCGTCTTTATTTCCGGTATTGTCGGCGAGATCTTCCAGGCGTTTGCCCTATCGGTAGCCTTCAGTCTGCTTGCCTCCCTGCTTGTAGCTGTCACGGTAGTGCCGATGATTGCAAGCCGTGTCCTGAAGCCACTGCCGGAAGACCGGGAAGCAAAGCGTGAAAACTCCCGGCCGATGAGATTTCTGGACCGCTCGATTCGCTGGGTGCTCGGCCACCGCGCAGTCGCGCTGCTGTTGACGCTGCTTCTGCTGCTCGGCGGAGCCGGCGGCATTGCCCAGACCGGGGTGAACTTTATCCCGACGACAGACCAGGGCTTTTTCACGATTAATGTTGAAAAGGAAAATGGCACAAATCTGGAAACGACCGGAGAAACGGTAGACGAAATTGAAAGCGTACTTGAAGATCAGGACGAGATTGCAAGCTATATGGCAGTGGTCGGCTCGGGCGGCAGTGGCGTTGCAGCCGGAGGCGGCGGAAGCTCGGGCTCCAATGAAGCTTCCATTACAGTTACGATGGAGGATTTGCAAGACCGGGACATATCGACAGAGGAAATGATTGAAGAGATTGAATCCGATGTGGAAAACACTGACGAGCAGGCAGATATTTCGTTATCCTCCTCAGCAGCCATCGGCGGAGGAGAAGCCAACTCCGTGGAATTTACGCTCTCAAACGAAAATGAAGAGCGGCTCGCTGAAGATGCAGACGAAGTGCAGTCGGAGCTTGAAAATGAAAATACGATTCGAAATGTAGAAACCTCAGATGAAGAGACTGCTCCGGAAATCCAGGTGCAGATTAATGAAGACGAGGCGCAGGATAATGGCCTGACCCCGGCTGAAATCGCCCAGACGGTGAACAGTACGACAAGCGGAGAAGTGGCGTCGACGATTCAGACGGATAATGAAGGGCCGCTGAACGTGAACGTGCAGTACGCAGAGGATTCCCTTGAAAATCAGGAGGACCTTGAAAATCTGCAGATTGCTACGCCGCAGGGTGAATACGTCAGCTTAAGTGATGTGGCTGAAATTGAAGAAGGCCAGGGGCCTGCAGTTATTAACCGGCTCGATCAGGAGCGAAGCACTGAGTTTACAGTTACGTACGGCACCGGTACGAGCCTGAATGAAACCTCTACGTTAATTGAAGACACGATCGACGACGTAGATACCGGAGCGGCGACGACATTGAACTTCTCCGGCGAACAGGAGCTTCTCGATGACAGCATTCAAAGCCTTGTGTTTGCCTTCCTGCTGGCGGTAGTGTTCATTTATCTCGTGATGGCCGGCCAGTTTGAATCATTCAAATATCCATTTGTGGTTATGTTCAGCGTACCACTGGTGATCATCGGTGTGATGCTTGCCCTGTTTGCAACCCAGACACCTCTCAGTATCACTGTGTTTATCGGCTTAATTGTACTTGCAGGTATTGTCGTCAACAACGCGATTGTCCTTGTTGATTATACGAATCAGCTGGCGGAGCGTGGCATGCCGGTAAGAGAAGCCGTTATTGAATCCGTGAAAAAACGGTCACGGCCTATACTGATGACGGCCTTTACGACCATTCTTGGTGTGCTGCCGCTTGCCCTTGGGTTTGGGGAAGGCTCAGAAATCCAGCAGCCAATGGGTATTGCGGTCATCGGTGGTCTCATCAGCAGTACGTTCCTGACGTTGTTTATCATTCCAACGCTCTACACTCTATTTACCAAGGAAACAAGAAGCATGAATAAAAAATTCGCTACGCCGGACGGAGGCTACATGTACGGCTGGGAAGTAGAGGAAAGACGTAAGGAACGGGAAAAACGAGAACAGGAAGAACAAAACGGGGAAGAACGAAAAAAAGATGAAGACCAGCAGCAAAATGAAAATACAGAAGAAAGTAATGAACCTGAAAATGTAGAGGATAAAAACCGCGAAGACTTATCGCGGGATGAAATTTTATACCTTCTCGAACGTATCGTCGGTAACTCGGAAAAAGAAGAACGGGACCGTTCATCGAAGAATCCGGACAAAAATAAAAATTCCGGCGATGATGAAAAAAATTGACATTAGGACTATGTGTCACGTACGATTAAGAAAAATAGTAAGGAATCCGCTAGGGGCGCCTGCGCTGAGACAAGAACCATTCTTGGTCCCTTCGAACCTGATCTGGGTAGTACCAGCGTAGGGAAGTGGAGCTTCGTTTTATACAAATACGTACGTATACGCCAAAGCTCACTCTCTACTTCAGGGAGTGAGCTTTTTTTGAACCTAAAGCAGGATTCCTTGTTAAGGAGGATACAACGAATGCCACAAGTACCTAAAGTATTAACCATCGCCGGAACAGATCCCACCGGCGGGGCCGGGATCCAGGCTGACCTGAAGGCATTTCAGGAGTGTGAAGCCTATGGAATGTCTGCTATTACGAGCGTTCTCGCACAGAACACGACCGGGGTCCAGCGGGTGGAGCATATGAGCACCAGCCTGCTGCAGGCCCAGCTGGATTCCGTATTTGATGACATTATGCCGGATGCGGTCAAAACCGGGATGATCGCGACTCCGGATATGATCCGCACCACGGTGAACATGCTGAAAAAATATGATCTGCCGGTAGTTATTGACCCGGTGATGGTGGCCACAAGCGGAGATCCCCTGGCTGAGAAGGAGACGCTTGAGGTAATGAAAAATGAATTTCTCCCTCTGGCCGCGGTCGTTACGCCGAATATGGCAGAGGCTGCAAGTCTGACGGACTCTCAGGTTCATTCCCTGGAGGAGATGGAAACAGCTGCAAAAACAATCGTTGACGAACTGGGGGCGAGGGCAGCGCTTGTAAAAGGCGGCCATATGAAGGAGGATGCGGTTGATATTTTGTACGTCGATGGGGAAATTCATTATTTCCGTTCTCCCCGGACAGATACCAAGCACACGCACGGCACAGGCTGTACACTATCAGCCGCGATCGCCGCAAAGCTTGCGCGGGGTAAGTCCATTTATTTAGCAGTCCAGGAAAGCAAGGAATATATTACCAATGCGATTGCACACCCTCTTGAAATCGGTAAAGGCAATGGACCGGTCAATCACTGGGGAGCGCGCGTTCCACTCGATCAACTACTAAAATAAAGAAATGAGGGATCGGCATGAAAGCAAAGGAAGTTATGAGCCTGCTTGAGGAAGTACGAAAAACGCGGCCGCTGATTCATAATATTACGAACACAGTAGTAACCAATTTTACCGCGAATGGACTGCTGTCCATGGGCGTATCCCCGGTAATGGCAAACGCCCCGGAGGAAGCAGCGGAAATGGCTAAAGCGGCGAATGCGCTCGTATTAAATATCGGCACGCTGAACCGGGAACAGGTGAAAGCAATGCGCATCGCAGGGAAAGCGGCGAATGATAAAGGGATTCCGATCGTTTTGGATCCGGTAGGTGCCGGAGCAACTGCTTACCGTACGGAAACGGCCCTGGCGCTGCTCGAAGAACTGGATGTGGCACTGATCAGGGCTAACGCGGGAGAAATGGCCGCGCTGCTCGGTGAAAGCGGAAACGTCCAGGGCGTGGACGCTTCGGGGGAAGCAGATAATCCCATGCTCGCGAAAGAAGCTGCTAGAAGGTTTGGAGCAATTGCAGCGGTGACCGGAGTGGAAGACGCGGTTGCTCATCAGGGGGAAGTGTTTATCGTGCAGAATGGGCACACGCTGCTGACAAGAGTAACCGGCACCGGCTGCCTTCTCAGCTCGATCGCAGCCTCCTTTTTAACCGTCCAGCATTCGGCCGGGGCAGTGGCAGCTGCGCTTGCCTATTACGGCGCAGCGGCGGAAATCGCAGGCAGCTTAACGACAAGGGAAGGCCCGGGCTCCTTTCAAATTGAGCTATTGAATGCCCTGCATGCAACGCAGGAAATGGATCTGCGCCACTATATCCGCGTCAAACAGGAATCATAGGGGGCTGAAACCATGGATAAAGAGATGCTGAAGCTGTATTTTATTATGGGAAGCAACAATACGGGCGGAAGAAATCCGGAGCAGGTATTGCAGGAAGCTCTTCAGGGCGGCATCACGTGTTTCCAGTTCCGCGAAAAGGGCCAGGGGGCGCTGCCCGAAGAGGAAAAGTGGCGGCTGGGCCGGAAGATGAAGGCTCAATGTGCTGCCTTTCATGTTCCGTTTATTGTAAATGACGACGTGGACATGGCGATCCGGCTTGAAGCAGACGGGATTCATATCGGGCAGGAGGACGATCCGGCCTCCAAAGTCAAGGAACGCTGCCCTTCCCGTATGATGGTTGGAGTGTCTGTGCGTACTGTTGAAGAAGCGCACCGGGCCGCTGCAGACGGGGCGGATTACCTGGGCGTGGGTCCGATGTTTGCGACTGATACGAAAGAAGATGCCAAAGCTCCAGTCGGACTTGAAGGCATCCGCCGGCTCCGGGCTGAAGGAATCACCCTTCCAATTGTAGGGATTGGCGGCATCGACGCCTCCAACGCCGCTGATATTGTGGAGGCGGGGGCTGACGGAGTGTCGCTGATTTCCGCCATCAGCCTGGCAGACGAGCCGGAGAAGGCTGCAGGGGAGCTTCGCAGCCGTTTGAATGGGCCAGCAGAAAAGCACGAAAAATAGAAGAACCGGCGGGAAGTTTGATGAGCTGACCCGCCGGTCCTTTGTGTTATATATGCTCTTGTAAGGTTTGTACGACGTGCTTTAATGTTTCTTTTTCCCCTACATTTCCCGGAAATATTACATATGGAATTTCCGGAAAACGGCTGTTGGCATCTGTCTGCCAGACGGGCACACCGGGAGCAATCTGCCCGAGCACTTCTGCTTTTTTAACGAGCAGCCCCTTCGTGCCGACATCGCTTGATGTAATACCGCCCTTGGCAACGACAAATGCCGGCTGGTGAGCAGCGTTCTTCACAAAGCTTGTTACTGCATCGGAAATTTTTACGGATAGCGCCAGCTCTTCTTCTTTCCTATTTTCCTCTAAGTCAATACGCTCCCGCGAAGTGTAGACACACACCGTAGTCCCCCGCTTGACGGAGTCATCAACAATTTGCTGAACACGGTGGGTTTCCCTCTGAAATGCTTCCTCATCCATCACGGCAGGGCAATAAAATTCCACGAATTGAACCTCGGTCAGCTGTTTTAGAGCTTCAAGCTGCTCCGTCGATTTTTGCACATGGGAACCAATAATAACGAGGCCGCCATTGCTGCTTTGATGCTCGAAGAGACTGCCCGCGTCTAAATAAGGCTTGCGGGTGATGCCGCCAATTTCTTTCGTAAATGTAGCCGCCGTCCGGAACAGAAAGTTTTTTTGGTGTTGCACGGTCCGGAACAGGGCGGTGCAGAATACTTTTACATCTGTTTCACTCACAGCGTTGACGATGATCTTTTGAAAGGAGGCAGCCTGTTCGAGTTTAGCTTCGATCGCTTCGAAATCGAGAGCCCGGAGATCGTCGATGGAAATGGAAATAACGTCTTCCTTTTTAAATCGGCCGTTTGTTTTTTCTTCTACATATTCCCCTAAGTGACTTGAAGCAAATCCAAACATCCGGTCTCTGGCAAATTCCGTTTCCGCCACGGGTATAAAGGCTTCCCCCTGCTGAATGTAGTGCACGTCGAAGGCGGTCCGCCGGTTGCCCTGTTCAAAAAAAGGAAGAAGAATTTCTCCGTCCACAGCCTTGCCTGTCCGGGCTTCTAGTGTATCCTTTAAAACCTCTGTTTCAAGCGGGTAGTGGCCCCGCAGGGTGGAATCTCCCCGGCTGATCAGCAGGAACGGCTGATTTTTTTCTTCGGCCACGCGGGCGATTCGCTCTGCGATGTCGGTATGAACTTTCGTTGTTTCGGCTTCAGAGAAGGATCGCGAATTTGTAAGAATGAACACCAGCTGCCGCGCGTCTTCAAATGCCTCCCGAATGGTCTCCTCCTCCCAGTCTGTGTATACCGGTACGCCGTGGACCGTCTGCACGCCTGTGGGATCATCGTCGAGGGAGATGATTTTATGAGGTATGTTTTGGGCTGCTTCCTTAAATAAAGCATCGACGTTCTTTTCATCATAATCTGGAAGGGAGTTAATATAATCATTGATCTGTGTCATTCGTATTTTCCTCCTTTTGGCACCGAATAGTTCGCAAGCATTTCGTAATGCTGGAGCACACCGCTGTGATCGTCGGATTTTTTGCCGTGCGCCACCATGGACTCATACATTTCAGCCACGTCCGACGAAAGCGGCAGGGGGACCCCTAGGGATTTCCCGGTTTGAAGCACGTTGGAGAGATCCTTTAAATTAATGTCAATCCGTCCGCCTGCAGTAAAGTCCCGTTCGAGAATTTTCGGAATTTTTGCATCAAGCACACTGCTGCCGGCCAGTCCGTTGCGGATAGCTTCATATACTTTATCAATGTCCGCTCCTGCCTTGGAAGCAAGGAGCACGGCCTCCGACATAGCTGCCATTGTGACATTGACTAATATTTGATTGGCAAGCTTCGTGGTGGAACCGGCGCCCACCTCGCCGACGTGTGTGACGTCTGTGCCAACAGCTCGAAGAACTGGATAGACAGCGGCAAAGGCGTGATCGCCCCCGCCAGCCATGATGGAGAGCGTACCGTCTATCGCTTTCGGCTCCCCGCCGCTTACCGGTGCATCCAGAAAAGCTGCTTCTTTTCCCTGAAGCTTTTCTGCCCAGCGTCTGGAATCCACGGGGGAAACAGAGCTCATATCAACAACGACGGCTTCTTTTTTCACGACCGGCAGAATATCATTTATTACTTCGTCGAGTATGGCTGTGGTTGGGAGCATGGTGATAATAATGTCACTGCCTTCGGCTGCTTCTATAGCGGAATCGACGGCCTCTCCTCCTGCTTCCGTGACCCGCTGCCTGGCTGCGGGGTGAATATCAAACCCCTTCAGCGTAAAACCAGCCTTTAGAAGGTTTTCAGCCATCGGCCCTCCCATAATGCCTAAACCAATTTGTCCAATATTCATATCATTGCGCTCCTTTAGTTTTTGTTATGGGAAAATGCTTTTCATTAAAATTGATAAGGCTTTCAATAAAAGCAATTGTACACAATTTTATAATTATTGTATACATTAACTGGCGAGTTGTTTTAATTTCTATGAAATAGGTATAATGAGAATAAGAAATGAAGACAGAAGATTGCATTAGAAAGGGTGGGGCAACGATGAAGCAACAGCATTCTGCTTCAGATACGGCGTACGAAAAAATACGGGATGCCATATTTGAGGATAAATATGAACGCGGGGAAAAATTGACGGAAGTAAAACTGGCAGATGAACTTGGAGTCAGCCGGACGCCTGTAAGGGACGCCATGCGCAAGCTCGAAGAGGAGGGCTTGATTAAGGATAAGCGGGTGATTAACCCGACGATTAAAGATTTAATGAATACATTTGATGTGCGGATGCTGCTCGAAGGGTTTGCTGTCCGCCAGGCTGCCCGTTACATGGGACCTGACCAGATCGAAGGTCTGCAGAGGTGTGTAGAGACGGCGAAGCAGGGAACCACAGAAGAAATAATGGAAGCAAACAAGGAATTCCACGATATTATTGTCAGGACGAGCAATAACGATGTATTAATCGATACCATCGAACGGATGCAGTCAGTTATTTTTTTGTTCCGGAGAACAGTAGTGTACCATCAGAGGCCGCGTCTGATTGAAGAGCACGAGGGGATCCTTGAAGCGATTCAAAACCACGAGGAGGATAAAGCAGAAGCATTGATGAAAAGTCATTTAAAGAAGGACCTGGATTTTTCCATCCATTCCTGGTGAGAGCCGGCGAAATACATCCGCAGCCCCCTTTCCGGAAAGAAAAATAAACCCCATGCAGACAGGTGGGATAAAAACCTTTCTGCATGGGGGTGAAGCGGGCATTTTTATTCATTGAACGATACTGAAATAACCCGTTTTTCCCAATCGCTTTTTTCAGCAAGCTCCAGCAGACGAATGACTCTGCTCGCTTCAATGGCGGTCACCGGATTTTTACCATCCTCTTGGATGGCCCGGGCGATCTTTTCATAATAGGACTCATACGATCCCTGATGGGTAGGGATTTTTTCTGTTCCCCCGTAGGCATCGGTAAACGTCCCATAGTAAGCTTCATCCTCCACAGCCCATCCCCGGTCCCCGGGCAATGTCCCATTAATCAGCATTTCCTCCTGGGGATCAAACCCGTATTTTACAAAGCTGCCTTTTGTTCCGTGCACAATATACCGCGGGACTTCTCCGACAGCGAGAAAGCTGGATTGTAAAATAACCCGCTGGTTTGGATAGCCAAGAATCGCGTGAAAATAATCGGTATTATTCGTATTCGGGCGCTGGATTTCAAGGTCGGCGAAAATTGTTTCCGGCATGCCAAACAGTTCAAGCGCCTGATCAATGAAATGAGCGCCTAAGTCAAACCAGCTGCCCGAGCCTGGCAGGTCCTGTTCGCGCCAAAGACCCTCCACCTCCGGGGCGTAGTCGTTCCATGCAGCCTGAAAGGTATGAATATCGCCAAGTGCCCCTGCTTCCATCAAGGAGCGGATCGTTAAAAAATCACCGTCCCAGCGGCGGTTGTGATATACACTTAAAACGACATCATTCGCTTCGGCGAGCTCTGTCAGCTCTACGGCTTCCTCATATGTAGGCACGAATGGTTTTTCCAGAACAACGTGCTTGCCGTTTTTAATTGCAGCTTTAGCCAAAGGGTAATGCGTGGTGTTTGGACTCGTAATGACAACAAGATCAATATCCTCGCGCTGGCAGGCTTCCTCTGCTGCATCGGTCACTTCAACACCCGGAAGCCGCTCATGTACCTTTTCTGCACTCGATGATGAAACAAGCCGGATATTAAAGTGATCGCTTTTTTCAATAATAGGTGTATGAAACACAGAACCTGAAAAACCAAAAGCGATGATAGCAGTATTGATCGGCTGCATGACTGACGACCTCCTCAAAAGTTATTAATAAACTTTTCCCCTCCGTATGGAAAAGGAAACGTCACCAACACAGAAAAAAGCGGCAGAACGACTGCCGCTTTAAAGTGATTCTATAAAGATGCTATTTCCATTTTGGCTGGTCGAAAAATTTCGGACGATACTTTGCGATAACAAACAGAATAATCACGGTAATAATGGTTTGCGGAATTAAATACGAAGCGTTGTACAGTGCTGAATAAGCCACAACAGGTGTACCTTCCGGGGCGTAGCTGCCAAACCAGATGACGCCTGAGACAAAGTGGTCGATATAGCGAAGCAGCGCTCCAAAGACAATGCCAATAAGCATCAAAAGATAAGGAATACGTTCACGGAAAACAGCGTGGGTCGTGAAAATGGCGGCAAAGCCGAGCACGGTATAGGCGATTGGGTATTCAAGCACAAGCTGAACGGGATGGACGATGGTTGCCCCCTGCAGAAGCTGGAGCATTCCTGCCAGAAATCCTGTCGCAATCCCTGCTTTCCAACCGCGGCGAAAAGCCATCAGAAAAATAGGAACCATAATAAAAGAAATCGAACCGCCGGCGAGCCACGGTCCGCCGAATTCAAGAAATCCTAAAATAAAAGAGAGAGCAGCCATGAATGCTGTTTCTATCATAATTGCCAAACGTTTACCCCTCTCCAACGATGAACACCTCCCTAGAAATTACCGATACTATCTTAGCATAATAGGAAACAGAAAGAAACGCCAAGCAGGCGCGTTTGTCTGATATAATATGAAAAGAAGGAAGAAACAGGGAGAGGGGTTACATGGAAACATCGACAGATATGCTGAGGGAGTATTTAAAGGGCAGTGGAGCCGCCTGTACGGTGACCCTGCTGTTATTTATATTTTATACAATTATACTGGGAGAAGTGCAGCTTTTCCCCAATCTGGCCTTTCTTTTAGCAGTATGCACGTATCTTGGCTCGATCGTCGGCGTTCTGCTGCTCAAGCTCGTGGAGCCGTATCAGTATCATATTCTGTATCCAATTCTGGGTACGTTTTTTTTCGGTTTTCTTGGCATTTTCTACGGCGTATCAATTATCTACGCCTACCAGCTTGACGGCTTTTTTGTCGTTGTAACAATGGCTTCCTCGATGTCATTTTTTATTTCCCAGTTTGTGAAGGCACAGACGATTGCCTGGATCATGGCAGGCTCCGGACCGTTTTTTTTAGCGGTCATCATGTTTTCAAATCAATTAGCCCGTTCGCTCGGGCAGTGAAGGAGGAGAAGCAGTGAACTACCACGGCAGACAGTTTGCAGGCATAGAAAACAGCGCGGGCGGAGAGGTCTCAGGCCGGACCGTTTTTCATTACGAGCAGGACGGGTCAGTGCTTAGGGCCCGCTATTCTGGAGGCGAAGTCGTTTCCGGTGTTTTAATTGGAAAGGTGTATGCCAATGGTGATCTGGAATTCCGCTACAACCACGTAAACGAGGACTGGAGCCTCCGCGGCGGAAAGTGTTACTCGGTCCCGCAAGTGCTGGAAGACGGAAGAATCCGCCTGCATGAACAGTGGCAGTGGCAGGATGAAAGCAGTGAAGATGGGACGTCCATCGTAGAGGAATTAAAAAGCGATATGGTTTAAAATGCTGGCACAGGAGGAAAAGTATGTTCGACTACGCATCATATAAAGGAGACTTTCAGCATGGAACATACTTCAATTGCCGGCACGAATCTGCGTCCGTCCCGGATAGGGCTCGGAACGTGGGCGATTGGCGGCACGCAGTGGGGCGGAACAGATGAAAAGCAGTCGATTGATACGATTCATGCAGCGCTTGATAAAGGCATCACCCTTGTGGATACTGCTCCTGCTTACGGGTTCGGAGAATCAGAAAAAATCGTAGGGAGGGCGCTGCAGCAGGATAATAAACGGCAAAATGTCGTACTGTCGAGCAAGTGCGCGATGAACTGGAACGAGGATGGCGTCTTCCGGGACGGCACAGCTGCCAGGATCCGTCAGGAAATTGATGATTCCCTGCAGCGGCTGCAGACAGACCACATCGATATTTATCACGTGCACTGGCCGGATCCTAAAGCAGATATGACCGAAACGGCAGGAGCTATGAAAGAGATTCTCGATGCAGGAAAAATCCGCGCGATAGCGGTCAGCAATTTCACTGTTGAGCAGCTCGAAGAATTTCAAAAAACGGCGCCGGTTCATGTTATTCAGCCGCCGTATAATATTTTCGAACGGGGCATTGAGGAAGATATTCTCCCATATGCCGAAAAACAGGACATTTCCACGCTGCTGTACGGTTCACTGTGCCGTGGGCTGTTAAGCGGTAAAATGACAGAAAACACGACATTTGAAGGTGATGACCTCCGTAACGGAGACCCTAAGTTTCAGTCGGACCGTTTTCCGCAGTACATTGCGGCGGTAAATGAACTCGATCAATACGTGCAGAATAAATACGACAAGCGCGTGATCCATCTGGCTGTCCGCTGGGTGCTTGACCAGCCTGGCACAAGCACAGCCCTTTGGGGCGGACGCCGCCCGGACCAGATGAATGGCATTGAGGAAATTATGAACTGGCAGCTCGACCAGACGGATATGAAAGCCGTGAACGAAATTGTAAACAAGCATGTAAAAGACCCGGTGGGACCCGAGTTTATGGCCCCTCCGACCAGGTAAGAATCTAAAAATGCTGCGCCCAGGCGCGGCATTTTTTATGTAAATAAAGGATTCCCGGGAAAGGCCAGCGAAGAGGTACATAAAGAAGAGGTACATAAAAAGATGAAGTTGCCTAACAGAAAAGATGCTTTGAGCCATTACCTCCAGCTTCTTTAATCATGTCAACATTGCTCCTGTCGTATTTGTATTTTCCTTTAATTGTGTTTATGCAGAAATCCCCATAAAATAAAGATGTAAGCGAATACTAAAAATGAATGGTCCATACTTCAACAAGAAATCATTTCATTATTGTCATCAATATATGTGGACCTGAAAAGGGGGAAACACAATGAGTGCATCAACAGAAAGTGCACCGCAGAAAAAAAGCATCCGTTCAAGGATTCAAAAGTTCGGCAGCTTTTTAAGCAGTATGATTATGCCGAATATTGGTGCTTTTATTGCATGGGGGCTGATTACGGCATTGTTTATCGAATCGGGGTGGCTGCCAAACGAAACATTGGCAGCGCTGGTAGACCCGATGATTATTTATCTGCTTCCGCTTTTGATTGGTTACACAGGCGGTAAAATTGTTCACGACGTGCGCGGCGGGGTCGTTGGCGCGGTGGCAACCATCGGTGTTATTGCAGGGGCTGATATTCCAATGTTTCTCGGAGCCATGGCGATGGGCCCTCTTGGCGGTATTGCCATTAAAGGATTCGATAAGCTGGTAGAAGGAAAGATCCGCCAGGGCTTTGAAATGCTTGTAAATAACTTTTCCGCGGGGATTATTGGCTTCTTTCTGGCTATCTTTGGCCTTCTTGCCATTGGGCCAATTGTGGAATGGTTAACGAATGTTTTAAGCGAAGCGGTGGACTTCCTGGTCAACACAGGTCTGCTGCCGTTAACGAGTATTATTATTGAACCGGCAAAGGTGCTGTTTTTAAACAACGCTATTAACCACGGTGTGTTGAGCCCTATCGCAGCAGAACAGGTGGCATCTGCGGGCAAATCGATTTTATACCTGCTTGAGCCAAACCCGGGTCCCGGTGTAGGGATACTGCTTGCATTTGCGATATTTGGTACAGGTATTTCGAAAGCTTCTGCCCCAGGTGCTATGGTTATTCAATTCCTGGGTGGTATTCATGAGATTTACTTCCCGTATGTATTGTCGAAGCCTCTGACTATTCTTGCAGCTATTGCAGGCGGCATGACCGGGGTATTCACATTCTCCCTATTTAATGTCGGTCTCACAAGCGTTCCATCACCAGGAAGTATCTTTCCGGTACTCGGACTCGCAGCTCCTGGAGATACCTTAGGAGTTCTGTTGGGGGTAGTGCTTTCAGCCGCCGTATCATTTATTATCGCTTCTTTGATTCTGAAGTTCAGCTCCAATGAAGGAGAAACTCTCGAAGAATCCACAGCGAAAATGGAAAGCATGAAAGGCAAGAAAAGCTCGGCAGCCTCTGCACTTCATTCTAATGCAGATACCGCTGAAGCAGGTACGGGTGCTTATTTGGATAAAGATGTTAACAAAATCGTCTTTGCCTGCGACGCGGGGATGGGATCCAGCGCTATGGGAGCATCGGTCATGAAGGACAAGGTGAAAAAGGCCGGGCTTGATATCAGCGTAACGAACACATCGATCTCGAACATTCCGGATGACGCGGACCTGATTATCACGCACAAGGATTTGACTGAACGGGCGCGGCAGAAACGTCCGGACGCTGAACATGTTTCAGTGGAAAATTTCCTCGGAAGCGACAAGTACGATGAAGTAGTTGAAGACCTGAAGCAGAAAAAAGGCGTGGGGGAAGGCTCCTCAGCTGGAACAGCGGCAGCAAAGGCGTCGGTTAACAAAATCATCTTTGCCTGCGATGCCGGTATGGGATCCAGCGCTATGGGAGCATCGGTCATGAAGGACAAGGTGAAAAAGGCGGGGCTCGATATCAGTGTATCGAACACATCGATCTCGAACATTCCGGATGACGCGGACCTGATTATCACGCACAAGGATTTGACTGAACGGGCGCGGCAGAAACGTCCGGACGCTGAACATGTTTCAGTGGAAAACTTCCTCGGAAGCGACAAGTACGACGAAGTAGTTGAAGACTTGAAAACAAGAGAATAAGGGGGGAAACCGATGGAATATCTTACGGGCCGGGAACGGGAACTGCTGCTGCATCTTCTGCATCATCAGGAGCTGAAGCCAGTGGCTGAAATAGCTGAAGAGATGAATGTAAGCTCCCGTACTATCCATCGGGACCTTGATAAGCTGGAGAGCTGGATTGTCGGCGAAAAGGTTGAACTTGAAAGACGGACCGGAAGCGGTGTGCGGCTGAAGGGAGCGGAGGAGGATCTTGAAGAAATCAGACTCCGCCTCCAGCGTCCTGCCGTTATTGAATATACGCCGGATGAACGCCGTACTCTGCTGATCTGTCTCATTCTGGAGTCAGACGGGCCCGTTAAATTAACGGCGCTCGGCGCAGAATTAAAAGTAACTATAGCAACGATCAGCCAGGATTTGGATAAACTCAAAGACTGGCTTGAGCTATTTTCCCTCATCCTTGTGAGACGAAGGGGCTACGGGGTGGAGGTTCAGGGCCCGGAAGCGGCTAAGCGCCGGGCGATGAGCAGCCTGATTGCAGAAAATGTGGAAGAAAAGGAGCTGCTCAGCTCAATCCGTCACCACATTTATGAACGAAATGTGCAAACTGAACAGGGGCGTGTAGCTGCACGTCTGCTTGATATGGTTGGAGAAAACCACTGGTCGACGGTGGAGCAGGTGCTGTCGAATATGCAGGACCAGCTTCCGCAGAATTTTGCCGACAGTGCCTATATCGGTCTGATTGTCCATTTAACCCTGGCGATTGAGCGCATCTCGGTGGGAGAGAGCATTGATATTAATGCGGATTACATGGAGAACCTGCGTGAAACGAAAGAGTTTGCGATTGCAGAAGCTATTATTCAAAAGCTTGAGCGTGTACTTGAGCTTTCCATTCCAGAAGCAGAAATCGGCTATATTACGATGCATCTGCGGGGGGCAAAGCTTCGGACGCCGGTGGAAAACCAACTGGAGGTAGAGCACCTGCCAGTGGCGATGAAAGCAAAAGCGTTAATTCAGGAGATGGAAAGGTTAACGGAGGAGCCACTTGGGAAAAACCATTCCCTGTACGAAGGGCTGGTGGCTCATCTCGAGCCGGCCCTGTACCGGCTTAGTGAAAACATGAGAATCCATAATCCGTTGATGGAATCTATTAAAGAGAATTATGCTGATTTGTTTGCAAAGCTTCGTCAGGCAGCTGATACCGTGTTTACGGAGAGCTATCTCCCGGATGCCGAGGTTGGTTTTCTCGTTCTTCATTTTGGAACGGCGATAGAGCATGAAGAAGCTGCCTCTCCTCTCCATGCGCTTGTAGTGTGCTCGAGCGGTATCGGTTCGTCAAAGCTGCTCGAAAGTCGGCTGCGGAAAGAGGTGCCCGTGCTCGGAGATCTCGAAAATGTGAGTCTGCTCGATCTCGAGGAAATGAATATGGACGACTATGATTTGATTATCTCTACGATTCCACTGGATCCTCAGCCGCTTCCTCATTTAGTTGTTCATCCTTTTTTAAATGAAGAAGATACAAAGGCAGTCCTCCGGGCAGCGGACTCCATCTACCGGCAGCAGAGCAGAGCCGGGGTGTCAGTGAAACGGAAGGAAGCACTTGAAACGCCGCTCAGCTTATATGAAATACAGCTTTGTGCGGATTTAACCGTACAGATGTATCATCATTTTTATATGAGAAAAGTGACGGGCGAAAAGAACGCCGAAGAAGCAGTTCACTGGATCATGGGCGAGGTAAAGAAAGAAAATATCGTTCAGGATGCCGAAAGCATCGCAGAGGAGATCTGGGAAAAGCAGGCGAAGGGGTTTGCGATTCCAGGAACCAATGTGGCGTTGTTTCATACTCGAAGCACTCTGGTGAATCAACCGTCGCTGACGCTGTGGGAGCTCGAAGCACCGGAGGCGCTTACAGCCATGGACGGCAGGATCACGGACGTTGACCGTCTTTTGGTCATGCTTGCACCGGAGCAGGAACGAAAAGAAGTATTTGAGCTGATGAGTGTCATCAGCGAAGAAATGCTGATGAACCCCGATCGGCTGGATGTCCTCAGGAGTGGAGAAGAAATTGACATTCAAAAGCATATTGATGAAGTTTTTCGGGAATGGTTGAAACGGAAAATAAATTAAGGAGAAGGAGAGAAATCATATGACTAAACCAGTACTGCAGCAGGAAAATGTGAAATTGAACGTATCGCTCGGGGGAAAAGAGGAAGCCATTCGTGAAGCGGGAGGCGTTCTTGTTGATAACGGATACGTGCAGCAAAAGTATATTGACAGCATGCTCGAGCGTGAAAAAGTGACATCGACCTTTATGGGAAACGGGGTTGCGATTCCGCACGGTACGGAGGAGTCGCGCGAATGGGTGGACCATTCCGGTTTGTCAGTGGTCCAGGTGCCGGACGGAGTGGATTTTGACGGCAATGAAGTAAGAATTCTGATTGGTATCGCCGGCAAAGGTGATGAACATCTAAACATTTTATCGAAGATTGCAATTGTGTGTTCCGACGAAGACAATATCGAAAAAATGGTCCAGGCTTCCTCTAAGGAAGAGCTGCTTGATGTAATCGGAGAGGTTGAACTTTCATGATCGCGGTACAGATAGGCGCTGGAAACATCGGCCGTGGGTTTATCGGACAGGTGCTGTCTGATGCCGGATACGAGCTGTATTTTGCTGATGTTAATGATTCCCTGATCGATCAGCTGAAGGACAAGGGCGAATATGTGGTAGAGCTCGCTGAAGACGGAGCTTCTGCGCAGACCATTTCAGGAGTGCAGGCCTTTCACAGTGCGAAAGAGGAAGACGCTCTTGTACAGAAGCTGGCGGAAGCGGATTTGATTACGACGGCTGTCGGGCCGGCAGTATTAAAGCATGTAGCTCCCGTTATTGCAAAAGCATTAAAGCAAAAAGCTGCTGAAGGAAACGCCAGCCCGGTTAATATTATCGCCTGCGAAAACATGGTGGCCGGAACAGCGGAATTAAGGAAATACATCTGGGAGCAGCTGACGGAGGACGAAAAAACAGAATCCGGCAGCTTTGCCGGATTCGCCAATGCTGCCGTGGACCGTATTGTACCTAACCAGCCTGAGGGTCAGGGGCTGAAGGTAGTCGTTGAACCATTTTTAGAATGGGCGGTGGAAGAACCTTCGCTGAAAGGAAAAACGCCGGACATCCCGGCTGTGACCTACGTGGATGACCTCACTCCGTATATTGAGCGGAAGCTGTTTACGGTAAACACTGGCCATGCAGCGCTTGCCTACGTCGGCTTCCTGTACGGATGTGAAACGACGAAAGAAGCGATGGAGCACCCGGAGGTCTCAGGCGCCTTTGAAGCAGCGATCCGGGAAACAGGCCGCCTGCTTCAAATCAAACACGGGTTCGGTGAAAAAGAACAGAACGAATACCAGGCAAAAATCAAAGGGCGGTTTTCAAACGAGTATCTTTCCGATCCGGTGACCCGGGTGGGCCGCGGGCCGATCCGGAAGCTCGGTCCAAAGGATCGTTTAGTCCGTCCTGCGGTGGAGCTGCAGGAAGCCGGGGAGCGTCCGGAGGCACTGGCATTTGTTATCGCTGCTGCCCTTCAGTTCAATGTAACTGAAGACGGGGAGGCTGTGGAGCTCCAAAACACCATCGACCGTGAAGGATACAAAGGAGCTTTGAGCCATTACGCTGAGCTTCCTGTACATCACCCGCTGGTTGAATTGGTTGCCGGATATCTTCCGGAACAATAACAGTAAATAGAGAAGCAGAAGTGCCCAATTGGACGCTTCTGCTTCTTTTAGTTTATATGGGCAAACCTCCTCCAGAGCCCGCGCCGTTGGTCAGGTTTCCTGCACTTTTCCGGTTAAGAGCAGGCGGATGTCATTTTCGCTCAGCGTGTTCAGGCTGGTCTGCTCATCGGTGATGACCTGATCATACAGGTGGCGTTTTTCCTCCTGCATGTGCTGGATTTTTTCTTCGATGGTTTCATGAGTGATAAGACGGATGACCTGAACTGTCTTAGTCTGGCCGAGGCGGTGGGCACGGTCAGCTGCCTGCATTTCCACCGCCGGGTTCCACCATAGGTCATACAAAACTACGGTATCCGCCCCGGTAAGGTTGAGACCGGTTCCGCCGGCGCGTAATGAAATCAAGAAGACGTCCGGTCCTTCTTCTTCGTTGAAGGCTTCAGCAAGACGTACCCGCTCCTCTCCCGGAGTGCTCCCATCAAGATAATAGTAATCGATGCCTTCTTCTGCCAGCCGGCTTTTGATAAGAGCAAGCATGGAGGTGAACTGGGAAAATATAAGAAGCCGCTGACCGCCTGCTGCACCTTCATGAAGAATGCGCACGAGTTCCTCAAGCTTTCCGGAGGAGCTTTGGTAATCGGGCTCCACGAGCGAGGGATGGCAGCAGATCTGCCGCAGGCGGGTCAACAGGGAAAGAAGATGCATCCGGTTGGTGTCCGCTCCTTCTTCAAGAAGAGTATCCGCTTCCTGCTGCACGTTCTGCAGCGTTTTTTTGTATATGTCCGCCTGAGTCGTTAAAAGGTCACAGTAGGTCGTCGTTTCAACTTTTTCAGGAAGCTCTTGGAGCACTTCTTTTTTCGTGCGGCGCATAATAAAAGGGGAGGCTCTGTCACGCACCTCTTCGGGGCTCCAGGAGGAAAACAGTTTTTTGCTTGGGAACAGCCCGGGCATTACAACGCTGAATATCGCCCGCAGCTCATCGAGTCTGTTTTCCACCGGGGTTCCGCTTAGTGCAAAGCAGTATTTGCTCCGGAGCTGCTTCACGGCTTTTGCTGTTTTAGACCCGGCGTTTTTGACCGCCTGGGCCTCGTCCAGGAAAATTCCGCGGAAAAACGTTTCCCCGTACCATTCAGCGTCCCGGCGAATCAAAGGGTAGGAGGTAATGAAAATATCGCTTTGCTGCTGGATCTGCTGCTCGCGTTCTTTTTTGCTGCCGGAAACGACGGTCACTCTTAACGATGGAAAAAAGCGCTCGGTTTCCTTTTTCCAGTTATATAAAAGTGAGGAAGGGGCGATAATAACAAACGGTTCTCCTCCAGGATTTTCCCTGTATTCTGTCGCAATAAAGCCAAGTGCCTGCAGCGTTTTTCCAAGCCCCATGTCGTCTGCCAGAATACCGCCAAAGCGGTAGGCGGCGAGCTGCTTCATCCACTGAATCCCCTCACGCTGATACGTCCGCAGCTTTACACCGAGCGGCTCGGCAAGCGCTGTATCTTTTTCAGCAGCACGCCGGATGTTTTCAAGCATGGCATCGACATCAAGGGTCGTCTGCCAGCGGTGGGTGCCGGAGAGGTGTTTGTCCAGATTGAACGCCTGATGGGCCGGATAGCGCACTGAATCATCTTCTTCGGCCCGGTCCGGCTTTGGCATCTGCTGCAAGGCGCGGGCGAGACGCTTCAGCATTTCATCATCGAGAGGCAGGTACCGGTCGTCTTCTGTTTTATAAAATTCCTGTCCCTCCTGGAGAGCTCTCCAGATCCCGGGCGTCTCTAAAGCGTCTGTTACAGACGAGGTGAGCGACAGCTCCATCCATCCCTCCTCGGCATGAATGTCGGAAAATAACGAGAGGCTGTCCCCGGGGATAAGCATATTTTCAACTTCCTCACTCATGAAGATATCCATATACGGCCGCAGAGCTGCCAGCTCCTTTGATAAAAAACCAATAATATTTTTCGGTGAAGAAAGGGTCAACCGGTCATTTTCCTGGAGGAATCCCTTCTGCTGCAGCCGTTGGAGCTGGAGTTGTTCCTGCTGCCGGTCCCGGGGTATAAAATAAGAATCTTCGAAAGATGGAGCGGAGTCCGTGCGAAATGCACTGTACTCTTTAACCCCGTAGCGATAGATTAAGTCTCCGGTAATCTCCCCACGGGGCCCTTTTGAGAGATATAGGGCTGTCAGCAGTGGTTCTGTGTGCAGGTTTTCCTGCAGCTTCTCATCCATCTCCAGGCAGCGGTGGTTCATTAACGGAGCTCCCCAGTGTAAAAAGGTATCGATAAATTCCTGACGGGAAAAAACGAGGCGCTTTGCTTCTGTCTGCATGAGTATTCGCTGGGCAGCGGCTGCGTTTCGCGCCAGTTCCTTTTCCGGGTAGTACAGCTGTCCGTCCCATAAACAGTATCTGCTGTGGCTGATAAAAAATGGTGCTTCCTGTTGTGGCGTGGAAAAAATCAGCGCATCGGATTCTTTTTCCCAGCTTAGAAAAAATGAATAAGGCCAATTTTCTATTACACTCCAGGGCCTTTCCCCGTAAGTGTCTGTGATATAGGCATTCGGACAGGCTTCGAGCAGGCCGAAAAGCTTTTCGACCGCATAAGGCGGTATCGCGATTTCTTTTTTCGCCCCGCTTCTTGCTATCCACTGATCCTGAAATGAAGATCCCCATTCCTCGTATCGAAGCACGGAAGCAAGCAGCTGAAGGACATGAAGATCTTCTTCTGAAAAATAGTGGAAAACAGGATCAAATGCTAAAGAAGGAGCCAGTCGGAAGGGAGTATCATTTTTCATTGCTTCAATAAACTGATGAATATTTTTCACAGCGTACCGCTGGTTTTCTCCAATTTTTACCTGAACGACTGGAAATAAAACCTCGGGTCTCCGGTTATCAACAGGAAAAGAGATTAAAAAGTCAGCATGTATTTGGGTGCCTATATCCTCGACCCGTGACTGGAAGGGCGAAAAGTATTCCAGAAACTGGTCTTTCACTGCGTCGCTTTCGTCTGAGTCAGCGAGGCTGGGCGAAGCCGGCGTACTGGTGAAGGCAGGGGCCTCGAGGAGCAGAGCAATGAGATGACGGCAGGGAGCGGACGAGGAATGATAAAAACGGTCGCAGGAACAGTACATTTCCTGAATGGTATGACTTCCGTCAACAGCAATAAAAACGTCTTCCGGAAAAGGAGTGTCCTTTACGACTGCTTCAATCTGCCGGGTCTGCATCAGGGTTTCTTCTGTCATATGGGCAATTTTATATAAATCATACAGCCGTTTTCCTTCTGAGTATGTAGTTTCATCGGTCATCTGGCGTATAGCGTCCGCGGCAAATAAAGCCAATCTTCACCCTCCTTGCAACGCTGGAAATACTATCTTCCGTACGTTTTTCCCTGCCCGTATTTTAGCATATTACTGCCTGAAAAAGGGAATAAAAGTACATACAATCACGCCTGCAGCAGGTATAATATAAAGAAAGAGATCGTCGGAAGGAGAGGTTCTTATGGATATCAGGCAGCTGATTCATGAAGCGAAACAGGAGGCGTGGGCGTTTTTCGCCCATACAGATCCCGCGCATGACTATTGGCACACTGAGCGGGTCGCAGCGCTTGCAGGGGACATTGCTGAAAAAGAAGGGGCGGATCCTGATATATGCATCCTGGCAGCCTGGCTTCATGACATAGGGGACGAAAAGCTTCTCGAAGAAGGGGAAGACGGAGAACAAAAAATCATGCGCTGGCTGGAGCACAATGAAGCCGACGAAGAATTAAAGCAGCATGTTATGCAGATTGTTTCTTCTATTTCCTTCCGGCACCATAAAGAACGGGCCCCGGAGACTCTTGAAGGGAAGGTGGTGCAGGACGCAGACCGTCTGGATGCCCTGGGCGCCATCGGAATTGCCCGTACGTTTGCATATACCGGGCACATCCATCAGCCGCTGCATGATCCGCGTCCGGAATACCGGAACGAGCGAAACAGCGCGATTCAGCACTTTTTTGATAAGCTGCTGAGGCTTAAAGGTATGATGAATACGGATACTGGTCTTGCCATTGCAACCAAACGCCAGCGGTTTATGGTCAGCTATCTGGAGGAATTTTACAGCGAATGGGAAAGAAAGGCATAAAAATGGGGCTGGCCGGTTTTACGGACAGCCCTTTTTTAATTAGGATGAAGGGGCATTTGTGACGTATTCCAAAATTTCTTCGGGGCGTTCAAAACGAAGTGTCGGCGAAGTGTTTTCCGGGTGAACCGCGCCCCAGCCGGCTAGACCGAAAGCCGTGCCTGCTTTTTCGGCACTTTCACTGTCGTGCTGCGTGTCGCCAATATAGATAGTATTGGAGGCCTCTGCTCCGCTTGTTTCCATGAAGGCCCGAAGCGGCTCTGGGGAAGGCTTATGATGGGCGGTGTCGTCGGCACTGATAATGTAAGAAGCAAACTGCTGCAGACCGAATGGTTTCATTTCATGCTCAAAGGCCTCGCGTGTTTTAGAGGTGACAATGCCAACCTGATAGCCCTGAATGTTCAGCCCTTCGAGAAGCTCCTGAATGCCGGGGAACATATCAATCAAAAACCGGTTTTCCTCAAGGTACGCAGCCCATTTTTCCTGCACCGTGCGTCGCTCATCGTCCTGCAGGCCTAGCCGGTTTAAAACGTCCTTCTCTGGAATGCCGAGAAGCGGCCGCAGATTTTCGTTTTCAATAATTTCCCCCGTGGTTTCCTCTACAGCACGCCTCAGTGATTTAATAATGGCGTCCTCTGTATTAATAAGTGTTCCGTCTACATCAAAAACAAAAGTACCGTACATATTGACTCCTCCTAATAGATATCTCGTTATTTGGTTTTCCCGAGTTTTCCGATTTTCAATCAACGGAAAAAAGCCCGGCATGAGAGAGCGTTTACATAAAAAACCTTCATGTAATCTATTGAAAAATTGATGTGATATGCTACACTTTGATGGTTCGTGACGTTGGTTTTCATACAGATGAAGACCTGAAAAAAGAAAGCATGTGAGACGCGCAACAGGCCGGAATGTCCACATGCAACAAGGATAAAGAGTATAAAAAAAGAGAGGAGAAAAAAGTTTGAATTTTTCACAACTGAAAACGGAGTGGCTCGGAAACATTAAAGGGGACGTGCTGGCAGGTATTGTCGTTGCGCTCGCTTTAATACCGGAGGCAATTGCCTTTTCAATCATTGCCGGCGTAGACCCACAGGTTGGGCTTTATGCTTCTTTCAGTATGGCGGTAATGATTGCAATTGTAGGAGGAAGACCCGGGATGATCTCAGCAGCGACGGGGGCTATGGCTCTTTTGATGGTAACGCTGGTTGCTGATCATGGCCTGCAGTATCTGCTTGCGACCACCATATTGACTGGAATCATTCAGCTTCTGATTGGTTTCAGCGGACTGGCCCGCTGGATGAAATTCATTCCAAGGTCGGTGATGGTTGGTTTTGTGAATGCTCTCGCTATTCTGATTTTCCTTGCCCAAATAGAGCATTTCCGGGGAAATGGCTTTTGGCCGTTTGTTCTGGCAGGTATTGCCCTTGCTATTATTTACCTGTTTCCTAAACTTACCGGCGCTGTGCCTTCAACGCTTGTAGCTATCATTGTCGTCAGCATGGTGACCGTGTTTGGAGGTATTAATGCCAGTACAGTAGGAGATATGGGCACGCTTCCAAGCTCCTTCCCTGTGTTTCTTCTTCCGGATATACCTCTGACGCTTGAAACGCTGATGATTATTCTGCCATACGCTCTGTCATTATCAGTCGTTGGTTTGTTGGAATCACTGCTGACTGCGACCATCGTAGATGATATGACAGATTCAGAAAGCAACAAGAACCAGGAAGCGCGCGGACAGGGGATTTCCAACGTCGTTACTGGCTTCTTCGGCGGTATGGCATCGTGTGCTATGATCGGGCAGTCGGTGATTAACGTAAAATCTGGCGGGAGAGGCCGGCTTTCTGCTTTTGTAGCAGGTGTATTCCTGCTGTTTCTGATCCTCGTGCTTCAGGGGCTTGTCGTTCAGATACCAATGGCAGCACTTGCAGGCGTTATGATTATGGTATCGATCAGCACATTCGACTGGGGCTCGCTTCCAATGCTTGCGAAAGCACCTAAGACCGACTCTATTGTTATGATCGTTGTGGTTGCTACAGTCGTGTATACGCATAATCTTGCGATCGGCGTGGTTGCCGGCGTTATTTTGAGTGCTGTGTTCTTTGCAGCCAAAATATCAAAGGTTCATGTGAGTAAAACCATTAAGGACGAAACGACCCGTGTGTACCATGTGGACGGCCCGTTGTTTTTCGCTTCAGTGACGGACTTTGTGAAGAGCTTTGATTACAAAGAGAATTTCGATAGAGTGGAAATTGATTTATCACGAACCCACCTTTGGGATGACTCTGCAGTCGAAGCGATTGAAAAGGTCAGACTGAAGTTTAAACAGGAAGGCACGAAAGTACACTTTACGAGCATTAACGAAGAAAGCTCAGAATTAATGCGCAAGCTGGAAGGAATGTCTTCCGGTCACTAAGAAATAAGTTAAGGATACAGAACTGTTAATGGAGAGGGGAATGTCTGTGTACCAAAAAGTATTACTCGCAGCAGATGGATCCGACCATGCCCGCCGTGCTTCAGGGCATGCGGTAAAGCTATTAAAAAATGTGCCGGACGGAAAATTGGATGTTATTTATATTATTGATAAGGATCAATCCAAATCGGACGTGCTGCATTACGGAAACAAGGAAATTATTCAGATGAAGCGCCGGGAGCAGCTTGAAGATCTCGAAAACGACCTGAAGGAAGCGGATATTTCGTATGAGGTTCATATCGAGCACGGGGAACCGGGGCCGACCATTGTCTCGTTCGCAAATAGCGGAGCGTATGACTGTCTTGTGATTGGGAGCCGGGGGCTTAACCAGCTTCAGACGATGGTGCTCGGCAGCGTCAGCCACAAAGTGGTGAAGCGTGTGCAATGTCCGGTGCTTGTCGTAAAATAAAACCGTCTGCTGTGGCAAAAGCTGCAGCAGACGATTTTTTTATTGCATGCTTTTAGCGCGGCTCTGCTTTTCGTTTCGTGGAAGAAAGCACGTAATCATATACAGCCTGAGCAACTCCGTGATCATCATTATGACTGGTTTCTTCATCTGCAAGGAGCTTTACGTCCTGTTCGGAATTTTCCATGGCGATCGCAGTATCGGCGTAGTGGAACATGGATACGTCGTTAAAGTTGTCACCGATCGCAAACGTGACAGCGTCCTCCCAGCCTGCCTGTATACGCAGGTGATGGAGGCCGGCCCCTTTTTCGGTATTTGGGTGCATAAATTCGAGGTTTTCCCGGCCTGAAGACGTAATGGAGACGTCCTGGCGGATTTTCCACGCGCTTCGGACGGCAGCAAGCTTATCCTCGAGCGGGGAGAGCATCAAGAATTTATAAACGTGTACATCTTTGCCCTCAATGTCTTCGAGTGAGCGGAGCTGATGCATGTGGAAGCGCCCGGTATTGTATTCTTCTTTTCGTTTAAACTCTGCCATGCGGTCTTCATAGTCGTCGTCTTCTTTTACGAGCTCATGAGCATCCTCCATAAAATACTGCCAGCCCTTCGGCATATAAAACATGCCTTTGTTCGTGTAAACATGAAAATAGACGCCAAAGTCTTCAAGCGACTGCACGACGCGGAGTGCTGTTTCCTTTTCCATGACGTTTTCGTATACGACGGAGCGGCCCTGGTTTACGATGGCCCCGTTCATCGAAACGATGCCATCAGCTTTAACGCCGGCGTCTTCAAGCAGATGCTCCACATCCTCAATTCCTCTGCCGGTGGCAATCACGAGCTTGTGTCCTTCAGCCCGCATCCGGTTTAACGCCTTGGCATTCTGCTCAGATATATATTTTTTTGAATGGAGAAGAGTTCCATCCATATCAATTGCTACTACGTTCATTCCTGTCACCTCTTATGTAACGCCCGGGGCGTCCGAATTATACATTCAGAATAACACGAAAGTTCAAATGAAAGTTAATAATAGTTGACGAATTGGCTGGAAGGAGCTATACTCCTTAATTGGAAGATAATTTGACAATCAAAAATGACTCGTATAATCGAACGAACTGGGTTCGATGTTTCTACCGGGAGCCGATTTTCCCGACTACGTGTCTCTGTGTGATCCTTCACGCAGAGGCACTTTTTTATGGTTAAAAATCATATACAGGAAACTAAAGGAGAATGGAATCATGCTAAAAAAATTATTTCAGCTGGAGGACCATCAGACAACGGTAAAAAAAGAATGGACGGCGGGCTTAACCTCCTTTTTTACCATTGCTTATATATTAATCGTCAATCCGGCTATTTTATCTGATACAGGAATGCCGTACGAATTCGCCCTACTGGCTACGGCGCTCGTGACAGCTTTTGGATGTCTGCTTATCGGGCTGTGGGGCAATGCCCCCATCATTTTGACACCGGGCATGGGAGTGAATGCTTTTTTCGCGTATACGCTCGTGATTGGAATGGGCTGGACGTGGCAGCAGGGGCTTGCCATTGTCCTTCTTTCAGGGGTTTTGTTTTTAATAACGGCGTTGACGCCGCTTGCAGGAAAGCTGGCAAAAGCGGTGCCGCTGTCGCTCAAGCAGGGCATCACAGTCGGTATCGGCGTGTTTTTAACCTTTATCGGCCTGCAAAAGGGCGGGCTCGTGCAGGGGGACGCGGAAACATTTGTCGCACTTGGCAATCTGGCAGAGCCATCTGCGATGCTGACGCTTTTTGGTCTCATAATCATGCTGATGCTTGTCGTCCGCAAAGTGAAGGGTGCTTTTCTCATCGGCATTGCTGTTATATCACTTGTCGCGGGGCTGTTTGGGCTCAGCAGCAGCGACGCTGGAGAAGCGGCGGCAGCTACCGGGAGCTACGCCTCGGTATTTACTGCAGCTGACTTTTCCGCATGGTCGTCTATTCCGTTTTGGACGGCGGTTTTTTCTTTGACTATGATTATCGTTTTTGAAAGCATGGGGCTTTTACACGGCCTGCTGGAGCGGAAAGAAAAGTTTGGCCGTTCCTATCAGGCGGCAGCGGTTACGGCTTTTGGCAGCGGCTTTCTCGGTACGTCGCCGACAATTCCAGCCGCAGAAAGCGCTGCGGGAGTGGCAGAAGGAGGGAAAACAGGACTGACGGCGGTCGTCACCGGCCTGCTGTTTTTAGTGGCTCTCCTCTTCACACCGCTCCTGGGATTTATTCCTGAAAGCGCGATTGCTCCTGTTCTGATTATTGTCGGGGGGATGATGGTGCAGGAAATCCGCCATATTTCCTTTGATGATGCCTCCGAATGGTTCCCGGCCTATTTGGTCATCGGGATCATCCCGCTTACGTACTCCATTGCGGATGGCATTGCCTTTGGCTTCATAGCGTATCCGCTGCTGAAAATGGCACTTGGAAGCCCGCGGGCCGTTTCGCCGGTCATGTACGCTATTTCATTTCTCTTTTTCCTGCATTATGTATTTACCTACATGGTGTAGCCCCCGCCTCCTGGGTGGGAATTTTTTATTGGCAGAAGCGGTAAAAACGCTTACGATAGATAAAGGAGATGCATACACCATAGAATTACATACATTTTTTCGAGGGAAAAGAGATCCAATACGGGGGTACGTTACGTAAGCTGACTACATACCTCTTTTCCCACGCAATTTGAAAAAAGGAGAAGACCTATGTCAAAGTTATCGGATAACGATTTGTATGAGCGCATACGAGAGCGTGATAGAGAAGCGCTCGAACTTCTGTATGATCGTTACGAACGGCTGCTTTATTCATTCGCTTACCGGATGACTAAGGATCAGCAGATAGCCGAAGAGATCATGCAGGATGTTTTTATGAAAATTTGGCAGGGGAAGGGAAGTGCTGTCTACCAGAAAGATAAAGGGTCGCTTTCCTCCTGGCTGCTTACGATTACACGCAACGCCTCGATTGATGCCATCCGGAGAAGGAAGCCGGAAGTAGAATGGGATCCGAGGGATTCAAAAGAGGAAACGAAAGGGGTGGAAGAGCAGGTGGAGCTGAAAGAAAGCAACGAAGAGCTTGAACAGGCGATCGCGCTTCTTTCAGAGGAACAACAAAAAATCGTCCGCCTGTTTTATTTTCAGGGGCTGTCCCAGCGTAAGATCGCAGAATCCTGCGATATACCGCTCGGTACTGTAAAGGGCCGGATCAGGCTTGCCCTAAAGAAATTAAAAGAACACCTCTCCAGGGAACGGAGGGTTGATTATGGCGAGTAATAAACAAGACTGGTTGTTTGATTATATAAATGGTCTTTTGAATTCAGAAGAAGAACGGGAGTTTGAAGCCTGGCTTGAAACCGATGAGGAAACGAGGCAGGAGCTTGAGGAAATGCAGGCGATTATGGGAGAACTGCCCCAGCATATCGAACCGCAGGACCCGCCGGCCGGTATGAAAAACCGGGTTATGGAGCATGTCGTCGGAAGAGAGCCAAAAGAGGAAATCACGACGGCAAAACCAAAAAGAAAATGGAGCGCTTTGGCAGGCGCACTGGCCGCTGTACTGCTTGCTTCCATAGGCACGAACGTTTACCTTGGCACACAGTGGCAGCAGGCAGCTGAAGAACGCGAAGAACTCGCCGGAGACCTTGGAGAAATGCAAACGGCTCTTTCAGAGCTTGAAGATTCTTCACAGCAAACGGGTGAAGTGATTGCTTCCCAGGAATTTGCCGCAACAGAAAATTCGCAGGGAAGCGGGACGGTCACGCTGCTTAATACTGAACAGCAGGGCGAAATGGCTGTCCACGTAGAAGGGCTTGAAGATTTGGAGAATAGCGAAGTTTATCAGGTTTGGATGGTCGGGGGCGATCAGACGGTCCCTGCCGGATCCTTTACTACAAATGAAAATGGCAGCGGCTCCGTAGTTGTACCTTCAGATGCCGTCAATGAAGAGTGGGACGCTGTAGCGATCACAAGAGAACCTCAGCCAAACAATGAAACTCCGCAGGGAGAAATGGTCCTCGAAGCTCCACTGTCCTAAGGGGCTGCGAAAAAACCGGAAGAAATTCCGGTTTTTTTGTATGTTCAGGCACGCTCCCGCCATGGGAGCAAAGCGCCGTAAAACAATAATAGTGCCCAAAGTACTCGCAATTTATGATCCATCCATATATTTGTTTCGTTAGCTGAACGAAAATCTAATATAAAAGGGAAGCTGATCTTACATACCAATCTGAACTGCCTGCTGAAGCTTAACACTTTATGTTCAGAGAGGCTGCCCTTTAATGGGCAGTCTTTTTGTGTACAGGCATCAAAAATGGTATGTATAAGATACTAATAAAAGGGAAAAGAAACAATGCATGGAATAAGTTCATTAAGAAGGGAGAAAGTGAAACGGATGAACTGGAAAATAATCGCAGCCGCAGGGACGGCGCTTGTCGCCGCTGGGTGCTCCGGAGGCTCAGAAGAAAGTGAAACATCATGGGAGGAAAAGGATTGGGAGGAAATTGAGGAAGAGGCCGCTGGAACTACCGTGGAATTACATATGTGGGGCGGCGACCAGGGAACCAATGAATACATAGATGAGTGGGTGGCCCCGCGTCTGGAGGAGCAGTACGACATTACGCTGAATCGAAATCCGATTGAAACCGAAGATGCGCTGCAAAACCTTTATTCTGAAAAAGAAGCGGGGACCGAAGAAGGCACGATGGATATCATTTGGCTGAACGGCGAAAATTTCCGTAACGCAAAGGACAACGAGCTTTTATACGGCTCCTTTGCAAACGCTCTTCCGAACGTGGAGGATCATATTGATATGGAGGCTGATACAAACGCATACGATTTCGGCACGCCGGTGGAAGGAATGGAGGTACCCTGGGGTTCGGTGCAGTTTACCTTTATGTATGATACTGAAAAGGTTGATACTCCTCCAGACAGTATTGAAGAGCTGGCCGCCTGGGTGGAGGACAACCCGGGAGAGTTCACGTATCCGGAAGCGACCGACTTTACCGGGAATGCGTTTTTGCGCCATTTTATTTACAATAACGTCGAAGCCGAAGAAGTCATTGAACAGGGCTATGATGAAGAATGGATCGATGAACAAACAGGCAGTATGTGGGAGACTCTGCGGGAGATGGAGCCGGATTTATGGCGAGACGGCGAAACGTATCCGTCGTCGCTCAGCCAGCTGGACCGGCTGTACCGGGACGGCGAAGTGTCTATGACTATGGGCTATAACGAAGCAAGAGCGGAAAGCCTGATCCAGGACGGCACGTTTCCGGAAACAACGGATACCTTTGTGTTTGACAACAATTCGATCGGAAACACTCACTACCTGTCGATTCCATTTAACAGCACAAATGTGCCGGGAGCGATGACTGCGATCAATTACCTGGTGTCCCCGGAAGCCCAGCTGCAGAAACAGGCACCGTCGATGTGGGGGGACAGTACCGTGCTTGACCTTGATACGCTCTCAGAGGACATGCGCCAGGAATTTATTGAGCAGGACCGCGGCGATTCCGTGCTGGATACTGAAGTACTGAATGATGCTTATCAGCCGGAAATGGATGCGGGTTATGTAGAGTGGACCGAAGACCGGTGGGAAAATGAAATTGTTCAAAGGTAAAAGCATGATAGCTATGCTTTTACCGGCACTTCTTGTTACGGCAGGGCTTTCTTTCTACGCGGTCGCGGTACTGTGGATGCGGCTGGGCGCAGAAGAGAGTCCGTTAGCTGTCCTTAATGACGTAGCTTTGCTGCCTTCTTTTTGGGAAAGCATCAGCTTCAGTCTTGGAGTGACGACCGTCTCCACCCTTCTGTCTCTAGGGATCGGGGTGGCGGCCTCTAAGCTGCTTTTTGGGAAAAAGCGAAGCGCCGGTGCCGGGGCGCTGTTCTGGATTCCGATGGCTGTGCCCCATTTTGTGGGAGCGTATCTGGTCATCTGGTTTTTTTCACAAAGCGGGTGGGCGGCGTCTCTCACGCAGCAGCTGGGCTGGATCGATAATAGAACAGAGTTCCCCATCCTGACAAATGATACTGGCGGCATCGGCATTATTTTATCCTACATATGGAAAGAGGTGCCCTTCGTAGTACTGATGACAGCGCCGGTCTATCTGGAGATGAATAATTCGGTAAAGCATGCTGTGGCAACGCTTGGCGGCGGGCCATTCCGCAAGTTTAAGGACGGGGAATGGCCTTATTTAAAAGCAGTCACCCTGGAAACGGGAGTAATTCTGTTTGCGTTTGTATTCGGTGCCTTTGAAGTGCCGGGACTGGTGGGAGCGACCCGCCCGGAAATGATTGGTGTTACCATTTTTGAATGGTACAGCGGCGGTAACTGGGAGGAACGTCCTTATGCCTACGCAGTATCGGCCTGGATTGGCGTGGTATTCATTGCTCTTAGCGCTCTTCTAATGTGGTATACCCGTCGGCTTCGTATCCGGATATGGAGGGGGGAGTAGCATGAAAAGAAAAGCAGCGGCAGCCGCTTTTGCACTTTGCTTTGCAGTTCCTTTGCTTGCACTCGTTGTACAGAGTTTTGCGGCGGAATGGCCGTTTGGGGAAATTTGGCCGCTGGCATGGACACTCGACGGCTGGAGAGTGCCGTTTAGCGACCCGCTGCTTGCAGAGGCCTGGGGACGGACGATTCTTATTGCCCTTTGTGTGGCGGCTCTGAATCTGGTGATTGGCATGCCGGCGGCCAAAGCGCTTGTCGTCCGGGAATTCAGGGGAAAGGAACTGATAGATGCCATGCTTTTAATTCCTGTGCTTCTTCCCATCACAGCCCTTGCTGTCGGACTGCACATTTTTGCTTTGCAAAGCGGTACAGCAAATACATGGTACGGGGTCGCTTTTTTTCATCTGCTCCCGACACTTCCGTACACAATTCGTATCATTCGTGCCGGCTATGAGCGGATAGGAAGAAGCCAGTATGAACAATCGAGAAGCCTTGGCGGCGGGGCAGCTGCCAGATTTTTGCTGATTGAGTTTCCTCAGATGACTGCTTCTGTGCGTGCAGCTGTCTTTTTTGCAGTCGTTATTTCTGTCAGCCAGTTTGCCCTGACTGTTATTATAGGAGGAGGAACGGTTACGACCATGGCGGTATTGTATTATCCATACACAAACAGTGCGGCACCGTCAGCTGTCAGCGCCTTTTCGTTAATGGCAGTCGCGCTTCCGGCGGCAGTCGCGCTTGCTGCTGACGGAGTGCTCAGAGTCAGTACGAAAATTTTAAAATCGTGGTAGGGGTAGGGAAATATGTCATACGTGTCAGTTCAGAACGGAAGCAAGATCTATCAGGAAAACCAGGTGCTCCAGAACGTAAACCTCGAGCTGAAAGAGGGGGAAAATAGAAGCCTGGTCGGGAAATCCGGAACAGGGAAATCAACGCTTTTACGCTGCATCGCCGGTATTGATACATTTTCAAGCGGTACGGTAATAATTGATGGAGTAAATGTAAATGAAAGGCCGGCAGAGAAGCGCCCTGTCGTTTTAATGTTTCAGCAGCCGCTGCTTTTTCCTCATTTAACGATTCTGCAAAATGTTACGTACGGTTTGAGGATGAAGCGAATACCCAAAAAAGAACGCACAAAAGCCGGCAGGCAGCTGCTCGAAAAAATGGAAATAGCGGAGCTTGAAGCACTGTATCCGTATCAATGCTCTGGAGGACAGCAGCAGCGTGTGGCTCTTGCAAGGGCAATAGCTGTAACGCCGAAAGTACTGCTGCTTGATGAACCATTTTCGAGCCTGGACAGTTCTTTACGTAAAACGATGCGCCGCTGGGTGAAAAAAATACTTGAGCAGGAAAACATCACCTCCATGTTTGTCACACACGACCGCGAGGAGGCGTTCGACATGGGAGAGAGTGTCAGTGTCATGGCTGGCGGAGAAGTTATAGAAACAGGTGATAGAGACAAACTCATGCGGGTGCCGGAGCGAAAAGAGACCGCTTCGCTGCTTGCAGATGGATGGTGGTTTCCGGAGAAAGGCTTTGTCCCGGCTGAAGCTTTGCGGGTGACAAAGGAAGCGGGGAAGGATTATTTCGCAGCTGAGGCAGGGCCGGTAAAAAAACAGTACGGGCTGTGGATTCAGACGTTTTATGAAGTCGGGGGCGCCCAATCTGTGACCCTGGCTGTGAATGAACCATTTCGCGGAAGAACATTTATAACCCCGGCTTGAAAAGGAGGCAGCGTATGAGCATTAAAAGTATTATAAAATATGTTGTCTTTCTGACAGCTGTTGTGACAATCGCCTGGTTGAACGCCGAAGTGTTCCGGTTCTCGCCGCAGGCGGTAAGGGATGAAATTTTAATACTCGGTGCCTGGGCTCCTGTTATTTACATTGCGGCCTGTATGCTCCGGCCGCTTATTTTATTTCCAGCTTCGATTATGTCGCTTGCCGGCGGGCTCGCTTTTGGTCCGGCTGCAGGCGTGATATACATCTTAATTGGCGGGACCAGCGGGGCTCTGCTCGCATACGGAGTCGGGAGGCTGCTCGGGAAAGAATTGTTTCAGACAAAAATGAAAGGAAAAATGGAAGTCTGGAGAAGGAAGCTCGAAGCGGAAGGCTTCCGGGCAACGCTTTTGATGAGGCCTTCTGCCCATATTGAATTTTGACCTTGTGAGCTACGTATGCGGACTGTCCAGAGTCCGACTGTCTTCCTATACCGCAGCTACCGTTATTGGACTGCTGCCGGGAGCAGTTGGCTACAGCTTTTTAGGCTCGGGACTGTTAACCGGGGAATGGAAATATATAGTGGGAGCGGTCAGCGTTTTTGCAGCTCTTTTAACCGTAGTTGTCATTTTACGGAAAAAAGGGTATGAAAATAATATAAACAATGTAAATGGGGATCTGCAATGATTGATACACACGCCCGGAAATGGGCAGACCCGGTCATAGACAAAACCGCCGATTGGTTTCTGAACCGGCGTTGGACAGCCAATCAGGTAACTGTTCTTGCATTTGGCATCGGGGTGCTTACAGGACCGCTTATTTATTTTGATGCTGCGTGGGCAGCCTTTATCTGCCTCTGGATTTCAGGGTTTTTAGACACCGTGGATGGTGCAATGGCGAGAAAAACCAGTCCGTCCGCGTTTGGAACGGTGCTTGATATTACGTTTGACCGCCTCGTGGAAGCGAGTGTTCTGCTTGGGCTGGCCTTCCGGTATCCGGATTTAATGTGGCTGCTGCTTCTGTTAAGTGTCTCCATACTGTTTTCAATTACTGTGTTTTTAACAGTGGGAAACATGTCAGAACGGAGCGGAATCAAATCGTTTTATTACCAGGCGGGACTAGCCGAGCGGACCGAGGGATTTATTTTGTTTTCCGTCATGATGCTTTTTCCGGCTATTTTACTTTATTCCACTGCTTTATTTTTATTTGTCGAAACATTTACTGCTCTGCAGAGACTGCTGGAAGCAAAACGATTATTAAAGGAGCAGGATGACAATGCCACAGATTGACTACGATTTAATAGTGCTTGGGGGCGGGTCCGGCGGGCTGACCGTGGCGTCCGGAGCGGCGCAGTTTGGCATGAGGACCGCTTTGGTCGATGACAGGGAAAATCTTGGAGGCGAATGCCTCCATGCCGGTTGTATACCGTCGAAAGCATTTGTGACTGTCGGAAGAGAAATACAGAACGCCCGGAAAGCAGCAGAAGAATTCGGTCTGCAGCTGGATGGAAACGCTGATTTCGAACGGGTGAAAGAAAGAGTGAGAAATGCGGTAGCCGATGTGCAGGAGCTTGATGATATAAGCGGATTCGAAGCGCTTGGGATTGATGTATACATGCGGCGCGGGGAATTTATGGATCCGCATCACCTGTACCTTGAGGATGGAAGTGTCCTTGGCGGAAAAAGAATCGTCATTGCTACCGGCTCGAGTCCGAATGTGCCTCCTATTGAAAATCTAGAGCTTCTGCCTTACTACACGAACGAAACGATTTTCGAGGCGGAGAAGCTGCCGGAAAAACTGGTGTGTGTCGGAGGCGGCCCGGTTGGTATGGAGCTTGCCCAGACGCTCGCACGAATCGGCTCTTCTGTGACGGCGGTAGACTCGGGGGATCGCATTTTCTCAAAGGAAGAAAAGGAAATTGCTGAACGGGCGCAGAAGGAATTAGAGAAGGAAATCCATTTTATTCCTAACACCCGGGTGGTACGGCTCGAAAAAGAAAATGGGCGTGTGTATGCTGTTACAGAAGGAGAAACCGAACAGAAAATCGAAGCGGATGCGCTTTTGCTTGCGGCAGGGCGTGTGCCGAACACAAATAACATAGGATTAGAAAAAGCCGGTGTGAGGGTAAAGAAAGATAGGAGCGTCGACGTCTCGGATACCATGCAGACGTCTGTGCCGCATATCTACGCCATTGGCGATGCAAGCGGGGGCTATATGTTTACGCACGCGGCCGGTATGGAGGGCCAGACGGTGGTTTCCAACGCTGTTTTTGGGCTGCGCCGGAAAATTAATTATAATGCGCTCCCCTGGGCGTATTATACCGAGCCGGAGATTTTTCATCTGGGTGTGACCGAAGAAGAAGCTAAACAGCTTGAAGGCGTAGACGTCCGTATTTACCGTATTGAAGGAAAACAGGTGGACCGGTTTCTGGCTGAAGGCGACCCGGTTCCTTTAGTGAAAATTATTACTGATCAAAAAGGAAACATCATCGGAGCGCATGCTGTCGGACGCCATGCGGCTGATTGGATGCAGCAGGTCACCGCAGCAAAAACGTGGAAGAAGAAGCTGCGTTCATTTTCGAGTGTGGTTTATCCGTATCCGGCTCATGGAGACATCGTGAAAAAAGCAGCGGATGAATACTGGCGGAAGGCTTTGTTTAACAGTCCGGTCAACAAGGTACTTAAAAAGTATGTAGCATGGTTTCGGTAATTGAAAAGACAGAGGAGGAAATACAGTGACTAAACGAGTGATATTCGTCGGAGCAGGCCACACCCATCTTTCCGTGATAAAAGAGTGGAAAAAAAAGAAAAAAGACGTAGAGTGGATTCTTATTTCCCCGGGACAGTACCAGTATTATTCAGGCATGTACTCAGGCTATATGGAAGGGCGCTACGCTATCGAAGACATCCGTGTTCCGCTTCGGTCATTCTGTAACGAAAACGGAGGCACATTTGTTTCGGCCAAGGTTACTTCCATTGATCCGGAGCAGAATATTGTGCTCACCAATGCAGGTAAAGTTATGCATTTTGACTATTTGTCCGTAGATATCGGCGCCCAGCCAAAAGGGCTTGAAATTCCACATGTGCAAAAGCATGCGGAGGTCCTAAAAGCTAACGAAAACTTCTCGGAAGCAGTGGAAAGCATACGGACAAGCCATCACCCGGTTATTGTCGGCGGCGGTTATGCTGGAGTCGAGATGGCATTCACCACGCAGGCATGGAGAAGTAAAAACAAGTTCCAGGCGCCGGTGAAAATTATTTCGGGAAGTAAACTCCTTCCGGAAGACACAGAGGAAACGCGGCAGCAGGTGTATGATCTTCTTGATAAGAGAGGGATTGAATACTTTGAAAACGAAGAAGTGCACCAGGTGACAGACCGGACGGTAGAAACAGATTCGCTGTCCTTTCCTTATGAAGACCTGCTGTGGATGACCGGACCAAAAGCACCGGCCTGGTTTGAAGCCTCCCGGCTGCCGGTCGACAGCGAAGGCTATCTGCTCGTAAACGAACACCTGCAGTTAGTAGCGTATCCGCAAATATTCGGAGTAGGCGACTGCGTTACCATTGCCGGACATGAAGACATTCCGAAAAATGGAATATCGGCTGTTAAAGAAGCACCTGTGCTTCTTGAGAACATTAAGCGTTCCCTGAAAGGCAAAAAGCTGACCAAGTATTCGCCGCAAAAAAATTATATGGCGATTCTAAATCTCGGACGCAAGCAGGGGCTGATGATTTACGGTGACAAAGCCCGTGCAGGTAAAGCGCCGTTTAAAATCAAGCACCGGATCGACAAAAAATTCATCAAAGAACTACAGCCCTCTAGAAAAGCGTAAGAAGCCGGTTAGTGGCGCGGGATCTGGAAGCTCTTTTGCCAAGTGGCTCTTTCACTTGGAAAGAGGAGCTGAAGAGACCTGCCGCCACTGGCTTCTGAAGCTGGACAGGAAGAAAAGCGTAGATGCCCGATCAGGTGCGACAGGCACTTCCCGGCTGCGCAGAGCAGCCTGCTGCTCGGAGTCGGACGGAAAGTGACCCGAGCGGCTGGGCATCGAAGCTGGACAGAGAAAAGCGTAGATGCCCGCTGAAGGCATGAAATAAAAATCCTTTTTATAACGTAAAAAACGGACTGCCTGGTGAAAAGGCAGTCCGTTTTGCTATCTTCCTACGTCGTCTGGCTGGAAACGAAATAGGAATTTTCGTGGAAGGAAATATCAGGATATTTGTCCTTTGCCATGTTTAACTGGAACTCATTTTCAAACAGGGCAACCAGCCGGTCGTTTCGGTCCAGAGCCAAATTCTTTTGTTTTCTGGCGAAGGTATTCATTGCCTCCGCTGGGCCGTCGACCCATCTGGCCACTGATAATGGAAGATTTTCCATCTTAATATGAGCGTTATATTCATTGTTCAGCCGGTGCTCGAGTACTTCGAACTGAAGCACACCGACTACTCCGACAATCTGCTGCTCCGGCACCCGCTGATACGTTTTAAACAGCTGGATGGCCCCCTCCTCGGTTAATTGCTGAAGGCCTTTTTCAAATGATTTGTGCTTCATCGCATCTTTAACAGAAATCGCAGCGAAGTGTTCAGGAGAAAAGTGAGGCATTTCTTCAAAAGAGAAGGTGCCTGCTTCTGCAAGTGTGTCGCCAATCCGGAAGGTGCCCGGATCGTACAGACCGATAATATCGCCGGCGTAGGCTTCCTGAACGATGCTCCGGTCCTTGGCAAGAAACTGCGTTGGCTGGTGCAGCTTCATGTTCTTGCCGATGCGGACGTGGTTGACCTGCATACCTGGAGAATATTTGCCCGATGTAATTCTCATAAAGGCAATCCGGTCGCGGTGTTTTGGATTCATGTTCGCCTGGATCTTGAAAATAAATCCGGAAAAATTGTCACTGAGCGGGGAAACGAAGCCCTGATCGCTTTCCCTCCCGACGGGAGCGGGTGCCCATTCCATGAAATACTCCAGGAAATTCTGCACTCCGAAGTTTGAAACAGCGCTGCCGAAAAAGACAGGCGTGAGTTCACCACTTTTGATACGCTCTTCATCGTACGCATCCCCCGCTACATCAAGAAGCTCAATTTCCTCCTGGAAAGCAGCCAGGAGCTGTGGATCAATTCGCTCCTTCAGCTTAGGATCGTCGGTGCCGTTTACATAAACGACTTCCGTCTGGGACGGGGAATCCGGATTGAACCATTCTACTTTTTTGGCATGGCGGTCGTAGATACCGTGAAAGTCCTGGCCCATACCGATCGGCCAGTTAACCGGGTACGAACGGATACCTAAAATGTCTTCCATTTCTTCCATCAGCTCGAACGGGTCCCGTCCCTGGCGGTCGAGCTTGTTAATAAAGGTGAAGATGGGAATGCCTCTCATGCTGCAGACCTTAAACAGCTTTTTAGTCTGTGCCTCGACCCCTTTGGCCGCGTCGATAAGCATGGTTGCCGAATCGGCTGCGGTCAGCGTACGGTACGTATCTTCGCTGAAGTCTTCGTGACCGGGAGTGTCGAGAATATTGATGCGGTGCCCTCCATAGTTGAACTCCATCACGGAGCTTGTGACAGAGATGCCGCGCTGCTTTTCGATTTCCATCCAGTCACTTGTGGCGTGACGCTGGTTTTTCTTTCCTTTAACGCTTCCGGCTTCGCGGATAGCGCCTCCAAAGTACAGAAGCTTTTCTGTTAAGGTCGTTTTCCCGGCATCCGGGTGCGAAATAATGGCAAACGTCTTTCGCGATTCGATTTCGTTTTTCCATGTAGCCATTCGTTATATCCATCCTTCGTTTAAATTTGCTGATCATCTGTCCGCGTTCGTAAGCACTCTTC
Organism: Marinococcus sp. PL1-022; assembly: GCF_033845285.1. Lineage (NCBI taxonomy): Bacteria > Bacillati > Bacillota > Bacilli > Caryophanales > Bacillaceae > Marinococcus > Marinococcus sp. PL1-022. The sequence continues at coordinate 2,406,896 of NZ_JAWXCX010000001.1, read as the reverse complement.
CTATCTTAATAGATAATCTTCGTTTTCGGCAACAACGAGGAGGGGACACTGCCATAGTAATTATTTCGATAAGATAAGTTTTAGATTTAATTAATGTAAAATGTAGGACAATAGCCGCAAAAATTTGTAAAATTCCTTTGAAATGTTTATTTTCAAGAAATTAATGGTAAAATTTTATTATAACGTTATCATTTATAAGAGGTGAATGACATGAGATTTAAAAGAACAGCCGTCGTCGGTGCTCTGTCAGCAACACTTATTTTCCCATTAACCGCTCTTGGACAGGATACATACATTGTAGAGTCCGGAGACACTTTAAATACGATTGCCGAGGAGCACGGAGTGAGTGTAGAAGCGCTCATGGAAGAAAACAGTAACATTCAGAACCCTAATGTGATTAATGTAGGCCAGAGCATTGCTATACCGGAAAGCGAAAGCAGCTCTTCAGAAAGCAGTTCAGCTGAAACCTCAGAGGCTGTCTCTTCTCAAAGTGAGTCAGAATTTGAACAGGAAGTGGTGCGGCTGACGAACGAAGTCCGGGCAGAGAACGGACTTGAGCCGGTGGAAGCAGACAGCTCCCTGCAAAGCGTAGCGGACGCAAAATCTCAGGACATGATTGAAAATGATTATTTTGCCCATGAGAGTCCGACATACGGCAGTCCTTTTGAAATGATGCAGGAATTCGGCATCAGCTATGACGGAGCCGGGGAAAACATTGCAGCTGGACAGGACACGCCGCAGGATGTCGTGGATGCATGGATGGACTCACCGGGACACCGTGATAACATTTTAAATCCGGACTTCACGCATATCGCAATTGGCTATGAAGAAGGCGGAGAATACGGGCAATACTGGACACAGATGTTTTTGGAAAAATAAAGAGTTAAGAGCGAGCGGCTGCCTTTTGGCAGGCGCTTTTTTGTGTTTATATCATGAAAAAAGCAGGCTTTTCCAATATGAAAAGTACCTGCTTTTTATTGAATCCATGCTTCAGCCCAGTCCTGGATCGCATTAATAACCGGCTCGAGATCCTCTCCCTTACTCGTCAGCTGGTATTGAACGCGCACAGGCTTTTCCGGAAAAACACTGCGTTCGACCACACCTTTTTCTTCAAGCTCTTTCAGCCGTTCTGTAATCAGCCGGTCGCTCATGTCCGGGATTTCTCTTTTTATATCTTTGAAGCGGAGCGGTCCCTGAAGAAGGACTAGGATCAATAGGCCCGTCCATTTTTTCCCGAGCAGCTCCGCTGCAAATTCATATTTTGGGCAGATGGAAGTCTTCTGCATAATAGTTCACCTCTTTATGAACATAGTACCACAAAATCATTGTTTCGTAGAGGAGGGGCTGGGGTATAGCTTGAAGGGTGATTTGACATTCAGGATTTTTTCATGTACTTTCGAAAAGTAAGTAACTTTATAAATATAAGTGATAGAGGTGTTTTTCGATGAGTAAAGTATTGGTACCATTTTATAGTTCCTATGGACATATACACGAAATGGCAAAAGCAGTAGCAAAAGGCGCGGAAGAAACAGGCGCAGAAGTAAGGATTGTAAGAATTCCCGAATCCCAAATGGCTAAGGAAGGAATGTCCACGCAGGATGCCTACGTAGAGGCGCAAAATAAACAGGCGGATATTCCTGAAGCTACAACAGACGATCTCGTATGGGCTGACGGCGTTGTATGGGGTATTCCTACACGCTTTGGCAATATGCCGGCACAGGTGAAGCAATTTATGGATGCAGCTGGCGGCCTTTGGGCCAACGGTTCACTTGAAGGCAAGGTAGCAGGCATCTTTACGAGTACAAATACAGCTCACGGCGGTCAGGAAACAACAATTATCACGTCGGTCGTGCCGCTTCTTCATTTCGGGTTCATCTTTGTCGGTCTTCCTTATGGAGAGAATCCGGAAATGGCTGAACGTGACTTTGTCGGCGGAACGCCGTACGGTGCTTCTACGCTTGCTGGTCCGGACGGCACACGGATGCCAAGCGAAGGCGAGTTGACAATGGGCGGCCGTTTAGGTGCCCGCGTGGCCAGAGTCTCAGAGAAGCTTAGCAATTAAGAGAAAGCAAAAAGCGTCCGCATGTGCGGGCGCTTTTTTTAATATCTGGCGTTAATTACTGCCGTAAAGCTCGGAAGGATCCGTTGCTTCGATAGGCTGGTCGATTTCACGGTGGCCGTAAAAGTCTGTGACGACTTCGCCGTCAATGAGAATCTGAGTCTGACCGTATCCAAACTGGTCCATGAGCGCTGCCAGCTGTTCTACAAATGCGAGCTCGAGAGTACTGCCGACTGTAGTAGCGTCAAGGACGGAGGGCTCGAAGGAAACATAGGCAGTATTGTCTTTAAATTCGACAAACTGTACTTCGGTCTCCACTGGAAGCGGACTTGTGGCATCCTCTGTTTCAGGGCCATCGAGCCATGCCTGCACAGCTTCAAACGGCAGATCGTTTTCAGATGCTGCTTCCAGGCTTCGGTTTTCAGAAATTGTATTCATTAAATCACCGTCGAGGTAGTAAACAGTCACTTCCTCTGTGACAGCCTCTTCCTCCCCGGAAGCTGAAGTGCTGTTTGATTCTGTATCTGTAGCTACAGCAGCCTCTGTGGAACCTGCTGGGGCTTCTTCTTCGCTGTTGGTGGTATCTTCAGAAGCACTTTCTTCTACCGCTTCTTCTTCGCTTTTGGCTGTGTCTTCAGAAGCGTTTTCTTCTGCTGCTTCATTTTCAGGTGAAGTGTCTTCGCTGGCAGTGTCTGCGGAGTCCGGGTTCTCCTCTTCATTTTCTGCGACAGCTTCTTCTGTAGTTGCGCTGTCTTCTGCTTCTTCCTTGTCCCCAGCTTCGGAAGCTGTCTCTTTATCTGTCTGCTCTTCATTTTTTGTGGTGTCACTTTCTGCTTTCTCTTCTTCGTTGGCTTCAACAGATGCTGTCTCCGTTGCTTTTTCATTGTTTTCCGCATTTCCGCTATTTTCGGTACCGCAGGCGCTGAGAGTAATAATAGCTGTGGCAGCAACTGCTAAAAATGAGAATCTTTTCATGGAATCCCCCCAGGACAAATATTAAATTTAGTTTACAAATAATACAATGTTGTTACATAATTATACCATGTTTCAAAATAAAGAAAGGTTCAAATCCCCCAAATGAACATAAACAGGACTTTACTAATGTTAAACCAGAGCATGAAAGCGGCGGTGGGTTTTTCAGAAAAAGACGCGGAAATGCTATAATAGTGCGAAGTATTTTGCTAATATCTTATGAGGCATCAGCATAAGAATGAAACTTTGAATATACATAAACAGAAAACGGGTGGAAACGTAATTCTATTTTCCGTTTCTATTAATAAAATTACCGGTGTAACTAATAAAGACAGGGAACGTCTACATTAAGGAAGTGTTCATCATGCATGATGAGTTTGAAAGGCTATATGAACAATATCATCACTCCCTTTTCCAATATTTATTTTATATGGTCCGAGATCGTGAAACAGCTGAGGAGCTTGTCCAGGAAGTTTACATTAAAGTGCTGCATTCCTTTGAAACATTTGAAGGCAAAAGCAGTGAAAAAACCTGGCTTTATTCCATTGCCAGACATGTTGGCATAGACTGGATCCGCAAGCAAAACAGAAAAAAGCGGAAATGGCTGGGAGTGCTTGGTCCTTTATCAAAAGAAGAAATGCGGGACCCAGCTCCTCTTCCTGATGAGATTCTTACTGCAAAAGACGATGTGCGTGAAATTTATGAATGCATGAAAGCATGCTCTGCGGATCAGAGGCAGGTGCTTATACTGCGTTACGTGGAATCGCTCTCGATCAAAGAAGCAGCTGAAGTGCTCGGGTGGTCGGAGAGTAAAGTGAAAACGACCCAGCACCGGGCCGTAAAAAAAATACAGGAGCTAATGGAAAGCAGGGAAAATTTAGAAGAAAGGAGGGCAGGAGATTGAAGAAGCATAATCGTTCCAGGGAACGGATTGAACATTCATTAAAGCAAATGCCCCGTGTGAAGGATAAACGATCCAAAAATGAAATCTATCATAATATTCAGGATCGGCTGGACTCAAAGAAAAGACACCGTACGCACCGGCGCTGGCCAGTTCCTGTTTTTACATCGGCGGCAGTTCTCCTACTCGCAATACTTATCGTCCCGGGAATATGGTGGACTTCGAATCAGACGGCTTCCCCTTCTCAGGAAGAAAACGCTGAAGACGAGAATAAGGCCGGAGATTCAGAGTCAGCCGAACAGCATGAATCGGAAAATACTGCTGAAAACGATACAGACAGCAGAGAAGATGAAGAGCCTGAGCCGGCAGAGAGCGGTACAGAAGATGCCCCGCCAAAGATTCAGGAGGATACGGAAGAAAGCGGTGAAATGCCGGGCGGTTATGTAGCCGCGCTTACGAAGGAAGAAGGCAGCGGCGGTGTGAACGCTGTGACTATCCCTTTTGAAAGTGCCCGGGGAGCGGTTATTGTCCCTTTAACGTTTGTAGCAGAAGCGGACCTAAAAGAGCTTTTGAGCTTTATCACTGAAGAAGTGGACGGCAATGAATTCGGGCTCGGCCCTGCTATGACCGAAAAGGTATCCTGGGAGAATGCAGAGAATGGCAGTCTCGAAGCGGCAGTATCCTCTGAAACCACGGCTTTGGAATCCGGACAGATCGAACGCGGCATTGAAGAGCTTGCCCGTTATTTGGGGGAAAAAGATATAGAAGTATCAAATATACCCGATGAAGGCAGTGGAAGTGAAGAAGAAATAAATGTCCGGGATATTGATGAGAATCGCGGCTATTATTTATATGATGTAAATGACGCCTCTTATTTAGTGACTGGTGAAGGAGCGGGTGTTTCTACTACGAATGAAAATGGGAGTCTGCTTTCTTTAGAGGAAACGCTGGCGAAAATGAATGAAGGACCTGAAATTTCGGAAGTGAGAGCTCCGATCCCTGGCTCTCTTACTGTAGGAAATGTGGAAGGCGAAGGAGAATCAGTAACTATTACTCTGAGTGGCTCGCTCGAAGGTGCGTCTGGCGAGGTTCAGCAGGCGATGATTGATGCGGTGGGGCTGGCGGCAGCGGATTTTGGGTATGAAACCATAAAATTTATCTCTGAGAACAGTGACACTCTCGGAGAAGTTCCGCTGAACCAAAGATGGGAAGTCCCTGCAGCACCTAATACAATTGAGTGGAAAGCAAGCTGATTAAAAATTTATTGGAGAGTGTAGGAAATTCCCAATTATTTCATGTATAATAACAATGTACATTTTGAATACATTGGAGGCCGCTTAACTCATGGAATATGATGCCAATATTAAAAACAGACTCCGCCGTGTCGAAGGGCAGGTGCGGGGTGTTCTTCGAATGATGGAAGAAGGGCAGGACTGCCGGGACACCGTAGGGCAGATGTCAGCTGCACGTTCTGCAATGGACCGTGCGATTGGCGTAATTGTCAGTGAAAATCTGGAGCAGTGCATGCGCGAACAAATGGAGCGCGGAGAAGACACCAATGAATCTGTCCAGGAAGCTATCAATCTGCTTGTGAAAAGCAGATAAACGAAAAAGAGGCCACTTCTGCGGTGAACTGTAACCTATAAAATGGACAGGAAATAAAAAGAGTCTAGGCTGTTAACAGATGATCCCGGTATTGGACCGGGGTCATTTTTTTTAGTCCCCACTGGTAGCGGCGGTGATTATATCTGTCGATATAATCGTGAACAATCTGCTTCAGTTGAGCGAAGGTGGCACAGAGACGGGGGTCCACCATATCTTTAAAGTGTCCAAAGAAGGATTCCATGGGAGCATTATCCCAACAATTGCCGCGCCGGGACATGGATTGGCAGAGACCCGCCTGCTTCACCTTGGCCTGAAAGGCCGGGTGTGTATAGTGCGTCCCCTGGTCGGAATGAAGCATCGCTCCGGGATGGAGGGACTGATGCTGCAGTTGGTCCAGGGTCTCATGGGCGAGATCCATCGCTAGCGAGGTGGAAACGACATGAGCCAGAATTTCTTTGGTGGCGCTGTCTTTGATACACGACAAGTACGCTTTTTGCCCCTGGCCGTAATACAGATACGTGATATCTGTCAGAAGAATTTTTCCAGGTTCCTGGGCGTCAAAAGCCCGGTTCAACAGGTTGGGGCAGGTCTGGTGCTCCTGGGTGGCCTTCATGAGCTTTTTATAGGGGGTCGCCCGGCGGATTTTCGTTACCATCTGAAATTTGGCCATTAACCGTCGAATTTTTTTATGATTCATGATGATGCCCTGATCGTTTTCAAGCATCATTTTGATCTGCAGGGCGCCTGCTTTTTCATGATGACGCTCAAACAGCTCCCGAATCCGTTCGGCCTCCCGGGCATCGTGGTCGTCCTGCCGCTGCCTCTCCGGTTCATTCTTCCGCCAGGCGTAATACCCGCTCCGGCTGACCCCGGTCAGGTGACATAAATACGACACGTGACCGAGGAGCTCATGTGTATCAATGACCGCCTGAATCAATCCGTACACCTCGTGGGGGGTTAACGGTGTTTCTTCTTCGACACCTGCCTTTCGAGCTCTTCGAGCTTTTTTAAGAAGTCGATTTCAGCCTCCAGATACTGTATGCGTGTTTCGGCTCGCTGAAGCTTGTCGTCCGTGGAACGCGAACGGGACGAGGGCCGGCCCGCAGCTCCTTTCCCCCGGCGTTCCTGTTCGAGGCCCAGGTCCCCATAACGCTCGTGGGTTTGTCGCCATCGCTGCAGGCATCGTTTCGGCTGTTCCTTGCCAATGACCGTCAGGTCAAGGTCGTGCTCGACAAAAATCTGCGCTGGTCCAGCTCCCTGATGATAAGCATGGACGGCCTTCTTCTTAAAATCCGGATGATACGAAATCGTCCGGTCGGATACCTTTCGAATGCACGGATGAGCTTCTAACTGCTTTTG